>NYTH01000009.1 GCA_002683405.1 Salinisphaeraceae bacterium | reverse complement strand
GATGATCGTTGATGAACCGGTACTTTACTCGGGCTCCCTTGCAAAGTACCGAGCGGCCTTTTTTAGGATGTCGCGCTCCTCCTCGGTGCGCCGAAGCTGAGCACGAAGGTTGAGGATTTCACTCTTGGCCTGCACCAGTTCAGCAGCCCGGGCATCAGATTTATCAGGCTTGATGGCCTTGATCCATTTGTACAAGCTATGTGCAGAAACGCCCAGTCTTTCCGAAACCTCGGCAACCGAGTAACCTCGATCTACAATTTGGCGGACGGCTTCTTCCTTAAATTCCGGGGTATATCGCGGTGAGTTCATGACTTCCTCCTATGGCTAAATCATAGGCCGGAAGTGTCCTCCGTACCGTGGGCAGTCCAAACAGGGAAAACGGGGTCAAGGAAAACGGGGTCAGAGTAAATTTATTAAAAAATCGTCTTGGAAAAAGGACCGATTACGCGAAACCCTACTCTGGCCCTGTTCTCCCGGCCCCATTTATCCCATGGTTAATCAACGCTAATGAGCTACCCGCGCCTGGCAGCATCCATGGCTAGGTAGGTGAGAAAGCCACCGGCAGCAACGAGTAACAATCCCATCAATATCTCCATGGCTAAAAATCCTCTAGCTGATTAATGCGTACGAAGAACGCGACAGGCGAAGGCGATGGTGGCAGGGGCGATGAATCCGCCAACTAGCAAAGGCTAGGCCGTAGCAGATCGAATGGGATGCAACGCCACGCCTACATATCGTCCGACTTGTCCCGTATGCCGGCGGCCATGAGTTCAGTCCAGCGGCCGGAGCCTTCCAGGTTCTGGCCGCCATCGACCATGATGAGGCTGCCGGACACGTAGCTGGCGAGGGGCGAGGCGAGGAAGCAGGCGGTTTGGCCGATGTCGTCTACCGTGCCCATGCGCTTGAGCGGCACGGCCTGGGCGACCTTGTCGTCCATGCCGGGCGGGGCGAGGCGCTTCATGCCCTCGGTGTCCTTGATGGGGCCGGGGACGATGCTGTTGGCGCGGATGCCGAAGCGGCCCCACTCCAGCGCGAGCGTGCGCATCATGTTGTCGATGCCGGCCTTGGCGGCGCAGACGTGCACCTGCCAGGCATACGGCGAAAACGCCTGGCCGGCGGAGATGAAGATGAGGCTGCCCTTTGTTTCTCGCAGCTGATCGAACGCGGCGTTGGCGGTGTTGAAGGCGCCCACCAGGTCGATATCCACCACCGTTTCGAAACCCTTGGAACTCAGCTTTTCCGCCGCGGCGGGGAAGTTGCCGGCGGCGCCGGCCACGACCACGCTGATGGTGCCCAGCGACTCGCGCGCGGCTTCCATGGCGGCTTTCAGCGCGTCGATATCCCGCACATCGGCGGCCACGGCAGACACCTTGGCGCCCATGGCCCGCAGCTCGTCGGCGGCGGCGTCCAGCTTTTCCTGCGTCCGCCCGCAGATGGCGACGTTGGCGCCCAGCGCGGCCAAGTTTTTGGCAATGCCCAGGTTGATGCCGCTGCCCCCGCCGGTGATGAACACCGTCTGGCCGGCGAACAGGTCCCTGGCGAGGATGCGGGTAATCTCCATGGGGTCTCCTGCTTAAACGTGATCCGGACCGGGGCGGCCGGGCCCGGCGTTCGGGTGGTACACGCCGCGACGCGCCGGCACCCACCAGGCAAAGCCGAAGACCAGCGTATTCCAGATGGTCAGGCCCCAGGCAATGCCGCGACCACGCAGCATGACGAAGGCCAGCGGTATCTCCAGCACGTGCAGCACCACGATGATGCCCCACAGCCGCGCCCAGAGATTCTCGAAGCCCTGCGTGGCGTACAGGTAGATGCCGCCCAGGTGAAGCAGCACGGCGAGCACGCCCACGGTCAGCCAGAACGGGCGACTGTCGAGCAGCACGCTGCCTTCGGTGGCGTTGGGGGCGCTCATGACCGGTCCAGCCCATCGACGAAGCGGGCAACGGCTTCGCCGATCTCGTCGGGAGAGTCTTCCTGGATGAAATGTGATCCGGGCACGGTAATTTCCTGTTGATTGGGCCAACTCCGGCAGAACTCGCGCTGCTCGCCAACGAGAATGCTGCCGGGCTCGGCATTGATGAAAAGCTTGGGCAGCGTGCCGTCCTTCTCCAGCCAGCGGCCGTAATCCTCGACGATGTCGTGCACGTCCTGCGGGCCTTCGCCGCGGAAGGGTATTTCGCGCGGCCAGGTGAGCGTGGGGCGGCGGGGCTCGCCGACCTGCCGGAAGGGCTGGCGGTAGGCGGCCATTTCCTCGTCGGACAGCGTTCGCAGGATGGAGCCGGGCAGAATGCGATCCACGAAGATGTTCTTCTCCAGCACCAGCTCGTCGCCGGCGTCCGACCGCATCAGCTCGAAAATCTTGCGGGCATCGTCCGGCCACTGCGCCCAGCTCACCGGCGACACGATGGCTTCCATGTAGCAGATGCCGCGAACGCGATCGCGATGGCGGTTGGCCCAGTCGAACCCCAGGGCCGAGCCCCAGTCGTGAATGACCAGCACCACGTCGTCGCCCGGGTCCAACTCGTCGAGCAGAGCGTCCAGATAGCGGCGATGCTCCACGAAGCGGTAGGTCGATGGCCCGCTGTCGTCCAGCTTGGCCGAATCGCCCATGCCGATCAGATCGGGCGCGATCAGCCGGCCTCGGCCGTCGAGGTGCGGCATGACGTTGCGCCACAGGTAGCTGGAAGTCGGGTTGCCGTGCAGGAACACGATGCTGCGGCCGGAACCGCCGTCCGGCTCGTCCACATAGGCCATGTGCCTGCCCAGCACCTCGGCCCGCTTTTTCTCGTAGGGAAAATCCGCTGAGATCATGTTCGGCTGCCTGTCTGTTCCGTCCGGCGCGCGGCCAACGATAGCAGAAGCGGCACCACCTCCTCGCTCTGCCCCAGATAGGGCGCGGTGACGATCTGGACGGATGGATGCCGGCTGCGGCAGTCGCCGAGGATACCCGGAATGTCCTCCGCCACGTGCCGGCCGGCGGACAGAAAATACGGCAGCACGACCACGCGCTCGGCGCCGTCGGCGATCAGCGCGTCGATACCGTCGGGGATGGACGGCTCGGCCAGCTCCAGAAAGCCGCAGCGGATCGTCCCGAAATGGCCTTGCGCCTGCTGCGCCAGCCGCTCGGTGAGCGCGCGCACTTCGTCGTTGGACGCTTCGCGCCGGCTGCCATGCGCCACCAGAAGCACTGCATTCGTCACGGTGACAAAACTCCTATTTCCTGATCTTCATGAGCGCGCGGCTGCCCGACCCGGTAATCAGGGCCGCCAGCCGGGGCGACAGACGCTGCGACAGCCAGGCCGCACCCACCTCGGTGCGCGGCGTGACGCAGAAAAGCTTCTTGCGGCGCATATCCGACAGCAGATCAGCCGCCACCTTGTCCGGCGAGGCGCCTTTTCGGGCGTAATAATCGGCCGCGTGGGCCACGCCCTGCTCGGCGTCGCCGCGCGCCACCGCCCGTTTCACGATGGGGGTATTGATGATGCCCGGGCACAGAATCGTCACGTACAAGCCGTCATCGCGCACTTCGCTGGCCAGCGACTGGGACAGCCCCACCACCGCGTGCTTGGTGGCGCAGTAGGCGCCCAGCCGCGGCACGGCGACCAGACCGGCGGCCGAGGCCGTGTTGGCAATGTGGCCGCTGCCCTGCTCCCGCATGCGCGGCAGGAAGGCATGCAGGCCGTTCACCACGCCCATCACGTTCACGTCGATGACCTTGCGCCAGTCCGCCAGCGTGGTGTCGCCAATACGGCCGGCCGTGGCAATACCGGCGTTGTTGAACAGCAGATCCACGCGGCCGTCCGCCGCGAACACCGTGTCGGCCAGCGCCTGCATGGCCTCGGCGTCGGTCACATCGCAGGCGTGGGCCATGCCCCGGTCGAGCCCGGACGCGACTTCGCCCGCCGCGCCACCGTCCAGGTCCGCGCAGTGCACGCGGGCGCCCTTCTCCGCCAGCAACCGCGCAATCGACGCGCCAATGCCCGACCCCGCGCCGGTTACGACGGCCACCTTGTCCTTGAAATAATCCGCCATCAGCTTTGCTCTCCCGTCTGCAAGACACCCGCAATAAGACCCGGAAGCTTCACACGGGCGCCGAAACAGGTCCAATCCGGCCATCCAGTCGCCCGCGCCGCGAATGCGCTCGCAAAACGCCGCCCCGGCAGGATAAGCTCGCGGCATGACTCGCCGACTCAAGACAATCCTGGTCGTGGACGATTATCGGCCCGACCAGACGCTGACACGCCTGCTGCTGGAAGATATGGACTGCGCCGATCATATTCAGATTGCGGCGCACGGCGCCGAGGCGCTCGAGTATCTGACCACCCGCCAGGACGGCGAATACCCGCAGCCGGAACTGATCTGCCTGGACATCAACATGCCGGTCATGGACGGCTGGGAATTCGCGGCCGCCTACGAAAAGCTGCCGGACGAGCAGACCGGTGAAGTGCTTCTGATGATGCTGACCAGCCTGGACAACGCCCAGGCTCTGGCGGCGGAGAAAGGCCTGACCGCGCCGGCGGAATTTTCGGTCAAGCCGCTCACCGAAAAACGCATGCAGGCCATTCTGGACCGCTATTTCCCCGACTGATCCGCCGAAGCCTTCGGCCCGTCGTCCGATTGCGGCGGCGCGTCGATGTCCGACAGCAGATCGTCGCACTGCGCGTCGGTCGCCGGGCCGGGCTCGAGAAACGCCAGCAGGGCCGCCGGCGGCGCCACTGCCCCCAGCGCGGCCGCGGCGCCCAGACGCAGCCCGAGCACCGCAAAGTCCGGCGCCACATTCACGTCGCTGAACCGGCCGTCGATCTCGAACGGCGTGCGCGCGCTGAACAGGCTCGAGTCTTTCGGCTCGGGCTCGAGTCGCAGCTCGAAGCGCTCGGTGCCCAGGTCCGCCTGCAGATCGCCATCGATGCGGGTGTCCGCCGTGTCGAGCACGAGCTGACGACTGTCCACCTGGCCCTTATCCACGTCCAGATCAACCACCAGACAGCGGATATCCACCTTCTGGTCATCACCGAGGAGCATGCCGAGCGACTCGGCCACGTCCAGGCCGATCAATTCCAGCAGCAGGCCACTGAACCGGCCACCGTTGACGACCACGGTGACGCGTCCGTTGCTGCCCGCCAGCGCACGCCGCAGGTTTTCGCCCTGGCCTCGAATGCGGATATCCCCGCCCAGCCGGCCTTCGCCGGCGTCCTTCAGATCGACGCTGCTCAGCAGACGGCGCAGCTGGAAGTCGCGTGCCCGGATATCGAAATGCCAGATGCCGGGGTCGACGGACGCGTCGATGGTGGCGTAGGTGTTCAGCCGGCCCCCGGCAAAGCCCAGGGCGAACGGCGTGACGCGAAGCACGCCGTTTTCCAGGTCCACGTCCAGCGTCAGATCATCGATGGGCAGGCCAGGCGCGAGCACGCTGTCGGCCTTCAGGCTGACCTGCGCATCGGCCACCCGCAGCTTGCCCAGCGGCAGCGTCTGGTCGGGGATGACACGCTCATCGCCGGCGGCCTGCTCGGCCTCGTCGACCTGATCGGCCGACGCGGTTTCGCTGGCGTCCGGCGGCACACCGATCAGCGGCCCCAGGTCATCGAAATCGAGTTTGTCGGACTTCAAATCGGCGGTTACGGCCAGGCGCTCGCCGCCGAGTTGCACGCCAAAATCGCCGCGCAGGTCGCTGTCGCCCAGGCGGCCGTCGAAGTTCTCGAACTGCCAGAGACCGTCCGCGTGCTTCAGCCGGCCTGACAGGTCGTAGGGCGGGCTTTCGGGCAGCGGGATGCTGGTGACCTGGTACCAGTCGTCCAAGTTCGGGCCCTTGATGCGCATGTCGATGGCCAGCCCGCTCAGCGTCTGCGGCTGGCCAATGCTGCCGTTCAGCCAGAGATTCGAGCGGCCGACGGCCAGCGACAGCTCGACCGGCCAGGGCTGGTCGCTGCCGCGTAGTGTTTCAATCGAGCCGGCGGTCAGCGCCAGCGCCAGGGCGCGATCCTGCACACTGCCCTGGCCTTCGGCCTTGAGCGGCTGCCCGCCGCCGCCCGCCGCGTCGAGCGAATCAATCTGCGCCCGGTAGTCGAAGGGCCGGGTCTCATCCCGGTAGCGCACGCGGATGTCGCGCAGCTTCAGGTTTTCGATGGCCGGGATATCGGCGCGGCTGTCCGGCGCCGGGCTTTCGTCACTGTCGTCTGCCATGAAGGCCCAGTTGGCCTGGTCGCCGGCGCGCTTGACCAGGTCGGCCCGCAGACCCGTGACCGCCAGTTCGGGAAGCTGCAGGTCGAAACGCAGCAGCGGCAGCACGCGCAGGCCCGCCGCCAGTTCCTCCAGCGTCAGCATGGGGGTGTCGCCGGCCCACTCGGCATTCTCGAAGGCCAGCGACTGCAGCGTGATGCGCGTGGTCCAGCCGAAATCCACGTCGATATTGCCGATGTCCAGCGCGCGGCCGGTCTGCGCCTCGACGGCAGTGGATATTGGCCCCCGCAGCCAGTTCCAGTTGAACCACCACGGCAGAGAAACAAGCACGAGCAGCAGCAGCGCCAGCAGCAGGCCCGCGTACTTCAGAAATTTTCCGACCATGCGACGTCCTCCGTGACCCGCGGCAACGTCAGACTAGCGCAAGGGCAGGACCGGCGCGCAATGCGCAGTAATACGCGTGGCGTCAGCTGGCTTCAGTCATCGCCGGCGGGGGCGACTGCTTCGGCAGGCAGCCGCGTGACCCAGTCACTGTTGGCCAGCGCGCCCTGTAGACGCGCCCAGTGCCGCAGGATTTCGTAGCGGGCAATTTCGCTCCGCGCCCGCTGGCTGCTCAGCTCAGCCTCGGCGTCGAGCACATCGTCGACCGTCGCGCGGCCGGCCTCGAAACGGGCTGAACGGGCGTCCAGCGTGGCTTCGGCGCTGGCCATGCCGCTGCGGGCCAGCGTGCGCAGCGTGCGCGCCGTGCTCATGCCGGCCACGGCATTTTCGATCTGCAGGCGAATCTCGCGCAGAAACTCCAGGCGCTCGGCCTTGAGTCGCTCCAGTTCGGCCAGCGCCTCGGCCTTTTCCGCCGACGTCACCCCGCCGGAAAAGGGCGCCCAGCGCAGCTCCGCCGCCACACGCCCCTCGCGGTCCGGCGCAAATGCGTTGCCCTCGTTGTACTGCAGCGAGGCGACGGCATCGACGGTGGGCAAACGACTTGCCCCGGCGGCCCCCGCCTGCAAGCGCGCGGCCTCGATACCGGCATCCAGCGCGGCCAGATCCCGGCGCCGATCCCGCGCATACGCCAGCAGCTGCTGGACGCTGCGGTCCTCGGCCGGCGGGCGGTAATCCATGACCGCGGGAATCACCCGCCCGTCGCGGCCGGCGGCGCGCGCCAGCACGGCCTGCGCCACGTGATACTCCTCCCGCAGCTGGGCGCGGGACTGCAGGGCCCGGTCCAGCGCGAAACGCACCTCCAGCCGGTCGCTCTTGAGCGCGCGGCCCTGGTCGGCCAGCTCGTTGATGCGACGATTGCGGGCCTCCAGGCTGCTCAGCAGGTCCTCGACCGACTCGAGACGTTCGCGCAACACCGCGGCGTCCACATAGGCATCCGACGCGCTCACCGCGCCGGCCAGCTTGCTGCTGGCAAAATTCTCGCCGGCCGACACCGCACTTTGCCGCGCCGAGGGCGCCGCATAAAGCTGCTGGGCGGCATCAAACAGGGGCTGGCGCAGCTCGATGGTCGCGCCGCGACGCTCCAGCTCACCCACCTCGAATTCGCGCGTGCCCGGCCCCGCCGGATTCGGCACCTCGATGGACGGCCGCTCATCGACGCGGTCGGCAAAAGCCCGGCCCTGCAGCCGCGGAAAGGCGCCGCGCCGAAACTCTGCCCGGGCGCGCGCCTGGGCGGCGCTGGCGCGATGCCCTTCGGCCTGAACGCGCGGCCGGCTGGACCCGGCCAGCGTGGCCTCGTTGTAGCCAATGACCGGCGTGTCGGTCGGCGGGGTGTCGGCGCGGGTGGGTGTCGGCGAGCTGAGCAGCAGACCGCCCGCCAGCATCAGCACTACGGCAGCGGCCGCGGGTTGGCCGCCAGCGGGTCGCCGACCGCCCAGCACCAGACAGCACATGGCCGGCAGCACGAGCAGCGTCAAGACGGTCGACGCCAGCAGTCCGGTGATGATGGCCCAGGCCATGGGCGGCCAGAGCGTGGCGCTGGAAAACGCCAGCGGCAACAGCCCGGCAATGGTCGTGGCCGTGGTCAGCAGGATGGGCCGCGTGCGGCGTTCCACGGCTTCGCGCATGGCGTCGATAAGCGGCAGGCCCTCGGCCAGGCGCTGGTCCAGCACATCGATCAGCACGATGGCGTTGTTCACCACAATGCCCACCAGCGCGATCGCGCCCAGCAGCGGCAGGAAGCCGAAGGGAAAGCCCAGCAGCCACAGCCCCGGAATCACGCCCGCCAGCGCGAAAGGCAGCGTCATGAGCACCAGCCCCACCCGCCGGAAAGAGTTGAATTCCATGAGCAGGAAGAACATGAGCAGGGCCACGCCGAGCGGCGCGGTCGAGGCAATGGCGTTGTTGGCCTTGGCCGATTCCTCGGCCTCGCCGCCGTACTCGATATCGGTGCCCGGCGGCAGCGCCAGCGCCTTCAGCCGCGATTTCACCGGCCCCAGCACCTCGCTGTAGACGGTATCGGGCGCAAGCTCGCTGTACACGCGCGCCAGGCGGCGCTGGTCGTAGTGGTAAATGGCGCCCGGCTGCATCTCCAGCACGGGCTCGGCCACCTGCAGCAGCGGCACGAAGCTGCCGTTCGGCGCGTAGATGTTGGCGGTTTCCAGCTCCGCCAGATCGAAGCGCTCGCCTTCGGGGCTGCGCAGCTTGATGGGCACCGGGTCGTCCCCGGCCCGATACTGACCAATGGTAATGCCGTGGCTACGCCCCAGCAGGGCCTGCGCGATATCCGCCCGCGTCACCTCGAAGCGGCGGGCCACGGCGTCGTGGATTCGGTAATCGACGCTGGGCACGCCGGTGCCCAGATTGTGGCGGGCGTCGCGCACGCCCGGAATGCGGATCAGCTCGTCATAGACCCGCTCGGTGGCCTCGGCCAGCCGCTGCGGGTCTTCGTTGAACACGCGGACCTCAATGGGCGCGCTCAGCGGCGGCCCCTGCCGGAGGATGCCGCCGACGATATCGGCCTGCGGCAGTTCCCGTCCGGCGAAGTCGTCCACCCAGTCGATGATCTCGCGGTTGCGGGCCAGGCCGTCGGTCTGCACGACCAGGCGGGCCCGCTGGGGCGATTCGGGAATCTGCGGCAGGTTGTAGTAAAAGGTAGGCCCGCTGTTGCCGATAAAGGCGTGCACCGATTCCACGCCGGGCCGGCCGCGCAGCGCCAGCTCGATGCGGCGCGCGGCCGCCTCGGTGGTCTGCAGATGACTGCCCTCGGCCAGCGTCATGTCGATAACGACCTGATTGCGGTCGGCGTTGGGGAAGAACTCCTGCTCGAGAAACTGCATGCAGAAGAAAGAAGCCCCCATGACCAGGAAGCCGCCCACCACAAAGGACTTGCGATAGGTGGTCGTCAGATACGCCAGCCGCGACGCCAGGCGGGCGAAGCGGCCGGTTTCGCTGGCCGACCCCGCGCCGGCGCGCAGAAAGGTCTGCGCCAGCATGGGCGTGAGCGTCACGGCGAAGATGTAGCTGATGATCAGCGCCAGCATGATCATGATGGGGATGGCCCGCGTGAAATCGCCGGTACCGCCTTCCGCCAGCAGCAGCGGCACGAAGGCCGCCAGCGTGGTGCCCGTGGCCGCAAACAGCGGGCCGGCCAGTTCGCGCACCGACTTGAGCGCCGCCTGGCCGGGCGACTCGCCGCGATTCAGATGCCACTGCACGTTTTCGGTCATCACGATGGCGTTGTCCACCAGAATGCCGAGCGAAACGACCATGCCGAAAATGGCCATCTGCTGCAGCACGCCGCCGCCGATGGCGTAGATGGCCACGGCGGTGAGCGTGACCAGGGGCAGCAACGTCGCCACCAGAATGCCCATGCGCAAACCCATGGCCGCGAACAGCACGGCCACGATGATCGCCACCGACACCAGCAGACTCTGCAGCAGCGTAGCCAGCCGCGATTCGGTATGTGCCGGCTGGTAGAACATCTCCTCGATCTGCAGCGGCGCAAACTCGTCGCGCAGGTCCGCCACGCGCGTGCGAACCCGCTCGCCGAAGGCCACGACATTGGTGCTGTCGCGTTCGGCCTTGAGCTCCAGACCCACCGCGGGGCGGCCGTCGAACCACATGCGCTGCGTCGGCGGCTGAGCCGTGCTGTGGAATACCTGCGCAAAGCTGCCCAGCGGAATCGACTCGCCCGCCGGCAGCCGGATGGGCGTGGTGCGAATTTCGTCCAGCGTGCGGAAATCGGTGCCGGGCTTGAGGTTGACCGACGCCCCGGCCAGCCGCAGTGAGCCGCCGGAAATGATCTGGTTGCTGCTCTGGATTTCGCTGACCAGCGCCTGCGGCGTCAGCCCCACGCGCGCCATGACGGCGTCTTCCACGGCCACGGTAATCTGCTCCCCGGGGTCGCCGAAGATGTCGATACTGGCCATGTTCTGCATGCCCAGCAGGCGTTTTTTCAGCCGGTCGGCAGCCTTGGCCAGCGCGTCCAGGTCCGTGCTGCCGGTGACGGCGTAAACAATCGTGGAGCCACCGATCACGCGGTCGTTCAGTTGGGGTGGCCGGGCGCTGTCGGGAAAGTCCCTGACTGCCCGGTCCATCTCGATACGCACGCGATCCCAGGCCGAGGCGGTGTCGTAAATGCTGTCCTTGAGAATGATCCGGGTCACCGCCACGCCCTGGCGCGCCACCGAATCCATGTCGTCGATTTCCTCCACCTGCGCGAGCTGCTCTTCCAGCGGCTCCAGCACCAGGCGCTCGACGCGCTCGGGGTCCGCGCCCGGAAACTGGGTAATGATCTGCCCCACGCGATAAGGAAAGGACGGATCTTCCTGGCGATCCATGCTCTGAAAGGCCACCAGCCCGGCCAGCGAAAACACGCCCACCAGCGTGTAGACCAGCTTGCGGCTGGCCAGAATGGATTCGAGCAGGCCGTTCACGGCAGCACCTCGACCGGACGGCCGTCGGTGATGTTGTTCAGGCCCGCCACGATGATCGACTGCCCGGCCTCAAGCTCACCCTCGACGATGACGTTCTCGTCCATGATGGCGCCCAACTTCACCGGCACGGCGGTCGCGCGGCCGTCTACCACGCGGTACACCCGCGGCTGGCCGCTGCCGCCGGGGCTGACCACGGCGGTCACCGGCACCGTGAGGCGCTGCGGCTGAGTGGCGTCCAGCAGCCATTCCACGGTCAGCCCGGCCCGCAGTGACTGGCCGGCGTCCAGCGTGATCACCACGGGGAACAGCTGCCCCGCGCCGGTGGACGCACTGGCGAACTCGCTCACGCGGCCGCTGACGGTGCGGCCCTCGAACAGCGGCAGCCGCAGCGTGGCCGGCTGGCCGACTTCCACGGAGTCGATCAGGTTTTCCGGTACACCGATCTCCACTTCCGTGAGACCGCCGCCGGACAGCGACACCACCGGCTGACCGGCCGGCACAAATTCTCCCGGCTCGAACAGCACCCGGTCGACCGTGCCTTCGACCGGCGATTTGATGCGGGTTTCATCGAGCGTGCGGGTCGAGCGCGAAAGCTGGGCGCGGGCATTGTCGCGGCTGGCTTGCAGCGCATCCCGGCTGGCGCGGGCGGATTCAAGTTCCTGCCGGGTGGCGGCTTCCTGCTCGAACAGATTCTCCACGCGGGTCAGGTCACGCTCGGCCTGGGCGAGCCGCGTGTTCAGTTCGCTGAGCCGCGCGCGGGCGGCGTCGGCCTGCGGGCCGGCTTCCGGGTTGCTGAGTTCGGCAATGAGCTGTCCCGGCTCGACGCGGTCGCCGATATTCACCGGCCGCTTCGACAGATTGCCGCTGACCTGGAACGCCAGCGTGGCCCGGTTGGCCGCACGGGTCACGCCGGTCAGCGCGTACTGGCGCAGCGTGTCGGTCCGCGTGACCGGTGCTACCCGGACCGGCTTGGCGGTGGCCGGATGCGACGCCGGCTCGGACTGCCCGGCTGATTCGCCGCAGGCCGTCAGAAAACCGGCCGACAGGCCCAGGAAAATCAGTATGGGGAGCACACGCATGATGGCGTTCCTCGAAAAGCGCCGCATGAGCGCCGCAATGTAGACAGCGTCAACATAAGCGGGTATGTTGACGCTGTCAACACTGGAGAACGCCTTGGCCGACCAACGTGCCTATCACCACGGCGACCTGCGCAACGCCTGCATCGACTGCGCCCTGTCGCTTCTGGAAACGGAAGGGCTGGAAGGGCTGACGCTGCGGGCCGTGGCGCAGCGCGCGGGGGTGTCCCGCAGCGCGCCCTACCGCCACTTTCCCACCAAGCGCGATCTCACCGCGGCCGTGGCCGCTGCCGGCTTTCGCCTGCTGACGCGGGAGATTCAGCAGGCGATGGACGCGCAGGCCCACTGTCCGCTGGAATCCCTGCTGAGCGGCGTGGACGCCTACAGCCGCTTCGGCATGGCCTATCCCTGTCTGTACCGGCTGATGTTCGCCAGCGATCTGGGCAAGGGCCCGCTGTTTGACGAAACCGACGCGCTGGCCGACGAGGACGCGGAGTTCCCCGAAGTGGCGGAAGCGGGTACGGCCAGCTATCAGGTACTCATCGGCAATCTGGAGAAGGCCCAGCGCAACGGCCTCGTGCATCCGCAGAACCCGCGCGAGCAGGCGCTGTGCGTCTGGTCCACGCTGCACGGCCTGCTGAGCCTGTATATCGACAATCGCAGCAGCTATGCCGACCACGACATGACGGCGTTTAGCCAGGTCTCCCGACGCAGCATCCGGATGATTCTGTTCGGCATGAGTCCGGCGCGGGCAATGGCCGACGACTGATCGGGCCGGCCCGGACGGTCAGCCCGTCTGTTCGATCCACCGCTGCAGTTCTGACGCGGGCAGCAGACCGGTTCGCTCGGCCCGCTTCGCGCCGTCCCGGAACACCGCAAAGTAGGGAATGCTGCGGATATTGAAGCGGCGCGCCAGCGCCGGCTCGCGCTCGGTGTTCACCTTCGCCACGACCCCCCGCCCGGCCAGCCGCCGGGCGAGCGTCTGCAGCTCCGGCGCCGCCTGCTTGCAGGGGCCGCACCATTCGGCCCAGAAGTCGACCAGCACGGGCACCGGCGAGCGGGCAATCAGTTCGTCGAACTCGCCGGTCGTGACGTCCAGCGGCGTATCCAGCGGCGGCAGGCTGCCGCGGCAGCCGCCGCAACGCCCGGTCGAGGCCAGATGCCGGGCCGGCACCCGGTTGCGCTGGCCGCAGGCGGGGCAGGCGCGAACGATCACGGTGCAGGTGGCCGCGCGGGCCAGGCCACCACGAAGGCGCCGCGCAATTCACCGGCGCGAAAGCCGGTGGCGGCATCCTGCGGGTACAGCGCATCCAGCCGAGCCTGCACGGCCGGGGCGATATCGCTGCCGTGACAGGCCAGACAGGGGGCGCCCGTGGGAATCGCGCGCATGTAGCGGGCCGAGCCGTCGGCGGCCACGTCGAAGGCTTCGGGTGGGGCATCGGTCTCGCCGCGGCGCATGCGCTTTGCGAAATCGGTCATCACGGCCGCCTGCCCGGCTGTCGGCGCGTTGGCGGGGTTTCTGACTTTCAGCGCCGTACGGCCCACCGTGGCGCCGTCGCCGGACAGCCTGCCGGCAATGCGCGGCGCTTCGACGTGACAGACCTCAATGGCCGCCACCGGGCCGTCGGCCTGCATGGCCGTCATCAGCTCGGCCTTGAGCTGCGCACCCAGCGCACCGGCCAGCGCCCGACCCTCTTCCAGCCGGGCATCCTCACCCGCCGCCGCCAGCATCGGCAGCGCGGCCAGGCACAGGCCAAGCAAGTGAACTTTCATCATTTTTCGTCCCGATAGCCGATGTCCGCGATTTCCAGCTCGGCTTCACCCGAGGGCAGGCGAACCGCCACGATGTCGCCGAGCGACTTGCCGACCAGCGCCCGCGCCACGGGCGAGTCTATGCTGATCCAGCCTTGCCGCGCGTCGATCTCGTCGGCGCCCACGATACGGTAGCGGCCCTCGCGGCCCTGCTCGTCGACCACCGTGACGGTCGCGCCGAAAAACACCTTGCCGGTGTCGTCCGGGACGCGATCCACCACCTTGATCTGCTCCACGCGCCGGGAGAGATAGCCGGCCCGCCGGTCAATCTCGCGCAGCTCCTTCTTGCGGTATATGTATTCGGCGTTTTCGGAGCGATCGCCTTCTGCGGCGGCGTCGGCCATGGCCTGTACCACCCGGGGCCGGCGCTCGTTCCACAGGTGGTCCAGCTCGTCGCGCAGGGCCTGGGCCCCGGCGGCGGTGATGTAGGGACTGGATTTCTCGGCGGGGGGGCGATAGCGGCTCACGGCAATCCATTTCTTCTGGCCCGGTCAGGCCCGGAATGATTGGTGAAAGCAAGATACATTTTCGCCACGAAGGCGCAAGAGCGAAGAAAACCACAGAGGCACAAAGCACACAGAGTGAAGAGAGGAAAGTAGCGATATCCCCAGAAAGAGCAGGATGAGCGCAACGCTCCAACCCGGAGCCTTTGTGGCCTTCGTGGCTTTGTGGTTATTAATCAGTTCACGCAATACGCGAATCAATAGAACCGTTTTCTCCGTGCGCTCTGTGCCTCTGTGGCGCTTTCAATTTCCTGATCGGCATCCCCGCGAATACCGGGACTGGTCAGGATTCCATCTGATAGCGGGCGAAGTAATCGCGCGCCGCTGCCATGACCCTGGGCGCCAGAATCAGCGCGGACGTCATGGTGGGGATGGCCATGAGCGCATACATCCCGTCGATGACGTTGATGACCACGTCGAGCGACACCACTGCGCCCACCACGATCAGCCCGATGTAGAACCAGCGGTAGTGGTGCTCGTACTGCGCGCCCGCGAGAAAACCCAGGCACTTGGTGCCGTAGTAGCTGTAGGTCACGATGGTGGTGATCGAAAAGAAGAACACCACCAGGATCAGCAGCCACAGCCCGAAATCGGGCATGGCGCGGGCGAATGCCTCCGCGGTAAGCGTGACGCCGTTGGCCTCGCCCGACTGCCACACGCCGGTCGCCAGGATCGCCAGCGCGGTGGCGGTGCAGACCAGCAGCGTGTCGATGGCCGGACCCAGCATGGCGACCAGGCCCTCGCGGACCGGCTCGTCCGTCCGGGCCGCGCCGTGCGCCATGGATTCGGTGCCGATGCCGGCCTCGTTGGAAAACGCGCCGCGCTTGACGCCGGTGAGTATCACGCCCAGCAGGCCACCGCCCACGGCGGTCGGACTGAAGGCTTCGGTGACGATCAGCCCAAGCAGCCCGGGCACCGCGCCGATGTTCTGCGCCAGGATGTAGAACACGCAGGCCAGGTAGATCAGCACCATGAGCGGCACGAAGCGCGCCGCGAACGCGCCTACGCGCTGAATTCCGCCCAGGATGACCACCGACGCCAGAGCGGCCGCGGCCAGACCGAAACTCAGGTTGAACCAGAACGGATTGTCGCCCACCCAGCCGCGCGGCTCGGCGATGACCTCGCGGCTGATCTGCGTGAGCTGGTTGATCTGGAACGCCGGCAGCGTGCCCACCAGGCCGGCCACGCAGAACAGCACGGCCAGCGGCATCCAGCGCCGGCCCAGCCCCTCGCGCACCACGTACATCGGCCCGCCCTGAATGCGGCCCAGGCTGTCCTCGCCGCGGTACATGACCGCCAGGGTGCAGGTGAAAAACTTGGTGCCGATGCCCACGACGGCCGTCACCCACATCCAGAACACCGCCCCCGGTCCGCCCATGTGGATGGCCACGGCCACGCCGGCAATATTGCCCATGCCCAGCGTGCCGGACAGCGCGCTCGAGAGCGCCTGAAAGTGGCTGATGTCGCCTGGGGCGTCATCGCGGTCATAGCGGCCGGTCAGAATCGCCACGCCATGATGCAGATGCCGGTAGGGGGTACCGCGCGAATAGATCAGAAAGAACAGCCCGCCGCCCAGCAGCAGCACGAGCAGCGGCGGCCCCCAGACAAAGCCCACAAAGGCGGCGGTGTAGTGTTCAAGTACATTCATATTCGCCGCGTACGATTGCCGAATCCGCGTCCGGATTCAAATGCCGGCGCTCGAGCGTCCGGCGCCGGTCCGGCGCATCGGACACGCCTGCCCGCGCTGGTTTATGCTCTGGCGGGGCAGGTCGAACAGGGACGATTTCATGACAAGCAGGCTATTCGATTCCCGCACGCTGCAGCCGCTCGCCGCGCTGGCCCTGCTGGCGCTGCCGGGCGCGCTCTGGGGCCAGACACAACTGACCACCGCCACCAGCGGCGCCTCGCAGTTTGCCGCGATTTCGGCCGACGGCAGCCGCGTGGTGTTCCAGTCCACGGCCGACCTGGCCGGCGACGGCGGCAACGCGGACGCATCCAATGACGTCTTCTCGGTGGACGCCGACGGCGGCAACCTGGTACAGCTGTCCGATACGGGCCAGGGCGCCATCCGCCCGTCGATCAGCGGCGATGGCGGGCAGGTCGTCTTCGCCTCCAACGCCGACCTGACCGGCGACAACGCCGACGGCAACGTAGAGCTGTTCATCGCCGCCGGCGACGGCAGCGGCCTGACGCAGCTGACCGACAGCACCGGCCCGACCGGCATTCAGCAGGCGCGTATCGCCCGCGACGGCAGCCGCGTGGTGTTTGCCGCCGGCGGCAACCTGACCGGCGACAACCCGGACGGCAGCCTCGAGGTATTCAGCGTCGCCGCGACCGGCGGCGCGCCGGTGCAGCTGTCGGACGGCCCTTCCGGCAGCAGCTCCCAGTTTCCGGCCATCGCGCCCGACGGCAGCCGTGCGGTCTTCACCTCGAACACCAACCCGGACGCCAGCAATCCCGACGGCAACAGCGAAATCTTCATCGTGGACGCCGCCGGCGGCGAGACGCCGCAGCAGCTCACCGACACCGTGACCGGCCAGGCGCTGCGGCCGTCCATTTCGGCCAGCGGCCGGATTGTCTTCCAGTCCAGCGGCAACCCGGCGGGCGACAACGCCGATGCCAATACCGAACTGTTCGCCATGGCGGCCGACGGCAGCGGGCTTATTCAGCTCACCAACAGCACGGGCGGCGTGACGGGGTTTGCGCGCATCGCCGCCGACAGCAACCTGGCCGTGTTCCAGTCCAGCGTCGATTTCACCGGCAGCAACAGCGACAACAGCAGCGAGATCTTCCTGGTGGATACCGACAGCGCCAGCCTCAGCCAGCTGACCGACTCGGCTGCCGCGTCCGAGCAGCCCGACATCTCCGGCGACGGCAGCCGGGTGGTCTACCAGTCGGCCGGCAATCCGTCGGGCGACAATCCCGAGGGCAATCTGGAAATCTTCGCGCTGGACGTCGACGGTGACGGGATTGGCGGCGACGACGACGATGACGTGGAAACGAAAGACAACTTCGTCTGCACCTTTGCCGGCTCGGGCTGCAGCTATTGCGAGGAAGACAGCGATAGCAATACGGACGACGCGACCACCGGCGACGATACAAACGACGACACGAACGACAGCATGGACGACAGTGGAACGACCGAGTCCGACACGACGGCCCGCATCGACCCCACGCTGAATCTGCTGGCGGCGGTCGGCGTCTTCGGGCTCATTCGCCGTCGGCGCCGGCGTCGCTGATCCGGCCCGCCAGCCGCTGGACCGCGCCCGCCTGCGTCAGGCCTGTGATGATCTGACGCAACGGGACGCAGTGCTGGCGACGCTGCACGAGCGCAACGGCTACCCGCCGCTGTGGCCCCGCAACCAAGGCTTTTCGGGCCTGGTGTTCATCATGCTGGGCCAGCAGGTCTCCACGGCCTCCCAGGCGGCGGCCTATCGCCGCCTGCAGTCGGTGGCGGGCCGGGTGACGCCGGCCGCCCTGCTGCGGCAGGGCGAAGAGGGTCTGCAAGCGGCCGGCCTCACGCGTCAGAAGCAGCGCTATTGCCTGGCGCTGGCCGACGCCGTGCACACCCGGCGGCTGCGACTGGCGGCGCTGGCGCAGGCGCCCGACGACGCGGTGCGCGAGGCATTGCAGGCGATTCCCGGTATTGGGCGCTGGACAGCCGACGTCTACCTCTTCGTGGGTCTGCGGCGACCCGACGTGTGGCCCGTGGGCGACCTTGCGCTGGACAAGGCCGTGCGCCGGCTTGCACCACTCCCGCCCGGCAGCGACACCGAGGCCGTGGCCAAGCACGCTCAGCGCTGGGCCCCCTGGCGCGCGGTAGCCGCCCGCATGCTCTGGCAAGATTATCTGGCCCGACCGCGGCACTACCGCCCGCACGCCTGATTCCGCAAGGCTTCATCAGGCCTACGCCAGTCCACCCGTAGGCCGGATGCAGCGCAGCGGAATCCGGCAGAACGAGCCGCCCTGACATAGCGCCCCGCCGCAGCCAATCCCATTACCCCGCCTGATTCCGCAAGGCTCCATCAGGCCTACGCCAGTCCACCCGTAGGCCGGATGCAGCGCAGCGGAATCCGGCGCGCGCGGCGCCCACAAAAAAGGGCCGGCGTATGGCCGGCCCTGAATGGTGGATACCCTGCCGGGCGTCTATTCGGTGTCGATCACTTCGAGCTGATAGATCGCCAGGGTGCCGCTGATCTCGTTGCCGACCAGCAGCAGCGGGCTGCCGTTGGGGCTGTTTTCGGCGGCGACATACTCGATGTCTTCCGGCCCGAGATCACCGGCGGCGGGGTTGTAGCTGTCGTCCCCGTTCTGGGCGTCTTCGCTGAAATCACGCGGGTTCAGATACTGCACGAATCGCGCGGCCTCCGGCTCGGTGATGTCGTAGACCATGATGCCGCCGACCCGCTCCAGCCCGACAAAGGCGTAATGACGACCGCCCAGCGTGGCGAGCGTCACGGCTTCCGGCTCGGGGCCCTTGGCGTCGCTGCGGCTGTCGAAGTCGTCGTTGTCGTCGTTGCTGGCGTTGAAGCCGACGCTGCCCAGGCGATCGGCGGTAATGCGCTCGAAATCGCTGCCGCTATCGAACACCCGCTCGCCGGTATCGGCGTTGAAGATGCTGAACGAGCGCGCGCCGTAAGCCACCAGCTCTTCGTACACGCAGCCGGCTTCGGGCTGGCCGTCGGTTACGTCGCAGTTGGACACGCCCTCGGTGGCAATCACGGTGAGGCGGCCCAGCCGGTCGTCCTCGAAGATGTCGTCGATCATGTCGCCGTCGGTATCCACGCCGGCGCCGGGGAACTGCTCAAGGCCGTCCACCTCGATGCTGGCGCCCACTTCGTCCGGGTCGACGATATCCTTGATGCGGATTTCGTCCAGATAGGCCAGACAGCCGTCATCCTCGTCGAAGTCCAGACCGCCGTTGCTCAGGCAGGTGGCCTCGTCGGTGTCGTAGAAATACTCGCGGCCATCGCCCTCGTTGGCCGTGACCACGTAGGACGTGCCGGCGAAGTCGAAGCTGGCAATGGCGTCGGGCATGAACAGCCCCTTCACCGGCCAGGTGCGGATATTGATGGTGTCGTCATCGTCGCTGGCGTCCAGCTCGTTGCCGGGCAGGCTGTGGTCCTTGGTGCCCAGACCGCGGATGCGGGTGATGCTCAGGCTGGCCAGGTCGATTTCCGCGATCGCGCTGTTTTCCTGCAGTGCCACGAAGGCCCGGCTGCTGTCGGCCGAGACGGCGATGTACTCCGGCTCCAGGTCCTGGGCCACGGTGGTCACGCCCATGACGTTCGAGATGCGCACGTCGTCGCCGAGCTCGCCGGCGCGCGGACCGCCAACGTTGAAGTCGGTAAAGCCGATGGTGGTGGCGCTGCTGTCCATCACGCTGGCGGCGCCGCCGCTGACGTCGATGGCAGTCACGCTGCCTTCCGGGTCGATCTGGTAATCGCCGCTGGGCTCGCCCTCGTTGGCCACCAGCACCCAGTTGCCGTCGGGGCTGAAGGTGACCATGTCGGGCAGCGCGCCGGCCGGGACGGCCGCCAGGAAGCTGCTGTCCGAGGTCTGGAAGAAGGCCACGTAGCCGTTGTTCTGCTTGGGCGCAGCCTCAATGGCGGCGGCAAATACGCCGTCAAAGATATCCACGCTGTTCACCGCGCCAAGCGCCATCGTACTGGCCACTTCGCCGCGCGCATCAGCCACGGCCTGAGCCACGTCGATGCTGCTCACAAACGCCGGCGCCATGGGGCTAGCCACGTTGAACACATCCACCAGACCAGACTGCGCGTTCACCACGAACGCCTGATTGGTGCCCGGATCGAAGGAGACGATCTCGGCGGCTGCCGCGTCGAACTCGGCGTTCGGGTTGCGCACGTTGCCCAGATAGCGCAGCGCCAGGGCGCTTGTGCTGCCCGGCCCTGCGGGACCGGCCGGGCCGGCGGGACCCTGCGGGCCGGGTGAGCCGGTCGGACCCGCCGGGCCGGCCGGTCCCGCCGGACCCGGCGCGCCGTCGTCGCCGTCATCACCACAGGCCACCAGGCCGAACACCAGGGCCGCAGCCATGAAGAATTTGAGTGAACGCGCAAGCGTCATATGTCCCCCGTTGCATGAAGTCGTTGGCTAAACCCCGCGAGCCTAAAGACCGTTCATGACGTGGCGGTGACGCGAATATGACAGCGTCAGTATTGACAGCCGGTTCCCTACCGCCAATACTGGACCGATCAGTCCAGTATTTATGATGCATGGCCCGGACCCGCACATTCGACGAAGCCGACACGCTGGATCGCGCCATGCGCGCCTTCTGGGAACGCGGCTACAAGGGCACGTCGCTCGATCAGCTGCTGTCCGCCACCGGCTTGAGCAAGAGCAGCCTGTACGCCAGCTTTGGCGACAAGCGGACGCTGCTGCTGCGGGCGCTGGAGCGCTATGGAGACTGGCTGGCCCGGGGCCCCGCCGCGCCCTTGATGGACGACGAGGCCGCCCGGCCGGCGATCGAGGCCTTCTTCCGGCGCAGCCTGGATAACGCCGCCGGGCCCAACGGTCAACATGGCTGTCTGGCGAACAATTGCGCGGCGGAAGCCGCACCGCACGATCCGGCCATTCGGCAGGCCACGCTGGCGCTGGTCGAGCGTATCGAGCTCGCCCTGCAGCGAGCCGTGGTTCGCGGCCAGGCCGACGGCAGTATCCAGCGCCGGGAATCGCCCGAGGCGCTGGCCCGCTTTCTGTTCAACACCGTGTCCGGTCTGAACGTGGCCGCCAGGGCGCAGCCCGGGCCGGACCGTCTGGCGGACATCGTCCGGGTGGCGCTGTCCGCGCTCGACCCGCCGTAAAACAACCGGAGAACCGCCCGTGAACCTGCTCAAGTCCCTGTTCGTGACCAGCTACATCCTGGCGAGCAACGCCGCCGCCATGGTCGCCGTCTACCGGCTGTTCAGCGACGGTGCCGCCTCGCCCTGGCTGGGCACGCTGATCGCCTGCGGCGCGCCGGCGCTGTTCTTCAACCGGCTGCTGCTCGCGCCGGTCGCCCGCACGTCGGACACGCTCTGGCCCGTGCTGACGGCCGGCGTGACGGGCACCGCCGTGTCGGTCCTGCTCGCGGGCGGACTGATCGGTTGGGCCGGGTGGCTGTCGCTGCTGATCGGCGTGCTGGCCAGCGTCATCTACGTGTTCTGGTATTCAAGATTCTCGGCGCCGCCGGCGTCCGCGCCGCTCAAGCAGGGTCGGCCCCTGCCCGATTTCGAGCTGCGTGACGGCTCGGCGGTAGTGACCCGCGAGCAGCTCACGGCGCGGCCCGCGCTCTGGGTGTTTTTCCGCGGCAACTGGTGCCCGCTGTGCATGGCGCAGATCAAGGAAATTGCGGCCCAGTACCAGGCGCTGGCGGCGCGCGGCGTCGAGGTATATTTCGTCAGCCCGCAGTCGGAAGACCGCAGCGCGGCGCTGGCAAAAAAATTCGACGCCCCCATGCGTTTTCTCACCGACCCGGACAATCGCGTGGCCGAACAGCTGGGCATACTGGAAAAGAACGGCCTGCCGGCGGGCTTCCAGGCGCTGGGCTACGACTCCGACGTGCCCCGCCCCTCCGTGTTCATCACCGATGCCGAGGGCACGGTGATCTTTCTTGATCTGACGGACAACTACCGCGTGCGCCCCGAGCCGGCCCAGTTCTTTGACGTGCTCGACCGCCATGCCGCTGCCTGAGGCTGAAGGCTTGGAAGCCGTATGAATATTCACCACGAAGGCACGAAGAACACAAAGGGAAAGAAAGGTGCCCTTGAAGAAAGAGGACAGCCACAGAGGCACAGAGCACACAGAGTGGAGTCGGCGGGGCTGAGGTATGCCGGACGCAAGGCGCCAACCAGAATTCCTTTGTGCCCTTTGTGCCTTTGTGGTTCGCGCTTTTTGAACCGTCGCGGCACCCGCCCCTTTACAAGAACACCCGGTTCGATCGGACACTCATACCCAACAAGGAACTCCGATGATTGATCTGTATACCGCCTCCACCCCGAACGGCTGGAAAGCCTCGATCATGCTCGAGGAGCTGGGCGTGCCCTACAGGTTGCACGCCATTTCGCTGTCCGACGGGGACCAGAAGAAACCGGACTATCTGAAGATCAACCCGAACGGCCGTATTCCCACCATCGTGGATCGGGACGCGGATGACTTCGCGGTGTTCGAATCCGGCGCCATCCTGATCTACCTGGCCGAGAAGTTCGGCCGCCTCATGCCGAGTGACCCGAAAGGCCGGTCCCGCGTGATCCAGTGGCTCATGTTCCAGATGGGCGGCGTGGGGCCCATGCAGGGCCAGGCCAACGTGTTCTACCGCTATGCGCCCGAGAAAATTCCCTACGCCATCGAGCGCTACCAGTCGGAGACGCGGCGCCTGTACGAGGTGCTCGAAGGCCAGCTCGAGGGCCGCGATTATCTCTGCGACGAATACTCCATCGCCGACATCGCCCACTGGTCGTGGGTGTCGGTAGGCTTCTGGGCCGGCGTGGAAACAGCCGACCTGCCCAACCTGTCCCGCTGGCTGAAGACCGTGGGCGAGCGACCGGCCGTGCAGAAGGGTATAGAGATTCCCGAGCCGCTGGTGCTGGACGACGGCGGTGAAGAGGTCACGAAAATGGCGCAGTCCATGCTGCAGGGCAAGCAGGATTCGTAGCCGAGCGGCCGACGCTATCAACGAACCACAGCGGTCTGGCGCCCGTTATTGAGCCGTGCGTTAAATAGACAAATTTGCTCGGATCAATAATGCAGGCCATGGATGGCCTGCCCGCGACCGTAAGGGCGCGAAAGCATTGGCCGGACATGCGCCGGCCAATGCGGCACTCAATCGCGAAAGGACTTCGCGTATTGAGTGAACTGTTTAATAAAAATCAAACCACAAAGGGACTTGCGACTTCAGAGTGAAGTGTTCAGGTTTGAACTCAGCGCCGCCCCGGGATGCCGGCGCGTTACCCGGACAGCGCAACCGTGAAAGCTAGCGCGGCGCCTGCGCCAGGACGGCTTCGGCTTCCCGGCACCAGTCGATCAGGCTGCGCTCGAGCAGCACGCCCATTCTCAGGCCGAGGTAGTGCCCCTGTTTGCGCGGGGGCAGGCTGTCGGGGTCGGGATAGTATTCGGCCATCACCGCTTCGTAGCGGGCGAGCCTGTCCTGATGAAACGCCAGCCGGCGGCCGACCTCCTGCGCCAGCGCCGCCGGGTCGGCCGTGCCCAGTGCGAAGAGCTTGACCAGCAGTTCCTCCTTGACGTTGGGCGCGGTGGTCGGCTCGTCGACCCAGTCGTGCAGGTGGGCTTCGCCGCCCTCGGTCAGGCTGTAGACAATGCGGTTGGGACGGTCGGCCTGCGTCAGCTCGGCCGGCCTCACCAGCCCGGCCTCGCTGAGCTTGTGCAGCTCCCGATAGATCTGCTGGTGGCTGGCGTTCCAGAAGTAGCCCACCGTCTGATCGAAGCGCTTGGCCAGATCGTAGCCCGACTGCGGTCGGTCGAGCAGCGACACCAGAATAGCGTGGGACAGCGCCACGGCTGATCAGCCGGTGGGCTCCAGCAGTCGCCGGCGGGCGGCCTCGTACTGGCGCGACAGCTCGGCCACGCGCTCGGCGGCGGTCTGCACGGCGGTCACCGCGCCGATGCCCTGGCCGCAGCCCCAGATATCCTTCCAGGCCTTGGCGTCCATGTCGCCCCCGGAGCCGAAGTCCATGGCGCTGGGGTCGGATTCGGGCAGGTTGTCCGGGTCCAGCCCGGCGTTTTCAATGGACTGGCG
Organism: Salinisphaeraceae bacterium; assembly: GCA_002683405.1. Lineage (GTDB taxonomy): Bacteria > Pseudomonadota > Gammaproteobacteria > Nevskiales > Salinisphaeraceae. The sequence goes on along the minus strand of NYTH01000009.1, from coordinate 135,495 downwards.
CAGATAGTTGCCGTGTACGCCGGTAAACAGATTGGAGTACACGATGTCCTGGGCCGAGCTGTCGACGATGCACTGCTTGTAGCGGTCATCTGCATTGGCCTCCCGCGTGGCGATGAAGGTCGAGCCCATGTAGGCCAGATCGGCCCCCATGGCCTGCGCCGCCAGCACCGATGAGCCGGTGGCCATTGAGCCGGACAGCAGCAGCGGGCCGTCGAACCATTCACGGATTTCCTGAACCAGGGCAAAGGGCGACTGGGTTCCGGCGTGCCCCCCGGCGCCGGCCGCCACGGCAATCAGCCCGTCGGCCCCCTTCTCGATGGCCTTCCTGGCGAAGCGGTTGTTGATGATGTCGTGCAGCACGATGCCGCCATAGCTGTGCACGGCTTCATTGACGTCCTCACGCGCCCCCAGCGAGGTAATCACGATGGGCACCTTGTGCTTCACGCAGGCGTCCAGGTCGTGCTGCAGGCGCTGGTTGGAGCGGTGCACGATCTGATTGACCGCAAACGGCGCGGCGGGTTGATCAGGATGCTCGCGGTCGTGCGCGTCCAGCGCCTCGCGAATCTGCGTGAGCCAGACGTCCAGCTGCTCGGCCGGACGGGCATTGAGCGCCGGAAACGACCCTACGATGCCGGCCTTGCACTGCGCGATGACCAGGTCGGGGTTGGACACGATGAACAGCGGCGCGCCCACCACGGGCAGCCGGAGTCTGTCTTTCAGGAGCGGAGGAAGGGCCATCAGGTTTTACGTCCGAAGATGTGAAGGCCGGCACTTTATATGCGCATTGTTTCATATGCAACTTTATGCAATTGGGCACCCAGAATGCTTCAACCGGTAAACAGCGCATCGAATTCGCGGCGGTCGGCGTCGATGGCCTCATCCAGCGCGGCCAGACGTTCCGCCGTCAACCGGCTCTTGGTAGCGGCAAAAATATCCCGGGGGAGATCGGCCAGCGACCGCAGCTTCTCGGTGGCGCGATCAGCGAGCGACGCCGGCTCGACCAGCTCATCCATGAACCCGGCCGGTACGCCGGTGGCCGGCGTGTAGAACTCCGATGTCCCCATGGCGCGGTAGTGAGCCGCGGACGTGAGCCGGCCACGGGAGAGCACCAGCGCGCTGTGCGGCATGGTCAGCCCGATCGCCACTTCGTTGGCAGCTACCTTGAACTCGCCCTCGGCCGCCATGATGTAGTCGGCGCAGAGCATCAGAAACACGCCCATGGCCATGACGTGGCCGCTGCAGGCCACCACCACCGGACGGCGGTGGGCGAGCAGCCGGCGCGCCAGCCGGAAGCCGTCCACCACCATGTCGGACGCCGGCTGACCGCCCGCCTGCATGGTCTTCAGGTCGAAGCCCGCGCAGAACATGCCGGGCCGGCCGGTCAGCAGCAGCGCTGCGTCATCGGCCTCCGCCCGGCCAATGGCGGCGTCGAGTGCGGCAATCACCGCGGGCGACAGGGCATTGGCCCGGCCGTCGTCCAGCGTAATCGTGGCCAGTCCGTCTTCGTGCTTGTATGCAACCGTGTCCGTCATCGTTATTCCTTTTGCGTTGAGAGTCGGCTCAAACCTGGCGCGTATCCGACCGCAGCCCCGGCGACACCAGCCACCGCTCGGCCAGATCGAACAGCCCCTGCACCGCCAGCGCCATGGCCGCCGCGGGCACCGCGCCCCAGAGAATCAGCGCCGTATCGTCCAGCCGTATGCCGGTGAGTATCGGCTGGCCGTAGCCGCCGGCGCCAATCAGGGCCGCCAGGGTGGCCGTGCCCACGTTGATGACCGCCGCGATCTTGATCCCGGCCAGAATCTGCGGCAGCGCCATGGGCAGGTAGACGTGGCGCAGCCGCGCGGCGCGCGGCAGGCCGATCGCGCGGGCCGAATCACGAATCTCGTCGGGAATGCCGGTCAGCCCGGTGACGGTATTGCGCACGATCGGCAGCAGACTGTAGAGAAACAGCGCGACCACCGCTGGCGCGGCGCCAATGCCCAGCAGCGGCACCATGATGACCAGCAGGGCCAAAGACGGGATGGTCTGCAGCACCCCGACCGCCGACAGCACAACTTGACGCAGGCCAGGCACGCCGGCGGCCAGCACACCCAGCGGCACAGCCACGAGCAGCGCGGCGCCCAGCGAGAGGCTCACGAGCAGCAGATGCTCCCGCGTCGTCTGCACAAACTGCGACCACGGGCCGGCAGGTAAAGAGCGTGCCGAGGCCCGATCCATCAGGCCGGCAGATGCCAGAAACGCGCGCGCCACGGCCGATTCGCTCTGCCCCGCCTGTTTGACGGCCGCATTCATCCGGCGCATGGCGTCGGCACCAATCCGTCCGTTCAGCCGCGCCAGCGCCGCGACGGCCGCCGCCGGCAGGTCCGACCGGTACAGCCACACCGCGGCGTAGTCGCTGAAATGGCCTCGGTCGTCTTCCAGCACCCGCAGGCCGTAGTAGTCGATTTCGGCGTCGGTGGTGTAGACCTCGATCACGTCCACCGCGCCCTGATCAAGCGCCCGATAAGCCAGGTCATGATCCAGCCCGCGCAGCCGGCCGCCCGTCAGGCCGTAGGCGTCGCGCAGGCCGGGCCAGCCGTCGGCGCGATCGAGAAACTCGTGCGAGAAGCCATAGCGCAAGGCGCCGTCAGCGGCGGCCAGATCGCTGATGGCGCGAATCCCTCGCTGCGCTGCCTCGCGCTCGCGCATGGCCAGCGCGTAATTGTTGGCAAAGCCCAGCGGCGCACTCATGCGCAGACCCTGATTGTTCAGCGCCGACTGCAGCGCCTGCCGCGATGCCCCCGGCAGCGCCAGCAGTTCCTGCGCCAGCGTGCCGCTGTACTCGGCGTAGATATCGATATCGCCGCGCTTGAGCGCCTCGAACAGCACACGGGTACCGCCGATCTCGCGGCGGTGGCGGGCTGATTCGCCGGAGGCGGTCAGCAGCGTGGTGGCGAGCTCGCCCAGCACGACGCTTTCGGTGAATTTCTTGGAGCCCACGACCAGATCGGCCGCGGCCGCGTGGCCCGCCAGCCACAGCAGGCACAGTATGGCGCCGGTCCAGCGGGTCACGGCAGCCCCGCGTGCAGCTGCTGCTGCGCGGTAAGAAACTGCGTGACGAAGTCGCTCGCGGGATGCATCCGCAGGTCTTCCAGACGACCCTGCTGGACCACGCGGCCGTCGTTGAGCAGCAGGATATCGTCCGCAAACCAGGCGGCTTCCGCCAGGTCGTGCGTGACCCACAGCACGGTCTTGCCCAGCTGCTCGAACAGCGTGCGGAGCTCAGCCTGCAGGCCGGCGCGAATCATCGGGTCGAGCGCGGCCAGCGGCTCGTCCATCAGCAGCAGCGGCGGGTCGAGCATGAGCGCCCGCATCAGGCTCAAACGCTGGCGCTGCCCGCCCGACAGCGTCGCGGGATACTGGGCCAGACAGCGCGCCGGTACGCGCAGCTGACCGGCCAGTACCTGCACCCTTGCCTCGATATCCGCCGGGCGCCAGCCCAGATGGCGGGCCGCCAGGGTGACATTGCCGCGGCCGTCCAGATGCGGGAACAAACCGCCGTTCTGGATGACGTAGCCCAGCCGCTGACGATGGGCCGCCAGACGGTCCGCGGTAAGCGGCCGGCCGTCCACCTCCACGGTGCCTTCATCCGGCTGCATCAGACCCGCCACGCAGCGCAGCAACGTGGACTTGCCGCAGCCGCTGGGGCCGATCAGCGCGGCCGTGCGGCCGGCGGGCAGGGTCAGACTGACGTCACGCAGGGCGTGATGCTGCCTGAAGCGCTGGCTGACGTTGCGCAGTTCGATCATGACCGGCTTTGCCTGACGGGTCGGCCAGCTTACCCTAAGCGGCCCGCTCGCACGCCCCGGAGACCGCGTCTTGGACCTGCTGCCACTTGCCGCCCTGCTGATGACGCTGACCGCCGTCTTCGCGTTTCTCAACCACCGCTTTCTCGGCCTGCCGACCGCCATCGGGGTCATGCTGATCAGCCTGCTGTTCTCGGCCGGCCTGCTGGCGGCCGACGCCCTGGGCGGCGGGCTGGCCTCGCGCATGGAAACGGTGTTCCGGAACATCGACTTCAACCGCACGCTCATGGACGGCATGCTCAGTTTTCTGCTGTTTGCCGGGGCGCTGCACGTCAATCTGGGCGATCTGTGGAAGCACCGGTTCAGCATTGGCCTGCTTGCATCGATTGGCGTGATGCTCTCCACGCTGATCGTCGGGACGGCCACCTATGCCCTGCTCGACTTGCTGGGGCAGAGCCTGCCTTATATCTATTGCCTCATCTTTGGCGCGCTGATTTCGCCCACCGATCCGATCGCGGTGCTGGCCATCCTCAAGCAGGCTGGCGCATCCAGGCAGCTGGAAACCAATATCACCGGCGAATCATTGTTCAATGACGGCGTGGGCGTGGTGGTCTTCATCGCGCTGCTGGGCTTCATCGGCGCCGGCCACGGCGACAGCCAGAGTGCCGGCGCGGTGGCCTGGCTGTTCGTGCAGGAGGCCTTCGGCGGGGCGCTGCTCGGGCTGCTCGCCGGCGGCGTGGCCTACGCCATGCTCAAGCAGGTGAACAGCTATCAGGTGGAAGTGCTGATCACGTTGGCGCTGGTGCTGGGCGGCTACCAGCTGGCGCTGCTGCTGCACCTGTCCGGCCCGATCGCCATGGTGGTGGCCGGACTGCTGATCGGCAATCACGGCCGCATGCTGGCCATGGATGACGTGTCCCGCCAGCACCTCGACAAGTTCTGGGAGTTGATCGACGAAATCCTCAACGCCGTGCTGTTCGTGCTGATTGGCGTGGAGCTGCTGGTGCTCACCTTTGCGCCAAGCTATCTGCTGGCCGGTGCGCTGCTCATTCCGACCGTCCTGCTGGCCCGCTTCGTCGCGGCCGGCATTCCGCTGCGCCTGATCCGGCCCTGGCACGACCTGGGCCCGCATGCCGCCAAGCTGATGACCTGGGCCGGCCTGCGCGGCGGCATCTCGGTGGCGCTGGCGCTGTCGCTACCGGCCGGGCCGGAGCGCGAGCTGATCGTCACCGTGACCTACTGCATCGTGCTGTTCTCGATTGTCGTACAGGGTCTGACGGTGGGCCGCGTGGTCGGCTATCTGGGCGGGGCGGACAAGCGCCCCGCCCGCTGATCCTCCCTACAGCGCTTCACCGAACTTGCCGCCGAACACGAACTCGCTCTGCGCCTTTCGCTGACGCGGCGCCTCGTCGCGCTCGCGCAGCGCATCGGGCAGCGTGTCGGGGTTGGCCCGGTGGCCCACGGCCAGCCCGGTCAGGGCTTCGTAGCCTTCCGGTATGGCGAATACTTCGCGGGCCTTTTCGGGGTCAATGCCGATCATCTGGTGCACGAACAGACCGCGCTGCGTCGCCTCGGCCGACAGATTGGCGGACGCCAGGCCCAGATCGTGCTCGGCGGCCTTGTTGGGCTTGCCGTTCTTTTCGAACTGGCGGCTGATGACGCCGAGCATGAGCACGGCCGCGGCCTTGGCCCACTGCTGGTTCGGCTCGGCCAGGCAGGACAGCACGGCGTCATACTGCTGCGTGTTGCTGCGGGTGGCCACGATGTAGCGCCAGGGCTGCTCGTTGTACGAAGACGGCGCCCAGCGGGCGGCCTCGAGCAGACTGCGTAAATCGTCGGTCGAGACCGGCTCTTCACTAAAGCCGTAGGGGCTCCAGCGATCGGCCACGGGGTTGATGACCGGGTATTCCAGATCGGCTTCCTTGCTCACGTCAGGCTCCTTGGCGCTGCAGCTTGGCGCTGCGTTCGGGGATGGCTTGGTGCAACAGCCAGTGATTGTCAGCGTAGTCCACCGGGGTGTCGATCAGGTGAACACCGGACGCGCCGACGGCCTGTTCGAGCGTGGGCAGGAACTCGGCGGCGCTGCCCACCCGGTGGCCGGTTGCGCCGTAGGCCTCGGCCAGCTTCACGAAGTCGGGATTGCCGAACTGCAGGCCAAAGTCCTCGAAGCCCATGGACTGCTGCTTCCAGCGAATCATGCCGTAGGCGTCGTCGCGCAGCAGCACCACCACCAGGTTGAGCTGCAGCCGTACGGCGGTTTCCAGCTCCTGGGAACACATCATGAAGCCGCCGTCGCCGGTGACGGCCACGACGGGACGGTTGCGATCGATCAGCGCTGCGGCCATGGCCGAAGGCAGGCCGGCGCCCATCGAGGCCAGCGCGTTGTCCAGCAGCAGCGTATTGGGCTGGCGGGCCGGGTAGTTCCGGGCGAACCAGATCTTGTACAGCCCGTTGTCCAGCGCCACGACCCCGGCATCCGGCAGGGCCCGCCGCACATCCCCCACCACGCGATGCGGCGCCATGGGGAAACGATCATCCCGGCTTTGCGCCTGGACTTCCTCGGCCAGGGTCTGGCGCACATCCATGAAGAAGTCGAAATCCCAGTGCGGCTGCGGCTCGATCTGCTCGCCGATCTGCCACACGGCGTTGGCCACGTCGCCCACCACCTCGATCTGCGGGAAATACACGGGGTCGACTTCCGCCGGGCTGAAGTTGATGTGGATGACCTGGCGCTGGTCGTTCGGCTTCATGAAGAACGGCGGCTTTTCGATCACGTCGTGCCCGACGTTGATGATCAGGTCGGCGGCATCGATGGCCCGGTGCACGTAATCGCCGTCCGACAGCGCGGCGTTGCCCACGAAGAGCGGGTGCATGTCGTCCACGACGCCCTTGCCCATCTGCGTGGTGAAGAACGGAATGCCGCTCTTGTCGATCAGGGCCCGCAATACCTTGGAGCTACGCTTGCGGTTGGCCCCGGCGCCCACCATGACCAGCGGCCGCCTGGCGGCATGTATGGCCCGGACCGCGGCATCGATCGCCTTGTACTCGGCAATCGGGCGACGCGTGTCGCTCTTGCGAACCAGTGGCACGTCCGAGTGTTCGCGGGCGATGTCTTCGGGCAGCTCCAGATGGGTGGCGCCCGGGCGCTCCTCCTGCGCCAGTCGGAAAGCCTCGCGCACCCGGGAGGGCACCGTATCGCCGCTGACGATCTGGCGGGAGTACTTGGTGAGCGGCTGCATCATGTCGACCACGTCGACAATCTGGAAATGCGCCTGCTTGCTGCTCTTGATCGGCTTCTGGCCGGTCAGCGCCACCATGGGCATACCGCCCAGGGTAGCGTAGGCCGCCGCGGTAACCAGGTTGGACGCGCCCGGCCCGAGCGTCGCGATGCACACGCCCGCCTCGCCGGTCAGCCGGCCCCAGGTCGCCGCCATGAAGCCGGCCGCCTGCTCGTGGCGCGTGGCAATGAAGCGAATGCCCGATTCGCGCAGCGCCTCCATCACATCCAGATTTTCCTCGCCCGGCACGCCGAACAGGTGGGTGACACCCTCGGCTTCCAGGCATTGAACCAGTAAATCTGCCGCCTTCATTTTGATCCCCGCTGTAAAAGCCGAGGCATAACTTAACCTGATCGCGCGGCCCGCTGTCACCCGGAAAGCTCGCAGCGGACTATGTGCCGTTGCCGCCCCGCGGCAGGCCGCCGGATTCCGCTGCGCTGCATCCGGCCTACGCCGCTCGGCCTATCTCCCGTAGGCCGGATGCAGGTCGCAGACCGGAATCCGGCGCCTGGCCTGATCCTCGCCTGAGAAGCGGGCTTGTTGACCTGGCCGGAGCACCCGGCCTGCCGTCGTCCGGATCGCTCGCGCCGGGCCATCTGCCGTTGCCGCCCCGCGGCAGGCCGCCGGATTCCGCTGCGCTGCATCCGGCCTACGCCGCTCGGCCATATCCGGTAGGCCGGATGAAGGTCGAAGACCGGAATCCGGCGCCTGACGCTCAGGCCCGGCCGAGCGTTTCCAGCAGTTCCTCGATCTTGCCCTGATTGAGGAACGGGTTGAACGGGTCGTCGTTGGCATCGCGATGCCAGCTGTATTCGGTGAACACGGCGATCTGCTCGGCCTTTTCGTTGCCGTAGAGCCGGGCAATCGCGGCCAGCGACATGTCGATGCCGGCCGATACACCGGACGAGGTGAACACCTTGTCATCCTCCACCCAGCGGGCTGACTCGCGCCATTCAACCTGATCACTCTGGCTGCGGGCGAGCTCAAAGAACAGCTTGTTCGAGGTGGCTGCCAGGCCGTCCAGCACACCGGATGCGGCCAGCAGAGCCGAACCCGTGCAGACAGTGGTCACCAGTTCGGCCTGCGCGGCGCGGTCGCGCAGGAAGCCGAGCATGGCGGGGTTTTGCTGCTCGGTCTCGGTGCCCAGACCGCCCGGCAGCAGGATGACATCGAGCGGCGGCGCGGAGTTGAAATCCTCTTCGGCCAGCATCGACGGGCCCTGCACCGACTTCACCGGCCCGGCCTGCTCCGCAATCGTGACAATGCGAAGCTCCTTGCCCACATTGCCAAACATCTCCAGCGGCCCGCAGAGATCCAGTATTTCGAAGTCGTTGAAAAGAATCGCACCGAGGGTTCTTGTCTTACTCATGGTTTTTCCTTGTCGTCGAAATTTTTCATTCAAAAGCACCACAGAGGCGCAGAGCACACAGAGAGAAGACAAAGTCGGGTTAACCACAAAGGGACAAAGGACACAAAGTAAGACGGTTTTTTCCTGTCTTTGTGCTCTTCGTGTTCTTTGTGGTTCATCAATTCTTCTGTTTCGGCTCTGTGTGCTTGTGCCTCTGTGGTTTTCTACCTCTACATCGGGCTTAGCCTAAGCGCTTACCGGCAGCTGACTGGCCTGCCGGAGACCCTTGCCGAACAGGTTTTCAACCGCCGCCTTGGCCTTGAACGCCCCGCTTAGGAAACGGTTCCTGGCCATCACGCCTTCGCGAAACCCGGGACGCTGCGAGATGCGCCCGTACCAGTCGGCCAGGGCGGGATAATGCTCGGCAAAGGGGTAGCCGCATTCGCTGATGCGCAGCACGGAGAGCGACCAGATGATGTCGGCCGGGGTCAGTGTCGCGCCGGTAAGAAAGCGCCGCCCGTCGCCATCCAGCAGGCCGTCGATGCGGGCATAGCCGGCTTCGAGCCGGCGCAGATGATCGAGGTAAACGGCCTGCGGAATCGTACCGCTGTCGAAGCCGCTGTAGAACTCGGCCATTTTCTCCGGCGAGTCCTGCTGCTCCAGTTGCTTGAGCTGGGCCTCTTCCTTCGCATTGAGTTTGCCCAGCGAGCGCAGGCCCCAGCGGAAGGACACGAACCGCACCGAGCGGTGCAGTGCCTTGGCCTGGGTCACCAGGTCGTCGTTCAGGTTCAGCCGCTCGGGGTCTGCAGGAATCAGCTTTTCACCCGGCCAGTGGTCATCCACATACTTGACGATATCCATGGATTCGATGTGGAGCACGCCGTCATGCACCAGCGCCGGCACCACCATGTTCGGCTGAATGGCGGCGTACTCCGGCGTGATGTGATCCTTCTTGATGAGCGACACGTGACGGCTCACCCAGCGGCCTGGCTCACCGACGCAGTCGACCGGCTTGTCCGAATACCAAGGCACTTCGCGCCCGCGTCGCAGACCGCGCTCGACCAGCGCAAAGCGCACGCGCTGGGCGCAGGGGGCCCCCTCGAAATGCCAGAGATGCACACCCTCCAGTTTCGCAATGAGCGGGCTTTTCGGATTGTCGACAATGGCCATGATTGGCCTCGCTTATTTTTGTAACGTGCCGCATAATATTTGCATATTTATTTTTGTGCAAGACGTTACAAATATGCCTCGAGGCAGACCCAGACAATACGACGAGAACACCGCACTGGAAGCCGCCATGCGGTTGTTCTGGGCGCAGGGCTATGCGGGCACCTCGCTGGATGAGCTGGCCAGGGCCACCGGCATGAACCGGCCCAGCCTGTACAACGCCTTCGGCAACAAGAAGTCGATATTCCGGCGCGCCATGGCGCGATTTTCCGACCGCATGGGTGAGCACTCGCTGAGCCAACTCCACAACCATGCAGACCTGGCTGAAGCCCTGAAGGCTTACTACTATGGCGCGCTGGACGTGTACTTCGATGCCCCCGAGCCGCTCGGCTGCCTGTATTTCTGCACGGCCGCCCCCGAGGCCAGCGAGCACAGCGATATTCGCGACGAGATCATGGGCGCCATACGCCTGCTGGACGATGCGTTCACACAGCGCTTCGAACAGGCCCAGGCCGAAGGCCAGATCCCCGAGGACGCCGACCCGCGCGCCCTTGCCGCCCTGGCCCAGGCCATCCAGCACAGCCTGTCCATTCGCGCACGAGCGGGGGCCGGCCGGAGAACCCTGCAGACATTTGCGGCCCAGTCAGTGAACCTTCTGCTGAGCCGCCCCAGCGACGCAGTGACCGGCTAGCCCGGATATCTCATGGGGATCGCGAGTGAATTGCGAATTCGCAGCAAGTAGCGCGCGGTCTTGGAACGCCAATCCTAGCCGTAGCTAGGGTTTGCGTGAAAGGCAAGCGATACGCGGCGAGAAACGCAAGGCACCGCGATAGATTGGCGCAGAATCCAAGCTGTACCGACCAAAATGCCCCTAGAACTGGCTTTATTCTCATTCGTATCAATAATTTGCGCGCCCGCGTCAAACGCCCCGTGAAATATCCGGGCTAGAACCAGACACGAACGCCCGCCACCAGAGATGTCGAGGAGACGGTCTCGCCCTCGTCCCGAGCAAAGTCTTCGGTTTCGCCGAATTTACGTTTCCACGCCACGCCGATGTAGGGCGCGAATTCGCGGGCGATTTCGTATCGCAGGCGCAGGCCGGCCTCCACGGTATTCAATCCGGTACCGATACCCAGCTCGGAAACTTCATGTGCCGCGACGTCAATCTCCGTACGCGGCTGCAGGATCAGCCGCTGCGACAGCAGGATTTCATATTCAGCCTCCAGGCGAGCGGACAGGTCGCCGTCGTCGCTGGCAAACACCTGAGCGTCCAGCTCGAACAGATAGGGCGCTACCCCTTCCAGGCCGACCACGGCGAAGCTGCGGCCTGGCTGTGGCCGAACATCGCGACGCACGCCCAGATTCACGTTGAAGAACGTCGACACGGCCCGGCTGTACAGCGCCTGCAGTTCCAACTCCTCGAACGCGTCTTCCGCGGCCAGGTACTCGGCCTCGGCCGTGAACTTGAACCGGTTGATATCGCCGCCCCACCAGGCGCTGCCATCCAGCACATACAGGCCCTCGCCGTCGTTCGACTGATACTCCAGCCGATGCACGTCGAGCATGCCCAGCGCCTGACCGCCCATGTGCTGCTTCAGATCGCTACGGGCCTGGGCCATGGCCTGTGAATCGAAATATTCGTCGGCTGCGTGCTGCGCCGGCGAGGTGGTCGCAAACAGCAGCAACATCGCGGCGGCCAGACAGCGGATCATGCCGAGCTCCGCTGCGGCGATTCCCGCACGGACACCACCTGAAACATGCCCGCGTGCATGTGATAGAGCAGATGGCAATGAAACGCCCAGTCGCCCACAGCGTCGGCGGTTACGTCGATCGCGAGCTTTTCGCCCGGCTTGACGATGATCGTGTGCTTGCTGGGCTTGTGATCGCCCCCGCCGTTGACCAGTTGAAAGAACATCCCGTGCAGATGGATGGGATGCGCCATCATGGTGTCGTTGACCAGCGTCATGCGCAGTCGCTCACCCTCGTGGAACACGATGGGGCCGTCGACCGCCGAGAACTGCAGCCCGTCAAACGACCACATGTAGCGTTCCATGTTGCTGGTCAGATGAAGCTCCATGGTCCGGCCAGGCGGGCGCAGGTCGGGATTGCGCTCCAGACTTCTGAGTTGCGAGTAGGTCAATGCTCGATGCTGTAGGTCTTCGAGGCCGGCGCCGGGCTCGTCAAGACGGCTGGTCGGATGCATGGCGAGATTGGCCACGCCCGGACCCGCCGGGTGATCGTGGGCCTGCATGGCATCGGCCATAGCCTTTGAGTCGTGCCCCATCGCCCCGTGGTCCATACCCCTATCATCCGGCGCCGCTGCGCCGTGACCCGAGTGGCCGTGATGCGCCATACCCATATCTTTCATCGACAGCAGGGGTCGCTCGCGTAACGATGGCACGGCCGCCTGCATGCCTGGGCGAGGCGCCAGCGTGGCCCGGGCATAACCGCTGCGGTCCATGGCCTCGCACATGATGCTAAAGGCGCGTGCTTGCTCGGGCCGCACCACCACGTCATAGGTTTCAGCCACGCCGATCTGGAACTCATCCGTCTCGACGGGCTGCACGTTCAGCCCGTCGGCCTGCACCACGGTCATGGGCAATCCGGGAATGCGGACGTTGAAAAACGACATGGCGGAGGCATTGATGACGCGTAGCCGCACGCGCTGGCCGGGCTCGAACAGGCCGGTCCAGTTGTCGGCGGGGCCGTGACCGTTGACCAGATAGGCATAAGTGGCGCCCGTCACGTCGGCGATATCGGTGGCACTCATGCGCATGCGGCCCCACCTCAAACGCTCACTCGCCACGCTCGCCAGGCCCTGCTGCGCCACGTCGTCGACAAGGTCGGCCACAGTGCGTTTCTGGAAGTTCAGGCTGTGGCCTTTCTTCTTGAGCTTGGCGAACAGATGGTGCGGATCCATGAACGTCCAGTCCGACAGCACCAGTACGTGTTCGCGGTCGTAGCCCACCGGGTCCGGACCAGCCGGGTCGATGATGATCGGGCCGTAATGCCCCAGCTGTTCCTGCAGGTTGGAATGACTGTGATACCAGTAGGTGCCGGCCTGACGCAGCGCAAAGCGGTAGGTAAAGGTTTCGCCCGGCCGAATACCCGGGAAAGTCACCCCCGGCACACCGTCCATCTGAAACGGCAGCAGAATGCCGTGCCAGTGGATCGAGCTGTCTTCGTCCAGCCGATTGGTAACCCGCAGCGTCAGATCATCACCTTCCCGCCAGCGCAGCAGCGGCGCGGGCAAGCTGCCGTTGACGGTAATACCGTTTCCGGCGCGGCCATCTATGCTCACTCGGCTCCGCGCTATTTCCAGATCAAACGTGGAGCCGGAGACCTCGCGCAATCCGGCCAGCGCCTCCGGCCGCGCGCTGCGCGCCCAGGCCGGCAACAGGCCCTGGCTGGCAAGCGCTGCTCCCGTAGCGGCGCCGGACAGGAGTAGCTCTCTTCTCGTAACCATGGATGTGTTCAGCCTTGTTCAAAAAAGCCGGCAGCCATGCCTTGTAACAGATGCTGGCGCGACCATTCAGACACTTCTGACCAGGCTACGTTCGACCGCCGCGCTCGTGCCGCCCGGAGAGGCAACTGCTCGCGGGAGCAACATCCGCCACCGTCAGCCAGGAGCACGGCGAGCGGACGCGGCAACAATTCTGTACAGCGCCGGCAGCACCAGCAGCGTCAAGAGCGTTGACGAGATAATCCCGCCGATGACCACGGTCGCCAGCGGCCGCTGTACTTCAGCGCCAGTGCCCACATTGAAGGCCATGGGCACAAACCCGAGCGCGGCGACCAGCGCGGTCATCAATATCGGGCGCAGGCGCACCTGCGCGCCGTCAATAATGGCGGCTTCCAGGCCCAGGCCGTCGCGCAGTCGGTCACGGATGAACGACAGCATGACCACGCCGTTGAGGACCGCAATGCCGGACAGCGCGATGAAGCCGATGCCGGCCGAGATGGACAGCGGCATGTCCCGCAGCAGCAGCGCGGCGACGCCGCCGGTCAGCGCCAGGGGCACGCCGGAAAACACGATCAACGAATCGCGGACGCTGCCAAACGCCGCGTAAAGCAGCGCGAGTATCAGCAGCAGCGTCAGCGGCACCACCTGGGTCAGCCGCTGACTCGCCGAAATGAGCTGCTCGAAGCTGCCGCCATAATCGACCCAGTAGCCGGCGGGGATATCGACCTGATCATTGATGGCGCGGCGGGCCGATTTCACAAAACTGCCCAGATCACGCGCGCGCACGTTGGCGGTCACGAACACCCGGCGCTTGCCGTTTTCACGGCTGATCTGCGCCGGCCCCCGGCGGGTTTCTACCGTAGCCACCGAGCCCAGCGGAATATGCTGGGGCGGGCTGTCTGCCACGCCCAGAGCATCGGCATCACCGGGCACGGTCAGGTTATCGAACGGCAGCGGGATGGGCAGTCGTGCCAGCGCGTCCGGGTCGAGCCGCAGCGATTCTGGCAGACGGACCACGAGGTCGAAGCGGCGGTCGCCGTCATACACGATGCCGGCCTGCGCCCCGCCCATGGCAATACGCACCGCGTTTTGCACGCTTTCCACATCCAGCCCGTAGCGGGCCAGCCTGGCGCGGTCGGGTCGGACCACCAGCATGGGCAGGCCGGTGGTCTGTTCCGTGCGCACGTCGGCAGCGCCCGCCACGCCGCGCAGCACGGTTGCGACGCGGTCGCCCAGACTCACCAGCGTGTCCAGATCATCGCCGTAGATTTTCACGGCGACATCGGCCCGCACGCCGGAAATCAGCTCGTTGAACCGCATCTGAATGGGCTGAGTGAACTCGTAGTTGTTCCCCGGCACCGCCTCGGCTACGGCCTGCGCCTCGCGCACCACCTGCGCCTTGGTCTTGCCCGGATCGGGCCACTGCGCGCGCGGCTTCAGGATGAGAAATGTATCGGCCACCGACGGCGGCATGGGGTCGCTGGCCACTTCGCCGGTACCGATCTTGGAGAAGATGCGCTCGACTTCCGGCAACGCCCGCAGGCGCTGCTCCAGGTAAAGCTGCATGTCGATGGCCTGCTGCAGACTGGTGCCGGGGATACGCAGCGCGTGCAGGGCGATATCCCCTTCATCGAGATCGGGCACGAACTCCGTACCCATGCGGCTGGCCGCCAGCAGGGCCAGCACGACCAGCAGGGCCGCCACGCTCACCATGCCCCAGCGCCAGCGCAGCGCGAAGTGCAGTGCCGGGCGGTACAGGCGACGCAACCAGCCGACGATTCGGGGTTCGGTCAGCGCCACCCGGCCAGACAACAGCAGCGCAATCGCGGCCGGCACGAAAGTCAGCGACAACAGCAGCGCGGACGCCAGCGCCACGACCACCGTGAACGCCATGGGGTGAAACATCTTGCCCTCAACGCCGCTCAGCGCGAATACGGGCAGATAGACCACCAGGATGATGGTCACGGCAAACACGCTGGGGCGAATGACCTCGCTGGTCGCCTCGCGTACCACGGCCAGTCTTTGGCCAAGATCAAGCACCTGCCCGCTGTCCCGCTGCGCCAGGCCAAGCCGGCGCAGGCAGTTCTCGGTAATGATCACCGCGCCATCCACGATCAGCCCGAAGTCCAGCGCCCCCAGGCTCATCAGGTTGCCGGAGACGTTCGACTGCACCATGCCGGTGATGGTCATGAGCATGGACAGCGGAATGACCGCCGCCGTGACCAGCGCGGCGCGGATGTTGCCGAGCATGGCGAACAGCACGGCGATGACCAGCAGCGCGCCTTCCGCAAGATTCTTGCGCACCGTGACAAGAGTCTTGTCGACCAGGGTGGTCCGGTCGTACACGGTATTCAGCTTCACACCGTCGGGCAGCGACGGACGAATATTTTCGATGCGCTCGCCCACCGCGCGGGCCACGGCCCGGCTGTTTTCACCGATCAGCATGAACGCCGTGCCCAGGACCACCTCCTCCCCATCCTGGGTCGCCGCACCGGTACGCGGCGCATGCGATTCATGCACATCGGCCAGCTCGTCGAGACGGATGGGCAGGCCATCACGCTTGCCCACCACAATGCGCCTTATATCGGCAATATCCTCCACCTGACCGGGCGAGCGAATGAGGTAGCGCACACCGTTTCGCTCGATGAAACCGGCGCCGGCATTGGCGTTATTGCGCGCCAGCGCCTGCATGACGTCCCGCAGGGTCATGTTGTAGGCGAGCAGGCGCTCGGGCCAGGGCGAGACCTCGAAGGTCCTGGTATAGCCGCCGATGGTGTTGACCTCGACCACACCGGGCGTCAACCGCAGCTGCGGACGCACCACCCACTCCTGCAGCGTGCGCAGGTCGGCGGCGTCGAAATCGGCGCCCGGCTCGCCCGAGAGCGTGTACATGTAGATTTCGCCCAGACCGGTGGCAATCGGTCCCATCCGCGGCTGAATACCTTCGGGCAACTCGGCGCGCACCTCGGCCAGCCGCTCGGAGACGAGCTGTCGGGCAAAGTAGATGTCCGTCCCCTCATCGAACACCACGGTCACCTGGGACAGACCATAGCGGGAGATCGAGCGGGTATAGTCCAGCGCCGGCAGGCCGGCCATGGCGGTTTCCACGGGGAAGGTGATGCGCTGCTCGGCCTCCAGCGGCGAATAGCCGGGCAGCTCGGTGCTGATCTGCACCTGCACGTTGGTGATGTCGGGCACCGCGTCGATGGACAGTCGCTGATAGTTGTAAACACCCAGCGCGGCCACCAGCGCCACCGCCAGCAGAACCAGCACACGGTTATCGACAGCGAACCGGATGATTCTCTCGAGCATGACCGGTCTCCTAGTGGCTGTGTTCTGCGCCGGCCTTGTTCAGGTCCGCCTTGATCAGATAGCTGCCGCGCGACACGTACTTGGCGCCGGCCGCCAGGCCCGAGCGCACTTCGGCGTACTGGCTGTCCTGGGCACCGAGTTCGACCGGGCGTGCCGTATAGGTCTCGCCCGTCTTCTCGAAGATCACCGGCTGCCCCGCGTCGTACTGCACGGCTTCGCGTTTCACCGCCAGGCCCACGTCCCGCTCGACCGTCAGCACTTCAGCGGTTACGTACTGGCCGGGGCGGAGCACGCCGTCGGCGTTGTCGACGATGACTCGCGCCCGGACCGACTGGGCGCCATGAATGGCCAGAGGCGACATGCGATCAATCGGGCCTTCTGCCAGATGCTCACCGTGCAGACCGCGGATGACCGCGGGCTGGCCGACCGAGATGAACGGCAGATCGTGATCGAACACGTCGAGCTCCACCCAAAGCTCCGAGAGATCCGCGATGACGAACAGCGGATCGTCGCCACTCACCTCGCCCTCCTGCGCGTTCCGGGTCACCACCCAGCCGCCGATGGGCGCGCGCAGACTGTAGGTCTGCAGGCTGTCGTTGCTCTGCACCCGGGCCAGCACGGCGTTGTCCTCCACCATGTCCCAGGGCTGCGCACGCACGCTGGTGATGAGCCCCGGATAGCGGGGCCGCACTCGCGCCACCCGCGCCGGGTCGGTGTGCACGCGCCCGGTCAACTCGCGGGTCTGGCGCAGCGTCTGCGGGCCGGCCGTGGCCGTGGCCACCTCCATGGCCGCGGCCACTTCCTCCGGCATCCGCATGGTCGCTTCGCCGTGCGCGGCGCTGTCATCGTGGCCGTGTTCGTCGGCTTCGTGCGGGGGGTGATCCGCAGACTGACCGCAAGCCACCAGGGGCAGCACGAGCGCCAGGGCCATCAGGTTCAACAATAGGGTCGACTTCATGATTCGGACTCCCCGACCGCCCGGCTGCCGACCAGACGCTCGATTTCGATAAGGGTCTTGTGAAAACCGGCCGCGGCATCGAGGCTGCGCCGGGCAATCTGGAGGGCGTCGGCTTGGGCGGCGTTGAGCTGCAGCAGGCTGTAGCGGCCGGCGCGGTAGCCTTTCGCGGTCGCCTTTACCACCGCGTCGGCCTCGGCCTGCAGGGCACCCCGCAACGTTTCGACTTCCTCGCGATAGGCCGTCAACCGATACCAGGCCTGCGTAATCAGCGCCCGCACCCGGTATTCCGCCGCCTGCCGCGCCGCGCGAGCAGCCGCCTGTTCGCCGATCGCCAACGCGCGTTCGGGTTCGGCCCGCTCGCGGGCGCCGAGCGGAATGGATAGGCCGGCCACGAGCACTTCATCGTCGCTGCCCTCGAAGCGGCGGACCCCGCCGCTCAGGCTGATGTCCGGCCGCGCCGATGCCCGCGCCAGCCGCAGTTCGGCTTCGGCGAGGCGCAGTCGGGCATCGCCAGAGCGTATCGCCGCCACGCGGTCAAGCCGGTCGAGCAGCTCGGATAGAGACACCAGCGCGGGCAGCTTCAGGACCTGCGCGTCCACACGAACGTGCAGATCAGGCCGCCCCATGGACAGTGCCAGCGCCCGCGCGGCCGAATCGGCGGACTGGCGAGCCAGCCGCAGCGACAGGCGGGCCTCCTGCGTCCGCAGCCGGGCGCGCTGCAGTTCGGTGCGCGGCGCCGCCCCGGCGTCGGCGCGGCGCTGGCTGGCCTGGAGCGTGGCCTCGGCCAGCTTCAGCACGCGTTCGGCCTGACGAATTCGCGCGCGGGCCACCGCGGCCTCGATAAAATGCTGGGCGGTATCCGCCAAATGGTCGCGGCGCTGCTGCGCCAGTTCCACGCGCCGCAGGTCGTTTTCGGACCCGGCCACCTCGGCCCGCCGCGCGGCCTTGCCGCCCAGTTCAAGCGAGGTAGACAGGCTCAGCGTGAGTTCGGCGCCGCGAAAACCGCGCCGCTCGCCCTCGCCGGCGATGTTCTCCAGCTCCAGCCCGGCGGTTACTGGCGGGGCCTGTCCCGCCAGGCGCACCCGGCGATCGAGTACCTGGAGCTCACGCTCCAGCGCCTGCAGGGCGGGCTGTGATTGTCGGGTGATCGACAGCGCCTGAGTCAGCGTCAACGATCGAACGGGCGTGTCGGGCGGCGGCGACGCGAACGCCGCCACCTTCAGCATGGGCGCAGCCAGGCAGGCTGCGGCCAGCAGGGGTAGTCGGAACATGGAATTCTCCGGCAGGACGACGGCTGCCGCGCGAGCGCGACAGATCGGACGGGAGAATTCAGCCTATGGGCGGTCTCAGCAGCCGCTCGTGGAAAACGGCCGGCGCGTGCGGTGCGGCGAACGCGGTGACGAAAGCGGGGGTGGGCGTGCTGATTTGCGGCACGGCAACCGGCAGACCCATGACGTGGGCGCCGCAGGTGTGCAGGCGCAGCTCGTGTTCGCTGCCGTCCTCGCCCTGGTGCGTCGAATCCGGCACGACCAGCACGTGCTCACCCGTCTCGGCATGCGTTATACCCGCGCCCGCGTCGATGTGGTCATGGACCTGAGGCACCGCGCAGGCAATCTGCGCCCACAGCAACAGCGGCAGGATCAGCCTGCCCAGCAGCTGCGCGCGCGGTTGTCGGCGGGTTTGACGCAATGTAAAGGCGCCTTGCATGCGAGAATCAGAGCGGCAGTTAAACCCGGCCGTGGCGACAGCGTCAAATCCCGACGGGCCCCGCGGCGCCCCTGTATTGCTCCGACAATCCATGCCTGATCATTCGAATCAAGCGCAGTACGACGTGATCGTGCTCGGCGGCGGCGCTGCCGGGCTGATGTGCGCCATCCAGGCGGGCAAACGCGGGCGGCGGGTGCTGGTGCTGGAGGGCAGCAACCGCATCGGCAAGAAAATCCTGATGTCCGGCGGCGGCCGCTGCAATTTCACCAATCTGGACGTGCAGCCGGAGAATTTCCTCTCGGCCAACCCGCATTTCTGCAAATCCGCCCTGGCTCGCTATACCCAGTGGGACTTCATTGCGCTGGTCGAGCGGCATGGCATCGCCTGGCATGAAAAAGAGCTGGGGCAGCTGTTCTGCGACGAGTCGTCCAAGCAGATCGTGGCCATGCTCCAGGCCGAATGCGATGCCGCGAAGGTGCGCATCGAAACGCGCGCGGGCGTGGGCGAAGTGCAGGCCCTCGAGCCGGGCTTCAGCGTGGACACGGCGCGCGGATCGGTCACGGCCGGCGCCCTCGTGGTGGCCACCGGCGGGTTGTCCATTCCGAAGATGGGCGCCAGCGGCCTCGGCTATGACCTGGCGCGACAGTTCGGCCACACCATCAAGCCCACCCGGGCCGGGCTCGTGCCGTTCACCTTCGACGACGATGAGCTGAAGAAATACGCCGACCTGTCCGGCCTGGCGCTACCGGCCGCCACCGAGGCCGGCGGGCACCGCTTCGACAGCGGCCTGCTGTTTACCCATCGCGGCATCAGCGGCCCCAGCGTGCTGCAGCACTCCTCCTATTGGCAGCCGGGCGCCGCGGTCGCGGTTGATCTGCTGCCGGGGCAAGACGCGGCGGGCTGGCTGCTCGCACGCCGCGACGCCCGGCCCGACGCGCAGCTAAACACCGTGCTCGCCGAAGTCCTGCCGAAACGGCTGGCAAACCGGCTATGTGAACTCGGCGCCGGCAGTCGTCCGCTGAAGCAGTTCAGCGAAGCGCAACTACTGGCCGTGGCCAATCAGCTGCGGGCCTGGGCTTTCAGGCCCAACGGCACGGAGGGCTATCGCACCGCCGAAGTCACGCTGGGCGGGGTGAACGTCGACGAGGTGTCCTCGTCCAGCTTCGAGTCGCGCCGCCTGCCGGGGCTGTATTTCATTGGCGAGGTGCTGGACGTGACCGGCCATCTGGGCGGCTACAACTTCCAGTGGGCCTGGGCGTGCGGCCACGCCGCCGGCCAGGTTGTCTGACGTTGCGATAGGCACGCCGCCCGGGTCGCCAAAAACAGACAGTGCCATTTGACTTTTCATGCGGCTTCGGGAATAAAATGACGGCGAGGGACCGGACATTGGTCGCAGCTTGAGTTGACGCTCGATCTGCGCCGCTCAACGACATTGTCGGGTGCCTCATGACACGGACGTCTCCCCCCACTCGGTCCACTGCCTTGCCCCGCGCCGCCGCGCCATCGTGCTGTCGTGGAGGCGCCGCATGAACATCCTCCTGGCGGTGGTCGCAACCATCTTTTTTGTAGAGGTCGTGGCGCGATCCGGTTTCATTCCGGCCGCCTCCCGGCTGCTGTCGACCAGCAACAGAGCCCGGCACGTGGTGATGGCCCCCGGCATTTCCGACCACTGGAAGGAAAAGGCGCTGCTCGCCTATTCCGGACGCATGATGCAGGGCACGCTGCGACTCCCCCTGACGCTGGCGGCCATCGGTGCGGGTATCTGGCTGTTGGGTCTGGCCGCGCAGCGCTGGCTGCAAATCGACCTGGTGGATTTCCTGGCGAGCTGGCAGGGCATCCTGCTGTGCACCGCCATCGGCACCGCCTACGCCTGGCTGGTCCATCGCCCTGCCCGATCAGCGCCGCGCAAGGCCGCGAAGACAGGTGATCAGGACTACAGCGCCACCGACAAGATGCTGCACCGCCTGGCGCTCGCCAGCCCTGCCGTGCGCGAAATGAGCTTTGAAATCGAAATGGCGGCGGGCGGAAAGTCCACGGTGGCCGACACGCGGGAAAGACCGCACGTGTTCGTTGCGGGTCTGGCCCGGGCAGGCACCACCATCCTCATGCGCAGCCTGTACGCCAGCGGCCAGTTTCGCTCGCTGACCTACCGCGACATGCCCTTCGTGCTCATGCCCAATCTGTGGCGGAAGATTTCCGGCGTGGGCGCGCGCGACAAGGCGCTGGAAGAACGGGCCCACGGCGACGGCATCGCCGTGAACTACGACAGCCCCGAGGCGCTGGAGGAGGTCTTCTGGAAGACCTTCGCCGGCGACGATTACCTGCTGCCGGATCGGCTCCGGCCGCATGCGCCTGCCGCCGAGGTGCTGCACAAGTTCCGCCGCTACGCCGACGCAATCATCCGCAGCGGTGACGCATCGCGCCGCCGGCGCTATCTATCGAAGAACAACAACAACATCCTGCGCCTGCCGGCGCTGCTGCAGGCCTTTCCGGGCGCGCAGATCATCATTCCGTTTCGCGACCCGCTGCAGCAGGCCCTGTCGCTGCGCAATCAGCATCGGCGCTTTGTGGGCGACAACGAAGACGACCACTTCGCCGGGGAGTACATGGGCTGGCTGGCGCATCACGAGTTCGGCGCCACCCGCCGGCCCTTCTGCTTCGATGACGGCTTTGTCGACGAGGCCGCCTATCTGGACCCGGATGGGCTGGACTACTGGGTCGACCAGTGGACGCACGTCTACCGGCACCTGCTCGCCGGCGCGGCGCCGCGGGACGCCATTTTCCTGAGCTACGAGCGACTCTGCGCCGACGACAGCGACACCTGGTGCGAGCTGCTCAAGCGGCTCGGGCTGCACGACCAGTGGCGCGAGGGCCACGACATGACGTTCACGTTGTCGGAAAAGACGCCCGAAGCCGAGCCCGACTCCACCCGGATGCGCGCCGCGCGGTCGGTCTACCAGCAGTTGCTGGCGCGCGCGCTGTGAAGCTCGCGCCGACCGCCAACCGGGCAACCTATTCCGGGCCCACCCATGCTTCGCCGACCGGCGGGGAAGCTGCTAATGTTCAAACCGCGTGGGGACCGGTTCAAAGGAATGAGCCGTGGTCAAATACGCTTTAATCTACGTTGCCGCGCTGCTTTGCGTGGCGCTGGGCTTTGTCATCGGCCATGCGGAAATCTGGCCGTACAAGCTGGTCATGTCGATCCGTAGCGAAATCGCCTACATCAGGAGCGATCTCACCGACGGCGTCGACCGATTTCTGGTGGACTATGAAGCGGAGGACGACAACCGCTTCCAGACGCTGGACTCCCCCTACTTCCCGCCCGAACACGCGCCGGCGCTGACGGCTGACGGCGCCGAGCCCGGCTACCGGCTGCTGTTTGGCGCCTTCGACTTCGATCCCCCGGCCCACGCGGCCCTGCTGCTGGACGAGAACAACGAGGCCGTGCACGTGTGGCGGCTGAACGAGGACGCCATCAGGCAGGGCCAGCCGCGCAAGGACGCCAACAAGTTTCCGCACGGCATGGAGGTGCTGCCGGACGGCTCGCTGCTGTTCGCCTATGACGGCGGCGTGTCCCTGCAGCGCTTCGATGTCTGCAGCCAGCCGCAGTGGGGCACGCCCGGTCATTTTCATCACTCGATGTCGCTGGACGCGGACGGCGAGCACATCTGGGCCCTACTGGACGGCATCCCCGACGCACCGGACGACGAAAAGACGGACCAGAAGGCCAAACACCGCTTCCTGGCGCGACTGGACCTGGCCACCGGCGAGATCGTCAAAAAGATATCGCTGCGCGACATCATGGACGCCAACCCGGGGATCGACATTCTCGGCCTGCACCAGACCGACTACGACACCCACTTCGAGTGGCAGCAGGACTCCTTTCACGAAAACGATATCGAGCCTCTGTCCGAGAAGATGGCCGCGGCGTTCCCCGATTTCGAGGCCGGCGACCTGCTGATCAGCATGCGGGCGCTGGACCTGGTGTTCGTGCTCGACCCGGACAGCCTCAAGGTCAAGTGGTGGCGCATGGCCCACACTCGTCGCCAGCACGACGCCGACTGGCAGCCCGACGGCCGCATCACCGTGTTCGACAACGACATGCATCGCGGGCCGCTGCGCATCGTGTCCTTCCGCCCCGAAGCCCAATCGCTGGAGGTGCTGTACGAGGGCAAGACGCATGGCGCCAAGACCTGGTTTCGCGGCCGGCATCAACTACTGCCGGGCGGCAATCTGCTGATCACCGTGCCGCAGCAGGGTCGCATTCTGGAAGTCACGCCGGACAACGAAGTGGTGTTCGAGTTTCTCAACCAATACCGGGCCGAGGCGGGGCGAAATCTCGTGCTGTCCGAGGCCCGCTGGCTGCCTGCCGATTACTTCGACTTCAAGGAGTTTCCCTCATGCAAAAACTGACTCTGACCCTCCCTGCCCTCGCCGGGCTGATGCTGCCGGGCAGTGCACTGGCCTACGTGGGGCCCGGCCTGGGCGCCGGAACGCTGGGCGTGATCATCGGCTTTGTCGGCTCGATTCTCCTGGCCCTGTTTGCCATTGTCTGGTTTCCGGTCAAGCGCATGCTCAAGAAACGCCAGGGCGATTCGACAGCCGGCGAGCAGGACAGCGCATCGCCGGCGCGCCGCGAGGGCGATCAGGACGGCGAGGCCCGCCCCGGGCGCTGAACAGCGTCTGGACGCCCGGTCAGCCGACGGCTGGCCGGGGCCAGGCCTCGGGCCAACGCGGCGACGACCAGATCTGCTCGTGCAGATGGCACAGCTGGCTGCGATCAGACAGCAGCTGCTGTCGCTCGTTTGCTGACAGGGCATCCAGACCCTGGTCAAATGCACGCTTCCGAATATCGTCCCGATGAGCCTGAATGGCCGGATTCAGTCGGCTTGCCGAGCGCGCCATGCCGCAGTGAATCGCGTTTTCGTAGGGACCGATCACGGCCAGCATTGCGCTGGCCCGCGGACCCGGCGAGGCCATCAGCGCGGCCAGTCGCTGCAGCAGCGCCGGCGGACGACGCTCCTGGGGAATCACGCACAGCCCCTTCGCCCGCAGCCAGCGTCCCAGCTCGGGGCTGGCCGAATACACCGTGACCGCCGGCGCCACCAGCAGCGGCAGCAGCACGGGCAGCAGCCAAACACCGAAGCCCGGGGTGTACCAGAAGGTCACCCCGCCCCAGAGCAGCGCGATGGCCATGCCGGGTGCGTGAAAACGCAGCGCCCGGCCCCAGGGCATGACCACATCATCGCGCTGCTGGCCACCGGCCCAGGGCACGGGAATGCCCAGCAGCGTCAAACTCACGAACTGGGCGTGGGCCAGCATGCGGATGGGGGCCAGCAGCGTTGTCAGCACGATTTCCAGCAGCACGCTGCCCGCCGTGCGGCCCGCGCCGCCAAAATCGCGCGACTCGCCCAGCAGAATAACGCGGAGCATGCCCAGCACCTTGGGCAGGAACAGCACGGCCATCGTCCCGGCAAACAGGCTGATGGCCCACACCGGTTCCCACACCGGCCACTGCGGAAACAGCGCGCCGGCCTCGGGAAAATAGTCGGGCCCGCGTATCGCCGCCGAAACCGCCACAAAGCTGGACAGCAACAGCATGCTCAGCCAGATCAATGCGGAGCTGTACGCCATCACGCCGTTTGCAAACAGCGCCCGGTGCGCGGCCGTAACCCGGTAGGCAAACAGCAGCCGGGCATGCTGCAGATTGCCCTGGCACCACCGCCGATCACGCTTGAGCTCGTCCAGCAGCGTGGGCGGCAACTCCTCGTAGCTGCCGCGCAGATGGCTGGCCACATACACGCCCCAGCCGGCCCGGCCCAGCAGCGCCGCTTCAACGAAATCGTGGCTCATGATCTCGCCCCCCAGAGCCCCGCGACCGGACAGGCGGGGCAGCGCGCAGTGCCGGCGGAACGGCGCCACGCGGATGATCGCGTTGTGGCCCCAGTAGGTGGCGTTATTCAGGTTCCAGTAGTGCAGGCCGGCCGCGAACACCCGGCCGTAGACGCTGGTGGCAAACTGCTGTACCCGGGCCAGTACGCTGTCGCGGTTGACCGCCATGGGGACGGTTTGAATCAAACCCGCATCCGGCTGCGCTTCCATGAGGCGCACCAGCTCCACGAGCGTGCCGCCGGTCATGAGGCTGTCGGCATCCAGCACCACCATGTAGCGGTACTGGCTGCCCCAGCGCCGGCAGAAATCCGACACATTGCCGCTCTTGCGCTTGATCCGGCTGCGCCGGCGTCGGTAGTGAATGCGGCCGAAACCGTCCAGCGCCTCGCACAGCCGGGTCCAGGCCAGCTCCTCGGCGGCCACGGTATCCGGCTCGGCCGAATCGCTCAGAATGAAGCACTCGAATCGACCGGCCTCGCCGGTCTCGCGCAGCGACTCGAGGGTAGCCTGCAGGCCGGCGAACGTGCGCTGCACATCCTCCTCGCAAATGGGCATCAGAATGGCCGTCCGCGCGTCGTCCGGCAGCGTGGACGGCAACGCCGCGCGGCGCGCCGCATCCAGCCCGAATCGGTCCCCGAGGAGCATGACGCGAAAGCCCGCCATGGCCGACCAGAAGCCAATGAGAATCCAGGCGAACAGGCTGAAGGCCAGCATGAGGATGATCGCCTCGAGCAGGGTCTGGCTCTGCCCCGGCAGTACGCTGGCCATGTAGGCCGTGGCGCCAAAGGCCGGCACGAAGACCAGTACCGCCAGCACGATCTGCCGGATGTACTTGACCGTTTTCAGATGCCGAGGGGTGGTGCGGCCGGCGGGGCGGGTCGTGGAGCCATCTTCCGCCCGGCCCAGCGGACCGCGCAGGCTCGCCTCGGGCTGCGGCGGACGCATGGAATGGCGCGACAGTCGAGGCATGGTGGTCAGCCGCGCCGCGTCTGGCGCCGCCCGCAGACCGCGCTGGCGCAGGGCCACGCGGCCGGACAGCGACGCGGCGGCCGCCATACCCGTGCCATCCCTGCCGGGCGACTGCGCCGCGTCCGCCTTGTCGTCGTATTCGGCGATCAGGCCGTGCAGCCGGGCCATGGCCTCGGCCGGGGTGGCGTTTTCAGGCAGGGCGGCCCGGAGCTCGGTGCGGAGTCGTTCATCCGCGGGCGGCGCAAGCCCCAGGGCGGTGATGTACTGGTTCGCCCGGGCCAGCCCGGGTCTGTCGGTCGGGTCCATACGCGCTACTGGTTCAGGGCGTAGCTCCAGGTTTCCGTCAGCGGGCGGCCCTCCAGGTCCACCAGGAAGGCGCGAAGTTCCAGCGGCTGGCCGGCGTTGCCGGGCAGCACATCGAACTCCAGCCGCCAGCCGTTGGTGTGGGGATTGCGGACAACGCGCGACTGCATGACCTTGCCCTCGCCCACCACCGTGATCTTTGGCCCGATCCGGGCGTCGTCAGGCTGGGAGCCCAGCGCGCCGCCGGCGAAGTCGACCGCAATGCGGCGCGCAGCGTCGGGCGGGTTTTCGTGCATCGGAATCCGACCCACCAGCGTGTTGAGCACCTGGGCGGAGGACGGCGAGGCCCGCCGGTCCATCTCCCAGGCCATCTGATAGTCGAACGACAGCTCATCGCCGGGCCGTACCGGCCGCGCGGGCACCCAATAGGACACCACGTTGTCGTTTTGCTCGCTGTCCGAGGGAATCTGCACCAGCTCCACATGCCCCTCGCCCCACTGCCCCTTGGGGGTGATCCAGACGGACGGGCGAATCTCGTACTGGTCCAGCAGGTCCTGGTAGTGCGAGAACTCGCGGTCCTTCTGCATCAGGCCGAAGCCCTGGGGGCTGTTGGCCTGCAGGCTGTTGACCGCGAGCCGGCGGGGGTTGACCAGCGGCCGCCACAGCCATTCGCCCTTGTCGTCCACCACGACCATGCCGTCGGAATCGTGCATTTCGGGGCGCCAGTCGCCGCCCTTCTGCATGGAGTTCTCGCCGAACATGAACATGCTGGTCAGCGCGCCGACCCCCAGCTTCCGGATGGGCTTGCGGGCAAACAGCCGCGATTCCACGTTCATGAGCGTGGCTTCGCCCGGATGAATCTCGAACTTGTAGGCGCCGCTGATGCTGGGGCTGTCGAGCAGCGCGTAGACCGTGATGTGGCGCGCATCGTCCGTTGGCTTGACCAGCCAGAACTCCCGGAATTCGGGAAATTCCTCGCCGCTGTCCATGGCGGTATCGATGGCCAGGCCGCGGCCCGAGAGCCCGTAGGCCTGCCCCTTGCCCAGCGCGCGGAAATAGCTGGCGCCGAGAAACACGACCAATTCGTCCATCTTGCTGGGCGTATTCAGCGGGTAGTGCACGCGGAAACCCGCGTAGCCGGCGTCTTCGGGGACCTGCTGCCGCATCGCATCGTTCGGATAGACGAAGCCCTTCTTCGAGAAAGGCACGGGATTGATGCCGGATTCATCGATGACGTGAATCCCGACCGCCGAATCGTAGAACGAGCCCGGGTGGAAGAACTCCACCTGGAACGGCAGGTCCTCGTCGTGCCACAGGGCATCTTCATCGCGATAGTCGATACGCGACCAGGGCACCCGCTCGATGTCGGCCGCGGCGGCAGGCACCTTGGGCGGCGGCTGGTAGGGCTTGTCCGCGAGTGCACGGGCGCGCTCGGCCACGTCGACCAGTCCGAAAGCATCGGCGGCATGGACCGGCAGCGCGCCGGCGAACAGCAAAAGTGCGGCGGCCAGAGTGCCCTGCCGGCGGCGATGGACGTCCTTGCCCATGTCAGATCCTCTGCGGGTGACTTGCTCAACCCGGCGACCCGCCGGCAATTGGTGGATGCACCAGTCGCCGCACAGGACGCCGTTTGAGACCAAGTTTCGTCACCGCCGCGGCGAAAGGGCAAACTGTCTGTTTATCGCGACGAAATGCGCGATTAATCGCGATTAATGTGTTGGACCGGCAGTATTGGCGGTCAGGGTCGGCCTCGTATGGACGGCAATCAGGTTTCGCTGACCCGGCTGACCTCTGTTTCGGCCACCGATTTGTAGCCCTTCTCGTCTTCCACAATCAATTCGAACAGGTAGCGGTCCATCGGCGTCACGTCCGCCTCGTAGTCCGGCATGACGAAGCGCGCCAGCGGCCCCTCGTTTTGCTGCAGCTGAACCGGCCGGCCCGAAAGCTGGCGCCAGCGGTAGGACAGCCGATCCTGCTGAAGATCGCGAGACGCGCTGCCGTCCAGCGTCACCATCGAGCCTGGCGCCGCAGCCAGCTCGGGACTCACCCGCGCCACCGGCACCTCCAGCGGCACGGCGTTGTAGCGCAGCTTGCCCGTCAGTTCGGGGCCGCCGGGAAAACAGCGTTGCCGGAAGTCCACCGCCACCGCATCCGGGTGGTGTGCGCCGGCCCGATCCTCGAGCGACAGAAGCCGGAAACGCCCGATGGCGTCCGGACAGCGTCGGCCCGCCAGGCGCACGTTGATACCGGGCAGGCCGGGCTGCGCGTCGGCAGAAAACGCGGTGGCGTAGTCGTACAGCGCGGGCGCCAGCCGCGCCCCCTGCGGCGGCGAGAAATTCAAGGTGGCGTTGGGCTGACTGCCGCGATAGCGAACCGCCAGACCGCCCGTATCACTCGCAGCCAGCGACAGCACGCCGTCGTGCGGGGTCAGCCGCCATTTGCGACCCAGCCCGATAAGCTCACTCGAGTCACTGTCCAGGCTGATGAAGAACTGCGGGTCGCTCTTGCTCGGCACGGTCACGGCCACGGCGTCGCGATCCTTCAGGCCGCGATTGTCGGTGACGGTCAGCTCGAACTCGAAGGTGGCGCCGCCCAGAGGCAAATCACGCGGCCAGAACCGGGCCCGAGGCTTATGCGCCCCGATCAGGCGTGCCGGCGGACCGGCCCGCTGGCGCCAGCGATAGCTCACCAGCTGCGCATCACGGACAAACGAATCGCTGCCGTTGAGCAGGATGCGGTCATCCTCGAAACCGCCCTTGTCGCGACCGGCCACCGCGAACGGGCGGCTGCGGTCCACCGGCAGCGACGAGTTCAGCCGCACATGGCCGAACAGGTCCTCCTCCTGGCCGGCACAACGCTGCCGGAAATCCAGCGCCAATCGGTCGAGCTGGCTGTCGTCTCCCAGCTCCAGTTCGAGAATCTCGAACATGCCGGCCGAGGCCGCGCAGAACTGGCCGTTACCCGACACATTCATGCCCGCGCGGTTGACGGCCCTCTGGCGGGTGACCCGCGCGTAGGTGGTCGCGGCCAGCTGCTGCCCGGCGGGCGCCTCGAAGTTCAGTGAGAACAGGTCATTGGCGCTGCGGTAGACCGAAATGCGCAATGCCTCGCCGGCGTCATGCGTGACGCTGATACGGGCGTTGCTGCTGTCGAAATAATAGGGGTAGCCCTGGGTCAGCGGCTCGCCGGGCTCGCCGTCCAGGGTGACCTGCACGGCCGCGCCAGTCAGCGGCGCCGCCAGCATCAGACAGATGACCAGAAAGTATTCGATTGTCCGCATGATCGTCCTGCCGTCCCTGGCATTCGATGCAGTGTTGACCCGACTGACCCGAGTGGCGACCCGGCGCTAGAGCGCGGCTGCCTGTTCTGTCCTATCGGCCGCTGCGCCCGCCCACTTGAGCCCCCGAACGGATTAATTGTTCGGCGTTTTCAGTTGCTTGACGCATTCTGACTACGCCCGATGCCGGCTGGCGGATGCGGCACGGGCTGGCCGACCGGAATTATCGTTACGAGCCTCGCGCTTCAAGCGCTTCCCAGCGCTCGAAGGCGGTTTCAAGTTCCGATTCGGCCTTGTTCAGCCGAGTGGTCTCCTGTTTCACCCGGGCGGGATCGCCCTCGTAAAAGCCCGGCTCGCCCATGCGCGCCTGGATCTTGCTGATCTGCTGTTCGAGCCGTTCGATCTGCTGGGGCAGCTCACGCAACTCCCTGCGTTCGTTGCTGCTGAGCTGCGCAGCCGCCGGGGCTTTCGCCGCCGTGGGTGCAGCCTTGCGGGCCGGGCTTGTGGCTTTTTGCGCCGGCCGCTGCCGCAGCCAGTCGCTGTAGCCGCCCACGTATTCACCGACGTGGCCGTTGCCCTCGAACACCAGCGAACTGGTGACCACGTTGTCGAGAAAGGCGCGGTCGTGCGACACCAGCAGCAGCGTGCCGCTGTAGTCGATGAGCAGTTCTTCGAGCAGTTCCAGCGTTTCGATATCCAGATCGTTGGTCGGCTCGTCCATGACCAGCAGGTTGGCGGACTTCGTGAACAGCCGCGCTAGCAGCGCGCGGTTGCGCTCGCCACCCGACAGCACCTTCACCGGCGAGCGGGCGCGATCGGGCGAGAACAGGAAGTCCTGCAAGTAGGACATCACGTGCTTGCTCTGCCCGTTGATGGTGACCTCGGTGCGACCCTGGCCGATGTTCTCGGCCAGCGTGGCGTTGTCATCCAGCGCCGCGCGATGCTGGTCGAAATGGGCAACTTCCAGATTGGTGCCCGGCGTGACCTGTCCGGTCTGCGGCGCAAGCTGGCCCAGCAGCATGTGGATGAGCGTGGTCTTGCCGCTGCCGTTCGGGCCGATGATGCCCACCTTGTCGCCGCGCTGAATCAGGGTGGAAAAATCGCGGACGATGGGCTTGCCGTCATATTCGAAGTTCAGATTCTCGGCCAGCAGTACTTTCTTGCCGGCGCGGCTCGGGTCCTGCATGTTGATCTTCGCCGGCCCCTGAAGCTCGCGCCGCTGGCGGCGTTCCTCCCGCATGGCCTTGAGCGCCCGCACCCGACCCTCATTGCGGGTGCGCCGGGCCTTGATGCCCTGGCGAATCCACACTTCCTCCTGAGCCAGCCGCTTGTCGAACAGGGCGTTGGCCTTCTCCTCGTCTTCCAGCGCCTTGGCCTTGCCGGTCAGGTACTTGTCGTAGTCGCCCGGCCAGGACGTGAGCGTGCCGCGGTCCAGCTCGATGATCCGGGTGGCCAGATTCTTCAGGAATGCCCGGTCATGCGTGATGAACAGCAGCGCGCCGTTCCAGTCGAGCAGCAGCTGCTCAAGCTGGGCAATGGCGTCGATGTCGAGATGGTTGGTGGGCTCGTCGAGCAGCAGCAGATCCGGGTCGCGCACCAGCGCGCGCGCCAGCAGCACGCGGCGCTTGGCGCCCCCGGACAGGCTCGCGAAGACGACGCTGCCGTCCAGGCCCAGCCGGCTGAGGGTGGACTCGACCTGCTGATCCACGGTCCACGCCTCGGCCGCGTCCATGGCCGACTGCGCATCGGCCAGCGCGTTGCCCACGTCCTCGCCGGCGCCCATGCGCTCGATCAACTGGTGATAGCGGGCGATCAGCCGGCCGGTTTCGCCCAGACCGTCAGACACCACCTGGAACACGCTGCCGCCCAGCCCCGCCGGCACCGCCTGCTCCAGCCGCGCCAGCACCAGCCCGTCGCGCTTCTCGATCTGCCCGTCTTCCGCCTGGATTTCACCGGCGATGATGCGCATGAGCGTGGACTTGCCCGTGCCGTTGCGCCCCACGAACGCCACCCGCTCGCCGGCGGCAATCTGCATGTCGACACCGTTGAGCAGGGCGTGGGTACCGTAGCGGAGGGTGATACCGCGGAGTTTGAGCAGCATGACAAGACCGGCGGGGCGCGCCTCGAATGAATTGAGGCGCGCAAGGATACGTGATCGCCGGTAAGCACGGGCGCGTGACGCGCCGGCATTGCTGTGGACACCGGCCGCCGAGCCCCGTTGCGCGATTCGACGCAAGAGCTGGAGCAGGTCGGCCAGAGGCCGGCTATCTACTTCAGCTCACTGGGTCAGGGCGTACCGCCCAGACTGCCGCCGATAATCTCCACGTCGATCTTGAAGTCGACCCTACAGCTCGAATTCTCGGTCCCCAGAGGAATAGCGGCGCCCTCTTGCGCAGTTATGCTCAGCCCGGCTCCCGTGCTCAAGTCGTCAAAGAAGTAAGTACGGTCGAACACAGTCCCGGTTTCCGCGGTGATACTGCCGGGAATAAACCTCGGCGGAAGACCGCAGTCGGTACTGACATTGCCACTTCGCTCAGCGACCATCGCCTGTATCCTGAAATTCTGCCCGCGCCGCATGGCGTAGTCCGCAGAAGATTTGTCCAGAGCGAAGAAGTTATCCCGGCTGAGAATAGTCCTTTCATAACAGGCGCGCGGCGGTTCATTGGCGTAACCCTGAGGAATGACAAGGAATTCGTTACCCTCAACCGCACCGCTTTCGGCAATCGAAAGTGCCTCGCTGCTGTCCGCGGGCACGGCTTCGATTATCGGAGTACCCTCTCCGCCGACCGTCTCACCATCTCTGCGGTCTCTCCAGCCTTCGCTTCCTATGCCTGCTCCGAAAACCAGCTGTGTGCCTAAACGCGGCACCCCAAACTCGGGCGGCTCTATTCTCACTGCATCCAGAGCGTCAGACAGAAGAACAGGTGAGGCACCGCCGGGCGGATACAGGACGAACCACCACACGAGTTCCCCGGTATTGTTGTTACCGTCAACACAATCGTCGTCGGCGATAACCTGCCGGGTAATGAGCCTGAAGGCGATATCCGGCACCAACGGGTCGGAGGCTGTGCTGGCTATTTCAACGCCGTCCGAACGTCCGTCACCATCCGTGTCGTTGCTGGTTGGATCAGTCGCGCCCGCTTGACGCTGGATTTCCTCGCGATCGCTGGCGCCATCCAGATCTGTGTCTGCCTGTAACGGGCTGGTACAAATCCGGGCCGGTGACGATGCGCCTGGCAAAGTAATTTGCGAGCACTCGATAAGCTCCTTGAAATCCGACAGCCCATCGCCGTCAGTATCAGCGCTGGTCGGACTGGTGCCGTAACGGGCCGATGCTCCGCCTTGAATATTGAGGGCGGGATACGGGGCAGCAAGGCGCACGAAGTTCTCGAAATCAGCAACCTCATCAAAGTCGCTTAATCCGTCACGGTCTGTATCCGCGAGGTTGGGGTTGGTCCGGATTTCGCGCTCAATCAGATCAGGCAGACCGTCGTTGTCGGTGTCGGTCGTGCTGGGATTGGAGCGCACAGTGATCGGTGGCAGCCCAGCCACGGACACGATCCAGCCCAACTCCGACTCGGCCGCATTACTCAAGCCGTCCCGGTCATCATCGCGGAATTCATCGCCGTCGAACGCAGTGGGATTGGAACCGATGAATACCTCGCGGCCGTCGGTGAGGGCGTCGTCATCAGTATCCGGACGAATCGGGTTGGTGAACGCCGTCATCGTGGCGCGAACGGCGTCATCGGCGGGACGAGTTTGCAGAACACCGTCTGGACCGGCGCCGATTACCGCTATGGCGGGAGACGGTATGAACGCCGGGGCAGGTCCCAGGCAGACCTCGCCAACGGCAACAAGCTGCACGTCGTCAGTTCCGGGGCGGGCTTGCGTATCGGCCCGGACATTCGGCCCGCACAATATGGACGTGCCCACAAAAATGTCATCCGTGGCAAATGGTGATGTTTCCAACGTGCCGTCCGGCCCGGGCAGCACCACGATTCCGCCCGCGAACGATGGGTTTCCGGGCGCGACCTGCTGTATATCGGTGCCAGCAGCGAGGGTGTCACTCTGGCCCGCGCCACCATCAATTATTGCTAGCCCGAAGCTCAATCCGTTCATTTCCTCGCCGTCCGTCACCTCGTCGAGGTCGGTATCCCGCTGAACCGGGTCCAGTGCGGGCGGCGCATAGTTGGCGGATATATAGATATCGTCGCCGCCCAGGGCGGTTTGCATGATGCCGTCCGCGCCGGCAGTCACGATCACGGCTCGGGCGCCCTGCGCGCCGTCGCCCAATGCGACCTGTACGTCATCGTTGAGTCGGCCGCCCATGTCATTGACATCGGCCTCGCCGTCGCCATCTGCGTCACCCGCCACGCTGTCGGCGATGCTGTCAGAGCCGGCAAGGATGGCCACCGCGTCCGCCTGGATGATTGCCGGGCTGGGCGGGAAGTTGAGGCAGAGTGAGTAGTCGGCATGCGTCGTGTCGCAGTAGCCGCTGACGTCCTGCTCCTCGAAATCGGTGAGGCCATCGCCGTCGCTGTCGGCCAGAAAAGGCAGCGGGTAGACGCGCCGCAAGGGTCCGCCGTCGACGCTCACCATCCAGCCGACCCGCACTTCGGCGAAGTCGCCGATGCCATCGCCGTCGGTATCCCGTGAGTCAGGGATGCCGTCGGGCGTGAGGTTGGCGGTGTCGAAGTCGAAATTCACGCCGAAGTCCGCGTTGCTCAGGCGATCACGCGGGCTGTCGATGGAATTGGCCAGATACTCGTTGCGCGCGAACAGGCCGTCGTTATCCAGGTCCTGCAGGAACGCCAGGCCCAGGGTTTGCGCCGGACGGACGATGATTTCATCGAAATCGGTCGCGGGCGGACCGTCGCCGTTGGAGATGAGCACCCAGCTTCGATTGAAGTCGCCATTGCGCAGGGCATTCACGCGATGCAGCTGAACCGGCCCGGTGCACATGCCGCCCGCTCCCAACGGTTCCTGATCGTCGGCGCAGCGGGGGTCATCATCGCCCGGGGCGCAGTCACAGTCCGCGTCGAAATAGCAGGTGTCGGCTGCCTTGTCCGATTCAATGCTGCAGGTGTTGCGCGTCTCATACCCGGTGACGAATTCCCGGGAATCATCGCCTTGTGCAGGCGTGTCCAGCACGCCGTTATCGCCGGCCGACACCACTATGGTGCCGATGCTCAGACCGGTCGTACCGGGCGGGACCTCCTGAATGTCGTCGCCCTGGGCAATACTGTCCGCCACGCGCAGCGGCCCGGCGACGATGCCGTCGGGCAGGTCAGGGTTGCTGATGAGGTCATCGCCCGTCGGCCGGGTTTCCAGCCGACCATTCGGGCCGGCCTCGATAACCGGAGTGCCATCATCCAGCATTCCCGACGCGTCATCGCCCGCAAGGACGTCTTCTTCGGTACTGGTATCCAACAAGCCGTTGGGGCCGGGTGCGATGTAGTCGAGCGACCTGTCATGTCGCGTAAGACCCAGACGTTTCTGCAGCACGTAATTGAGCGGCAGTCCGATGGTGCGGCCCTCGCCATCGAATCCACCTACATACTCGCCGGCCGCGCCACCGAAGCCTTCATCATCCAGCGCGCCACTGGTGGCGACCAGAAAATTCTCGGCCGCATCGGCATCGCCGTAATCGAAAATCAGGCTGGCGGTGCGATCACGCGCGACCTGGTTGGCAAACACGAAGTTTCGCCCCAGTTCGTCCGACAGGTTGTAGTTGGCCACGCGGAATATCAGCCCGCGCGGGTTGGACATGAGCTCTTCGATGAGATTCGGAAAGACTTCCGCGTTTGCGAACAGGAACGGGCCGGCGCTGCTGTTGAAGGGGCCCAGGTTGATCTGCAGCGGCGTGCCGGTGAGCAGTTCCGAATTCGAAACCAGCGTGGCCACAGGCACCAGCCGGGAGGTATCAATCGGGCTGGGCTGCAGTACGGTGATTTCGAGATCACTCAGTGTGAATGGAATGCTGCCCGTGTTGCTGACGCTCAAGTCGACGTCGATCCGCGCACCGACCACTTCGCGAGTCACGGCGCTGTTCTGGGTGAAGGTACGGCCTTTCGACAGGGAGTTTTCGTAGGACTGTTGCGAAGCTTGTGAGGAGCTTTGCGTGGCAGTAAAGGAATCTGACGTTGTGCGCTCGAAGGTACCGGAGTTTTCGGTTTTACCGGTTGGCGTTGCAGCCGCGCTGGTTACACTGCTCCCTACGGCGCCAAAGGCTGCAGCTCCGCCTACGGCAAAACTAAGCGTGAATCCACCCGAGATCTCCGTGCTGCTGCTATCACTCGTCGAAAACGATGTGTCCTGGCTGCGCGACAGCGTGCTGCTGCTGTTCGACTCCTGCGATACCGTCTGCCCGGTTTCATCCGTGTAGGTATAGCGCTCGTCAATCTGCAGACGCACCTCGCCCACGTTGATTTGCACTTCCGGGATGTCCGCCACCAAAGGATCGCGGTTCAGCTCGAACAGTTCCTGGTCGTCGGTGAGCTGGTCGCCGTCGCTGTCGGCCAGCAACGGTGACGTATGCAGATCATTGTGCTCGAGGCCGTCTTCCAGGCCGTCGCCGTCGCTGTCGACCGCATAGGGGTTGGAGAAGATGGTGTTCAGCTCGAGATTGTCGCTGAGCGTGTCGCCATCGGTGTCGCCGGAGCGGGCGTTGGTGCCGAACTGGCGTTCCAGATCATCGGTAATTCCGTCGCCGTCGGTGTCGGGATCATCCGGATCGCTGGTGACCTGGGTCTGCGAGATGCTGCCATCGGGGTTCTGTACGGATACCACGTAGCCGCGCTGCTCGGCGCTGTCGGAAATGCCGTCGCCGTCGCTGTCCACGATTTCGTTCTGGCTGGGTGGTATGCCGGCGAAAGTGGTGCTGGTGGGGTCGACGCCGCGCTCCTGATCGGCCAGCGGCAGACCGGTGAGGTCGGTGACGTTGGAGACTTTGACGCGGTAGGTCAGCTCGTTCTGCGAACGGGTGAGCAGTTCGACCGCCAGGCGCTCGCCGTCGGTGAACTCAACCGACGTGACGCCAAGCGACCCGACTTCCGGATTCACGTTTTCCTGGACAATGCTGTAGTTCGACGGGTCCAGGGCATTGCCGTTCATGGGGCGGCTGAACACCACGAAGACCGTGTTGTTACCGCCGGAGGCGGCCGACACGACGCGCGGCCGGTTCTCGGCCGCGAAACGGCCGCCGGAGAACTGCGCGGTCCGGCCATCCGGGGCCAATTCAACGGCGCGCCTGTCGCTCACGCCCGTAGCCGTGATCTGGTAGTCCACGGCCAGCAGGTTATCCACCTGCAGGAGAATGTCGACGCCGCCGGCCAGCAGCTCGGCGCCTTGCACGACCAGCTCGGGGCTGACCAGGAAGTTGTCGATCTGGGCGGCGCTGTCGTCGAGCGGCTTGGAGAAAGCCAACCGAACTTCGGTCTCGGACACCACGGTGGCGCTGACCAGCCTCGGCGCAGCGAAGTTGGTGGTGAAGTCCAGCTGGTTACGGTTGGGGTTGGTGAAAATATTGCTGACGCTTTGCACCAGATCACTGGTCAGCATGTAGACGGCATCGGGCATTAGCGGCTCGATGCTCAACACCACCACGGCCTGCGTGTCGCCAAAACGCGCATTCTGGATATTCACCATGGCGCGCATTGCATCGTCGCCGGCAAAAACCAGGCCGTAATTCGTCACGTCGATGGCCGACTCACTCATCGGCTCGCTGAATGTCAGCTCCAGACGCCCAAGATCGACCGCGACGACGCTGAGCAGCTCGGGCTCGGGTGTGAAAATGGCCTCGAAGGGCATGCTGACGGGCTCCAGGCCCGGCGCGTTGTAGATCAGCGCGTAACCCGGCCCGGCCTCATTATTTGCGGCCACCTGCTCCGTGCCGCTGCCCGCGACTTTCAGGCTGGCCTGCGAGGTCGCGGTATCGCCCTCGCCGGGCTGTTCCTCTACGCCGACCAACACGACATTCGGATCTTCCGTGGGGGTAATCGAAACCACCTCCAGCACCCGGCCATCCGGGGTGACCACCTGGTAATTATCCGGGTCCAGCGCTTGTTCGTCCGGCGGGCTGTCAAAGGTGACCAGCAGCACGTTGCGGCTTTGCGGCTCGACCGTTTGCAGCTGAGCCGGCTCGCCACCCACCGCGGCGGGCGCATCGCTACTCCCGCCGCCGCCACCACAGGCAGTGAGAAAGGCAAACAGAACCATGGCGAACGCGAATCGAGCGCGATCGGAAAAATTGGCGGAAATATTCATCGGGCCCCCGGGGCGGACCGGCCAGGGCCCGCACAAAAGCAGATCGGCTCACCCGTGGTGGCGGCCGGATCAATTAGCCTCGCGCGATGAGCGCGAGGCACGTACCTGCTCGGGAACGTATCCGAGGGGAAATAGCCGGCGGTATCACCTGAATAGGTGAGCCTGAGGTGCCGAATCAGGCTCACCGCCGGTTGAATCAGCGTTCCGCGGCCATGCGGCTGCAGCCCGACCGTACCGCCAACCGCCTAATAAAGCGCGGATTCAGTGAAATACCGGCGCCAACGCGCTATCTTCTAGTCCAGTTGGATCATTGATGGTTCCGGGGGGCGCCATGACGATGCAGAACATCCTGGTCATTGAGGATCTGCCGGCATCGCAAGCGTGGCTGGCGGGCATGCTGCGGCAGGCTTTTCCCGCCGCCGACATTCACGCTGCCGGCACGCTGGCCGAGGCCGGCAGCATTGCGGAACGGATCAACCCGGACCTCGCGCTGGTGGATTTGAACCTGCCGGACGGCAGCGGCTGCGGCTTCATTCGCAAACTCAAGTCGGCCTGTCCGGACTGCATCTGCGTGGTGTCCACCATATTTTCCGACGACGACCACCTGTTTTCCGCGCTCCACGCCGGAGCCAGTGGATACCTGCTCAAGGATCGGCCGTCGGCAGAACAACTGGCCTGTTTGCGGCAACTGATCGGCGGGTTGCCGGCCGTATCCCCCCCGATCGTCACCCGACTGATGGACAGTTTCCATGCGCCAGCATCGGCGACGCCGCCCACCGAGCTGACCGATCGCGAGGCCGAAATCCTGGGTCTGATTTCCAAGGGCTACACGGTGAGCGAAGCCGGTGTATCGCTGGATATTTCGCGCAATACGGTCTCGACGCACGTGAAGAGCATCTACCGGAAACTCAAGATTTCGTCCCGCGCGGAGGCGACCCCCGAAGCGATCCGTCTGGGTCTGCTGACGCGTCAGGCCTGAGCGTATCGACCGGTGGCAGCCGGTCGTAGAACAGCGTCAACACAGCGCGGGTCCCGCTTCGGGCGTCGCTGGCGAAATCCAGTTCAGCGGCCATTTCATCAGCGCGCCGCCGGATGGAGCGGCTTCCCCCGCCTTCGACCCAGCCGGCAACGGGACTGCCCTGACCATTGTCCTGCAGCGACAGTTTGAGTTTTTCATCGTCGCTCGCCACGCCAAGCGTCAGCTCGGTCGCCCGCGCGTGCTTCAAGGCATTGGTGACGAACTCACGGGCGATACTTGCCAGGCTGTTGGCCATCCGACCCGACAGCGAGACCGGCCTTAGGGTGCCCACGCTTTCAAGCTGTCCGGTCAGGCCTGCAAGCCGCGCCCGGTGATTGAACTCCTTGCGGATATCGTCCACTACCGTAACCAGGCGTCGCGGCGGCTCTCTCTGTTGACCAACGATGGCGCGCAGGTCCGACAAGGCGGAGCGGGCCAGCTCACGCCCGTCCCCGTTGCCGGTGGTGTGCACGATCGTCAGCAGCTTTGCGCCGAGATCGTCGTGCAGATCACCAATGACCCGCTCACGTTCTTCGGCCGCTGCCAGCACTTGCGCTTGTAACGCGTCGGCCGCGTGCCGGAATACGTCTAGCACGATACCGGCCCCATCCACGTCCCTTTGGCTGACCAGCCGCATGCCGCCGGCCACATTGACCAGGACGATGGATTCGCCCCTGAAAGGATGCGGCAGGCGAAGCGCCTGGGCGTCTGCCTCTACGATGATACGCGGGGTCGGCTTGGCGTCGATTCGAATATCCAGCGGCCGAAACATGTCCGACAGGGTCGCCAGCAGGCGGTCGTGCAGTTGCTGCGTGGTTCGCAGCCCGATCAAGCCGCCTGTCAGCCGAGACAGGGTTCGTGTCATGCCGGGGTCGTCGCGGGCCAGAAAACGGGCCAGCATCCATTGCCGAAGCGGAATGTAAATCAGACCAGCCAACAGCACGCTGAGCAGCAGCCCGCGCGAGTGATCCAGCCCGACCAACAGGACCAGAAACAAGTCCGTGACAATGACCAGAAAGCCGACCGCCGCCCAAATCCAGCTTCGATGCCACCAGCTTTCAAGCTCGAACAGGCGATACCGCGACACCCCCGCCGCCAGCCCGAGATACATCAGCAGCAGGGGCGCAAACCCCAGATGCTGGGGAAGCAACTGATCGTTGCCGAAGATGACCGGCACGATCAGCAGCGAGGTGCTGGTGGCGGTGGCCCAGAACACGGCCAGCAAAATCCATAGCAGCGCGGCGCGTTCTGCCGGACGATGGCGGGTGAGTGCCCACTGCCTCACTGCAGCCGCCACACCCGCGAGAAACACCAGCGCCATGGGCAGATAATGGGTATAGGCGGCCGAGTAACCGATGCGCAGCCAGTCCAGCACCAGCAGCCCGCCCACCAACAGAAGCATGGCATTGAGGGTGACACGCTTTTTCAGGCGGACGGGATAGAACCACATCATTCCGGCCAGCGATGTGATGTGCAGCGCGGTGCCCAGATGATTCAGGGTGGACAGGCTGCTGAAAAGGCCCGCATCGAGCGCAAGCTCCCGGCTTGAATAAACAGCGGGCGCCATGTTCATCAGGTAGTAACCCACGGCAGACAGCGCCAGCCATCTGGGCCCGGCCTGATCGGGGCGAAACGCCCAGATGCCGCAGCAGATGATCAGCGCCAGCAACGCGTACACCGCGTGCGCCCAGAACAGCGCCGGTATGTCGGCCAGGCCGCGGCGAGCCTTTATCAGGACGACCTCTTGGCCGTCAGCCGCCAAAGCTTTCAGCTCTCGGGCTTGCAGCGCGTTGCTCAGTCGTTGCTGTTGCGCGAAGAACGAACCGAGCGCCCGGTAGGGAAGAATATCCGGTTCGGGCAGGAGCGTCTGGCCGGTGAGCGACACCTCGGCACCGGCTGCCGTCCGGACCGCCTCCACGACCGTACCGGCCGCCAGGCGCTCGGCATTCGGATGCGCCGGGGAAACCGACGCGACAACCACCCCGACGCCCTCTGGAGTAGGCGCAAATGCGATCCCCAGATAGGGCCCGCGCAGCACGACAAGCACGCAGATCAGGATGCCGGCCACGCCGAGCAGCACAGCCGCTGAGAGCGCCTTGAACGGCGCCCATCGAATTTTCACACCTGCGCCCCCCAGGTCGATTTCACGTCCCACTCTACGTGAACGCAGCGCGGGTCCGCCGTGGCATGGCGACAGATCCAGTCTGGATATAATTGCTAATAGGAATCGTTTCTATTTAAAATCAGACCCGCCAACCTGCCCAGCCCGCAAGCCGCCACCCCAGAATCGGCGACCGGGGCAATGGGCACTGGCCGAACCATGTCACAGGGAGACATTCGATGATTCATTCCATCGCGCCGCGCCGGCGCGCTCGCCGTGCGACCGTGCTGGTCGCCGCCGCCCTCAATGGCCTGGCCGCCGCCAGCCCCGCCATGCTGTTCGCCCAGACGCAGGACGAGACGGACCAGGCGCCCGCCATGCTCGATATGGAGGCCGTGGAAATCGAGGCGCTCCGCGTGCCGCAGTCCAAGGGGTCGGTGCCGAACACCGTTACGATCATTGATCAGGAAGCGCTGGATACGCAGCAGGCCGTCACTGACGATCTTTCCGCGATCCTGGCCAACACGGTGCCGAACTTCTCGCCCGGGCGGGAAAAGCTCACCAGCGCCGGTGAAAGCCTGCGCGGCCGCAGCCCGCTTTACCTGATCGACGGCGTGCCGCAGAGCAACCCGCTGCGCGACGGATCGCGCGATGCCCACACGATTGACCCCGATCTGCTGGAGCGCATCGAGGTGGTCAACGGGTCCAGCGCCATCCAGGGCCTGGGCGCCGCCGGCGGCATCATCAACCTGCAGACGCGCGATCTGGCGCAATCCGAACGCTGGAATCACTTCGGCCGATTCCGCGTCAACGCGGCCGACGATTTTGACAGCGACGGTTTCGGCTACAAGGGCGTGCTGATGACCGGTCGCCAGTTCGGCCAGACCGACCTGACGCTGGGCGCGACCTACCAGGTCCGCGAGCTGTATTTCGACGGCGACGACAACCCCGTGGGCGTCGACCCCACCCAGGGCGACCTGGCCGATTCGAAAAGCCGCGACCTGTTTATCAAGACCGGCTACCGCATTTCGCCCGCCCAGCGCGTGCAGCTGATGGTCAACGACTACCGGCTGCGGGGTAACGGCGACTACAACGTGGTGCCGGGCAACCGGGCGGCCGAAGAGCCGGCCACCTCGGAGCGCGGCGATCCCGGCGGCGACCCGGCCACCAACGACGTGACCACCGTGTCGCTGGACTACCGCCACGATGATCTGGCGCGTGGCCGCTTCCGGGCCCAGGCGTTCTATCAGGATTTCGCGGCGCTGTACGGCGGCGGCACCTTTGCCACGTTCCAGGACCCGACCATCGCGCCGGACGGCACGCTGTACGACCAGTCGGAAAACCAGTCGGAAAAGCGTGGGCTGAAGCTCAGCTACAGCTACGCCGAGCTGTTCGTGCCCGACCTCACCGCCACCATCGGCGTGGATTATCTGGAGGACGAGACCACCCAGGTGCTGGCCCAGACCGGTCGCGAATGGGTGCCACGCACCACATTCGAGAATATCGCGCCCTTCCTGCAGCTCAATCAGCTGCTGCTGGAAGGCCGGATGCTGATCAGCGGCGGCGTGCGCTATGAGCGGGCCGAGCTGCAGGCCGACGATTTCACCACTATCGCCGGCGCGGGCGGTGTGTCGGTGGAGGGCGGCAACCCGGACTTCGACGAAGTGCTGCCGAACGTCGGCGTGGTGTTCGACCTCACCGATGAGTTGTCGCTGTACGCCTCCTACTCCGAGGGCTTCACCATGCCGGACGTCGGTCGCGTGCTGCGCGGCGTGAGCACGCCCGGGCAAAGCGTGGACAGCCTGCTCAACCTGGAGCCGGTCATCTCGGACAACGAGGAAATCGGGCTGGACTATCGCAGCCTCAACTGGCGTGTTCATGCCGCGTATTTCTGGTCGGAATCCGACCTGGGCGCCCGTCTGGAGAACGTGGGCGGCATTTTCCAGGTACGGCGCGAGCGCACGGAGATCGACGGTTTCGAGCTGTCCGCCCAGCGCGACCTGAGCAGTCGCACGCAGGTGGGCCTGCTGTATTCCTACATCAACGGCGAATACGATTCCGACAACGACGGCTCGGTCGATACCGATCTGGACGGCAACAACATCAATCCGGACCGGCTGAACCTGTACGTCCAGTGGCAGGCCATGGATTTCCTGCCGGTGGACGGCCGGCTGCAGGTGTCCCGACTGTTCCCGCGCGATTTCGGCGGCACGGCCGCAGTGCCCGGCTATGACTTCGACGGCTACACCCTGGTGGACCTGAGCCTGGCCAAGCGCACCGAAGACGGCACCTACCGGCTGGGCCTGGAAAACCTGCTGGACGAGCAGTACATCACCTACTTCTCGCAGGCCGCCTCCACGCTGGACGAACGCTATTTCGCCGGACGGGGCCGCACCATTATCGCCAGTTTCGAA
Organism: Salinisphaeraceae bacterium; assembly: GCA_002683405.1. GTDB lineage: Bacteria > Pseudomonadota > Gammaproteobacteria > Nevskiales > Salinisphaeraceae. Next base: position 92,235 of record NYTH01000009.1, on the reverse strand, counting down.
ACCGGCTTCTGACCCGGCGTCATGGCACGCGCCGCGCTGCGCCGGCTGCACCGCTGGCTCGGATTCACGGTCGGCCTGTGGGCCACCGTGGCCGGGCTGAGCGGCAGTCTGCTGGTATTCAGCGACGCCATCGATCATCAACTGGCGCCGTCGCTGCGCCCGGCTGCGTCGGCGCTGCCAGATAGCCTTGCTTATCTCGACCGGGCCGACGCCATGCTGGCGCAGGCCTACCCGGACCGGGTTGTCCAGTCCTTCCGGCTGCCCCGCGCCGCCGGCGACCCGCTGTCGGCGCGGCTGGCCGGCGCGCCGGTCACCGAGGTCTTTATTGACCCGACCTCCGGAACGCGACTGGGTGAGCGGGCGCTGTACGGCGGCGTCATGGGCGTGGTCTGGGACCTGCATGTCCACCTGCTGGCCGGCGAAACCGGTGAAACAATCGCGGGCGTGCTGGCGCTGGCGCTACTTGCGGCGCTGCTCATCGGGCTGTGGCTATGGTGGCCACGTCGGGGCGGGCTGGCGCGCGCCCTGCGGGTGCGCTGGAGCGCCGGCCCGCGGGCCCGGCTGGCGGACCTGCATTCGGTGGGCGGCGCGCTGACGCTGCCCCTGCTGCTGGTACCCATCATCACCGGCCTGATGCTCGTCTTCCATGGGCCCACGACCAGCGCACTCCTCCACGTTTTCGGTGGGCCCGATCTGGCCCTGCCCGCGTCGCTGCCTGCCCCGACAGATCTCCGACCCCGTCAGCCGCTGTCGGTGCTGGTTCAGGCTGGTGACGCGGCGCTGCCCGACGCGCGGCCGGTGTCGATCAGCCTGCCCGAGTCGGCCAACTTGCCGGTGATCGTGCGCCAGCGTTTTCCCGACAACAGCCACCCCAACGGACGCAGCTTCGTTGCCGTGGACCCACGTACTGCCGAGGTGCTGCACAGCCACAGCTGGCGTGAGGCGGGCACCGGCCTGCGCATCGCCGATTTCAAGTATCCCCTGCATATCGGCGAGGCCTTCGGGCTGCCCGGTCGGCTGCTGGTGCTGGCGACGGGCCTGCTGCCGCTGGCGCTGCTGATCACGGGCGGCTGGCTCTGGTGGCGCAAGCGGAAGGCAGGCAGAGCACCCTTGCGTCGATCGGCGTCGTCGCCAAGCTGACCTCGGTTTGAGCTTGCGTCGGACGCTTGGTTAATCTGAATCATTCGCATTTACTTCTCATTTCGCGGATAATGCGCGGCCTGCAAAAACAGCCTTCACTTCTCGTTGCCGACCGGAGCACGCCATGGGCGAAAACGCCTCATTGAATCTGTCCGCCACCGCCGACCTCATCGCCATGGGCGGACCGGTCATGCTCGTGCTGGCCGCCATGTCGGTCCTGGGCCTGGCCATCATCCTGCTCAAGCTGTGGCAGTTCAGCGTGTCGGGCATCTGGCGTCGCGGCGGCGTTGAAGAAGCCCTGCAGAACTGGCAGGACGGGCGTCAGGGCGATGCCCAGGCGAGGCTGGAGGGTCACGACCATCCGGTTGCCGAAGCCGTGCGGGTGGCCATGGCCGGTCTGCGCGCTGGCGCCGAGGAGCACCGGGTGCGCGAGGAAGCCGCACGCGTCGCTGCCAGTCGACTGGCAGCGCTGCGCAACTATTTCCGACCGCTGGAGGTTATCGGCTCACTGTCGCCCCTGCTCGGTCTGCTGGGCACGGTGCTGGGCATGATCGAGGCGTTTCAGGCCATGGAATCGGCCGGCTCCCAGGTGGACGCGGCGCTGCTGTCCGGCGGTATCTGGGAAGCTCTGCTGACCACCGCGGCGGGGCTGACGGTTGCCATCCCGGCCGTGGCCGCCCTCAACTGGCTGGAGCGCGGGGTGGAGCGACTGCACGAAGACATGCAGGACGCGCTGACCCGCGTGTTCACCGGCGCCGCCGGCGCCACGCCGGCCGCTGCCGGCGGCGAGAACGCAGAGACCACCGCCGCCCATGCACATTGAGGTTCGCCCACGCCGCAAGCACAAGATCAGCCTGACGCCGCTCATCGACGTGGTGTTCATACTGCTGGTGTTCTTCATGCTGGCGTCCAGCCTGACGGACTGGCGCGAAGTGACCGTGGCCACGGGCGTGTCGTCCGAGCCCAGCGACGACGAACCGCCGGCGCGCATCAGCGTACTGCCGGACGGTGCGCTGCTGTTCGAGGACCAGCGCTATGCGGCAGCCGAACTGGCCGAACAACTGATGCAGCGACAGCGCGCCGGCGAGATCAGCGGCGTGGTCGTCAGCCCTGCCCCTGACACCCGGCTTGACCCCACGGTCGCGGCGCTGGACAGCCTGGCCGGCGCCGGTCTGACGGCCGTGGCCCTGGGCGAGGGCCGCTAGCCGTGCTGGTCCCTCTGCCTCGCCACAAGCGCGACATGGAAGACAACGTCCTGCCGTTGATCAATATCGTCTTCCTGCTGCTCATCTTCTTCATGGTGGCCGGCGTCATCCGCCCGAAAGAGCCCTTCCCGCTCGAGCCGCCCAGCACCACGCACGCGGAATCGGCCGAGCGCGAAAACATCTTTCTGGCGGTGGCGGCGGACGGCCGGCTGGCGCTGGCCGGCAAGACCCTGAGCACCGAAGAGGTTGTCGCCTGGCTGCAGGAGAATCACGACGAGGCGCGGCCGCTCTGGATCAAGGCCGACGGCGAGCTTGCGGCCGCTGATTTCACCGCGCTGCTGCCCGATCTGCGCCGCGCGGGCGTGGCCGAAGTTCGACTGCTGACCACGCCAAACCCCTGATGGTCAGCACCGGAAAACGGCACTGGGCGATCGTCCTGGGCGTGGCGCTGGCGGTCCACGCCGCGCTGCTGCTGCGGCTGAATGTGCTGGACCCCCAACCGGCCGAAGACCCGGGCACGCAGGCCATCCGTATTGCCCTGGCACCCGCGCCCGCACCCGAACCGGCCCCGGAGCCCGCCGAGGAACCGGCACCTCAGCCCGAGCCCGAACCTCAGCCGGAACCGGAACCCGAGCCACAGCCCAAGCCTAAACCCACGCCCAAGCCCAAGCCCCGGCCAGAACCCGAACCGGAGCCCGAACCCATTCCGCAGCCGGACCCGGAGCCGCTGTCCAGTCCGGTCTCCGACCCGGACCCCGCGCCCGCGCCGGCACCCGCTCCTCCGCCGCCCAACCCGCCGGCGGCGAAACAGGCCACCGACCCCACGCCGCAGCAGGCGCCGAAGGTCCAGCGCGGCAGTACCGGCGGTATTGCCGATACCACACCCGACTACCGGGCCACGCTGTCGGCCTGGCTGGCCCGGCACAAGGACTATCCGCGCCGCGCACGCCGGCTGGGCCTGCAGGGCACGGCCCTGCTCTACTTCGTGATTGACCGCGACGGCAAGGTGCTGGAATGGGAACTGCGCGAAAGCGCCGGCCACCGGGTGCTCGATGGTGCCGTGGAAGACCTGATCAGGCGAGCCGACCCCATGCCCGCCATGCCGGACAACATGAGCATTCAGAAGCTCGCGCTGACGGTGCCGATCAACTTCAGCCTGCGCTGAACGTGATGCTGATCAAGCATTTCAGGCCGGGATGACTGGATTGATCGTGGCCGGCCGCGCGTTTCACCACGCGTACGCCCGGACCAGACACGCTCTGGTCGAGAGTCCATATTGGTTTAAATGTGGTTAAATTTCGGTTTGCATTCGGCCGATAACAGGAATAACCTGTAGCGCCACGTGTCGGAGGCAACTGTGTCGACACTCTTCAATTCCATCAGCACATCCGATCCGCTCGATTTCAAGTCGAGTAAAGGGTTTGATTACAAAAGCGTTTCTCACTTCCTCGACTTTGACAAGAATGACTTGTCGAAGATTGCCGGCGTGAGTGAGGCCACTGTACGGCTGGACAAGAAAATCCCCAGGCAGCTGGCCCTTAGACTGGATCAGATAGCTAATATCTGCTCTCTGGTTGCGGAGTTCTTTGACGGCGACCCGCAAAGAACCCAACTTTGGTTTCATACCGCCAATCCCATGCTGGGTTACGTCAGGCCCAGAGACATGATTCGCCTGGGCCGCTACGAGAGGCTCTTGCGGTACGTGCAGGAAGCCCGGGCCGAGAACGCACCACATGTCGAAGAAACATCGACGTCATAGACAGATTCCCCAGCAGGAAGCACGCACTCAGTACCTGCTCGACCAGTTCACAGAAGCCGATGTCGACTCCTGGAAGGAGATGGGCCGGCTAGTCAATGATTTCGAGATCGTTCGCTACCACGTACTGGAGGCCATCAGGCAGAGCCGTAAGAGTGAACTGATTGAGGCTCTTGCGTCGCATTCGGTGCGCAATGTGGATCTCGCTGCCTTCTGCCGAATCGTCGACTATCAGTACTCCATGGCCCCGCTGTCATCTCGCGGCAGCCTGATCGGCGGAGGGCGATTCAACATTGGCCGAGATTGTGACCAGTCTTCGGCGGCAAATTTCCCAGCGCTGTACGCCGCCACCAGCCATCGCACCGCCCTTCTCGAGAAGTTCGGCCAACCCGCAAAGAATTCGCCGCTGGAGGCACGTGACCTGGCATTACGGCCACACAGCTCGTACAGCTTTGTTCAATTGGAAGGCCACGTAAGAGAGGTTCTGATTCTGGACGATTCAAGACAGCTAAAGGCCTTTGCAAAAATCATCAGCGAATTTCAACTTCCTGAACATGTCCTCAAACTTGCCGCCAGGGCCGGATATGGACAGGACGATCTTCTGGTACTTAATCGAAAAGTACTTTTCAGAACACTGCTCGACCCAGGTTGGCGATTTCTTCCCAGCCAATTCGGCGTGCCTTCCAACCCGCAGATTTTTGGCGCCATGATCAGGGAAGCCGGGTTTCAGGGAATCATGTATCCGTCCGCGCGGGGCGGCGACCGATGCATGGCGGTTTTCCCGGAGAACCTGGAGAGAACCGACTCCGCTATTCGAATTACGCCGCCGCATCCGGAAGGCCTGGAACATGCGGAACTGAACGCTTCAACCTGGCGCGAGCTTATATAAGACCACCGGACTTTCCTCGGCCCGGCTGGCCGACCAAAGCAGGATTGGCCTCGCGCATGGCATGGATGAAGCCCTTCCAGTTGTCGGGCGGTAGCTCGGGCAGGTGGAGACGCATGACGGTTAGAAAGAAGCGAAAGCCGACCCAGCCGCCCTCGTCGACCGGCGCCTGATCCAACTGGAATAGAAAGCCCACACAGTATTGCTCCAGCCCGCAGCCGCCTGGAGCCACACTTTTCGGCGGTCCAATACTTTGGACAGTCCTTATATTCACGCCCCCTATCGTTTAATATCGCGCCCCCGCGCAAGCGCCAGCTCTGGCGCGTAGACAAATAATTCAGAGGAACTAGTCGTATGACCGCCACGATCCATAGCGTCAAGGTAGAAAAAACCAGCGGCGATCTCGCCCGTGAAGATCAGCTCGCCTGGAAGCTGGCCGAGCTGGCCACCAAGGCCAAGGACGCCCCGCAGGACGACGAGGCCGTGGCGATGGCCAAGAACCGCATCATCGACAATGCCGCGATCGCGCTGGGTGCGGCCAACGAAACCGCCGTGAAGGTCGCACGCGCCGATGCACAGGGCGCCAAGGGCACCGGCAAGGCCACCATCTGGGGCATGAAAGACCTGTTCGCCCCCGTGCCGGCCGCGTTTGCCAACGCCGTGGGCGTGCGTTTCCTGGATAACGACGACTGCTATCTGGCCGCCGAATACTCCCATCCGGACGACAACATCTCGCCGATCATTGCCGTGGGCCAGCACCTGGGCGTCTCCGGCGCGGACATCCTGCGCGGCATCGTGGTGGCCTACGAGGTGCACGTGGCGCTGGTGGGCACCGGTGACGGCACCGGCATCTGCCTGCACAAGCACAAGGTCGACCACATGACGCACATTGCCGCCGGCACCGCGGCGGGCATTTCCTCCATGCTGGGGCTGGACACCGAACAGACCTACCACGCTATCAACTTCGCCGTGCACAACGCCATTTCCTCGCGTCAGTCCCGCAAGGGCGACATCGGCGCGCAGAAGGAATTCGTGCCCGGGTTCTCGGCCGAAATTTCCATCAAGGCCGTCAACCACGCGCTGCACGGCCTGAAGGGTCCGAACCCGGTCTACGAAGGCGTGGACAGCATCATCCGCCGCTTCCTCAACGGCCGCGACGACGAGAACGCCGTCTACAAGGTGGAACTCGCCGAAGCCGGCGTCGACCCGCTGCGCAACATCATGAAGACCTACCCCAAGCAGTACGCCTTCGAGTACCAGGGTCAGGCCATCATCGATCTGGCGCTGCAACTGCGTGAACAGCTGCCGAAGAATGGGGACAAGGTCGACCTGGACCAGATCAAGAAGATCGTCCTGCAAACCAGCCACCACACCCATCACGTGATCGGCACCGACGCGAACGACCCGCAGAAGATCGACCCCGATTCCCCGCGCGGCACGCTCGACCACAGCATCATGTTCGCCATCGCCCGCTGCATCCAGACCGGCGAGTTCCACAAGGACCGCGCCTACCAGATGACGCAGGCCGAAAAGGATGAAATGCGCAAACTGATGGCCCGCATCGAAACCCAGTTCGACCAGCACTGGGAAGACCTGTACCACGACCAGGACCCGAACGTGCAGGCCTACGGCGGCAAGATGATTGTCACCCTGGCTGACGGCAGCGAAGTGGCCGACGAAAAGACCCGCGCCAACGCCCACCCCGGGGGCGACACCCCCTGGCAGCGGCCCGACTACGAAGCCAAGCTGGCCGATTACACCAAAGACCTGGTCAGCGACGGCGAACGCGCCCGCTTCATCGAGGCCGTCAACGGCATGGATTCGCTGTCCGGTGACGAACTGGCCACGATCAACCTGATCGTGGATGCCGGCAGGCTGGAAGCGCCGAACACGCAGGGTATCTACTAAGCCCTGGTCCGCAGCAATGCGCCGACGAATAAAAGCCGGGGCTTTGCTCCGGCTTTTTTGTTTCTAGCCGGGCGGCTTGAAGGGGTTGATCAGCTCCACTCCGAACGGCTTGAAGTCCCGCACGTTGCGTGTAGCGACGGTCAACCCATGAGTCAGAGCGGTGGCAGCGATCAATGCGTCTTCCAGGTGATGATCGGCGCGCCGATGCATAAGCTGTGCCCAGCACCGGAATACGGTTGGACCCGCATCAAGTACGTTGTGCGTACTGGCTAGATCATCCAGCCACTGCTCAATCTCGGCAGCTTTGGCCTCATCCTGCTCGCGGGTGATCTCGATACCCGCCTGGATTTCGCCTACGGTCACCGCCGATAGATACAGCGACTCTTCGGGAATCCCCTGAATCCAGGCAACCACCGCACCGTGTGGTTTCTGCTTGCGCAGTTCCGATATGACGTTGGTGTCCAGCAAATACGCCATCAGTCGCTTTCAATAGGTCTGCGTCGGCGCAGCTTGCCTCGCTCAGGAAGCGGCAGATCGGCCCGCGCTTCGCACGCAAGCAAAACCGACTTTAACCCGGGCCGCGCCTGCGCAGTGAGCCGTCGCCATTCCTGCGCGGGAACCAGCACCGCAGCTTCCGCGCCGTGCTTTGTCACCATCTGCGGACCTTGTTTGACGCTCGCCTGGAGCAATTCGCTGAAGCGGGCTTTTGCATCCTGCACCGACCAAGTGTTCATGAGACCCTCTCCGCAAGGAAAAACTAGTCATAATTCTAGTTTGATTTTTCGGGTTTATCCAGAAAATCAAGAGCGAGACTCCAGGAAGTACTGATGCCGCATCACGATCAGCCCAACTAAATTTGGGAAGCATCAATTCATCCGAGCACCCCGCTCGAAATTGGCTCAACGCTTCACGTAGCATGCACCTTCGGCGAAAAATCAGGGGAATTCAGTGACAACCATGTGGATGATTCGCGGTGAAGGGGGCCGTCTGTACGACGACTTTCGCGAGAAAGGCGTTGCCGCAATCGGCTGGGCAGAACTGGCGGCATATGCGAAGAAAGGCGTGTCGCGAAAGGAGCTGGCGCAGAAGTTCAGCGAGGTGGCGCCCCATCTAAAACCTGGTCAGGTCATTTCCGGCGCGTCACAGGTCTGGCGTTTCATCAACGAAATCGAGATTGGCGACTGGGCCGTCACCTACTCCCCGTACAACCGCACCTATCTGATGGGCAGAATCACCGGCGATTTCCAGTATCGCGAAGAATGGATTGACGCCGACATGCCCATGGCCCGCGCGGTGAGCTGGGAAGCCAAAGAAATTGGGCGAGATAGCCTCAGCAGCCCAGCAAGAACAGCCTGGGTTCCACTCTGACTCTGTTCCAGGTACCCGACTTTGCCACTCAGGATCTACTCGCCCAGCTCAAGGGAACTGATGCGCCAATTGATGAATCTGCCGCTGAAACCGCGGAAGCCGCCGAAGCCGATCCGCTCGATGGGGTGGAATCTCTTTCGATAGAACGCATCAAGGACATCGTCAATGACCTCGGCTGGGACCAGATGGAGGAGTTGGTAGCCGGCATTCTTCGCGCCATGGGCTACAAAACCCAGGTCTCACCGGCCGGCCCGGACCGCGGCAAGGATATTGTTGCCTCGCCGGACGGCTTCGGTTTCGAAAATCCGCGTATCGTGGTCGAAGTAAAGCACCGCAAAGGGCAAATGGGCGCCGACCACATTCGCAGTTTCCTGGGCGGTCGGCACAAGGATGACCGCGGTCTGTACGTCAGCACCGGCGGCTTTTCCAAGGACGCCCACTACGAGGCGGACCGCGCCAACGTGCCCCTCACCCTTTGGACGCTCGACAACCTCGTCCGCACGCTGGTTGACCATTACGACAGTACCGACACAGAAACCAAACGGCTGGTACCCCTCAAGCGGCTTTACATTCCTGCATAGCCCGCGAACGGAAAAATGCCATCAGGGTATCCCGCAATGACCCTGTACACTCGCAATCGCGTTGACTACTAAGCGTCTCCAGATATTCATCTGCAAGCACCCATCATGAGCACCTCTGACTTCACCTACGATCACGCCGAGCCAGGCACACCACCGGGTGTCCGTGAGATTGACCTCGAAACCGGGTTCATCGAAAAGCTAGAGGGGCTGAAATACAAGATACGACCGGACATTCGTGACCGCGCCTCTCTTGAAGAGAACTTTCGCGAGAAATTCGAGGCGCTCAATCGCGTGAAGCTCACCGACAGCGAGTTCGAACGCCTGCTCGATGAGATCGTCACACAAGACGTCTTCACCGCCTCCCGCACGCTGCGCCAGATCAATAGCTTCGCCCGCGACGACGGCACGCCGCTCAACTACACACTCGTCAACATCAAAGATTGGTGCAAGAACACGTTCGAAGTCGCCAACCAGCTTCGCATCAACACCGACAACAGCCACCACCGTTACGATGTAATGCTCCTCATCAACGGCGTCCCTGCCGTGCAAATCGAACTCAAAAGTCTGGGCATAAGCCCACGCCGGGCCATGCAGCAGATCGTCGATTACAAGCACGATCCCGGAAGCGGTTATACGCGCACACTGCTTTGCTTCATCCAGCTCTTTATCGTCAGCAACCGCTCAGAAACCTGGTACTTCACCAACAACAACACGCGCCACTTCGCCTTCAACGCGGAGGAACGCTTCCTGCCGATTTACCAATTCGCCGACGAGCACAACAGAAAAATCACCCACCTCGACGACTTCGCCGATGCCTTCCTCGCCAAGTGCACGCTTGGCAACATGATTAGTCGCTATACCGTGCTTGTGGCCAGCGAGCAGAAGCTGCTCATGATGCGGCCCTATCAAATCTACGCTGTGGATCGCATCGTCAAGTGCATCGAGGAAAACAGCGGTAACGGCTATATCTGGCACACCACCGGCAGCGGCAAGACGCTAACCTCCTTCAAGGCGTCCACGCTCCTGAAGGACAATCCCGACATCCACAAATGTCTGTTTGTCGTCGACCGCAAGGACCTGGACCGCCAGACGCGCGAGGAATTCAATCGCTTTCAGGAAGGCTGCGTCGAAGAGAACACGAACACCGTCACGCTCGTGCGCCGATTGCTCTCCGATGACTACGCCGACAAGGTCATCGTCACCACCATCCAGAAGCTCGGCCTAGCGCTGGACGAACAGAGCAAGCGCAACCAGAGCCGCCAGCAGCGGGGCCAAGACAAGTTTTCAGACCTCCTCGAACCGCTCCGCGACAAACGCATGGCCATCATTTTCGACGAATGCCACCGCTCGCAGTTTGGTGATACCCATCAGACCATCAAGGGGTTCTTCCCCAAGGCCCAGCTCTTCGGCTTCACCGGCACGCCCATCTTCGAGCAGAACGCCACCGCAAAAAAAATCGACGGGGACGTTCAGACACTCAAAACCACCGAAGACATCTTTCAGCAAGAGCTGCACAAGTACACCATCACCCACGCCATTGAAGATCGTAACGTCCTGCGCTTCCACGCCGACTACTTTAAGCCGGAAGGCGACAATCCACCGCGCGCGGAAGACACGCTAAGCAAACAAGCTATCGTCGACACCATCCTCGCAAAGCACGATGCCGCCACCGCGGACCGGCGCTTCAATGCCTTGCTGGCGACGTCCAGCATCAACGACGCCATCGACTATTACCAACTGTTCAAGGACCTGCAGACCAGAAGGCAGACCGAGGATCCCGACTTCGAACCTCTGAAGATCACCGCCGTCTTCTCACCGCCGGCGGAAGGCAACAAGGATGTCCAGCAACTTCAGGAGGACCTGCCCCAGGAGAAAGCCGACAACGCCACCGAGCCGGACAAGAAGAAGGCCGCGCTCAAACAGATCATCGGCGACTACAACGCCGCCTACGGCACCAATCACTCGGTTAGGGAGTTCGACGACTACTACAAGGACGTGCAGCAGCGCATCAAGGACCAGCAGCACCCAAACACCGATCTGCCGGGCAAGGGCGCGGAGAAGATCGACATCACCATCGTCGTGGATATGCTGCTGACCGGCTTCGACTCCAAATACCTCAATACCCTCTACGTCGACAAAAACCTCAAGCATCACGGCCTGATTCAGGCCTTCAGCCGCACCAACCGCATCCTCAACGCCACCAAGCCCTACGGGCACATCCTCGACTTCCGGGGCCAGCAGGCGAACGTGGACGAAGCCATCGCCCTGTTCTCCGGCGCCCAGGCCGATACGGCCCGGGAAATTTGGCTGGTGGACAAGGCCCCGAAGGTCATCGAGCAGTTCAAGCAAGCCAAGGCCGATCTGGACGAATTTCTGGAGTCCCAGGGTCTCGAACCGAAGCCCGAGGCCATCGCCAATCTCAAGGGCGACGACGCCCGCGCGCAGTTCATCAACCGCTTCAAGGACGTCCAGCGCTGCCAGACTCAGCTCGAGCAGTACACCGACCTCACTGAAGAGCAGAAGCAGGAAATCGAACAGACGCTCCCGAAGGACGATCTGCGTAGCTTCCGCGGAGCCTATCTCGAAACCGCCCAGCGCCTGCGCGAGCAACGCGAGAAACCCGGCGGCCCGGACAGCCCCGCGGTTGATCAGCTCGACTTCGAGTTCGTCCTGTTCGCCTCGGCGACTATTGACTACGACTACATCATGAACCTGATCGCGCGCTTCACCGATCAGGACCCGAAGAAGCTCAAGATCAGCCGCGAACAGCTCATCGGCCTGATCGAGTCCGACGCCAAGTTCCTCGACGAGCGCGAGGAGATCGCCGAGTACGTCCGCTCACTGGACACCGGGAAGCCGCTTGATGAGGGCCAGGTCAGGGCCGGCTACGAGCAATTCAAGGCCGAGAAACAGGAGAAGGAACTGACCGACCTCGCCAACAAGCACGGCCTACCCCCGGAAGCATTGTCCGACTTCGTGGACGGCATCCTGCAGCGCATGATCTTCGACGGCGAGCAGCTCTCCGATCTCCTTGCTCCACTCGACCTCGGATGGCGCGAACGGACCCAGCGCGAGCTCGCCCTGATGGAGAATCTGGTTCCGCTGCTCAAGAAACGCGCTGGCGGACGGACGATCTCCGGCCTGAGTGCCTATGAGCAATGAGGCGACACGCATGAGAAAGAACGATAAACAACAGGCGCTTGTGCCTCTGCTGCGGTTCCCGGAGTTTCGGGATGATGCGCCTTGGCAAAAAAAGCGGCTTAAGCAGTTGTTTGACGAGCGGACAGACAAAGGCGGCGAAGAACTTCCTCTCCTTTCGCTCACCGATGCGGAAGGTTTAATCCACCAAAAGGATTCCGGAAGGAAAGACAACTCCAACGCTGACAAATCCCGGTATGCACGGGTTTGCCCGGGTGATATCGCTTACAACACGATGCGTATGTGGGAAGGCAGGAGCGCTCTTGCTTGCGAAGCGGGACTCGTCAGCCCCGCTTACACGGTATGTATACCGAAAGACAATGTAGATAGCCAGTTCTTCGCGTACTACTTCAAGACGGCACAAGCAATTGCGCAGTTTCGTCGTTTTTCACAAGGTCTAGTCAAAGATACGCTCAGTCTCAAGTTCGATCGATTTGCGAAGATACAACTACCCACAACGTCGCCCGCCGAGCAACAGAAAATCGCCGACTGTTTGGATTCGCTGGACGATATGATCGCGGCGGAGGGGCGGAAGCTGGCGGCGCTGCGGGATCACAAGAAAGGGCTGACGCAACAGCTCTTCCCCCGCGAAGGCGAAACCCGCCCCCGCCTGCGCTTTCCGGAGTTCCGCGACTCGGAGGATTGGGAAGAGAAGCCTTTAAAATCCTTTGCTAACTACCAAAACGGCAAGGCGTACGAAAAAGATATCTGTGAAGATGGACGTTTTGTCGTGGTCAATTCCCGTTTCGTGTCGACTGACGGCGCTGTTCGAAAGTTCACCAACGCTGAATATTGCACGGCTTGTCGAGGTGACGTGCTAATGGTGTTGAGTGACCTTCCAAATGGACGAGCATTGGCCAAGTGCTTTCTTGTTGACGAAGACTATCATTATGCAGTTAATCAGCGTGTAGCTCGTTTAACGCCGAAGTCGATTGAAGCTTCGTTCATGCATTACCTGCTCAATCGAAACCGTAGACTGCTAGCGTTTGACGATGGAATAACTCAGACGCATCTAAGCAAAGGAAACGTCACGGATTGCCTGTTCAATCTGCCGCGGACCCTCGATGAACAACGCCGCATCGCCGACTGCCTTTCCTCCCTGGACGCGCTAGTCGCCGCGCGGGCGGAGAAACTCGACACCCTTCGCGCCCACAAGCGCGGCCTGATGCAGCAACTGTTTCCGTCGCCGGAGAGCGCCGAGGCATGAGTGATCAGGCCTTCACTGATTTGCCCGCGCTCGCCCAGAGCCTGCGCGATGAATTGCAGGACAAGAAGTTCATCCTGCTCTACGCCTACAACGGCGTGGGCAAGACGCGCCTGTCGACAGCGTTCAAGGACCTCGGCAAGGGTGCTGAGGATGAGGATAAGCGCGACACCCTCTACTTCAACGCCTTCACGGAAGATCTGTTCTCGTGGGATAACGACCTGGACAATGACGCCGAGCGCGTCTTGCGAATCAACGCCAATTCGCGGTTTTTCTCGGGCCTCGAAGAAATGGAAATGGATAATCGCATCCGCCCACTGCTCGATCGCTATACGGATTTCGAGTTTCGCATCGATACTGACAGGTGGGAGGTGAGATTTTCTCGCGAAGTGCCAGACGGCGAAGGCCACCGCACCGAAGACGGCATCAAGGTGTCGCGTGGCGAAGAGAACATCTTCATCTGGTGTTTCTTCCTCGCCATTGTCCAGCTCGTATTGGACGACGACGGCAGTGGGCCCTATAGCTGGGTCAAGTACATCTACATCGACGATCCGATTTCGTCTCTGGACGACCAGAATGCGGTTGCCGTCGCAACGCATCTGGCCAGACTACTCAAGACCCCGGAAAGCCAACTGAAGACGGTGATCTCGACGCACCATGCGCTGTTCTTCAATGTGCTGTGCAACGAGATCAAGCGGAAGAGGAACCGGCGCGACCGCTTCTTCCTGGCGCAGGATCGGTCGTCACCCGGGTACATCCTCCGTGATACCGGCGACACGCCGTTCTTCCACCACGTGGCAGCACTGACTGAGCTATACGAAGCGGAACGAAGCGGCGAACTCTATACGCACCACTTCAACATGCTCCGGGCGATCCTGGAGAAGACCGCCAGCTTCCACGGTTACGAGAACTTTTCCGCCTGCATCAGACAGGACGACGATGATGTGGATGGCGTGTTGCACACTCGACTGGTCAACATTCTCAGTCACGGTAACTACTCGCTCTTTGAGCCACGGGAGATGCTGGACGAAAACAAGTACTACTTCCGCAAGATTCTCCACGATTTTATCGACCGCCACTCCTTTAACCCAGCGCTGTTCCCGGACGAATCCCCCGCGGAGGCAGGCAGTACCTCATGACTAAAAACGACCAACAACAACTAGGCAAAACCCTCTGGAAGATCGCGGACGACCTGCGCGGAGCGATGAACGCCGATGACTTCCGCGATTACATGCTTGCGTTCCTGTTCCTGCGTTACCTCTCCGACAACTACGAGGCGGCGGCGCAAAAGGAACTCGGCAGGGACTACCCGGACCCGAATCGGGTCGAGAACGGCGGTCGTACGCCGCTTTCCGTTTGGTACGAGGCGAACCCGGATGACATCGAGGCGTTCGAAAAGCAGATGCGGCGCAAGGCGCACTATGTCATTGAGCCGATGTATTTGTGGACAAACATCGCCCACCTCGCCCGAACGCAAGATGACGAACTGCTGCAAACGCTGCAGGCGGGGTTCAAGCATATCGAGAACGAATCGTTCGCAAGCACTTTTGCAGGGCTCTTCTCGGAGATCAACCTCGGCTCGGACAAGCTCGGCAAAACCTACGCCGACCGCAACGCCAAGCTCTGTACGATCATCAGGCGGATAGCAGAGGGGCTGGCCGAATTTTCGACCGACTCCGACACGCTAGGCGATGCCTACGAATACTTGCTGGATCAGTTCGCGGCCGGCTCGGGCAAGAAGGCGGGCGAGTTCTATACGCCGCAGCGGATCTCCGACATTCTCTCCGGCATCGTCACCCTCGACAGCCAGTCACCGGAGACGGGCCCACGACCCAAGCTGGCCAGCGTTTACGATTTCGCCTGCGGCTCCGGCTCGCTGCTGCTGAACGTGCGGCGCCGCATGGTCGAGGCCGGCGGCACAATCGGCAAGATTCACGGCCAGGAATACAACATCACCACCTACAACCTCGCGCGGATGAACATGCTGCTGCACGGGGTGAAGGACAGCGAGTTCGAGATTTACCACGGGGATACACTCAAGAACGAATGGGACTGGTTGCGCGAGACCAACCCAGCAAAGAAGCCAAGGTTCGATGCCGTTGTTGCCAATCCGCCGTTCAGCTACCGCTGGACCCCGCGCGACGAGGCCAGCGAGGACATGCGCTTCAAGAACCACGGCGTTGCGCCGAAGTCGGCCGCTGATTTCGCCTTCCTGCTGCACGGCTTCCACTACCTCAAGGAAGACGGCGTGATGGCGATCATCCTGCCGCACGGCGTGCTGTTCCGCGGCGGGGCGGAGGCGCGCATCCGCAAGAAGCTGCTCGAAGACGGCCATATCGACACCGTGATCGGCCTACCGGCAAATCTGTTTTATTCCACAGGCATTCCGGTGTGCATCCTGGTCTTAAAGAAGTGCAGGCAACCAGAGGACGTGCTGTTCATCAATGCTGAAAAAGACTTCGACAGAGGCAAGCGGCAAAACACCCTCGACGACGGCCACATCAAGAAAATTATCGACACCTACAAAGATCGACCCATAGAGCCGATCGAGCGCTACGCACGACGCGTGGACATGGAAGAAATAGAGGCCAACGACTGGAATCTGAACATTTCGCGCTACGTGAGCACCGCCGAACCGGAGCCGGCGATCGACCTTGCGGCGGTGAACGAGGACTTGAACGCCATAGAGCAAGACATTCAAACGGCTGCGGCCAAGCACAATGTGTTTCTCAAGGAACTTGGCCTGCCGCCGCTACCGGGGCAACACTGAGAGCTCCTGTTCGGCAATCTTGCTCCAATCTACGGATTTTCGGTTCTTAATACCGGGCACGGGGCGAAACCACGATCAGCCGTGACCAACTTGTCCACTTTTGTTTGTGAGGAGTGGCGCAGCGGTGTAGGCGTCGTAGGCCGGCCTTATGCGCGCCCAGGTGACTGACGTTGCGCCGACCAGTGTAAGCGCTGGAAAAGCCAACGAGTCTTCAATCTGTGCCATGGCCTGCGGCTGAGTTGGCCTCGGTTAAAAGACATGTCCGAATCAATGTCTGCCGAGATAGAAATTGCGGCTGCACGAGATGGTTCCTCTGAACTATGCAGGCGCAGTTAACGCGCGCACACTGACCTCCACTAGTTTGCCCGCAACCGGTGTCTTGAAATGCTCCGTATCGCACGTCTTCTTCCGGCTCTCATGGGCGCAGGCCTGCTCGTGGCCTGCGGCGGCGGCGGTGGTGGTGGCAGCGACAGTTCGGGCACCGTGCCTGTAGGCGGCGGCCCGAGCTCGGTCGACACCCGCAACGATCCGGCCCTGCGTACGACGCAGGCCGAACTGGACGACGCCCTGCACTGCACGCCGTTCGCCAATCCTGACAAGCCGCCGGTGCTTTTGATTCACGGCACCACGGTCACCGGGACCGAGCAGTACACCGCCTTTTATACACCGCAGTTGGTCAGCCTGGGGTTCGACGTGTGCATCGTGACCTACCCGGACCGCGGCCTGATCGACCAGCAGATTTCGGCGGAATATGTCGTCAACGCGCTGCGACGCATCTACAACGAGACGGGCCGCAAGGTGGCCATGATCGGGCACAGCCAGGGCGCATCCATGCCCCGCTGGGCGCTGCGCTTTTTTCCGTCCACGCGCCAGGCGGTGGCCGATTTCGTGCTGATCGCCGGCCCCAATCACGGCACGACCGTGTCGCTGCCGGCGGCTATCGCCGAGCAGCTTCTTGACGTGCTGGGCCTTGCCAGCCTGCCCGTGGGGCTGGTACCCGAGGCCCTGTACCAGTTCGCGCCCGGTTCGGATTTCGTGGCCGCCGTGAATAGTGAAGACGAAACGCCCGGCGCCGTCGACTACACCAGTCTGTACACGCTGTTCGACGAGCTCGTACAGCCGGCTGCACCCACGCCCACCGCCGCACTGGATTTCGGCCAGGACAATCCGCGCGTATCGAATATCCTTCTGCAGGACGTGTGCCCCGGTCATCTGGCGGAGCATTTCAGTATCGGCACCACCGACACGCTGGCCTTCGCGCTGGCGCTGGACGCCATCAGCAATCCCGGACCGGCCGACGTGACGCGCGCCGGCGGCTCGTCACAGCTTTGCGGTCTGCTGCCGGTGAATCTGGCCGAGCTGACCATGCCGCAGCGCGCGGCTGACCTGCTGACCATCGTGGCCAGCACGGTCGGCAACGGCCTGCCCGACCCGCACCTGGCCAATGCCGAACCCCCTCTGATGGACTACGCACAGGACGCCGCCGACTGACGGGCTTCACGCCGCCGCGCGGCGGCATTGAAACAGCCGGCCGCGGACCGCGCTGTGCAATCTACGCATGCCGCCTGCGGCATCACCCCTATACACTTGGCCCATGAACCCCGCTTCCTCTACCGGCCTGCCGCTCGTGCTGGCCGGCCCGATCATTCGGCGCGTCACGGCCGAGGCGCTGGTGCTCTGGCTGGCGGTCAGCCGGCCGGTCGATATAAAGCTGCAGTTGTTCATAGAAGATGACGGTCGCGGCGAGGCCAGCGTCGACGTGCCGCTGGCCGACCACACGCAGCGACTCAGGATTGGCGAGCACGCATGGCTCGACCTGGTGCATGTTCGTTTCGACGACATCGGGTTGTCGTCGCTGACCGATGAGCAGGTGGTGGGCTACGACATGTTGCTCGGAGAGACTGCAGAGCGGCTGTCAAAAATCGAGCCCGGGCTGTGCTATCCCGGCGAGCCGCGGCCCCGTTTCGTCTACCGCCGCCGACTGACCCACCTGCTGCACGGCTCCTGCCGTCGGCCGCACCATGACTCACCGGACGCCATGGCCGAGGGTGACCGCTGGCTGAGCGGCCGGCGCGCCAATCCGGCCGACTGGCCCACGGCGCTGCTGCTCACGGGCGATCAGATCTACGCCGACGACGTGGCCGGCCCGCTGCTGCGCGCTGTTCATGCCTTCATGGACCGCGCCGGCCTGCGGGACGAGACGCTGACCGGCGCGGACGTGACCAGCACCGCCGAACTGCGGGCCTGTGACGACTGCTACTACGGCCGCGACCGGCTGCTCCCCAACGAAAAGGGCAGCCGCGATCTGCGCGACCTGTTCTTCGGCGGCGCCGAGAAGCCGGTCTTCACCTCGGCCAACGCCAGCAATCATCTGATCACGCTGTCCGAAGTGCTGGCCATGTATCTGCTGTGCTGGTCGGATGCCCCCTGGCGCGACCTGGCCTTCGACGCCCCCCCGCTGAACGAGGAAAACGCGGCCACCTACGCCGCGCAAGCCCCCGTCATCGAACGCTTCGCCGCCGAGCTGCCCGCGGTACGCCGACTCATGGCAAACGTGCCGGTCTACATGATTTTCGATGATCATGACGTGACCGATGACTGGAACCTGACGCAGCGCTGGGCGGCCGCCGCGTACGGCCACCCCTTTTCGCGGCGGATACTGGGCAACGCCACGCTCGCCTACCTGCTCTGCCAGGGCTGGGGCAACCAGCCGGAATCCTTCGACGATGCTTTACTGCCCGCCATCCGTGCTTTCCTTGACCAGCCCAGCGAGGAGCGGCAGAGCGCGCTGATCGACGAGCTGGTGCATTTCCACGACTGGGATTTCACGGTCGAAACGGAACCCGCCGTGGTGTTCATGAACACCCGCACGCGCCGGTGGCACCGCGAGCGCCTGCCCAGCCGACCGTCCGGCCTGATGGACTGGGAGGCGCTATGCGAACTGCAGAACCGCTTCGTGGGGCGGGAAGCGGTGGTCGTGGTTTCGCCGGCACCCATCTTCGGCGTGAAGCTCATCGAAAATGTGCAGCGTGTATTCAGCTGGCTGGGCATGCCGCTGATGGTCGACGCGGAGAACTGGATGGCCCACGCCGGCGCGGCGCATACGCTGCTCAACATCTTTCATCACCGGGGCACGCCGGCGCATTTCACCGTGTTGTCCGGTGACGTGCACTACTCGTTTGTCTACGACGTGACGCTGCGCCGCGGCAAGCTGCAGCAGAAGATCTGGCAGATCACCAGTTCCGGCGTGAAGAACGGCTTCCCGGTCAGGCTACTCGACTGGTTCGATCGCCTTAACCGATGGCTTTACGCGCCGTGGTCGCCCTTCAACTGGTTCACCAAGCGGCGCAGCATGCATATTCAGCCGCGCAAGCCCCACCCGTCGAGCCGGGGCGAGCGCCTGGTCAACGGCGCGAGCCTGGGGTATCTGAGCTTTGACGCGGCCGGCCGGCCGCAGCATATCCGGGAGCTGACGGTCGACCAGGGCGAGGTGATTTTCGAGCCGGATGCCGACTGACGACCGCGTCGGGCGGCAGCGTCACCGCGCCGCAGCGCTGCGCAGGTGGGCGATCAACTCGCCCGCCAGTAGCGCCGGAAACAGGCCGTGCAGGCACAGGTCGAACATGTCGATCGGCCGGCCCAGCTGGCCGGAGAACAGCATGCCGAGCTTCTCGAACAGATGGGGCTGCGGCGTGAACGGCGCCACCCCCAGCGTGAGGCTACCGACGATCCAGAAGATATAGCGCTGTCTGCGATCCATGGTCGATTCGTTTCGCCCGCCGCGGCGGCTTCAGTAGGTCACCGCGCCGGCGTCGGCGTTCCGGGCCACGTAGCGCTTCAGCGTCTCCGTCACGAAGGCCCGGTTGTCCTCGGCCGAGAAGTCGGCGCCGTCGGCAATCGCCTGGGCGCGCCCGAACAGGGGCTCGAACAGCCGTTTGTCGTCCACCCGGGCCTTCAGATGCAGCGCCTCGTGTTTCGTCATCAATGCGGCCCAGGCCTGGCGAACCATGCGCCAGAACGCGCCGGTCTTTTCCCAGTAATCGTTGCCGGCACTGAAGTCGTAGCCGGTAATGCGCTCGTAGCGGGCGATACCGTATTCCACGGCCAGCCGCTTATCGATACCGCCCGCCTCGTCCAGCACCACCTTGGCGTTGCGCTCCTCCTGCACCCAGCCCGTGGGCAGAATGACGTGGCGATTGCTGCCCACGAGGGCGCCGTAGTCCTGGCGGGCGGTGTATTCGCGGCGCGGCACCGGCCGCCACGTTTCGCCGCTCATCCAGCTGGATGATTCGGGCGTGTGGGCCCACTCGCCCCAGGCGGCATAGCGCGGCGAGTCATCTACCTGCCAGACGGTCTGCAGCCACTGGCCCGACACGTCCGCGGGCGTCTCCACCGACCAGGTGTTGCCGCCGGCATAAACGTGCGCGGATTCGGCCTCGTAGCGCCAATCCTGACGCCAGTGCTTGTTGATGAAGGGGCCCTGGGTGTTGCCGTCGTCGTCCACGAAGGACATCACCAGAATATGTTGCAGGGACACGAAGCCCGGTTCGTCAGCCACCACGTAGATATATTCGGTGGCCCAGCTGCGGTAGGGCGCAGCCGGCTGGAAATCCGGCGCGAACCCGAGCATTTCGAGAAAGTCGAAGCTCACCCGATAGCCGCCCGCCATCGCCAGAATGGCGCGCCGGTCGCGTGCTTGCTTGGACAATCCGTCCGCGTGAATACGCTTGAAAGCCTCGGTCGTTTCAGTCACGGGCGTCACGGGCACGCCAGTGGTGGTGCCGCCGCGTACCCGCTTGTCCGTCATGTCGGCAAAGGGCCAACCGAAGATGTAGGGCTTCGCCGAATCGCCCACTGCGGCGTGCGAGAAACCGCCGACCAGAGCGAGCATCAGCAGCGCGATGCGCAGGGGTCGCAAAGACATCAAAAGCAGCTCCGTCTATCTGAAGAGCCCCAGCCTAACGCCGAATGGCCGGGAGCAGAACGGCATCGGCGATGCACTCCCGCCCTCAGCGGCGTCTGAGCGCGACGACCGTCAGCACGGCCACCCAGGCCACGGCCATCACGCTCAACAGACCGAACCAGGCCGTGGCGCCAATGGACGCACCCCAGACACCGACGCAGCCGAAGAATGACCCGCCGAGCAGGAGCGCGCCGACAAGACGCATCAGCCCGCGCTGGCCGGGCGCCCAGGGCGGCCGCTTGGGGAGGAGCTGCTTGCGGTGCCGCTCCATGGCCAGGGCGAGCAGACCGAAGCCCGCGCCCGCCGCGGCAAGGCTGGCTGTCAGCAACAGCGGCATCACGGCCGGGCCGAGACCGAGGCGTCGCGTCTTCGGTTTGCCGCACGCCGCTTGCCGGCGGGCTGCTCGGCCGGTTTGCCCCGCAGATAGAGCGCCACGGCGGCGGCCGTCAGACCGGCCGCAATTATGGCCAGGTCAAAGCCCGCGAATACCCAGTCGCCCGTGGCCAGGCTGTGCGCGAGATGCCGCTCGGTGGTGAGCGCATTGACCACCGGCACGGCGCAGAACGCCACGGCGGCAATCACGCACTGCTCGCGCCAGCCCTGCGCCGGCGAGCGCAGCCCGGCGTGGATCAGCATGGCGGCCCAGGCGAGAAACATGGCGTGGACCTCCCAGTCGGCGCGGCCTTCGAAGTCCGCCGGAATCAGCCGATTGGCCAGAAAATAGACCGCGACGGCAATATTCAGCCCCACCACGGTGCCCACGTTCAGGCGCTCCACCAGCGCCACGCCCAGCGCGGCGCCCTCGCCCTTGCTGTCCAGCTTCTGGCGGCGCTTGACGGTCCACAGAATCAGTCCGGTCGCAATCATCGCGGTGCCCATGACGCTCGACAGCAGATAGAAAAACCGCAGCACTGGCCCTGCAAACATGCCTTCGTGCAGACCGAGAAATACGTCCCGCGTGTTCCTGGCGACCGTGCCGCTGGGCGCCCGCTCGTGCAGCAGCTCGCCGGTCACGCCGTCGAACGTCATTCCTGGCGACGTGCGCAGCGGCCCGGCCGAGTACAGACCATTGACGTGGATCCGCGCGTTGGCATCACCCGGCTGCTTGATGCCCACGTGGCTGATCCGGCCGGCGCCCCAACGGGCCTCGGCCTGCGCGATCAGCGGTGCGAGGTCGACCAGGGCGGCCGGCTCGCCGCTGGGCGTCACTTCAGGCTCTTCCAGGAAGACTTCGTCGAAAAATGACTCTTCCGCCGCCTCGCCCCCGCCGTAAAACGCCGAAATGAGCAGCGGCATGCAGAGAAACATCATGAACACCAGCCCCGAGTAGGTAATCATGAGCTGGAACGGCAGGCTCAGCACCGACAGCGCGTTGTGCGCATCCAGCCAGGAGCGCTGGCCCTTGTAGGGCCGGAAGGTAAAGAAATCCTTGAAGATCTTCTTGTGGGTAATGACGCCCGTGACCATGGCCACGAACATGACGAACGTCGCGATGCTGATCAGCCAGCCGGTGAACCAGCCCGGCAGGTAATGTAGCTGCCAGTGCA
The DNA here is from genome assembly GCA_002683405.1 of Salinisphaeraceae bacterium. Taxonomy (GTDB): domain Bacteria; phylum Pseudomonadota; class Gammaproteobacteria; order Nevskiales; family Salinisphaeraceae. The sequence continues at coordinate 69,709 of NYTH01000009.1, read as the reverse complement.
TGCGGTACAGCCGCTGGCCGCCGCCGGTATCGCGCGCCGCCACGGGCTCGCCGGCGGCATCCAGGTTGACGCTGTCGCGCTCGTTGTCGGTATCCCGCCAGTACAGCCGCAGCTGGGGAATGTTCCGATCGGCCGGCACCAGAATATTCCATTCCTTCGCCGATGGGACATTGGCCTGCAGCCAGTCGTGCCCCAGCGTCACGGCGCGGGTGGGCGTCATGTTATCGGCCGCGGGCGGCAACTCGGGCTGCATCCAGCGGTCGATTTCGGTATCCAGATAGCCCAGCGTGCCGGTCACGAAGATGAAGTACAGCAGCCAGCCCAGCACCAGACCGGTCCAGGTGTGCAGCCAGGCCATGGACTGGCGGAAACCGTCCTTCACGCAAAGCCTCCCTGCGTGATCCACCAGGCCGGCCCGGCCAGCAGCAGCGTCGGAACCACCATGCCCAGCCAGGCGCGGGTGGCGCTGCGCGTGGAAAACGCCCACAGGAAAGCCCCGGTGTAGACCACGAAGCTGAACATCATCCCGACCAGCACGGCGTCCGGCCGGGCGACGCTCAGGCCGTAGCCCGCCACCACGCCGGCCACCACGGACAAGGCGTAGCCGCCCAGGGTGGCCGCCAGCAGCCGGCTGGTCACGGCCACCGCGGCCGACCCTTTCAGTCGGCCGGCCGCGGCGCCGGAACGGCTTGTCCGCTTTGTCGACAAGACCCTGCTGCTCACGAGTCGCGCAAACGTCCGGCTAGAAGTTGATCGACGTGGACAGGCTGACCGAACGCGGCTCGCCCAGGGCCAGCGACGAATTCTCCCAGTAGTCCTTGCCCAGCGCGTTGGTCAGGCGCAGACGCAGCGTTACGTCTCTGCCCTGTATCGCCGTCAGATAGCGGGCGCCCAGGTCCACTCGGGTCCAGTCGTCGATGCTGAAGGTGTTGGCGGCGTTGATGAACTGGCTGTCCGTATGAATCAGCCCTGCGGTGAGCGTCAGCGCCGGCAGGAAAAACGTATCCCATTCGCCGTAGAAATTGGCGCGCAACTCCGGCACGCCGCTGGCCTTGTTGCCGTCGTTGGCGCCGCCGCCGTCGGTCTTCACCTGCTTGGCATCGATGTAGGCCACACCGCCCACCAGGCGCAGGCCCGGCATGATTTCGCCGAAGGTCTCCAGCTCGACGCCGCGGTTACGCTGCTCGCCGTCGAGGCTGAAGATATTGGTGACCGGGTCGGTCACGCCGTTGGGCTGGGTGATCTCGAAAACCGACAGCGTGGTGGCCAGCCGGCCCATGTCCATCTTCGCGCCCACCTCGTACTGCTCGGTCTGGGCGGGGTCAAAGGTGTCGTTGCTGTTGACCACATTGCTGGGGGTCTGGATTTCCGTAAGCCCTTCGATGTAGTTGGCATACAGGGCAACGGTATCTACCACGCGGTAGATGACGGCGGCCGCCGGCGTGATCCGCGACTCGTCGTAGTTGGTCGTGCCGGTCCCGACATTCCGGTTCTTCAGGCTCTGGTGCCGCGCGCCGACGGTCAGCTGCAGCCGATCCTCCATGAAACCGAGCGTGTCCGAAATGGCAATGCCTTCCTGGATGAGCTCGAACTGCGCCCGCGACGGCGTGATCGTGCTGAAATCCGGCTCGGTGTACTGCGAAGGCTGCGGGTCGTAGATGTTGAAGACCTGATCACCGAACTCGGGGCCGAAGGCGCTGCGCGTATCCGAATCCACGTCGCGGTCCACGGTATAGGCGCTGATCGACACCGTGTGCCGCACGGGCCCCGTAATGAAGCGACCCGTCAGCCGCGCGTTGGCGGACTGATAATCGTAATCGCCTTCACGGAAGCGGTAGAAGGTCGGCTCGGTATAGTCGCCGGCGTCATTGATGATGGGCACGGCGAAATGGACGTACTGAAGCTCCTCGCTTTCCTGCCAGCCGTAGCCGACTTCCGCCATCCAGTTGTCGTTGATGTCGTACTCGGCGCGCAGCAGGTTGTAGCTACGCTCGGTCTCGGTTTTCGTGAACGGCGCCGCCAGGTTGTTGCGGCCGTCAGGCGCGCTGGGCACACCAGAAGCGCCCGACACGAACGCGCCGAAGGTCGCGGCGTCCTGCTGCTGCTCCTCGATATTGATGTTGGCGAACAGCCGCAATTTCTCGCCCAGGTAATCCAGCGCCACGCTGCCCAGGGTGAGCTGCTCCTCGTTGTTGTCGAACGGCGTCTCACCATCGCTGTGCAGGGCGTTCACGCGGACACCAAAGGCGTTGGCCTCGCCGAAACGCCGGCCGATGTCGATATGGCCTTCGAAGATCGAGTCCTCGTAATAGCTCAGATGCAGATCGGTGACCGGCACATCCGTCGCCCGCTTGGGCACAAGATTGATTGTCCCGCCGACGCCGCCATCCGGCGGCACGCCGTTGAGCAGCGCGCTCGGCCCCTTCAGCACCTCAACGCGGGCGATCTCCTGCAGGCTGTTGCGCCGGAAGGTGCCCAGACCATAGAAACCGTCATAACTGACGTTGACGCCGTTCACGCCAAAGCCGCGGATGGTGAAGTTGTCTTCCGACGAGTAGCGGCCGCCGGTCCGGCGCACCGACGGGCTGGTTTCCAGCGCCTGGGTCAGCGTCTTCGATTGGGTGTCTTCGATGTACTCGTCGGTATAGCTGGTCTGGTTGAAGGGCGTATCCATGAAGTCCTTGTTGCCCAGAATGCCCAGGTTGCCGCCCCGGGCCACCTGGCCGCCGGCGTACACCGGCTGCAGTTCGCGCGGCGAGGTGATCTTGCCGGCGCTGACGTTGAGCGGCGCCAGGCTGGACTCGCCTGCAGCCGTGCTGGCCGCCACCAGTCGCCGACTATCATCCTCGCTCACCCGGAAGCCCAGGCCGGTACCGTCCAGCAGGCGTTCCAGCGCCTCGTCAGACATCATCACCCCGCGCACGCCCGGCGAGCGCTTGTTGGCGATCAGTCCACCTTCGACAGACACGCGGATGCCGGACTGCTCGCTGAACTGCGCCAGCGCCGCAGCCAGCGGCTGGGCCGCGATTTCAAACTGCACCTGGCCGGCCTCGACCGCCGCGTCTGGTGCGTCACCCTGCGCCAGCACGGGCGATACGTAACCGGTCAGCGCAGCCATGCCCACGCCTACCGCCAGCGCATAGCCGCGCGCGGCCGCCGGCCGGCCCGACTGCTTCATGATCTTCCCCATGTCCCCTCTCCCACGCTTTGACTCGATAAAACAGGAGCGTATGTTAATACGAATTATTATTATTTACTATAGCGTCCTTATGGAGAGCCTTGGCTGAGTCTCGGGCCCGCGCGTTCGCGGTGCGCCCGGGCGTTCGAGACAGGCACAAAAAAGCCGGACCCGTGAGCCGGGCCCGGCTGGTCGGACGTGAGCGCCTGATGCCGTGTCAGCGCACCGGGCGCGTTACTGCGTCAGCTGTGGACGCTCAGCTCGAGTCGGCGCTGGTGTTCAGATCGCCGTTCACGCCGTCCGGGAAGAATCCGCCCGACGTTTCGGAGCCCGAAGTCAAGTACACCACGTTCAGCACCTGACCCGGCGACCGGCTGAAGGCTAGGCCGTTGTCGTCGAGCGGCACGATGTTGGAGGCCGTGACCGGGCCCTGCGTGTCGTTAAGCGTGACCATGCGCGGCGAGATACCCTGGTCCAGATCGTCCGGGCCGTCGAGCGAATCGCGGGCATCGGAAATGGCGTCGGCGTTATCACGCAGCGCGGGCATGTTGGCGCCGAGGGAGTACAGCACGCCGCGCAGCAGACCGGCGTGATACGCCTCGGCAGCCAGCAAACCGGCCGCCGCCTCGAGGAAATCCGGGTTGTCGACGAAGCGGGCCGCTCCCTTGTACGCCGTCACGCCGACGTCCTCGAAGATGTAGGCCGCCAGCAGGAAGTTGTTCTCGTTGGCGTACGGATCAAACATCTGCCCCGGCTGGACAATGCCTGCGGCCTGCGCCGCCGTAGTAAAGGCTTCCTGGAGATTCAGCGTAGGCCGCGCAACCGCCGCGTTACCCAGGCCCGCCCGCAGAAACGCCACGTGGTCGCGCTCGTCGTCGGCAATCTCGTTGGCGTATTCGCGAAGGGTCGGTGTCTGAAACGGCACCTGCGCGCCCCCGGTCACCATGCCGGGCGGGCCGCCCACGCCGGTAATCAGATCGTCGGACAGACCCTGCCCGGTCGCAGCCCGCAGGTAGAACTCCGCCTCGAGATACTCCAGGTTCAGCGCGAAATTGAGAATCTGGGGATCCGACGGACCCCCGTCCGGCGCGTCCCCCATGGGCGCCTGTGCATTCGAGCTGCTGCTGTTGCCACCGCAGGCGCCCAGCAGCACGCTGCCGAACAGCCCCGCGCCAGCGCCGGCCGTGTTGCGCAGAAAACGGCGCCGGTTGGCGCTGTAGGTCTGCATCATGTCGTGGAGTTCTTCGTCCTTGTCGGGGGTTCGGCTCATAAGTGAGTCCTTCCGTTGCTTGAAGTTTGACCGGCTCGAATAAGCCGACCCCAGACGCAGCAAGACAAGACAGTCAGAAACCCCAACGGCGGCGGGCCATCCGAAACCGTATAGCCGGATACCGCCGATGCTCTGCCCGTAATGCGCCTGGTCCCTACGACTACGCAGGCGCACGGGCTCCGGATTCAGAACGGGTGAGTTTTCAGCGAATTAGCCCTGATGGACGACATCGGCCACCTCGCCGGCCGACAGCAGTTTCAGGGTGCCGTCTTCAACCCGGCTGAGCTTGGTGGTGGCGAAGTCCAGGGCATAGTTCTGGTGCACTTTCCACGGCGCCGCGCTGCCCTGCCCTGCCGGGGCATGATGTGCTTCGCCCGCTGGATGTAGCCGGAGTCCAGGTCGACCATCGGGTCGGCTTCCACGCTGCTGGCCGGCTCGGGCAGGCAGATCGGCTTGTTCTTCCGGTCCATGCGGTTGAGCAGCCGGCAGACGTACTGCGCGGTCAGGTCGCACTTGAGCGTCCACGAGGCGTTGGTGTAGCCGAAGGCAAAGGCGAAGTTGGGCACGCCGTCCAGCATCATGCCCTTGTAGATGAGCTTGTCGGCGGTGTTCACGGCGTCGCCGTCCACGCTTAGCGATGCGCCGCCGAACAGCTGCACCACCAGGCCGGTGGCGGTGACCACGATGTCGGCGTCCAGATGCTCGCCGGACTCGGTTTCGATGCCGGTCTTGGTGAAGCGCTTGATGTGATCGGTGACCACCGACGCCTGGCCCTTGCGCAGCACCTTGAACAGGTCGCCGCCCGGCGCGATGCACAGGCGCTGGTCCCAGGGCTTGTAGTCGGGGTTGAAGTGCTTCTTCGCGTCCACCTTGTCGCCCAGCTGCTTCTGGGCGAATTTGAGCAGCTTGGAGCGAGTGTCGTCCGGCCGCCGGCGGGCGTACTGGTAGAAGTACATGCTCAGGCCGATGTTCTTCCAGCGCACCAGCTGCGCGACGGTGCGATCCGGCAGAAAGCGGCGCAGCTTGCCGGCCATGCCGTCCATCCACGGCAGATTCACCACGAAGCTGGGCGAGCGCTGCAGCATGGTGACGTGCGCGGCCTGGTCCACCAGCGAGGGCACCAGCGTGATCGCGGTGGCGCCGCTGCCGATCACCACGATCTTCTTGCCGGTTACGTCGAGGCCTTCCGGCCAGTGCTGCGGGTGCACCATCCTGCCCTCATACGCGTCCACTTCCGGAAATTCCGGCAGATAGCCGGCCTCGTAGTTGTAGTAGCCGGAGCAGGCATAGAGGAAACCGCAGGTGAAAGTCGTGCGGCCATCGTCGGTTTCGCAGGTCACGGTCCACTGCGCGGCCTCGAACGACCAGTTGGCCTCGACCACGCGGTGGCCGAAGCGAATCTCCCGGTCGATGCCGTACTTGGCGGCGGTGTCCTGAATATAGGCCCGGATGGTGTCGCCGGAGGCGATGCTCACGTCGCTGTCCCAGGGCTCGAAGGGAAAACCCAGGGTGCTCATGTCCGAATCCGAGCGGATGCCGGGATAACGGAACAGATCCCAGGTGCCGCCGATGGCCTGGCGGGCCTCGACAATCGCATAGGACTTGCCGGGGCATTCGGTCTGCAGCCGGTAGGCGGCATCGATGCCGGACAGGCCCGCGCCCACGATCAGGACATCCACGTGCTGCGTGTTGCCGGGTGCTTCGGTATCAAACGGCATGAGATTGCTCCTGCGAGTTGCCGGTCTTCTTGCCGCGCGGGTAGCGGCGCAGAATCAGTGACTGGTAGCCCGAGCCGAGTAGCCGGGCAAGCTTGTCGATGGCGCGGGCGTCCGGCCCCACCACCACGCGCCGCTCGTTCTTTTGCACGGCCTTCAGGATGATCCGGGCGGCCTTTTCCGGCGTGGTGGTCTGTATGGCCTTTTCGGCGCGGCGCTTGTGCGCGGCAAGCGAATCGCCGGTCAGTTTCGCGACGCTGTCGTCCACGCGGCTGGACTGGTTAATCTGCGTGGCCACGCCGCCGGGATGCACGCAGGTCGCACTCACCGGCGCGCCTTCCAGGTCGAGCTCCATGCGCAGCGTTTCGGTATAGCCGCGCACGGCAAACTTGGCCGCGCAGTAGGTCGATTGCGTGGGCATGCCGATCAATCCGAACAGGCTGGACACGTTAATCACGTGCCCCTCGCCCGACGCCCGCAGATGCGGCATGAACGCCTGGGTGCCGTGAATCACGCCCCAGAAGTTGATATTCATCAGCCACTCGAAGTCTTCAATGGGCGCGGTCTCGGCCGCCGAGGCGTGCGCCACGCCGGCGTTGTTGAAGATGAGGTTCACGCGGCCGTGATCACGCACCACGGTTTCTGCCCAGGCGGTTACGGCGGCGCGGTCGGCCACGTCGAGCGTCGCGGTGGTCACGGTTACGCCATGCGGCCGGAGCTGATCGGCCGTGACGGCGAGGTTTTCAGCATTGATGTCGCTGAGCGCCAGATGGCAGCCGGCCTCAGCGAGCTGCAGCGCCAGCGCCCGGCCAATGCCGGAACCCGCGCCGGTGATGGCGGCGACCTTGTTTTTGAAGTTCTTCATCGAATAAGCGTCCATTTGATGACAGTTGTCCTCACTTTACATTTGAGGACGCATGTCGTCAAATAATAGACGTAGACCGGATGAAGCGCGCAGCGCGCAATCCGGCAAGCGGCAGCCCCCAGCCAGGCAAAGCCGGATTTCGCTTCGCTGCATCCGGCCTACGGGAACGGGGTAACCGGGCGTGAGCCGCCATCGATCAGGAGACGTCGCCAGCATGACCCAGAAACCCGCATCGAAATCGGTCTACGCCGGCCAGCTCCTAGGCCGGATGAAGCGCGCAGCGCGTAATCCGGCAGGCAGCCACCATCCGGGCAGCGTCCGGAGCACGGCGAAACCATGAACCAGAAAACCGAACCCAGCCGCGTCTACGGCGGCCAATCGCAGGCGCAGCGGACCGCCGAGCGTCGCGAAGCTTTCATCGACGCCGGCTTCGAGCTGATCGGCACGGAAGGCTACCGGGCCGCCACGGTGCGCGCCGTGTGCCGGGAAGCCGGCTTTACCGACCGCTACTTCTATCAGTTATTCGGCAACACCGAGGGCCTGCTGATCGCGGTCTACAGCCGGGTGAGCCAGCAGCTCAAGCAGGCACTGGATGCTGCGGAAGCGGCCGCCGAGCCTACGCTGGAAGCGCGCAGCGAAGCCGGGCTGCGGACCTTCCTGCGCTTCATGCGCGATCCGCGCAACGCCCGCATCCTGATGTCGGAAATTCTGGGCGTGAGCGATGAAGTCACGAAGCTGTACATGCGTACGACAGCCGAATTCGCCGAGCGATTGATGACGGCCACCGTGCCGCCGGACGTGGCGCTGTCCCACACCCCCGAAGATGCCGCCCTGTTCGGCCAGTCGCTGGTGGGCGCCATGATCTACGCCGCCGGCGCCTGGGCCATGAACGGCTACCGGCAATCGGAAGACAGCGTGGTGGCAAGCTGCCAGTCGATTCTGGTGGGCGCGCTCCGCCAGCAGGCGGCGCAGCAATCGTGACTGACCGCGCTGCTTGATCCGGCACGCCCCGGAGCCTTGCCGGACGGCGACTATGCTGCGGCCGTGGTCCAGTCGGGGAAGGGGTCCTGAAAAGTGGCCCAGACTTCGGGCCCGGCTGCCAGTTCCTCATCGGTAAGCAGAGCCGCATCGAATTTGGCGCGCATCACCGGCTCACTCAGCCCCTGCCCGATGAACACCAACTCCTGGCGCCGGTCACCGAAGGCCCCGTCGCAGTGCTGCTCGATACGCCTGCGGTAGTCGGCGTCCTCGGGCCAGCGCTCTTCAGGGATGGCCGACCACCAGTAGCCCGCGACCCCCAGACGGGTGATGCCCCCTGCCTGCGACCACTGGCCCGCGAGGTTAAAGCGCGTGGCCAGCCAGAAAAAACCCTTGGACCGAAGCAGCGTGCCCGGCCATCCACCGGCATTGAGCACATCCCGGAACCGCTGGGGATGAAACGGGCGACGCGCGCGGTAGACGAAACTGCCGATACCGTACTCTTCGGTCTCCGGCCGGTGCTCGCCCCGGAGTTCCTTGAGCCATCCCGGCGCGGTGGCGGCTCGCTCGAACGAGAAGCGACCGCTGTCGACAACGCTCTCCAGCGGAATGCGCCCGAAGGAGGCGTGAATCACTTCGGCATGGCGGTTCAGCTGCTGCAATACGCGGGTCAGCCGCTCCAGTTCGGCGTCACTGACCAGATCGGCCTTGTTCAGCACGATGACGTCGGCAAACTCGACCTGATCGATCAGCAGATCGGCGACGGTTCGCTCGTCTTCCGGCCCCAGGCTCTCGCCACGCTCCGCCAGATCCTCTGCGGCTTCAAGGTCTACCGGAAAGTTCACGGCATCCACGACGGTGACCATGGTGTCGAGCCGGGCAACGTCCGACAGGCTGACCCCTTGTTCGTCCCTGAAGGTGAATGTCTCCGCCACCGGGAGGGGCTCGGAAATACCGGTGGATTCGATGACCAGCGCGTCGAAACGACCCTCGCCGGCCAAGCGGGAGACCTCCACCAGCAGATCTTCTCGAAGGGTGCAGCAGATGCAGCCGTTGGACATTTCCACCAGCTTCTCGTCCGCGCGGTTCAGCGTGACTTCCCGGTCGACCAGATCCGCGTCGATGTTCACTTCCGACATGTCGTTCACGATCACCGCCACGCGCCGGCCATCGCGATTGTTCAGGATGTGATTGAGCGTTGTCGTCTTACCGGCGCCCAGAAAGCCTGACAGGACGGTTACGGGCAGGGCCATGTTGAATCTCCAGGATTGCGCATCATATGGTTTTGTTACTTTATAACATTACTTATTTGATTGAAACGCTTCTCCTCGCTTCGGATCCACCGTCACGAATGACAAGCATGCGCAAGACAGCCACCACGCCGCCCCGCGGGCCATACTTGAACGTCGCGCAGCGGGAATATTTTCGCCGCAGGCTTCTGGACTGGAGGCAGGATATTCTCCAAGCCACTCAAACCACCATTGAAGGCCTGCGTCACGGCAGTCATTTTCAGGGCGGAGACGAGGGGGATCGGGCCCTGCGCGAGTCCGCCCAGACGCTGGAACTCAGAGCCCGGGACCGGCAACGCAAACTGCTTCGCAAGATCGATCAGGCGCTGGAACGAATCCGTACGGGCCAGTATGGCTACTGCGAGGAGACCGGCGAGCCGATCGGGCTGGATCGACTGGACATTCGCCCGGTGGCCACATTGTGTATCGCAGCGCAGGAAGCGCACGAGCGCCGCGAAAAGCATATTCGCGGGTAGGTGGCCCGCGCTGCCTGCATCAGGGCTCGACTACCCGCGCATCACGAAGCCGGTATATCACCCCGTCATCGGTCTGCGTCTTGGTTTTCAGCCTGCCCTCCACGACCATCGGCTCCCATGTCAGATCGATGCCCTTCTTCATTTCGATGGCGGCCACCGTGGTCGGTCCGCCCGGCAGGTGGAAAAAGCAGGTGGGGGGATTGGCGGCAAGGATGAAGCGCTCCTGCTTTTCACTCATTCCCAGCGGCATCATGAAGCCGGCCAGGCGCACGGTCTTGCCGACCAGCTTTTTCACGGCCGGGTCGACGGTGGCGGACAGCTTGTAATCCGCGTCGTATTCCACCGAGGTTCGCATGAGCATGGGCCAATCGGTAACGCCCTTGATGCCGGCCAGCTCGCCCTCGGTGAGCGCCTTGAGCCCCTCCGGCTCGCCGACGTCCAGGCGAATCTCGTCACTGGCCTGTCCGGCAGTCACGGTAATGCTGTCCAGCCCGGGCTGACTGGCGGAAAGCTGGAATTCCGCGTAGCCGCCTTCCTGGCTCACGGGGTTCGGGCCGGCCAGGCGATTGCCGTTTTTCGATGAGACGCTCAATTCCACGCCGCTGAGCGGCTCGCCCTCGGCGTCGCGTACCGTGGCGGCCAGATAGACCAGATCACCGCGCACGGCCGGGATGGTCGGCGGGCCGCCGCCCGGCGCCAGCGCCTCCCAGAGAATTTCCACCTCGGCCGGCTCGGCCGCAAACACCGGGCTGATCGCGGCCATCAGCAGGGCGACCACAGCGGCCGCGTGTTTCATGACCGCGCCAGCGTGCGAGCGATGTCGGTGCGGTAGGCGCCCACGGCCGGCAGCAGGGCCGCGGCCAGCCCGACCCCTGCGCCCAGCAGAACCAGATAGCCCTCGGCCGGCAGCCAGGTCCAGCCGGTCAGCCGCAGTAGTTGCGCGTTGCTTAACCATAGTCCAATTCCTTCGGTCACGAGATGGCCCAGAAGCAGGCCCAGCAGAACGCCGGCCAGGGCCAGTACCTGCCCTTCCAGCAGAATATGCCGCAGCAAAAGCCCGCGCGACGCGCCCAGCGAGCGCATGACGGCGAGATCAAACCGGCGGGCCTGCAGGGCGTTGTACAGGGCCACGAACACGCTGAGCGCGGCAGCCAGAATGACCATACCGGCAAAGGCCCGCAGCGTGTCCAGTCCGAAGCCGATCAGCCGCAGCAGCCGGGTGACCTCGGTCACGGGCGCGGCGGCCTGCAGGTTCGATGCGCTGTTGATCAGCCGCGGCAGCGTGGTGCCCGCGGTGAGCGATTCGGACTTGAGCAGCAGCGCGGTAATCTGCCGGCCGGCCGGATCGAATTCCGGGGCGAGTATCGACGGCAGTTCCGCGCCCGGCGCGTGGTCTTCATGCCCATGGCCGACAGGCGAATCCTCGTGATGTTCTTGATCATGGGCCTGGTGAGCCTCGTGATGGCCGTGCTCATCATGCTCTGCATGATCGTCGTGGCGCTCGTGGTCATCCTGCGCTTCATGACCTGCCTCGTGCTCGGCGTGTTCGGCATGGCCGTCGTGATGCTCGTGGTCATCGTGACTCGCGTGATCACCATGCTCCGCGTGAGCAGCCTCATCGTGATGCGCGTGGTCCGTGCCGTGCAGCTGCCAGACACTGCGCACATCGGTGAGTATCAGCCGGTCCAGCACGGTGTCGGTGGGCTCCAGGATGCCGACCACCTTGTAGGGATTATCGTCATGCCCATGCCCGCCGGGCGCCAGCCCGTGTGCACCGACGAAGCTGTCGCCCGGCGCCAGCCCGGTCTGCTGCGCCACACGCGCACCCAGCACCGCTTCCAGCGACGCCTGCCACAACCGGCCCTCGGCCACCACGGCGCCATAGCTTTCCGGATACCCGTGCTCGGTACCCACGATGCGAAAGCCGCGAAAGCCGTCGCCCAGTGCCAGCGGAATGGCCTCCGAGACCAGCCGGTGCCGCGCCCAGCTGCGGGCCGCTTCCAGATCAATATTCCCGGTGGGGATATCCACGTGATAGACGCTGGACAGAATCAGCTGCACCGGCGAGCCCTTGGCGCCGACCACCAGATCAAAGCCGTCGGCGTCGCGCTCCAGGTTGCCCTGCAATTGATCGCTGAGCAGCAACAGGACCGTGATGCTGGCCACGCCCAGCGCCAGCAGCAGCACGTTCAGCGCCGCGGTCAACCGCTGGGTGCGCAGGTAGGCCAGGCTGAGACTGAACAGATTCATGCCGGCATGCCCCGCGCATTCAGCTCCAGACAGCGCTCGATCCGCATGGATACCCGGGCATCATGCGTGGCGATCAGCAGGGTGGCGTCACGCGAGGCCGCCTGGGCGATCAGCAGGTCGAGGACCTGTTCGGCGTTGGCATCGTCCAGGCTGGCCGTGGGTTCGTCGGCCAGGATCAGCCGCGGCCCGTTCACCAGCGCACGGGCAATGGCGACGCGCTGCTGCTGACCCTGGCTGAGCTGATGGGGATAGGCCTGCGCCTTGTCCTGGAGCCCCACGGCCGACAGCGCGCGTGAGACGGCCGCCGAATCCGCAGGCAGCCCCGCCATGTATTGCGCCAGCGCCAGGTTGGCCGCCGCGGTGAGCGCGCCAAGCAGGTGAAAGCGCTGGTAAACGAGGCCGATGTGACGGCCGCGAAAGCGATCCAGTGCAGCCTCCGGCAGGCCGCCCAGCGACTGTCCGCAAACCACTACCTCGCCGCCGCTTGGCCGCAGCACGCCGGCCGCCAGATGCAGCAGTGTAGACTTGCCGCTGCCCGACGGCCCCAGGATCAGCGCCTGTTCCCCCTGATTGAGCGTAAACGACTTGAGCCCCAGCACGCGGTGGCCATCGTAGTCGTGATTCAGGTTGGTCAGTCGCAGCATGATATCGACCCGGACGGAATGTAATAATATAACGCGCGCCGATCACGCGGACGACATCGATGCCAGAGCCTATGCAAAACGGGGCCTTTCCTGCGCCCAGCCATGATCACGACCGCTGCGTGCGTCAGGCCGTAGCGCACGCCGAGCAGGTCTGTGCCGACCGCGACCTCCGGCTGACCCCCATCCGCCGCCGGGTGCTGGAGCTGATCTGGACCAACCACCAGCCCAGCAAGGCCTACGATCTGCTGGAGGCCATACGCGGCGAGCCTTTCAGCACCGCCCCGCCCACGGTCTACCGCGCGCTCGACTTCCTGCTCGACGCCGGTCTGATTCACCGCATCGAGTCGCTGAACGCCTATGTCGGCTGCGATGCCCGACACGTCGCGGGCAGCCCGATGTTCCTCATCTGCCGGGGCTGCGACCGGGTGGCCGAGCTGCCCGGCACGGGCGTCGGCAAGGCCATTGGCCGCGCCGCAAAGCGCGCCGGCTTCGCGGTCGATCAGGAAACCGTGGAGATCAGCGGTTTGTGCGGGGGCTGCGCCGACGACGCCTGAGCCACGCATTACTCGCCTCCGAACGCCGAGCGCAGCGTCAGCCGGATATCCCGCCCGGGCGAGAGCGCATAACCCTTGTACGTATCCAGGAAGTCGCGGTAGTCCTCGTCGAAGAGGTTGGTCACCGCCAGGTCCAGGTTGACGACCCGGCCCTGCACATCCAGGGCGAAGCCGCCGCCGATGTCCACACGCGTGTAGCTGCTGGTGGAGGCCGTGCCGAATGGCGCGCCGTCGAACTGCGAGAAGGGTTCGCCGGGCGCGGCGTCCTTGCTGGCGACGTAGCGCACGTCGGCCGTCAGATAGGGCTGGTCGAGCGCCCCGAGGCGCGGCTGGTCCAGCACGACACCGGCCCGCACGTTGTCCGCCGGCAGCAGCGGCAGTTCGTCACCGGAGCCGCGCAGTTCGCCGTTGACCGCTTCGGCCGCGGCGTTGACCGCCAGCCAGTCGGTCACCTGGTGGTTTACCGACAGCTCTACCCCGGTCAGCTGGGCCTTGCCCTGGTCGAACACGAATACCGGCAGGCCATTCATCATATTGCCGGTATCCCGGGTGAAGATGTAGTCGTCGATGACGTTGCGGTAGCCGGTCAGCTTGAACCGGCTGTCGCCTGTGGCCCAGCGCAGAGAGATATCGGTATTGATGGAGGTTTCCTCCTCCAGATCCGGATTCCCCTGCTGTATGGCGGCCACGCCGCCGTGCACGCCCGAGACGTACAACTCGAACAGCGTGGGCGCGCGAAAACCGCGGCTGACGTTGGCGGCCAGCGCCATCGACTCGCTCAGACGCAGCGAGCCGCCGAGCGATCCGGTGAATACGCTGTAGTCGTTGCCCTGCGCGTTGACCACGTCTGCCGACGGGTTTTCGGTCTTGGAGGCCCGACCCTCGACTTCGCGATAGTCATAGCGCAAACCGGCCTGCAGCAGCAGCGGACCGAAGCCCTTCTCTTCGAAGGCAAACACCGCGAGGTTGTCCACATCGCCCCCGGTGAGAGCTGGGTGTTGCCGCGCGAGACCTGATCCTTGGTGACGTACTCCACGCCGACCGTGCCGCCGTCCAGGCCCAGCACCGGGCCATGCAGCCCTTCCAGCCGCGCGGTGTACTGATCGAATTCGATATCGATTTCGCCGTCGAAGCCGCGCTGGCGCGCATTGCCGGCCGCGTTCGAGCGTCGCCGGTTGTTCTGCCACAGCAGGGTGGGCTTCCAGCGAATGCCCTCGCCGGCCACGTCACCTGTCAACTGCAGCTGGTCGTTTTCGATGTACTGCCCGATGCCCTCCTCGCCGGCCGGCGGCGGCAGCATGCCCGCGGGCGGCGGCAGCAGAAAATTGTGCTCATCGTCCCAGCGGGTATAGCGCGCGGTCCAGGTGCCGTAGGCGTCGCTTTTCCAGCCGCCTGCAAGCTGGCCGTTGATCTGCTCGAAGTCGGTGAATCCGAGCTCACCGGTATAGGCCGGCGCGTCGCGGTTGGCCGGGTCGCTGGGCGGCGGCGGGAAGAAGGCAGGCTCGTCCGGCGTTTCGATGTTCTCCGCCGAGCGGCGAATCAGACCGGCGTTGAAGCCAAAATGTTCCGACCCGGCCCCGGCCTTGATCCCCGTGTCCCACTGCTCGTTGTTGCCGGAGTAGCGGGTCAGAAACTCGCCCGTCAGCGGCGAATCGAACGGCACTGGCGGCGCCAGTACGTTCACCGCCCCGCCCAGCGCGCTGGAGCCATACAGCACACTGTTGGCGCCGCGCACCACTTCCAGGCGCCCGGCCAGGAAAGGATCGATGGTGGGCATATGACGTACGCCAAACTGCTGGTGATCCACGCCGATGCCGTCGGTCAGCACCTTGACCCGCTCGCCGGACAGGCCGCGAATCACCGGCTTGCCCGTCTGGTTACCGGTGGCGATGTTGTTCACGCCGGCCAATTGATCCAGCGACTCACCCAGGCTGGTGAGCTCGACGCGCTCCTTTTCGGGCGTCTGCACCACATCTACATCCGCCGCCTGCAGCAGCGGATCACCCGGGATGGGCGTGCCGGTCACGGCAATCGGGGCGAGCTTCTCGACCTTGCCGTCCCGCTTTGCCGCCAACTGCAGCGGCTCGCCGCCGGACTGGTTCACGTCGTCGGCCGGCTCAGCGGCCGCAACGGCGCCGGGCAAGGCCAGCGCCACGAATGCACCGGCCACCAACGGCCCGCGCAGGAAATTTGATCGGGACCCCATGGGTCACCTCCAGAAATTCTTCACATAAAGCGTTGCCGGGGCGGCTTTCGCCCGGCCCGGCGCGATGTCAGGCGTGAAGAATTCGAGGCGGCCCGCGGCTGCACGGCGTTAGTGCTCCCAGATGCCGCACCGCGTGCAGCCGAAGATCGGCCCAGTCGGCGGGAGCGAAGGGAATGTGGACGGCCAGATCATCCGCCGCCAGCACGTCGTCCGGCCCCTGCCCGTGCGCGCAGACCATGCAGCTGTGGTCCAGCTCGTCCAGCACTGCGTGCTCATAGGCATGCGCCACCACCAGTGCCTGGCCCGCCAGCAGGCAGACCAGCAACACGGCGGCGAACCGCTTGTGTACGCGCAAGGACATGACAACAGGGTGGAGATTCACAATGGACTTGGCAATGTTATATTATTACGTTTTAACGCTCAAGGAAGCGCTGCCATGCTCAATTCCACCCGCCTGGATGGCCTGGCGGTCGGCCTGTCGCTGGCCTGTCTGGTGCAGTGCCTGCTGCTGCCCGCGGCGCTGACGCTGTTTCCGCTGTTTGGCCTGCAATACACCCCGGACGAAACACTGCACCGCTACCTGCTGGCCGTCGCACTGCCGACCAGCGCGCTGGCCCTGCTCATGGGCTGTCGAAAACATCACCGGGCATGGGTGGTTGGCGCCGGTGCGCTTGGGCTGGCCGGTATGCTGCTCGCCGCGTTCGTGCTGGAGGCGGTGGCCTCGCCCGCCGTGGCCGAGGGCACAACCCTGACCAGCGCCCTATTGCTGATGACAGCCCACGTGGGCAACTTCCGCCTGTGTCGCCGCACCGACTGCGATCACGGGTTCGACCAATCTGATGTTGACCGCGGGTTTGATCGACCTCGCGGCTGACGCCGGCGCCGAAGCAACAACCCGTAGCCCAGCAGACTGACGCAGGCAATCGCGAACGCCGCCAGAGCCATCAGCGCATCGCGCAGATCCGCGCCGAGCGGCGCCATGAAGTGCCATTTGTGCAGCCACGCGAACAGCCAGCCCTCCAGCCGGTCGGCGTTGTCAATGCGGGCCGCCAGCGTGGCGCTGGCGCTGTGTATGAACAGGGCCTCCTCGCCGCTGCCGCCCACCGCCAGACGGGTGACCGGCAGATACTTGTTGACGAAACCGTACTCGCCGCCAAAACCATTCACCGCAGCCGCCGGTGCGTCCATGATCGCGGCGTGCCCCGTGAGCCCCGCCGCGATATGTCGAGCGTGGTCTTCTACGCTGATATTCGCCGGGCGCGCGTCCTCTGCGTGGAAGAATCGCGCCGCGGGCTCGGCAGTGGCCTGGCCTGAGTCCGGACCGTGGTGCGCATGATGACCGTCCATGCCACTGTGGGCCGCCTGCTCAATCCGGTAGTAGGGCTGGCCGTCGATGTCCGTGACGGACAGGGCCTGAAGCGGGCCGCTGACCAACGCCATGGCGATGTCCGGCGCCGCGGTCAGGTTGCACAGGGTCACCGACGCAGGCAGACGCGGGGGCGGAGTAGTGTCGTTCAGGGACATCTTGACCAGGTGCAGTCCGCCGCTGGCCGCGAAACTCAGCAGGAACACGGCGGCGCCCAGGCCCAGCCAGCGATGCCAGATGGGCAGCGTCAGCCGGGCGGACGCGCGGGCGCGAAAGAATACGGTGACGCCGGTTAGCGCCGTGGTCAGCGCCGCGGTGATGAACAGCAGCGCGATGAGCAGCCGCAGCGGCTCCAGTCCGGCGAGCCAGTCCCATTTGTGCAGGTTGCGAAACAACCCTTCCAGCAGCGCCTTTCGATCATCCACCAGCGTACCCAGACCCGATCGGGTGGTATCGACATAGGCGCGCAGCCCGTCCGGCCGGGCAAACTCCACGCGGTAGACCGGCAGCATGCGATTGATCGCGTCGTACTCGCCGCCAAAGCGCGCTACCGGCTGGATACGCCTGACCGGGCTGTTCTGGTCGCCGGTGAAATGCCGCGCCAGATACTCGGCATAGACGCGATCACCGCGGGCCAGTTCCGCGCCGCTGCGCGCGTGAAAATAACGCGGCGGCGTCCCGGGGGCCGCCTGCAGCTGGTAGTACGGCGTCTGGTCCAGAACGATCAGCCGCAGCAGGCTGACCTGCGCCAGATCATCCGACGGGCGCAGCTCGGCGGGGCTGAGCAGCGCCTCACCCGTCTGCCATTCAAGTGCGGGTGCCGTTCGCTGCTCGGGCTGGGGCTGCGCGCGCACCAGCAACGGATGCAGCAACCCGCTGACGCTCCACAGCAGCGCGCCCAGGCCGGCGACCAGCGCCAGCCGGCGATGCAGGGCGCGCCATGCGCCTGTCTTGCCGGACGAAGCCATCCGCGACCGCGGCTACGCTACAACTGCACGCGCATGCCGAAATAGACCGAACGCGGCTCCCCGGGGTTGAGCAAGGCATCGGTCTCGGCGGCAATATCGCGCACCCGGTGGGTGGCCACGTAGTCCTCGTCCAGCAGGTTGCGCAGCTCGGCATACACGGTCAGACGCGGATTTGACCAGCCGGCCAGCAGGCCCATCAATTCGTAGCCATCCACCGTGTAGCTGTTGGCGAAATCGGCGTAGCGTTCATCCACCACGTCGAAGGTGGGCCCGGCGTAGAAGCCGCGAATGTGCCGGTACAGCAGCTCGCCGCGCAGCACGTGGCCCGGTGCGGCGGGGAGCTGATTGTCGCCGTAGACATCGTCGCCGTCGAACTCGAATTCGTTGACGGTCACGCTGAGCAGCGGCGCCAGGACATGCCGGCCGCCGCCGTCCAGCGACAGCCGGGCGCTCACCAGGGCCTCGATGCCGGTGTGCACCGTCTTGTCCACATTGGTGGCCAGGCTGGTGCCCGGGGCGGCCGGGTCGTCGATGGAGAGAATCTCGTCGCGAATCCAGGCCTGATACAGGGACAGCTCCCAGGCCCATACACCGCGGCCGCCCAGCGGCTGGCTGCCACGCGTACCGATTTCGACCACCGTGCCGTACATGGCGTCCAGCGCCGAGCCATCGACGGCGATATCGTCGGCCAGTTCAAACGTCGTGGGCGGCTCGAACAGGCGGCTGACGCTGGCGAAAATGTCGAAATTCTCCCGGACATGATGGATGAGTCCGAGGCTGGGATTCACGCCGCTGTAGTCGTCTTCCACGTCGTTGACCTGGCCGCTGGCCACGCTGGTGTTGCCGATTTCCCGGTGGCCGCGCACCAGCTGCAGGGCGGGTATCAGCGTCCAGCGCTCGGCGAAACGCCAGCGATCGGTGGCATACAACTCGACGTTGTCGGCGTTCTGGTCGACCCGGGTCATGAGCCCGTCGCGCCGGCCGCCCGCGTTGCCGTACTGCTCGCCGCTGACCTCCCCCACGCCGACGTTGGCGCCCAACAGCAGGTCGTGATTACCCACCACATGCTGGTAGCGGACCATTCCGCCGACATCGCGGTGATCGGTATCGATCAGCAGGCCGTCGAACACCACGCCCACACCCGGCACGACCACCTTGTCGACAATCGGATGAAACAGCTTCTGTTCCTCGTAGGACAGGCCCATATCCAGGCGTCGGTTGGGCGCCAGCTGCCAGGTGGTCTTGTCGGCCAGCCGCCAGCTTTTCAGGTCGGCCTGAAAATTGCCCTGCTCGGCGCTGACGCTGGCCTGGTCCGGGTCGTCCTCGAACTGCTCACGGGTGAGCTGACCGGACAGCTCCATGTTGCGCTCGATGTATTGCCCGTAGAGCCGCGTGCCCACGGTGTCCGAAATTCGCCAGCCCGCGTTGCCGTACAGGCCGTTGCGGCTCATCTCGTCGTGATCGCGATAGCCGTCACGATTCTTCGCCTCCAGCGTGACCAGCCCGTCCAGCCCGCCGTCGAACACCCGGCTGGCCGTGGCTCGCGCCTGGGCCTGGCCGTGGCTGCCGCCGTTCACGAAGAATTGAGCGGACGGACTGTCGTAGGCCGTCGGGGACACGAAATTGACCGCGCCGCCCAGCGTACTGGCGCCATACTTGGCCGCGTTGGCGCCGCGCGCGAAGACCGCGTAGCGCGCGCTCAGCGGGTCGACAATTCGGTTGTGGTTGTTGCCGTCGGCGGTCGTTACCGGCAGGCCATCCTGAAACAGCTTGACACCGTTGCGGTCGAAATCGGTGGCGTCCAGATTCGACCCGCGGCTGGATATATAGATGCTGTCGCTGCCGCTGTGGCTCACCGTCCACACACCGGGCACGTAGCGCACCATGTCGGAGAAGGTGGCCGTATTGCGCTCGTAGAGCATGTCGTCCTCGACCACCGTGACGCCGCCCGGCGTCAGCGCGGCTTCGCGCTGGGCCGCTGCCAGGCCACGATTTTCAAACGCCTCGGGACGCTCGCCGGAAATGCTGACGGCATCCAGCGCCAGCGGCGGCGCGGGCGCTGCTGCATCGGCCTGACCTGGTAGCGGCGCCAGGGCGCCCAGCACAAACACGGACAGACAGGCACAAAAACCGACCCGTAAACAGGCACGCATGAGCACAATCCCCTGACCGGGCGCCGGTGCGCCGCGGATGAAAGAAGAATCTGGAAGCGGTCTGCGCCACCCCGCGGCATTGGCGCGGCGGATGGAGCGCCGAAACTTTATCCGCGCCGGACCCGGTCGGGAATGTGGCAAATTGTCGCGGGGCCGGTCGCCAGCTGCTCGTCAATGAGCCGGCTGGCGCCTGCCGCGGTCGTGATCACGCACTACGTGCCGGGCGGAAGCCCATCACCACGCGCAGGCCCCGGCCGGCCGGATTATTCTGCAAATCAATTCGGACGCCGTAGGTTTCAGCCACACGCGCCACGATGGCAAGACCCAGGCCACTGCCCTCGTGCTGCTGATGGTGCCCGCGGGTAAACCGCTCGAACACCCGAGCCCTATCGGGCTCGGGGATGCCCGGCCCGGTATCGTCGATGAGCACGACGACCTGATCATTGTCTTCGCTGGCGCTCATGCGTATCCATCCGCCCCGATCGCAGGCCTGCAGCGCATTGTCCAGCAGGTTTCTGACGAGAAGACCCATCGCCCCCGCCTCACCCCGCACAGGAGGCAGGTTTTCGGGCAGCTCAAGAGAAAGCGTACATCCCGCCTCTCTGGCAAGCGGCGCGACCAGCGCAGCTTCCTCGCGCAGTACGGACGGCAGGTCAACGGATTCGCCGGTTCCGCCGACCTCACCCGCATCCAGACGCGCGAGCGTGAGCAGTTGCGTGGCCAGCCGACTGCCTCGACGACTGGCGGCCAGCAGGGCTCGCAGTATGGCCTGCCGGTCTTGCGCATCGCGGGCACCCAGCGCCGACTCGGCGTGAACCCCGATGGCGGCCAACGGCGTGCGCAACTCGTGTGCAGCCTCGTCCAGAAAGCGGCGCTCGCGGTCCCGTGCGTTCTTGAGCCGGCCGAAAAGGTCGTTCAGTGCCGCCACAATGGGCGCCAATTCGCTGGACGAGGCCGGTTGTGGCAATAACGCCAGATTGCCATGATCGCGACCCTTGATTTCCCGTGACAGCCGCTTCAACGGACGCAGTCCGAAGCGCACGCCCAGCCAGAGCAGGAGCAGCAGGACCGGTAGCGCATACAGGTTCTTCTGCACTGTTTTTCTGGCGATGTATTCCTCCAGCTCCCCTCGAATTTCAAGGCTTTCGCCGACGATCAGGCGGTCCTCTCCGGCGGTGCCGGGCAGAACGAACAGGCGCCATGGCGAGCCCTCACGAATGACGTGCGCGAACCCGCTGACCGTACCGGTCAGGGGTTCTGCCGGCATGCTTGATGTGTGCAAAAGCACCTGCCCTTCGGGCCCGAGCAGTTGAAAGCCGATCTTGCTCTCGTACTCGTGACCGTAGGTCTCGCGGCTGGCCAGGCTGGCCTCCAGCGCGCGCAGTTGACGTGCCGCATTGGCGCTGCCGGCCGACAGGTCGAGGGACGCATCGTCCAGCATGCCGCGCAACAGGCGCGCCGACTGCACGAGCCGGGTGTCAAAGACTTCATCAATCTCGTGCTGAGCCAGCCGGTAGGTAGAACTCAGTAAAGCGGCGTTGACGCCGACAATGGTCAGGCCCAGTCCCAGCATGAGGCGCCAGCTGATTGACCCCGGCAGCCACTTCATGCCGGCTGGCTGGCAATCATGTAGCCCACACCCCGGACCGTGTGGATCACATCCCTGGGCAATTTGCGCCGCAAGGCGTGCACGTGGACTTCAATCGCGTTGCTTTCAATATCGGTGTTCCAGCCGTAGACGGCGGTCTCCAGGTGATCACGCGTGAGCACCCGTCCCTCGTGACGGAGCAGCTCTGCCAGCACCGTGAACTGGCGCCGGCTGAGAGACAGCGGCTGGCCACCCAACGTCGCCTGCCAGGCTTGCGTGTCGAGCACCAGCTCACCGTACTTCAGCTGGGCGCTGGCCTGACCCTGACCGCGTCGCATGGCGGCTCGAAGTCGTGCCATCAGTTCCTGGGTGGCGAACGGTTTGAGCACATAGTCGTCCGCGCCCGCGTCCAGGCCGCGGACCCGTGCGTCCAGAGCGTCACGAGCGGTCAGTATGACAACCGGCAACGTAAAGCCGCTGGCTCGCCAGCGGCGCAGTAGCGTGACCCCGTCAATATCCGGCAGCCCGAGATCAAGCACGACGGCGGCGAAGTCGCCCGCGGCAAGACAGGCGTCGGCCTCCTGCCCGCTGCTGACAGCCCGGCAGCCGATACCCGCCTGCTTCAGGCTGGTGAACAGCCCCTCTCGCAACGACGCATCGTCCTCTACCAGCAGAACCTGTTGCTGCAAGCGTCAACCTCAGTGTTGTTCGGCACGGTCCAGGAGCTGGCGAATCTCCGCACGCCGTCCGCTATCCGCCACTGCCCTGGAAGGCCGATCGGGGGCTGCCAACGCCTTCTCGAGATAGGCGCGCGCGTTGCGGTAATCCTCCTTTTCTTCCATCAGAAACTCCGCGTAGAAGTAATTCGGGTCGATGCCGTCAGGATTGATGGCCAGCGCCCGTTTCAGATGGGATTCGGCTTTTTCCTCACTGCCGAAACCCAGCGGCCAACCCGGGACCTTGTAGTAAAGCACGCCCAGACTGGTGTGCGCTGACCCCTGCAAAGACGACTCGTCAATCGCCAGGGCGGCCTGATAGTCATCGCGGGCTTTCTTGACCAGCCCCAACGCGCCCAGTCCACCTTTGGCGCCCGCGTAACTGGACAGGATTATGCCCTCCCAGATCAACGCTTCGGGCCGCTGGGGATGCGCCTGCCGCAGGCCTTCAGCGCGGGTGGTGAGCGCTTCAAACGCCTTTTCCTGCTCGCCCTTGTCGGCCATTTGATAGTTCACCCGGGCCCAGGCGTGCTGCAACTCCAGCAGAGCCTGGTTGAAATCCGTCGCGGCTGCGGGCGCGCTGAATGCCCAGGCCGCGACTAGCGCAATGATCAACTGTTTCATATCTATATCCTGAAAGAAGGCAATCAGTGGTCCAGGCGCCGACGGATGGTGGGCAATTGCTTGCGCAGCACACCATCAACCAGGCCAGGCGTAAGGCCGTTTACACGGCTGAACAGGCGCTCCTGCCAGCCCAGACCGTGTTCGGTCTGGCCGGTTTCGAGCATATTGATGGCGGCATCGGCCACCTTGTCTGGCGAGTCGACCTTCATGTGCAGGTCGGCCTGAAGCGCCCGCACTCGACTCCCGTTCATACCGGTGTCAACGGCGCGCGGCGCCAGCAAGGCCACCCGCACCGTGGTGTCGGCCAGTTCACGGCGCAGGGCCTCGGCAAATCCGCGCAGCCCGAATTTGGTTGCGCTATAGGCCGCGAAGCCGGGATAGGCGACACGGCCAAAGCCCGAACCGACAAATAGCAGTGTGGCCTCGCGCTTGCTCTTCAGGCCGGGCAGGAGCAGGCGTGTTAGGTCCATTGGCGCCGTCAGGTTGGCAGTGATCATGGCTTCCAGTGCCGCCGGAGAAAGATTCTGAAAGCTGCCGGCGTGGTTACTGCCGGCGTTATGAATAACCACGTCCGGACCGCCCCGCCATTTCTCGGCCGCCTGCGCAAGGGCGCGCCGATCGTCGGCAGTATTCAGGTCGGCGACAACGAAATCTGCACGCACTGACGCCGCCGCGAGTTCATCGACCAGGCGCCGAAGTGGCTGCTCCTGGCGCCCGGTCAACAGTAGCCGCGCGCCCGCGGACCCCAGGCGCCGCACCAGGCTGAGACCGATACCGCCTGTGGCGCCGGTGACCAGAACATTCTTGTCAAGCAGATTCATTGCACGGCCTCCGGCCGTGGCATCGGCAGGCTGCGAAACAGATCGCCGTACAGGCGGTAGATGATTCTGGCGGTGTGCACAACCGCCTGTTGGTCATCTCGATCTTCGAGCCGGTCCATCAGCTTGCGAAAGAACTCGATATGATCCTGGTCAAGCACGCCGTGGGTGTTGAGATAGGTCATGGCCTTGTCAGGGAGTCCCAGTCGCTCGCGGATGAGTTCAGCGGCGGGGGTCGCAAGGTCGATACTGGTGCCCTCCAGCACATTGACCATGCCGAAGAAGCCCACGGGATTGCCGCGATCAATCACGTGATAGGCATAGGCGGTCATCAGTTCGGTGGGCTGTGCCGGCACCCCTGCACGCACAGCTTCGGCATCGCCACCACAGGCGCGGATATCGTTGAGAATCCACTCCTGATGGCCCATTTCCTCCTCGACATATTCCCCCAGCGCTTCGCGCAGCCACTCCAGGCGCTCGGGCAGGCGCGCGCCGCAGGCCATCAGAAGCGGCACGGTGTGCTTGACGTGGTGGTAGGCCTGCGTGAGGAAGGCGATGTAGCTGTCGAGGGTAATCTCGCCGCGAAACACCGCAGCGATGATTGGCGCGCCACGCAGATAGCTGCGCTCCTCGGCTGTCTGGTCTTGCAAGGTCTCGTAAAAACTCATGAACTGACTCCATAATTCAGATCGGTGGTGGATTCGGAAACAGCAGCCGCCTGGATACGGCCGAAATAAACCTGTTCTATGGCGTTGCGCCGCGGGCGTCCGTTGGCGGTGGCCAGGCTGTTTGCCACGGAAAACGGCGCGTCGGCGAGCAGCCAGCGATGAATGCGGGCGTAGGTGGGCAGGTCGGCATTGGCCGCCTCCACAAGCCTATCGATCTCGACTGGCGGGACGCCCGCAGCCGGCACGATGACGGCGACATTGCAGGGCATGGCCTCGCCAAATACGGCAGCCTGGAAGATGCCCGGATGCTGCAGTAGCCGTGATTCCGGCCACTCCGGATTGACGTTGCGGCCGAAGCTGGTGATGAACTGATTCTTCAGTCGCCCCTGTACTTTCAGAAAACCCTCGCTGTCGAGGCATGCCTGATCGCCGGTCGCAATATCCGGCCCCGGGCAGACACCGCCCACATAGCCGAGCATGGCACTGCCGGTCACCCGCAGCTCGCCCCGATCATCGACCCGGCAGGTCACGTGCGGTAGCGGCCGCCCCACGGATCCGGGCCGGTCGGCGCCGGGCAGATTCAGGCTGACAACAGACCCGCACTCCGAGAGGCCGTAGCCTTCGTAGGCCGGGATACCGACGGCGCGGGCGCGCTCGATCATGCCGGGACCAAGACGTCCGCCGCCGACCGCCACGAAGCGCAACGATCGGGGCAGGGACGCGCCCTGCTCGCGCATGACAATCAGCGCTTTCAGCAGTTCGGGCACCAGGATCAGGCTTTCCGGCCGCATCAGGTTCAACTGATGACACAGCTGATGCGGGTCCAGGCCGGCATCGCCGGAGAATCCGACCTCGGCGAGCGTCGGGCAAAGCAATTCGCTGCCGGCGAGCAGCGCGGTGTAGGCGCCGGCGACGTTCTCAAGCAGGGTGGCGTAGGGCAGGACACTCATGTGGCGGCGCAAACGCAACTCGCCCAGTGCCGTGGCCAGCGTACCGGCCAGCCTGATCAATACGTCATTCGACAGGCAGACGCCCTTGGGCGCGGCGGTGGTACCCGACGTGTAGGTAATCTTGCCGGTCCCGGGCAGCCACCGCTGCCCGGCCGAATCCGTCGACTGGCGCAACACGCACAGACCATCATGCTCACCGGCAACCGCGAACCCGGCCGCCTGCAACGCCTTCTTCCGGCCGCGGTCGATAATGACGAACCGGCAACCGGCGTCGCTCAGCGCATGGCCGATTTGCGCTGGCGTAAAGAACGGGGGGAGCGGCAAGGCCACAGCGGGCAACTGCTGCAGCGCGAGGTCGCAGATCACCCAGGCCGGGCTGTTGTCGGCCAGCAGCGCCACGCAGGTCCCCCGGGCAGGCTGCAGGAGCTGCACCCACACCGCAATCTCCCTGTGCAGCGCCGCCCGGCCCAGCATCCGCCGGCCATCACCCAGGCGACTGTCTTCCGGAATGGACTGGAGCAGGTTCATCGCCAGGCCCCCAGAGCGCGAGGGCGCCCGCTGCTGGCGCGACCGGGCACCGCGCTGGCAATGACGCCGCCATAAACACGGGGGGCGTGTGCGTAGTAGTCGCCCCAGACGTCGGGGCCCTCCCGCAGGCAGGCGGGATCGGCCGGCGCGAGTTCCACCGGGCTGAGGTTCAGGCGCTGGAAACTGTTCGCCAGACAGCGCGTGGCGGTAAACACCACCACCTCGAAGCCGGCTCGGTGCAGCCAGCCGGCACTTCCGAGAATCAGGCGACGACCGGCGCCGGGCCAGGCCGCGGCCAGACCGCCCACTTCCACAATGGCCTTGCGCGGCAGCGACATGCCCAGCCGTTCCGACACGATCTGTTCCACCGGCCGCTGCAGATATTGTTCGAGAAACAGCGGTCCCGTGGCGGCATCACGATAGCCCAGGCAGGCCCGGAGGCCACCCCTGCGGGCGTTGATGGTCAGCAGCTGCGGAAAGAAGCTGGTGAGGCTCGCACCGAAATGTCGCTGATAATGGCCGGCGGTGAATGCCTCGGCCGCCACCCGGCCGGGATGGTCGGGTCCGCAGACCATGAATGGGCCGTTGTTCAACGTGGGATCAGACATGCTACCTCTCCTGTTGCGGGAGAGATTAGGCGGCCAAACTTAAGCCTTCCTTATGGATGCCGCGCCGCACGCCCCGGCCCGCGCAGGTCAGGACGCGGCAGGAGACACCCGCCGCGTGGACCAGAGCAGCACGGCAATCACTGGAATCGACAGCCCGAAGGCCGGCATGAGCAGACCGGCGCCCGCCACGACGACCCAGACCCAGCGTGGCGGGCGATCGGCGGAATTTCGCTGCGGGAGGCCGAGACGGCCATCTGGCCGACGCAGCCACCACATCACCAGACCCAGCACGGTGATGGCCGCCATAAGCAGCGACGCGGCCGCCGCCAGTATCTGCGTACCCAGCCCCAGAATATTGCCGGTGTGGAGCGGGAAGAACAGCATCACCGCCTTCGCGCCGGGGGCGAGATCGTCCCAGCCCTGCGCATCGAGCCGCTCCCCGGTTTCGGGGTGATAGGCGGCCAGGTACAGCTTGTCGACCTGGTGGCCGAGGTGGGCGTTCATCTCGATGGGTTTGTCCGGCCCGTGCGGCAGCTCCAGGGTGAATTCATCCGGCCGGGCAAGCTGGCTGAAATCGGTGATGATCGTATCGAAGGAGGCCAGTGGGGCGCTGTCATCAATCGGCGCGTCCAGCCTGGGCGGGCTGACATACATGCGCGGCAGCTGCCCCGCCGCATACAGTCCGCCGAGCATGGCCTTTTGCGCCCAGGGGGAAAAGAACACGCCTGTGAACGCGAGCATCAGCGCCAGCGGCAGCAGGTAGAAGCCGGCCACGCTGTGCCAGTCTCGCCAGCGCTGGCGCCCCCGCGCACCCGGCCGCG
Source organism: Salinisphaeraceae bacterium (assembly GCA_002683405.1). Taxonomy (GTDB): domain Bacteria; phylum Pseudomonadota; class Gammaproteobacteria; order Nevskiales; family Salinisphaeraceae. The sequence continues at coordinate 42,476 of NYTH01000009.1, read as the reverse complement.
GCCACCAGCCCGCGCGTGTTGCCCGCGACGGCCACCAGAGCATGGCGCCAAGCAGCAGCGTCACGACCACCCAGCTCGTGGTCAGCTCGACGATGAAATGACCGAGGGGACCGGCCAGCAATCGACGGTGCAGTCCCAGCAGCTGATCCAGCAGGGCGCCGCCCTTGTCCACGTCGGCCAGAATCTCACCCGAACGGGCGTCCACGAACAGCTGGCGGTCTGGCGCTCCGCCGGCCTCATCCTCCAGGGTGAACACCACGGTCCGCCCGCGCCCCGGATCACTCAAGGCATGCAGCGTCAGGTCCGGGCGGGCCTCTTGCGCGATCTGCGCCAGCCGATCATAGGCCAGCCGCTCGCACTGATCACAGGCGGGCGCCACGCGGTAGGGCTCCAGTATCGGCCGGAGCTGCGGCTCAAAGGCGTACAGCGCGCCGGTAAGGCTGACGATGAGCAGCACAGGAGCGGCAAGCAGTCCGACATAGAAGTGCCAGCGCCAGGCGAAACGATAGAGCATGTGGAGGCTGCCTCTGCCCGATGACAATGCCGACGGTCCCGATAAAGCTGAGGCCATGCCGCTGCCGGACCGCGAAGTCGATCAACTCTAATCTAAACGCGTATGATTCGCAATTGCTATTGAGGTCTGTCGCGGCGCGCTTGCCGCAGCACAATCAAGAGGCCAAGCAGGCACAGCCCCGCGAGCGAGAACCACGTCAGCGCGTAGCCAAGGTGGGCATTGCGCAGCCGGGTGACGGTGAGACCACCGATGGGCCAGCTGGCGTTCAGAGGCGAGGCATCGGCATCCACGAAGTAGGGAGCAAGCTGGTCGGCGTCCAGGCGCTGTTGCCGGCCGATGGCCTGCACGTCGCGCGAATACCAGCGTCCCTCATCCGGCCGATTGTCCTGAAACAGCCGGCCGTCCGGTTCCGTGAGGCGCAGCAGGCCGGTGATTTCGACGCGACCGGGAGCGTTGCTGCCGGGGCGCGCGTTCGCGGCCTTGTGCTCGAAGTCCACGAAGCCGCGATTGACCAGCACGGTGAACCCGCGCTCGCTGCGCAGCGGCGTGAGCAGCCAGTAGCCGGAGCCGTGTTCGGTCATGGCCTGCACCCGGGTTTCGCGGTCGTGCAGAAAACGGCCGGTCAGCCGCACGGGGCGGTAGGCATCGCGCTTGCCCAGCGTGTTCCAGCTTGACGGACCGGGGGCCGGCGCGGGCGTGCGCCGCAGCTGCTGCTCGATCTGCTCGATGAGATCCAGCTTCCAGGTCCGGCGCTCCAGCTGCCAGTAGCCCAGCCCCGTGAACAGGGCGCAGAGCAGGCCGAGAAACACCGGCAGCGCCGCCCGTCTTGCCACGTCAGTTGCCTTTCATCCCGGCCCGCAGCGAGCGCGTCAGGGCATGCTGCGGACTTCGGCCGCGTCCGGATGGGCCGGCATGGTGTTGCCGTGCAGGTGGAACATGATCCACAGCGAGCCCACCAGCAGAATGACGATCAGCATGCCGGTAAACAGCAGCGACAAAAGCGTCCAGCCCTGCTCGCCCTGGGCATCCACATGCAGGAAGAACAGCATGTGCACGCCGATCTGCACCGCCCCCAGGGCCACGATGATGGCGATGGTGAGGATGTGGTTGTCCAGCACGTCGCCCATGACCAGCCAGAAGGGAATGGCTGTGAGCACCACCGCCAGGACAAAGCCCGTCATGTAGCCGCGGAAGGTGGCGTGGACGACCGGCTCGCCGTGATGGCCCGCCCCGGACTCGGCATGGCTGTGTTCGCTCGCGCTCACCGTACGACTCCGATCAGATAGACAAAGCTGAAAACGCCGATCCAGACCACGTCCAGAAAATGCCAGAACAGGCTCAGGCAGCTCACCCGGCGGATCATGACCGGCTCGATGCCCCGCTGTTTCAGCTGCACCAGCAGCACGCCCAGCCAGAGACAGCCGAAGGCCACGTGCAGCCCGTGCGTGCCCACCAGCGTGAAGAACGACGACAGAAAGGCGCTGCGGTCCGGCCCGGCGCCGATGTGGATCAGATGATGAAACTCGTACAGCTCGATGGCCAGAAAGCCCAGACCCAGCGCGCCGGTCACGGCCAGCCAGATCATGGTGGGCGTGAGCCGGCGGTGGTGCATCTCGATCATGGCGAAGCCGTAGGTGATCGACGAAGCCAGCAGCAGCGCCGTGTTCACGGCCACCAGATTCAGGTCGAACAGTTCCTTCGGCCCCGGGCCGCCGGCATAGTTGCCGCCCAGCACGCCGTAGGTGGCGAACAGCACGGCGAAGATGAGGCTGTCGCTCATCAGGTAGAGCCAGAAGCCCAGCATGGTGCCGTTTTCCGGGTGCTGTTCCTCGGTGAGATAAAAGCTCGAGGACTCGTGGAGCGCGTCCCGTTCCAGATAGATGGCTGATGGATGCTCGGACATGACTAGCGGCGGGCAAGTAGTTGGGTGCGGGCCTGTTCGGTGGCGGCCACCTCGTCCGCCGGGATGTGGTAATCCCGATCGTGGTTGAAGGTATGCACGATGGCCGAGGTGATCAGCGCCACGAAGGACAGCCCCGCCAGCCACCAGATATGCCAGATCAGCGCGAAACCGCAGACCGTCGCCAGCCCGGACAGCACCATGCCGGCGGCGGTGCCCCTGGGCATGTGGATGGCGTTGAAGCCCTCGGTGGGCCGCTGCGCGCCGCGCTGTTTCATGTCCCACCAGGCGTCGCGGGCGTGCACGATGGGGGTGAAGGCGAAATTGTAGGGCGGCGGCGGCGACGACGTGGACCACTCCAGCGAGCGGGCGTCCCAGGGGTCGCCCGTGGTGTCGCGCAGCCTGTCGCGGTTCTTGATGCTCACGGCGATCTGCACCAGGAAAGAGACAATACCGGCGCCGACGAACAGCGCGCCCAGCAGCGCAATCTGGAACCAGATCTGTTGCGAGGGGTCCTCGAAGTAGCTCATGCGACGGGACACGCCCATCAGCCCCAGCACGTACAGCGGCGTGAACGCCAGCCAGTAGCCGATTACCCAGCACCAGAAGCTGACCTTGCCCCAGAACTCGTCCAGCTTGAACCCCATGGCCTTGGGGAACCAGAAGTTGAAGCCGGCAAAAAAGCCGAACACCACGCCGCCGATGATCACGTTATGAAAATGCGCGATCAGGAACAGGCTGTTGTGCAGCAGGAAATCCACTGGCGGGATGGCCAGCATGACGCCGGTCATGCCGCCCACCGTGAAGGTGACCATGAAGGCCAGCGTCCACATCATGGGCAGCGAGAAACGAATCCGCCCGCGGTACAGGGTGAACAGCCAGTTGAACAGCTTGGCGCCCGTGGGAATGGAGATGATCATCGTCGCCAGGCCGAAGAACGCGTTCACGCTGGCACCGGAGCCCATGGTGAAGAAATGGTGCAGCCACACCAGATAGGACAGCACGGTAATAATGACCGTGGCGTAAACCATGGAGCTGTAGCCGAACAGCGGCTTGCGCGAGAAGGTAGGCACCACCTCCGAGAACACGCCGAACAGCGGCAGTATGAGGATGTAGACCTCCGGATGGCCCCAGATCCAGACGAGGTTGATGTACATCATGGCGTTGCCGCCAGCCTCGGCCACGAAAAAGGCCGTGTCCAGATAGCGGTCCATGCTCAGCAGCACCAGCACGGCGGTCAGCACCGGGAAGGACGCGATAATGAGCACGTTGGTGGCCAGCGCCGTCCACGTGAAGATGGGCAGGCGCATCCAGGTCATGCCCGGCGCCCGCATCTTGACGATGGTCACCAGGAAGTTGATGCCGGTAAGCAGTGTCCCCAGTCCGGATATCTGCAGCGCCCAGATCCAGTAATCCACCCCCACGCCGGGACTGGCCTCAAGCCCCGACAGCGGCGGATAGGCCAGCCAGCCCGTGGTGGCGAACTCGCCCACGAACAGCGACAGCATGATCAGCACCGCGCCGGATGTGGACAGCCACAGGCTGAAATTGTTGAGAAAGGGGAAAGCCACGTCGCGCGCGCCGATCTGCAGCGGCACGATGATGTTCATCAGCCCCACGATCATGGGCATGGCCACGAAGAAGATCATGATCACGCCGTGGGCGGTGAAGATCTGATCGTAGTGATGCGGCGGCAGGAAGCCCGTTGACTCGCCGAAGGCAAACGCCTGGTGCATGCGCATCATGATCGCGTCGGCAAAGCCCCGGCACAGCATGACCACCGCCAGCACGATGTACATGATGCCGATCTTCTTGTGGTCGATGCTGCAGAACCATTCGCGGTACAGATAGCCCCAGAGCTGCTGCTTGGTTACCCAGGCCAGCAGCGCCAGGCCCAGCAGCGCGGTGCCGATGAAGGTGCCGAGAATGATCGGATCGTTATAGGGGAGCGAATGCAGCCCGAGCCGGCCGAAAACCAGTTCGGCCAGCTCGGAGCGTTCTGCGGGAGCGGTTTGCATCGTGTCTACCTGCCCTCGTCCAGTCAGTAAGGCGCCGGGCCGTGGCCGCTTTCAGGCGCGTGCTCGCCCCGGTGGGCGCGCGCGTCGCGGCGCATCATCTCGTTGATGCACATCTGCCCCGGCTGCACGCACAGATTCAGGATCTTCTCGAACAGGCCGGCCTCCACGCTGGCGAAGCGCACCACGGGATGGTCCACGCTGTTTTCGGCCAGGGCCCGCTGACGCGCCGTGTCCAGCCGCTGACCCGAGTCTTTTGCGTCCGCGATCCACGCGTCGAACGCTTCGTTGGACAATCCCTTGAAGCGAAAGCGCATCTGCGAGTAGCCCTCGCCGCTGTAGTTGCCCGACACGCCGGGGTAGTCGCCCGGCTCGTTGATGACCGCGTGCAGCGTGGTCTTCATGCCCGGCATGCCGTAGATCATGCCCGCCAGCGTGGGAATGAACAGCGAATTCATGATGCGCGGCGAGGTGATGCTGAAACGAATGGGCCGGTCCACCGGCGCCGCCAGTTCGTTGACCACGGCAATGTTCTGCTCGGGATAGATGAACAGCCACTTCCATTCCAGCGCCACGGCCTGGATGTGCAGCACCTCGTCCGTGGCGACTCGGTCGCCGTCGAGCTGCGTGAGCGGGCGGTACGGATCCAGCAGATGGGTGGTCACCCAGGTCATGGCGCCGATGGCGATGATGATCAGCAGCGGCGCGGCCCAGACATACAGCTCCACGTGCGTGGAATGATCCCAGTCGGGATCGTATTCGGCGCTGCTGTTCGACTCGCGGTAGCGCCAGGCGAACACCAGGGTCAGGACAATGACCGGCACCACGATCAACAGCATGAGGATCGTCGAGCGGATCATCAGATCGCTTTGCTGACGCGCGATGTCGCCGGCCGGATCGAGCAGCACCATACCGCAGCCGGACAGCAGTCCGAGCAGCGCGAGCGCTGGCATCTGCAACAGAATACGGCGGATAGGACGTAACATCGCGAAAGGTCTATGCTGATCCGAAAACGGGCAGATTACTACCCGGATAATCCCGAGACGGGAATTGCCCGGCCGCTTTCCCGTCGACGCATTGCTTTATATCCTTTTTGAGTATATTTATACAACCAAAGCTATATTACTACAGCCGAACAGCGAGCCATCATGTCCGCAAGCAGCAATCTGTCCGTGGAGAATCCGGCGCCGCAAGCCTCCAGACACCATGTGCGACCCGGCGAAATCGCCGTGGGCGTCATCATTGGCCGCATCGGCGAATTCTTCGACTTCTTCGTGTACGGCATCGCCTCGGCGCTGGTGTTCCCCGGCCTGTTCTTTCCGTTCACGGATGTGCAGACCGGCCTGTTCTACTCCTTCCTGATCTTTTCGCTGGGCTTCATAGGGCGTCCGCTCGGCGCGCTGGCCTTCCGCTTTGTCCACGACCGCTACGGGCGGGCCACCAAGCTGACCAGCGCGCTGCTGCTGCTGGGCACGGCCACCGTCTGCATCGCCTTTCTACCCGGCTACGAAAAGATCGGCGGCGTGGTCATTGCCGTGCTGTCGGTCCTGCGGCTGCTCCAGGGCATTGCGGTGGGCGGCGCCTGGGACGGGCTGCCGTCCCTGCTTGCGGTGACTTCACCGCGCGAGAAACGCGGCTGGTACGCCATGATGGCGCAGATCGGCGCACCGCTGGGTTTTCTGGTGGCCGTCAGCCTGTTTGCATACCTCTACCACGCGGTGCCCGAAGGCGAATTCCTGCAGTGGGGCTGGCGCTTTGCCTTCTTTACGGCCTTTGCCATCAACGTGGTCACCCTGTTTGCGCGACTGCGCATGTCGGTGACCCCGGAATACGAGGCCCTCTTCCGCGAAGGCGAACTGGTGCCTTCGCCGCTGGGTGATCTGTTCCGGACGCAGTGGCAGACCATTGCGCTGGGCGCGCTGGCGCCGCTGGCCAGCTTCGCGCTGATCAATCTGGTGACCATCTATCCGCTCGCCTGGGTGCTGCTCAAGCCGGACCAGTTCTCGCTGACCGCGCTGCTGGCGCTTCAGACCGCCGGCAGCGTGCTGTGTCTGGGCTCCATGATCGTTTCCGGCTGGATTGCCGACCGGCTGGGCCGTGACAGGATGCTGTTTATCGGCGCCGTGCTCATTGCCCTGTTCACCCTGCCGGCGCCTATTCTGGGCGAAACCACGTTCGGCGCCTGGGCCTTCATTCTGGCGGGCTTTGCCCTGCTCGGATTCTCGCTGGCGCAGTCGGCGGGCGCGCTGAACAACGCCTTCGATCCGGAGCACCGCTACAGCGGCGCGCTGGTCACCCACGAAATCGGCTGGCTGCTGGGGGCCGGATTCGCGCCATTCGTCGCGCTCTTTCTCGGCACCCACTATGGCGAGGGCGCGGTAGCCATGTACCTGCTCTCCGGCGCCATCGCCACGCTCGTGGCCCTGCAGCTCTACACCTGGCGCATCCAGCCGGCTGAAGCGCCCGCCGCCTGACGCGGCGGACGCTCGATTGGCGCGTCAGGCCGTCCGGCTCAAGGCCGCCACTCCAGTCCGGCCCCCACGATCCGCGCCTCGCCATAGCGCCGCGCCATGCGGTTGCCGTCCGTGAAGCGGCCCTGGATATTGTCGTCGTCGGTCAGGTTGCGACCGAAGGCGAAGACCTTCAGCGTCTCGCTCAGCCAGTAGCCCAGCTGGGCATTGACCAGCGTGCGCGCGGCCACCAGGCGATCATCGGTATTGGACGGGTCGGTGTAGTACTCGTCCACCCGCTGCAGGTTGATCTGACCCTCCCAGCCGTTCCAGGGCAGCAGGGCCAGGCCGACGGTGGCGGTGTAATCCGGTGCGTAGGGGAACTCGTTTCCGGCGAAATCCTGACCGTCGTTCACGAAGTCGTCGAACTCGGTTTTCAACAGTCCCAGCGAGGCGAAGGTCTCGAAGTGCCGGCTGAACCGCCAGAGCAGCTCGGCCTCGCCGCCGTACAGATGCGATTCGCCGGCGTTGTCGGTGGTGGTGAAGAAGCCGGTCGGATCACCGATGAGCACCTGCTGGTCCTGCCAGTCGGTGTAGAAGATGTTGAAGTTGGCCTGCAGGCTGTTCTCCAGCCAGCGGGTGCGCAGCGCCAGTTCGAGCGTGTCGGTGTATTCGGGGTCGAACACGCTGACTTCGCCGCCGAAGAAGCTGACGCTGATGCCGCCGGAGCGAAAGCCCTCCTGATAGGTCAGCGACAGATTGTGATCGTCGGCGAAAAACCAGGTTACGCCGAGTTTGGGCAGCAGCACGTCGGACTTCTCGTCGTCCTCCACGTTGTAGTCGGGCGGCACCAGCCCGCCGGCCGCCAGCTGGTCGGAAATGGGATCGGGCAGCACCACCGGCGCCATGGTGCCGGGGGGCAGCAGACCCACCACCTGCGGCGGCAGCCCCTGCAAGGTCTGCAGGGTAAGCACGAAATCGCTCTGCGCGCGGCGGTCAGCCTCTTCGACGTTGTATCGAAGCCCGGCGGTCAGCCGCCAGTCGGGCAGGAAGTCCCAGTCGACTTCGGTGAACGCGGCCGCGGTATCGACTTCGTCTTCGGAGTCCACGAAACCGGACAGCGTGGCGGCACCACCCGCCACGGCCACATCCTGACCATTGTTGAACAGGGCGTTGTCGCTGTCCTCGTAGTACACGCCGAACACGCCGCGCAGGCCCGGATAGTCAAAGCCGAGCCGCAGCTCCTGCGAGACGCGGTCCTCCACGATGTCGAAAGTGGAGAAGCCGCCGGGCTGTTCGGTGCGGTCGAAATCCGCGGTGCGGAAGCCGTCGCCCTCGATCAGACCGGTAATGGCCGTGATGTCATAGTGCTCGCCCACCAGCAGGCGCTGCTCGAGGCTGTAGACGTCGCTGTCATAGTCCTCGTCGTAGCGCACGTTGGCCGACTCCGTGCGCTCGCCGAACTGGATATCGTTCAGCGTATCGCCGAATTCGGTGTCCGCCCGCGTGACCGACAGCGTGGCACGATAGTCCGGCCAGGCGTCGGGCGCGAGCGTCAGCTTGAAGCGGCCGGTGCGGAAGTCCTGGCGGGCGGCGTCGTCGTAATCCAGGGTCACGTTCTCGACTTCGCCTTCGTCGTAATTATCTTCCAGCGACACGCGGAACATGAGCTGATCACCGATCAGCGGCCCGCCTCCTGCCACCGCGTACTGATGGCTGCTGTTCGACCAGCCGGCCACGCGGGCCCGGGCATCCCATTCGGGTGTGGGGTCGTTGCTGCGCAGATAGACCGATCCGGCGAGGCTATTGCGGCCCTGCGCGGTGGATTGGGGCCCGCGCAGCACCTCGACCTGGCGCATGTCGAAGGTGCTCAGCGGCCCGGTAAACGACGCCGCCCGCTGCGGCAGGGCCACGCCGTCCAGATACACCGAAATGGTCTCGCCCTCGCCGGCGATGCCGTTTTGCGGAATACCGCGGATCGCGATTTCCCGATCGCTGCCGAAGCGCACCACGTTGCCGTACTTGGACACCACTTCCTGCATCTTGTCGGCCGGCGCGCCTTCCAGATCCTCTTCGGTGGCAACCCCGACGCTGGTCGCCGACTCCGACACCTCCCGGCCCAGCTTGTCGCCGGCGATGGTGACTGCTTCCAGCTGCGTGGGCGGCTGACCGGCGTAGTCGGCCCGTTCGCTGGCGTCCGGCCCGGATTGCGCCAGCGCGGAAGAGGTCGCCAGAAGGCAGGCCAGCGCGGACGCACAGCAGATGCCCACGGCGGGCGGTTTGGTCTTCAAGTTCATGGTTTGGAAGTCCCCGTCGAGAAAAGAGTGTGCCCGGCCCGCGCGGCGCGCCGGTCACAGGAAAAGACAATCGCCAGCAGGCAGGCGCACAGGCCGGCCGCCGCCGCCGCCAGCAACACCCCCGGCAGAGGCAACCAGGCCCACACGGCAAACCCGATGCCTGCCGTGGCGAAGGCCACGCTGTAGCCCCCGGTATAGGCCACGGCAAACCAGCCGGTTACGGCGGCGCGGTCCGCGCCGGACTGCCCGGTCAACGCCAGCGCCAGGCAGGCCGGGGCAATCAGCGCCATACCCGCGGCAAGACCACAGAGGCTCACGGTCAGCGCCGGCAGACTGCTTGCCCACTGCAGCGACAGGCTTGCCAGCCACAGCAGTCCAACGCCGAGCGCCAGCGTTCGTCCCGGACGCCTTGCGCGCCTGCCCAGGCTGAGCTGGATGATTACGGCCACCGCAGTGGCCAGCGCCAGCAGCGCCGCCACCGGCCCCGTGTGGCTTGCCAGATCAATGCTCCCCAGCACATCACGCCAGGCCAGCAACGGGCCCAGCAGATATTGCGTCTGGCCCACGACCACGGCGCTGGCGGCCGCCAGTCCCAGGCAGATGAGCAGACGCCGGCCGATGGTGGCCGGCCGGGCGACGGCGGTCGAGGCGGCAACGTCACCGGGCGGCGGATATCGAAACAACATCGCCAGCGCCGCGGCAGGCACCAGCGCGAGGCCGAGCAGCGCCGCGGCTTCACCCAATGGTAGAAGCAGCAGGACGGCGGCCGGGCCGAGCCCGCGGCCCAGATTCGCACCGGCGCTCACGCGGGCCAGCGCCGGCAGCGTGTCTTCCGATCGCGTGTTGGCCGTCGCCCAGAGCTGGCAGCCGGGATGAATCCCCGCCGCCGCCGCCCCGTGCAGGACTCGCAGCAGACACAGCCCCGTGAGCACCACCGCCGGCCCCGGCGGCGCGGCGATGGCCAGCAGCACGAACGCAACGAAAGCGCACTGCACGAGCAGATAGGCGGTCAGCGCCGACGGCAGCGTCCGACACAAACCGACCCGGCCGGCCAGCCGCGCCCACAGGGGCGCCGCGATCATCAGCGCAATCGTTCCGGCGGCTATCGCCACCCCGAGCCCGCCGATGGACACGGGCAGCCGGGCAAGGATCAGGGGCGCCAGCGCGACCAGCATGCCCTGGCCGGCCGCTACGCAGGCGGCAATCACGGCAGGTTGGTTGGCTTGGTCCCGATACGGCATGCGTTTTCCCCGTCAACGGCGGGCAGTGTAATCATGTTTGACTGTGAATGCGAATTAGTCTCATTATTTATCCGTACCGCATAGCCAGAGCCGCCCGATGTCCGAAGCCGCTACCTTTGTCGTCGCTGATCAGCCTGTCAGGCCCAAGGCGAACGCCGACCAGATTGCCGAAAGGCTCAGTGCCCAGTGCTTCCTGAATGCCCTTTTGCGCGAATCCACGGCATGGTTCTGGGCTCCGCTGGCCCTGCCCTGCCGCCAAGCCGACCTGCTGAAGACGGCCGTCGTCATGCCGCTGGCCCGGGCCGACGAGCGACTGATCCTGCCGCTGCGCTATCGGAGCGCCTCTGGCCGTCACCAGTTCGCGCTGCCGGCCCTGCACCTGGCGGGCGAGGTGCTGACCCCCATCGATTTCGCATCGCTCGTGGGGTTCGTCGTCAACGACCCCGGCCTGTTGCCGGCGCGGCCCGAGGCCCACCGCCGGGCGTTTCTGGCCAGGGTGACGCAGAGCCAGCGCAACATGGCGGACACCATCGACTGGCATGCCGGTACGCTCCCGGACGCCGGCCTGACGCCGGATTTCGCCGCGGCCGAGCAGGCGCTGATCTGCGGCCACGCCGTACATCCCGCGCCCCGCAGCCGCGCGCCCATGAGCGACGCGGACGCCCGCAGATACGCCCCAGAATTCGGCGGACACTTCGCGCTGGAATGGCTCGCGGTCGAACCGGGCGCGGTCACGCTGCAGGCCGCGGAGCAGTTCGACCTGAAACGGGCCCTCGAGCTATTCCACGAGCAGGAGCGCCCGGGACTCGACCGGCTGCCGCCCGGCTGGCTACCCCTCCCCGCGCACCCCTGGCAGCTCCAGCAGCTTGAGCAGCACGACGCCGTTCGCGACCTCGTGAACGAGGGGCGCCTGCAGCGTCTGGGCCCCGGCCCGGATGACTGGCGCGCCACGTCGTCGCTGCGCGCCGTGCACTCGCCGCGCGCACTCTGGATGCTGAAATTCTCGATGAATGTCCGACTGACCAACTCGCTTCGAGTGCTTGAACCCAAGGAAATGGCGCGCGGGCTGCAGACGGCACAGATCAAGCTGATGCCGGACTGGGCGGAATTCCGCCGCCGCTATCCGGCCTTCGACGTGCTGGCCGAGCCGGGCTTCGCGACGCTTTGCGATGCGCGGGGCGCCCCCCTCGCGCAGAGCCTGGCGATGCTGCGGGAAAACCCCTTTCGCAACGGCGGGCAGGATAACTGCGCCGTGCTCGCCACCCTGACGCAGGATGACGCCCGGCTGTCCTGTTCGGCGGCGCGGATGGTGCGGGCACTGGCGCGCCGCGAGGGTCTTGATCTGCCCGCAGCGACGCTGTCGTGGTTCAACGGATTCCTGGATTACGTGATCGAACCGCTCATGATCGCCCAGGCGGATTATGGCCTGCTGTTTGGTGCGCATCAGCAGAATCTCGTGCTGGGCTTTAACGACTACCGCCCTGCACGCGCCTGGTTTCGTGATTGTCAGGGAACGGGCTTCAGCCAGGTCGCGGCCGAGCGCTTTGGTCGTCACATCCCCGATCTGGGCGAGCGCGGCGAGAATCTGCTCGACAGCGCCATGGCCAACAGGCTGTTCAGCTACTACCTGGTGATCAACAGCACGCTGGGACTGATCGGCGCATTGGGCACGGCCGGCCTGACCGACGAGGCCGGCCTGCTGCACGCGCTTCGCACACGGCTCGAGACGCTGCGCGCGGGGCCCCGCCGGGACAAAAGCTGTCTGGACTATCTGCTCGACAGTGAGCAGCTCTGGGCCAAGGGCAATTTCATCTGCGCCTGGCAGGGCCACAACGAAACCACCATGGCCGACCCCACCGAAATCTATCACCCACTGATCAATCCGCTGCATCAGGCAGCGTGCAGGACCCCCGCATGACGGCATTTGACGCAACCGCAACCGCCTCGCCGGACACCCGCTTTGCAGTCACCCACGGTGGCTGGCGGCTGAGCGAAGAATTCGATCATCGTCACGCCTGGCTCCGAGTGGCGCACGGCGACCAGCAGGTCTGCTGGCAGCTGGAAGCCCACAGCGGCGGCTGGCTGGCGCGGCTGCGGGAAGGCCACGCGGCGCCCGCGATGACGACCCGCGACGCCGGTCTGGAAACCGCATTGCGCCAGTGGCTGCAGGCGTTGTTTGCGCGCGATACAGGCTATCGCTATCTGCGTGTGGACGACGCGCTGCGCGCCCTTTGCCCGACCGTTTTTGGCGAGCCGGTCGTCAAGCGGGCCGAGTTTTACCAGCAGCCGCCGCTGTGGTATCGCGGCGACAATCTCGGCCGGCATGAGCAAGTGTGGACCACATCCGACAGCGGCGTTCGGCATCCGCGCCGTCGCCCGCTGCCAACCGGCACGGTCTACGAGCGCTACTGCGCGGACATCGACCAGGTCTTTTCCTTTCGCCGGGCCAGCCCGGAGCAGGATGTGGAGCGACTGACCGACTGGATGAACCAGCCCCGCGTTGCGCGCTTCTGGGAGAAAGCGGTACCGCGCGACGAGATTGCGGCCTACCTGGACCGCGTGCTCGGCATGGCGCACCTGCAGCCAGTGGTCGGCTGTTTCGACGGGCAGCCGGTGGGCTATTTCGAGTTCTACTGGGCGGCTGAAGACCCGGTCGGCGCCTATTACGAAGCCGACCCCTACGACCGCGGCGTACATATGCTCATCGGCGATGCGAACTACCTGGGGCGGCGCCTGGGCCGGGCCTGGACGCTGAGCCTGTCGCACTTCGTGTTTCTGGACGATCCTCGTACACGTCGGCTGATCGGCGAGCCGCGGGCGGACAACCAGGCCCTGCTCAAATACGTCGAGCGCACGCCCGGCTGGACCAAGATCAAGGAGTTCGACTTCCCCCACAAGCGCGCCGCATTGATCGTCTGCGACCGGGACGATTTCTTCGACCGCGTCGTGTTTCCATGACCGCCGCCGCGCGACAACGCGAATGTCCGCAGACCGCGATGGCCGACTGGGCGGACGTCAACCGCGCGCTGCTGGCCAAGGCCATCGCCGAATGCTGTTACGAGCAGGCCCTGACCGCGGAACTGGACACGGCGGGCCACGGCCGGCTGCCCCTGTCCGGCGATGTCGAATACCGGTTCCGGGCCTGGCGCAGCGTCTGGGACTTCCTGATCGTGGCGCCCGAATCCGTCGAGCGCCTGAATGACGGCCGCAGGACAGCGGCCACCGATGCCGCGCAATTCTTCATCGACGCTGCGCCCGATCTCGGCATGACCGGCGTCACGCTCGGCAATCTGTTGCACGAACTCACGCATACGCTGGCGGCCGACCTCACGCTGCGGCGACGGCGAGCCGGCCGCAGCGCCGCCGCGCTGGCGGCCCTGGACGACGAAAGCCTGCAGGGTTATCTGGACGGCCACCCCAAGGCGCTGGCCAACAAGGGGCGCAAGGAATGGGGCCGGCAGGATATGGCACGGTATGCGCCGGAAGCCGATCGCCCTGTCCAGATGCACTGGCTTGCCGTGCATCGCGATCTGGCCCGCTGCGGCCTCAAGCCGGGATTGACCGGCATTGCGCTGCTGGCCGAATCGCTGGATGAATCCGAACAGGCGGCGCTGGGTGCGGCGCTGCATCACGCCGGCGGCGACTGGTCCACACATGTGCCGCTGCCGGTTCACCCCTGGCAGTTCGAGCAACACGTGAGCCTGCACTACCAGGCAGAGCTGAGCGCCGGTCGAATCATCGATCTCGGTCCCGCCGGCGATGCCTACCGCCCGCTCATTTCGCTGCGCAGCTTCCACAACAGGCAACGGCCGGCGGCCCATCACCTGAAGCTGCCACTCACGGTGCTGAACACCTCCTGCTACCGCGGCATTACCGGCCGCTATATCGAAATCGGCGCCGCGCTGTCGGCCTGGCTGGCCGACAACTGCGCGCGGGACCCGCTTTTCATCCACCGGCGCACGGGAGTACTCCAGGAAGTAGCGGGGATTCACGTACCGCACAGCGCGCACGCGCAGGTCGCCGACAGCCCCTACCGGTACAAGGAGATGCTGGGCGCGGTGTGGCGACAGAGTCCGCACGCCCTGCTCGGGCCCGGCGAACGGCACCTGACCTACGCCGCACTGCTGCAGCGGGACGACGCCGGCCGCAGCATCGCCGGCGCGCTGATCGACTCGTCCGGTCAGCCCGCGACGGACTGGCTCGCCGGCCTGTTCGACGTGACCGTTGTGCCGCTCTACCACCTGCTGTGCCGTTATGGCCTGGCGCTGGTGGCGCACGCCCAGAACCTGACCCTGCTGTTCCGGTCCGACCGTCCCTGCGGCATGCTGCTAAAGGATTTCCACGGTGATCTGCGGCAGGTGGCGGTGCCGGACGGCCATCCCCGATTCGAAGCCGCCGGCACGCTCCCCGCCGCGGTGCAGGCAACGCTGACGGCGCTACCGCCGGCCTATCTGGTACACGACCTGATCACCGGGCACTTCGTCACCGTGCTGCGTTTTCTCAGCGCCGCGCTGGCCGCGGAAGCCGTTATCGACGAGCACACCTTCTACCGCGTATTGGGCGAGCGGCTGCGCGGCTATCAGCAGACGCACCCGGCACTTGAAGACCGCTTTGCCCTGTTCGATCTGTTCCGGCCACGCCTGGAACGGGTGTGCATCAACCGCGTGCGTTTTGCCATCGGTTACGACGACAGCGCCGACCGTCCCCAGCCCACCCTCGGTGGCGAACTGATCAATCCACTCTGGCTGGCCGAGCAGCCGCCGGCCGCCGAAAACGCTCTTCAAAAAGGAACCCGCAAGTGAACGCAATGCTTGATCTGGCAGGCATCGGCATCGGTCCGTTCAACCTCTCGATCGCCGCGCTGGCCGACCGGCAGCGCCTAGATACCCGCTTCTACGACGCGAAACCGGCGTTCGACTGGCACCCCGGCATGATGCTGCCGGAGGCCAGCATGCAGACGTCCTGTCTCAAGGATCTGGTCACGCCGGTAGACCCGACCCATCCGCTGACCTTCCTCAACTACCTGGTGGCCCATCAGCGCTTCTACAGCTTCATGAACGCCGACCAGGCAGCCGTGAGCCGCCAGGAATTTGGTGACTACCTGCGCTGGGCCGCCGGCCAACTGCACAGCCTGCGTTTCGGCAGCCGGGTGCGTGAGGTTCGCTTCGACAACGACCGGTTCCGTATCCGGCATGATCAGGGCAGCCAGGCAGCGGCCAACATCTGCGTGGGCGTCGGCAAACAGCCCTTCTACCCGGCCAACAGTGGCCGGCACGCCGGCGCGCGCTGCTTTCACGCCATCGACATGCAGAGAGCGCCGAGAAACCTGGCGGGCCGGCGGGTCACGGTCATCGGCGGGGGCCAGAGCGGCGCCGAAATCGTGCTGCACGCCCTGCAGGGTCACTGGGGCAGCCCGGCGCGCATCAGTTGGATTTCCAGGCGCGAGAATTTCCTGCCGCTGGACGAATCGCCTTTCACCAACGAATTCTTCTCGCCGGCCTATGTCGACAGCTTCCGCCAGCTTTCGGATTGCGAGCGGCGTCGCACCGTAGATTCTCAGAAGCTGGCGTCCGACGGCATCTCCATCGACACGCTGCGGGCGCTTTATCAGGCCATCTACCGGCGGGTGCACGTGGAGGGCGATGCCGGCGCCGTCGCCTGCCTGCCGGGCCGCGAACTGACCGATCTGCAGGGCGGCGGGGACTTCTGCGTGACCACCCGCCACAGGCAGACCGGTGCCACGGAGGTTCTTCACAGCGACTACGTAATCCTGTGCACCGGCTTTGTCAGCCGGCTGCCGGACTGCCTGACCCCGCTGGCGGAGCGCATGACACTTGATCCGGCCGGTCTGCCGAAACTGGGGGCCCACTTCGAGGCTCGCTGGGACGGCCCCGCAGAGCGCCGGATCTTCATGGTGAATGCCGGCCGCTACAGTCATGGCATTGCCGAGCCCCAGCTCAGCCTCATGGCCTGGCGGGCCGCGCGAGTCGTCAACGCCCTGCTCGGTCGACGGGTGTATCAGGCCGAAGACGGCCCGGGACTGATCGACTGGCACCGCGCGACGGCCGCACGGGCCGTCGCCTGACCCGTGGCGCTGATGGTCGAACAATTAGATTAATCGCGCCGCCGCACGGATTTCTGGTGCTTGACATTTAAATGCGAATCATTATTGTTCGTATAAACAAGGAGGCAACATGCAGGACCATCCCCTGAAAAAGGACGCCACTACCGCCCGCGCATCCGTTCAGCCCTCACCCTGGATGCACAGTCGCGATCTGTTCGGCAACGCCGACCAGGTGGTGCTGATTCACGAGGGCCAGTACTACCGCCTGCGGCGAACCCGCAACGGCAAACTCATCCTCAACAAGTAGCTCACCTACCCACACGCGCATGCCAGCCAGCCTCTGCTCCGGGGCAAGCCAGCGATCCGTCCACCTTCACCACTCAGGCAGTGATCATGGCTCAATCCGATTCGCTCACCCGTTCTTCGGTCAATACCTGCGTGCAGCTCGCTGCGCCCCGGCGCGCGTTGCTGCTGGAGGCCTGGCAGACCCTGCATCGCGAAATCGCGACCGCGAAGGGCCCGACAGTCGCCGGCGAAGGCGCCGCGCGAAAATCGCGGATCAAACCACAGCGCTAGCAGCAGGCATCGGCCTGCGGACATTCCACAGATGCGTATTCGCACACAACTCGAGTCCGGCTGTCCGGCCGTGGATTTTCTGGCCGACCGCGGCGAGGAAGTCATATACCGCTGGCGGCCCGGGGTACGAACCTGTGACGTGGACGGCCGCCAGATCAAGCAGCTTTTTCAGCTGCTGGCCCTGGCCAGTACCGAGGCCGACCTGACGGACGATGGGCCACCCACGACGCGGCGGTAGCCGGCCGCAGCTTGACGGTCCTGCAGCTGCGGGCTGCGCCGGCAGGCAATAGCCGCACTAAACTGGGTGGACCCGATCCGCCGCCCGGAGGCACGATGCGCGCCCGTATCCAGCCCGCGCAGGAAGACCGCGAGTACTATTTCCAGGAGGGCTGCCACATCCTGGAATTGAGCAACTCGTCCGACGACAACGCCGTGTCCATTGCCCGGGCGCGCGTGCCGCCAGGCGTGACCACGCAGCGCCACGCGCTGCGCGATGTGGCCGAACGCTACGTCATTCTGGCCGGCAGCGGTACGGTCATGCTGGATCGGCAGCCGCCGCGCCGCGTCGGCGCGCACGACGTGGTCTGCATTCCACCAGGCTGCCCGCAGCAGATTGCCAATACGGGGGACGAGGACCTGCTGTTTCTCGCGATCTGTACGCCGCGCTTCACGCCGGACTGCTATCAGGCGCTGACCTGAGCGCCGGCCCGGCGCATTACTGCGAGCGGCGTAGCGTCAGATTGATGCGCTGCTCGCCGGCGAAGGGGTGAAAGCCCGCCTTGACCGGCGCGATGCCGTGATATCGCAGCCGGTCCGCCCCGCCCCAGACCAGTACGTCCCCGTGCTCGAGCAGCAGCCGCTCGGGCTTGTCCGCCCGGCGCAGACCGCCCCACAGAAAGACGGCCGGCAGCCCCAGCGACACCGACACGATCGGATGATCGTAGTCGGCCTCGTCCTTGTCCTGATGCAGACCCATGCGCGCGCCCACCGCGTAGCGATTGACCAGGCAGGCGTCCGGCTCGAATGCGTCGAAGCCGGCGTGGCTTGCGGCCTTTGCCGCCAGCATGGCGAACAGGCGCGGCATCGCCGGCCAGGGCGCGCCGGATTCGGGGTCGGCCGCGGCGTAGCGGTAACCGCGGCGGTCGGTCACCCAGCCGTAGCCGCCGCAGCTGGTCATGGCCGCCGACATCCGTCCGCCGCCCGGCGTCTGCATGTTGCGAAAATCCGCCTGCCCGGCCACCGCGTCGATGGCGCGGCGAAAGGCGGTATCACGACCGCCGGCAAAGCCGCGCAGCAGACAGGCCTGCGCCCCGATATCCACGCGGTCGGCGGACGGCGGCAAATCATCGAAGAGCCCCGGGCCGCTGGCGATCACGGGCTGTCGTCGAGCGCCGCCGCCTCGCGGCGCAGCAGCTCGCGCTTGCGCTCCACGCCCCAGCGATAGCCGGACAGACCGCCGTTGGCGCGCACCACGCGGTGGCAGGGGATGACCACGCCCAGCTTGTTCGCCGCGCAGGCAGACGCCACGGCCCGCGCCGCGGTGGGCTGGCCGATCTGGCGAGCCAGCTCGGCATAGGTCACGGTCCGGCCGGGCGGTATCCTGCACAGCGCCTGCCACACGCGCTTCTGAAAGGCCGTGCCGCGAATATCCAGCGGCAGCTCGACGCTCGCCTGCGGCTGATCAATAACGCTGATCACCCGCGCCACGTGCTCATCGAAGGCTGCGTCGCCGCCGCGCAGGTTCGCGCCGGGAAACCGCTGCTGCAGATCGTCCACCAGCGCCTGCGGATCGTCGTCCATGAGAATGGCGCAGACACCATCGGCCGTGGCCGCCACGAGCACGCTGCCGAGCGAGGTTTCGCCCACCGCAAACTGAATGTTCATGTCCTTGCCGCCCTCGCGATAAGTGGTCGGATTCATGCCGAGGACCTGTCGGCTGCTCTCATAGAACCGGCTGCTGGAAGAATAGCCGGCCTCGACAATCGCGTCCGTGGCCGAGCTGCCTGCGGCCAGTGACGCGCGCAGCCGGCGCTCCCGCATGGCCTGCGCATATTGCCTGGGCGTCAGCCCCAGCCGCTTTTGAAAAAGACGGTGAAACGCGTGCCGGCTCATGCCCGCCGCCGTCGCCAGAACCTGCAGGGAGACGGTCGTCTCGGACCGCTCGATGCGCCGGCAGGCCGCCTGCACGATGGCCAGTCCCGTATCCGGCTCGACGGTATTCGGCCGGCAGCGCCGGCAGGCGCGAAAACCGGCGGACTCGGCGGCACCGGCCTCATCGAAAATGAGCAGATTTCGCAGCAGGGGACGCCGCGAAGGACAACCCGGCTGGCAGTAGATTCCGGTGGTCTTCACCGCGTAGACAAACTGGCCGTTGGCGCGGCTGTCGCGCCGCATGACGGCGTCGACGCGCGGGTCCTGCGCGTGTCTGGTGTCGGGACCGGCCGTGGCGGTGGAGCGTGTCATGAGGTGAATCTATCAGCCCCGCGCGTGGGGCCGCACTCCGTTTGTTGCGGCGTAATCGCTCAGCGGCTCTGCTCGGCCTGGGCATCCTGCAGCACCTGCCGCGTGGCGCGGCTGATGATCCAGCCAATCAGCAGCACGACGACCAGCGTGGCCACACTGCCGCCGCCATACAGCAGCCATTCCTGCGCGCCCCACTGCCCGGGTTTGGACGCCGCCAGCAGCTTCTGCCCGCTCGCGCCCAGCCACACCAGAAACAGCTTGATGGGCAGCATGCCCAGCGTGCTCGCCGCCATGAACGCCAGCCAGCGAATCCGCGTGGCACCGAGCACGTAGCTGGTGAGGTTGAAGGGCACCGCCGGTGACAGGCGGATCAGCACCGTGATCCAGAATCCGCGCTGCTGAACCGCCGCCTCGATCTGCTCGGCCTTGCGATTGCCCTCGATCATCTCGGACACCCACTGCCGGGCCAGCCAGCGGCCGCAGATGAAGCCCGTGTTCGCCGCAATCAGCGCCCCGCAGACCACGGCGATACCGCCAATCAGAAACCCGAATATGGCGCCGGCGATCAGCTCGATCAGGCCGGTGGGCGCGGCAAGCGCGCCGAGTGCGCCGTAGATCAGGGCAAAGAGCACCGGACCCATCCAGCCCAGGGATTCGAACCAGTCGCGGGTATCTCGGAACAGCTGTTCCAGATCAAACGCCGTGCTGCCCAGCACGAACACCGCGGTGACGACCAGCAGCAGCGCCAGGCGCAGAAGATTCTTGGCGGACAAGGCACGCCCCGGGGAAGGATGAATGAGCGCGCCAGTGTGTATTGAAGGCCGTGGGAAAGGAACTCCGAAATAACACGCACGCGGTCGGTAGGCGCCACCTCCGCCCCGCGCGCCCACCACGGCCGGCCCATTGCCGGCACAGTAAAAAGGGGCGCCGAAGCACCCCTTGAATGACGGCCGGAGGCAGAGCCCGGCTACTCGGACGGACAGGTCACGTCGATGTCCATGGTGTCCGCACGCCCGTCCACCGGGATATTGCTGCCGAACACCCGCTGCACGCCGCCGTTACTCGTGTAGCTGATCTGCGGTGTGCTGCTGTCGGCGGCATATACCGGCGTGCGCAGGTCGTAGGCGGCCACGTAGGCCTGCAGGGTGGCGAACCGCGACGTGTCGGAGACGTTGCGAAAACGCTTGGTCACGTATTCGCTGGGACTCGTCAGCACGTCCGCACCATAATCCGACAGCTCCAGCACGATCTCGTTGGCACCCAGAATGACCTGCAGTCCCGTCATGCCGCTGCTGCCCTGATTACAGGCGATCTGGGTGTACTCGGGCATCTGACTGCCGACACGAAAGGACGCACTGGCGCCGCCACCGGTGGGCAGTTCGTCAATATGCTCGAAGTAGCCGTTGGTCACCGGCAGAACCGGCGAACTGCTGTCCAGGAAACGTGATACCTGCGCGCTGAAAGTGCCCTTGAAGCCGGTCTCGGTGATTTCCGTCACGGTCACGCTGCAGGATGTCCTGTCCGGATCGAGGACACCGGCAATGTAGGTCTGGCCCGCGGCGTCGCGCAGCTTCAGGCCCAGGTTGGTCTCCTGGAACGTCGGATCGGGCGAGTTGCTGGTGTTCCGGCAGGCCTGGGGCACACCGACAAAGGCCGGCATGACCTTGAGCTGATCCAGACCGAATTCACCGTCGTTGACCGTGAAATTGCCGATCGTGTTGTGCTCCTTGCCGGCGTCCGCCGGGTTAGTGTCGCCGGTCCAGCTGACATCCGGGCCGGTGGCCACATAGTCGGCGCCGAGGAAGCGGAAGGACGCCCCGCCCAGCACGTCAAACGCATCACCCGTGCCGACACCGCCGCCACCGCAGGCGCTGTTGATCTGATCCGGGTCGTTGGTCAGACGGGCCTGTTCATTGCGCGACGCATCGAGATTGATCAGATCGATGAATCCGTCGCCGCGCCGCAGGATTGCATTCCGCTGGAATTGCAGCCGATCGTTCCCGCCCGCCTGGCTGAAACGGGTATTGCTGCGGCGATAGATTTCGCTGTCGCGGCGCTGACCGGTATCCGCCGTCTTGAGCTCATACCGGAACGGCGTTCTCGAGTTGGACGAATTGACCGTACTACCCTCATCCGTGGCCAGCGTGTAGACACTGCAGGTCTCGAATCCGGCAGGCCCGCCGCCACCCGGTACCGAGATAGCGGTCAGAGCGACCGGCGAATCGCCATTCATGGCCGAGAAGAAGGCAGTCAAAGCGGCCGGAAGGGGCCGAAGCTCCATCTCCAGTACCGATCTGCGGAAACTGCCCGGGCCAACACTTTCGGTCAGGCTCAGCCGATAGGCCACCGGCGAACTGCCGTCCGCGCTGTCGAAGATGATCTCGAACATCTGCGAGTTCTCGGCGTCACCGGTCTCCACCCGGTAGAACGATTCCGGCTGCGCCGCACGGTTGTTGTTGAAGTCATAGCTGTCGTCCGCGGGATCGAATCGATACTGATCGTCAACGGTGATCACGCCATCGCTGTCGACGTTGACGAGCAGCATGTCGTTCAGCGCATAGGCGCCGCCCGACCCGCCGAAACTGCCGCTGCGGGAGACAACCGTGCCGGTGTACTGACCGGCGATATCGATGAGTTCCTGCGGCGGCCCCACAGGATCGACCTCCATCAGGCGCAGCTGGCCCAAAAAGCCCGGAATGCCGTTGGCCGACTGGGGATTGGACGCGTCACCCACGTTGATCTCGTTGAACGTACCCCCGCTGTTGTTCGACAGCGCGTACTCGATATTGCTGTCCGCATCCAGCCAGATGATCTCGGCGTCGTTGGGCACGCCAAAGACGCGATAGACCGGGTTGAACAGGGTCTTGCCACCGGGCAGGCTCAGGCTGTTATCGCTGCCGACCACCACCGTAACCGCCTCACCATCTGCAAACGGCGCGCCAGGGGCATTCTCGGCGTAAACCAGATCAAAGCTGCCGACCAGCGCAGCATTGATCATGCCGGGCACGGTTTCTCCGTTGAACTCGCCGGCGACACCGCCGCCATTCGGATTTGACACACCACTCACGTCCACGCTCGTGGAACTCGGCGCCTGGTCGGCTGCGCTGGCCTGCAGCTGGCTGTTGCCGAACGCCGCAGCCACGTTGCCCAGCGCCGCGCGCATGGCGTTGACGAAATCGCTGCCCCACACGGCATTGGACACCGGACTGCCGTCGCTCTGGCCGTCAATATCACCATCGACAAGGTCGGCCACCAGCGCGGTTGACGTGGCCAGCGCCGGGCGCATCTCCCCGGCATTCAGCGTAGCCAATGCGGCCAGCACAAGTGCGTAGCGGCCGGCCTCGTCATCGCCGAGGTCGCCTGCGGCCGTGTCGCCGTCAAACCGGGCCGGCACCGACAACAAGCTCGTCAGTCCGGGCGTCAGCGCCGCCCGCACAATCTCGTTGACCTGGTTTACCGCCTGCCCGCTAATGGGCAGCAGACCCTGCGCTACTGCGGCCTGATAGGCGATTTCAGTGAGCGGCGTCACGCCGACGGTCGAACCGGCGGCGGGCACGAGCGCGTGCAGCGAGTTGCCCGCCGGAAAGCCGACGAACGCGCCCGCGGCCTCATCGAAATACATCGCGTCGACATCGTCGCCCAGCACTTCAACGATCACCGGTCCACGGTAGGCGCCCTTGCTAATTGTCACGACGCCGTCATCGCCGGTGTCTCCGGTCCCGACAACGGTGCTGCCATCGGCCTGATAGAACACCACGGCGGCGTTCTGCACCAGACCCAGCGACGGGGCAGCACCGCTCGGCGGGGCGCCACCGCTGCTGCTGCCCCCGCTACCGCCACAGCCCGCCAGCAGCAATAACCCCGCGGCGGCCACAATATTTGCTTGTACCCGTTTCATTCATTCATCCCCGATGGTTCACGCCGCGGGACTGCCGCGGCAATGCGCGCAATCTAGCCCTCCGTGCCGGCGGGCGTATCCCCCCAGATAGGGGTAAAAAATGAAGCAGCGATGCGGCAGGAACCGCGTATCATCTTCGGCGCGAGACACAGCGCCCGGAACGACCGTTCTGCCCTGGTCGCTGGATTGCGGGACGTACGTCAGAAACAGGGGGTGGGTGTGCGGCCAGTGTTGAAGCTAGCGCCCGCCAGCATCTTGCTGGCGGCTGCCTTTGTTGGCGCGGGCGTCGTCACGGCTGCGGTGTGGATAAGCACGCAGACGCCCAGCCTGGGCGTCAGCTGGCGCGCCGACGGCGAAAGGGTTTACGTGGCGCATGTTCGCGCCGGCCCCGCCCTGGGCCGGCTGCGGCCCGGCCAGTCCGTGACCGCCATCGCCGGCACCGCCGACAGCGGCGTCACGCTGGAACCGGTCGACCTGACGCCCGAGCCGGACATGGTGTTCAAGCGCTACTCGGCGATGGACGAATTTTTCGAGCGGCAGAGCCGGCTGCACGCAGCGCTCCAGTCACCGGTCGTCGAACTGCTCACGACCCAGGGCGTGATCCAGGTTACCCCGCGGCCCGATCGCGCGCTGTCCAGCCTGCCACCGGTCTTCTGGTTCCAGCTAGTCTGTGGCTTGATCGGGCTGCTGGCTGGCGCCAGCGTCTGGGCCTACCGGCATCGGGATCCTGCCGCCCGATACTATGCGCTGACCGGCCTGGGCCTGATGAGTTTTGCCAGCGCAGCGTCGGTCTACAGTACGCGCGAACTGGCCATTGATGGCCGGCTGTTCATGGGCCTGTCCGCGCTCAACGAGATGGGGGCGCTGCTGTTTTGTGGCGGTCTGATCGCGGTGCTCTGGTACTACCCGACCCGGCTGGCCCGGCTACCGGCCGGCCCCTGGATCGTGGGCATGTACCTGGCGTTCGGACTGGCCATCCCCCTGCGTCTGCACGATTCGGTGGAACTGATAGGCCACATGCCCATCATGGCCGGCTATCTGCTGACTCTGGCCCTGGCCGCCGCGCAGTGGCGCAAGACCCGAAACGATCCGCTGGAGCGTGCCGCACTGCGCTGGTTCCTGTTGTCCTGGCTGTTCGGCAGCGGCGCATTTCTGGGGTTCGTATACGTGCCGGCGGCGCTCGGCTACGACAGCGGCGCGATCCAGGGTTACGCATTCGGTTTCTTCGCGCTCATCCATGTGGGCGTGGCGTTCGGCGTGCTGCGCTACCGGCTGTTCCGCCTTGATCGCTGGTGGTTCGTGGCCTGGGCGGTGTTTGCGGGTGGCCTGATCGTCATCGCACTGGATCTGCTGCTCATTTACGTGCTGAGTCTAAACGCGCATCTGTCGCTGCTGGCATCCATGGCGATTGCCGGCTGGGTCTACTTCCCGATTCGACAGTGGCTGATGTCACGTGTAACCACCACCCATCGCGCGCGATCACCCAACGCGTTGCTGCGGCTGGTCACCGGCGTACTGGCCCGCCCGGAAGACGATTCCCAGACGGCCTGGCGGGCACTGCTTTCGCAGGCATTCCTGCCGGCGCGATTCGGCCATGCGCCACCCGAGACCCGCGACTCGGTGGCCGAAAACGGGCTGATCCTGAACGTGGCGGGCGACGACGACGTACCGGCTCAGCAACTGCATTTCTGCCAGCACGGGACCCGGCTTTTCAACGTGCGCGATGTGGAACTGCTGGCGGACGTCCGCGCTCTTTTTGCGGAGCTGCTGCGCTACCGCCAGGGACTGGAATACGCGGTGGCGGCAGAACGACACCGCGTCGCCTGCGACCTGCACGACGATGTCGGCGCTCGACTGCTCACGCTGGCGCATTTGCTGGACGAGCCGTATGCCGATCGGGTACGCGATGCCCTGACCGAACTCCGCTCGGTGGTCTACAGCATGCAACCTCACCGCATGCCGCTGGTCGATGCGCTCGGCGACTGGCGGGCCGAGGTGGCGGAGCGCTGCGAAGCGGCCGGCGTCGTGCTGGACTGGCAGACTTCAGGCGAGTGTGGGCAGCCCGGTTTCTCCGGGGGCGGATGTCTAGCGCTGACGCGGGTCCTGCGGGAGGCGGTCACCAACGCCATTCGCCATGCTCGGCCGGCGCGGCTGGCGGTCATGATCGAGCTCACGGACACGGCGCTTGCCTGCGCGGTGCGGCACGCGTACGCCGGTGTGCCCCCCGAGCAATGGGAGGCATCGGTCGGCCTGGGCAGCCTGCGTGAGCGCATCGCCCGCCACGGCGGCACGCTGAACTGGCAGCTCGAGCAGCACGAGCTGGTAACGCGCTGGTCGATGCCGTTTCCTCCTCCCGCATTCGAAGCCGACAAGGGGTCTGTGTTGCCGTCCGACGCGGTCGCCACGAGCCCGGATGGTCGATATTCACAATCGTGGCCGGAGGCCCGGTCCGGATGAAGAAACTCAATAACGCGCTGGTGGTCGAGGACCTGCCCGCCCCGAGACAGACGTTCAGCGAGGTGCTGATGGCGGCCTTTCCCGGCATCGAGGTCCGTCTGGCGCCCGATCTGGCTTCGGCCTACCGCGCCGTGGCAGACAGCGCACCGGACATCGCGCTCGTTGACCTTGGCCTGCCGGACGGCAACGGCGCCGATCTCATCCGAGCGCTAAGACAGGACCAGCCAGCCTGTCAGTGCGTGGTCACGACCATCTACGCCGACGATCAGCATGTGTTTCCGGCCTTGCGCGCCGGCGCAGCGGGCTATCTGCTGAAGGATCAGTCGCCTGCAAGAATGGTCAGCCAGTTGCAGGGGATCTGCAACGGAGAGCCGCCCCTGTCCCCCGTAATCGCGCGGCGGCTGCTCAAGATTTTCGAACCGGAACCCGCCGACGCCGGGGCGGTACAGCTTTCACCCCGCGAGAAGGAAACCCTCATCCTGATCGCCAAGGGCTATCGACTGAACGAGGTGGCCGAGTCGATGGGGCTGACTCGCAACACGGCGGCCGGCTACATCAAGAGCGTGTATCGCAAGCTGGAAGTCAGCAGCCGGGCCGAAGCGGCGCTGGCGGCATCCCGGCTCGGGCTGATCAACCGGGACCTTTAGGCTGCCTGACCGGCCTCGCCCGGGCGCATGTTGCCAGGGGGGCTGCGTTTCACGCTCAGATGCGCGCGAATCGCCCACGGCCTACAGCAACCGCCCCCGCTGCACCCAGGCCAGTCCACCGGTGATCAGGCTGGCCACCAGACCGGCGGCGAAGATGGCCCAGAGGCCAATGTACTGCGCACCCAGCCAGGCCAGGGGCACGTAGAGCAGGAACGTGCGGGACACCATGAGCGCCGTGGCGACCAGCGGCTTGCCGGCCGCGTTCATGGCGGAATTCACGCAGATGAGCACACCGTAGGCGGCAAAGCTGGCGGGCACGATGTGCAGGTAGAGCACCGCGGCGTCGATGGTCTCGGCATGCTCGTCGAACAGGCCCGCCAGCGGACGCGCCAGCAGCGCCATGACCAGCGCGATCCCGGCACCCCAGAACAAACAGAACCCCGCCGACTGGCGCAGCGCCAGGTGCACCCGCTCACGCTCGTCGGCCCCCCAGTTCTGACCGACGATGGGGCCCAGCCCGGCCGTCAGCGCGAGCATGGGAATGAGCGCCAGGGCCTCGATGCGGGTGGCCACGCCAAAGCCGGCCACGGCCGCCGAGCCGTAGCCCGCAACGAAGGCGGTCACCAGACCGTTGGCCAGCGGATTGATCCCGTTGGTGGCGGCCGCCGGGCCGGCAATATGCCCGATCTGGCGTGCCGACGCCCAGAGATGGCCCGGCCGGGGCAGATGCCAGTCGATCATGCGCATGCGGCCATGCAGGATGGCTATGGCCGCAATCAGGGTGATCGTGCGCGCCACCAGTGACGCGTAGGCCGCCCCCTGGATCCCGAGTTCCGGAAAGACCCACCAGCCGAAAATCAGGAACGGGTCGAGCACGCCGTTGATGATGGCGCTGATGGTCATCAGCAGGCTGGGGAACAGCGCGTCGCCCCAGGCCCGCATGGCGAAATTGCCGATCATGGGCACCACGAGCATGGGCATGCCGATGTACCAGACGACCATGTACTCGCGCAGCAGCGGCAGCGTGTCCGGTCCCGCGCCGATCAGCGCGAATAGCGGATCGATAGTGAGGATGCCGATGATGGCCAGGGCCGTGACCAGCAGCGTAGAGAGCAGCAGACTATCGGTGGTGAGCCGCCGCACCTCGGATTCGTCGGCGCTGCCGATGGCCCGCGCCAGCACCGACGCGGTGCCAATACCCAGCCCGATCGCCAGGCTGGTCACCGTCATGGCGACCGGAAAGGTGAAGGCCAGCGCCGCCAGCGGCTCGGTACCCAGCTGGCCGACGAAATAGGTGTCCACCACGTTGAAGGCGATCACCGCGAAGATGCCCCAGGCCATGGGCACACCCAGATTGACCAGGTGCCGCCAGACCGGCCCGGTCGTCAGCCGCGCCCGACCCGCCGAGGCGGCCGCCTGTGCTTCGCTTGTAGCCATGGCTCAGGCGCCTGCCAGCGTCAACTCGACGATGTCCGGGCCCACCGCGAACAACCGGTCACCGGGCTGCGGCCTGATCTTGCTGCCCCCCGTGAAACTGCCGAACGCCGGCAGCACGCCGACCGCATCACCGAACCAGAACACCGGTGTGCGCAGGCTTTCCCGCGCGCTGCCCAGCCGTACCACCGGATGCAGGTGACCCGCCAGCACATAGCCTGCGTCGCTGGGTGCCGGTTCGTGCTGAAGCACGAAGGGCGGGCAGACGATCGGCCCGGGCTGCCATTCGATATCCCACTGCGCCGGGGCGCGGCTGAGGCGATCGTGATTGCCGCGGGTGACCACCACGCGCAGCGCTGCATGCCGCCGGCGCCACTGGCTGAAGCGCTCCAGCCAGGGCTCGCTGCCGCGGGGCGGCGCGTGCAGAAAATCCCCCAGAACGAACAGCTCGCGGGCGCCTGTTTCTTCAATAAGGTGCGACACGCGGTCCAGGTCGGCGCCGGTGTCGCCGCTGGGTACGGCCAGGCCGTTCTGCCGGAACACGCCGCCCTTGCCGAAGTGCGGATCGGCCAGCAGCAACCGCTCATGGCGCGGCCAGTACAGGGCGCGATCCGGCGACAGGCGCAGATGCTCACCGCAGATATGTGTGTCGAACCAGTTCAATGTTGTCGGTTCCGGGCTCTCTTGGTTGCCGGTTGCGTTGTCTTGTCCGAAGCCTTTTCCAGCTGCACGACCATGCGTTCCACCCGGTCGCGCCAGCTTTCCGTAGTGACCTGGCTGGCGATACGCTCCACCCAGAGCGGGAACGCCAGCGGCGTGAGCCGATCGGTCGGCTGGAGCACCAGCCGCTGCGCTTTCAACGTATCCAGACAGGCGCTCAGCCGGCTCATGTCCAGCTGGCTTTCCAGCACCTCCCGCCGGGCCTGGGCGAGCAGCAGGTTGCCCTCGTCGTAGCGGCTGAGCACATCGAACAGCAGGCCGCTGGAGGCCTGAACCTGCCGCGCGGTCTTTCCCGCGCCGGGATAGCCGGTGAACACCAGCCCCGCCACGCGGGCGATGTCGCGGAATTGCCGTCTGGACAGCTCGGCCGCGTTCAGACAGGCCAGCAAGTCGTCCAGCAGGTTGTCGGGCGACAGCGCGGCTTCCAGGTCGGCCGGCTCGAAATCCGGCGCGTCCTTCGCCGGGCCGCGCCAGACCAGCTCGAAACCGTAATCATTCACCGAAAACCGAAAGGTAACCGGCCGCGTCTGCGCCAGCCGCCAGGCCACCAGCGCCGACAGACCCTCGTGGACCAGCCGGCCTGCGAAAGGATAAAAGAAAAGATGCCGCCCTTCCCGGCTACGGGTGCTTTCCACCAGCAATTCGTCGGCACGCGGCAGGGCGGACCAACTCTGCTGGATCTTCAGAAGCGGCGCCAGCGCCGCCATTTCCGGCTCGTCCAGGCGACCTTCGCGGGCCGCCTCGAGCAGTTCGCGGATCGCGGTGCCCAGCGTACCGGAAATGGCCATGCGGCCGCCTGCCCAGCGCGGCACATTGCGGCCCTTGCGCGTGGCGTTGCGCACATAGGCGGTCAGATCGCGCACCCGCACGAGCTCCAGCAGCCGGCCGGCGAACAGGAAACTGTCCCCGGGGCGCAGCCTGGCGATGAAGCTCTCCTCCACGCTGCCCAGCCGGCCGCCCCTCATGAAACTGACCTGCATGGCCGCATCCGACGTGATCGTCCCCACCGTCATGCGGTGGCGTTGCGCATGGCGGCGGCTGGGCACGGTATAGCGGCCGGCCTCTTCCACCACGCGATGAAAATCCGGATAGGCCGCCAGCGCAGAGCCGCCGCGCGTCACGAAATCGAGTATCCAGGCCCATTCGTCATCCTGCAGGTCGCGATAGGCCCAGGCCTGCTCGACCTCACGGCGCAGTGCGGGCGCTTCGAAGCCGCCGCCCAGCGCGCGGGTGACCACGTGCTGGGCCAGCACGTCGAGCGGTTTGTGCAGCGGCGGGCGGGCCTCGATGCGCCCGGCCAGCGCCATGCGCCGGGCCGCTGCGATTTCCACCAGCTCGAAGGCGTGGGTGGGCACGCACAGCACCGCGCTCTGCGCGCCCGGCTGATGACCGGAACGCCCGGCCCGCTGCAGCAGCCGGGCCACGCCCTTGGGGCTGCCAACCTGCAGCACCTGCTCCACGGGCGAGAAATCCACGCCCAGATCCAGACTGCTGGTCGCGACCACGCAGCGAATATCGCCGGCTCGCAGCATCGCCTCCACCCGATCACGCAGGCCGCGATCCAGCGAACCGTGATGCAGGGCAATCTGATCCACCCAGTCGGGCCGCTCGCGAATGAGCGCCTGATGCCAGAGCTCGGCCTGCGAACGGGTATTGGTGAACAACAGACTGGTGCGCGCCTGCTCCAGCGCGGTCACCACCTGTGGCACCAGCCGTGTGCCCATGTGTCCGCCCCAGGGAAAACGCTCGATTTCAGCCGGAATCAGCCCCATTATCACCGTGTCCTTCTGCAGTGCGCCGGTGACCAGTCGGCCGGGCCGGCCGCCCAGCAGCACGTCGCGGGCCTGCTCCAGATTCGCCAGCGTGGCGGACAACCCCCAGGTGGCCAATTCGGGCCGCAGCTCGCGCAGCCGCGCCAGGCAAAGCTCCAGCTGCACGCCACGCTTGTTGCCGAGCAGTTCGTGCCACTCGTCGACGACCACGCATTTGAGCGAGGCAAACAGCTTGTCGTGATCGGCATAGCTGAGCAGCAGCGACAGGCTTTCGGGCGTGGTCACCAGCGCGCTGGGCAGCTTTTTCTTCTGCCGCGCCTTGGTGCTCGACGGCGTGTCGCCGGTACGGCGTTCCACCGTCCAGGGCAGGCCGAGATCATCGATGGGCTTTTTCAGGTTCTCCGTGGTGTCCGCGGCCAGTGCCCGCAGCGGCGTAATCCAGAGAACCTGGATGGGCGGTGTTCTGTCGCCCGAATCGTTCCCGCCGGCCGCGTCCATCCACTGCATGACCGGCCCCAGCCAGGCGGCCAGCGATTTGCCGGTGCCCGTAGGCGCGTGGATCAGACCGGACTCGCCCCGCGCGTAGGCGGACCAGACGGCACGCTGGAAGTCGAAGACCTGCCAGCCGCGCTCGTCAAACCAGGCTTCAATCCGCTTGGCGGCGTCGGGGCCGCCGTCATCCGGCATCGTGACCGCGGCCGAAAAAACGCTGCCTGAGCTCGTGCATGCGGGCGTGCACCCGCGGGTAGCGCCGCTCGCTGGCGTCCAGCCAGCCCTGCACGGTGTCGCTATAGGGGGCGAGCAGGAACGCCGAGATGATGAGAAACAGAATCCCCTGCAGCACCGGCAGTACCAGCCCGACCAGGCCCAGCACGAACATCACCATGCCCGCGCCCACGCGCAGCACATCCTTCCAGGTAAATTCGCGCCAGTGCTTCATGCGTTCCTTGTTAAGCCGTGATCCTGATCAGCCGCCGGCGGGCAGCATGTCACGGATCTGTTGCAGCTGTTCGGCATCGGCAATGGCCAGATCCCTGCGCCAGCGGGCGATGCGCGGAAACCGCACCGCAATGCCGGATTTGTGCCGGTTGGAGCTGCGAATTCCTTCGAACGCCAGTTCGAAGACCTGCGCCAGCTCCACCGACCGCACGGGCCCGAACCGCTCCTTCGTATGACGCCGAATCCACCGGTCAAGTTCCGAAATCTCCTTGTCGGTCAGGCCCGAATAGGCTTTGGCGAACGGCACAATCTCGTCGCCATCCCAGACGCCGAAGGTGTAGTCGGTCAGCAGATTGGACCGGCGGCCATGGCCGGGCTGGGCGTAGAGCAGCACGGCATCCACCGTGTAGGGCTCGACCTTCCACTTCCACCAGTCGCCCCGCTTGCGGCCCACGCGGTAGGGCGAACCCGCCCGCTTGAGTATGAACCCCTCGGTCCCGCGCTCGCGCGATTCGGCGCGCAGGGCTTCCAGACGGTCCCAGCTGTCGGCCTCGACGCGGCCGGAAATCCGCAGCGCCGGCCCCGCATTCGCCGCATCCAGCAAGGCGGTCAGCCGACTGCGGCGGGCTTCGATGGGATCGTCGCGCAGGTCGCGGCCATCGCCTTCCAGCAGATCGTAGGCCTGAAAGATCACCGGCGCCTGCGCCTGCAGTTTCTCCGAGGGCTTGAGCCGGCCGATACGCCGCTGCAGCTGGGCAAAAGGCATGGGGGCGTCGTCTTTCCAGGCCAGGATTTCACCATCCAGCACGCAGCCGTCCGGCAGTTGCGCGGCGGCCTGCTCGATTTCGGGAAAGCGGCCGGGCATCGGCTCCTCGCCGCGTGACCAGATGTGGCACTGGCCCTGACGCCGGATGAGCTGGGCGCGGATCCCGTCCCACTTCCATTCCACCAGCCAGTCCGAAACCGGACCGGCGTCCCCGGCCATCTGCTCGATGGGCGAGGCCAGGAAGAAGGGATAGGGCTGCGCGGCGTCCTCGCCGTGGTCTTCCGGGTCAAGCAGGCGCTCGAAAAACGGGCCGCTGGGGATCCATCGGCCCATGAGCCGGTGGGCCACCTTGGACGTATCCAGCCCGCCATGCTCGGCCAGCGCTCGGGTGACCAGCCGCTTGGCCACGCCCACGCGGAAGGCGCCGGTGAGCAGTTTATTGAGCACGAAGCGCTGATCGGTCGGCACGTCGCGCCACCAGCCGGTCACGGCGTCGCGCTGATCGGCTTCATCCATCTTGCGCAGTGGCTCGATACGCGTTTCCACCCACTCGTGCAGCGGACGATCGTGGCCGGGCTGCCCGGTGGCCACGGCGTCGAGCAGCAGCGTGACCGTTTCCGCCAGATCGCCGACGGACGAATAGCACTCCTCGATCATCCACGGCGCATAGCCGGTGACCTCGCCCGCCCACTCGCGCAGCCGGGCGTTGGGCACCAGCCGCTTGAGCCGACGACCGACCAGAAAATGCACGGCCCAGGCCGCATCCTCGGCCGGGGCCGACTGAAAATAATCCTTTAGGGCGGCGACCTTGTCGTTGGTGGCCGTGGTGCTGTCTAGCCGGGTGTAAAGCTCGGCGAATCGCTGCATGAAACGGTGGCTACCGCGGCAGCGCGGGCGACAGCTGTCCGGCCATGACCGTGGCCGCATCACGCCAGCCGGCCGCGAGCGCGTTCACCAGCGCGGTATAGCCGTCGCCCTGCAGCGCGGGCCGGGCGGCAAAGCGGCCGCGCCGGATGATAGCGCCATCATTGTCCAGCAGTCGCCACTGTCCGCCCACACGGGCGTGGCCGTCGAAGTGACCGTGAAACGCCGACACGGTCAGATCCAGCCGCAGACTGCCGTCGGGCGCCCCCTGGCCACCGTCGAATACGGCCACGGGGGCCACGGCGCCCGCCAGCTCGGTCAACAGCGCCTGACGCAGCTGGTCGAGCAGCGGCGAAGCCCAGCGATGGTGGGCCGTCACGGTGACTTCCTGCGGCCCGGTCTGCAGCACCAGTCCCGACTGATCCAGAAACGCAGCGAGTTCCACCTGCCCCAGGACCAGCCCGGGGCGCGAGCTGTCCACGGCCTCGGCGGGCTGCGCGCCGGGCGCCTCATCCAGCAGATACAGGCTGCGCGTGGGCACGCTTGAGCAAGCCGAAAGCAATACGGCAAGCGTGACGAAGAAAAGCGATGTTCGCATCCGGGTCACCGTTATTCCGGGGCGCGCGGCTGCGGATCGGCCTCGCGGTCCTTGCCGAAGATGATGGCGTTGGGCTGCTCGTTGAGCGTTCGGGCAGCCGGACCGAGGTCTTCGAGCAGGCGGTTGAGGCGGTCCAGCGAGCGTTGCAGATTGTCGTAGGCCGGCTGGCCCTGCTGATAGCTGTTGAGCGTGCGCTGCAGTTCGGCCAGCGTCTTGTCCAGCTGCCTCGGCAGATTCTCGGCGCCGGACGCTTCCAGCGTGCCGTTGAGCTTGCTGATGGACGACTGGGTGGTGCTCATGAGCGACTGGGTCGTGACCAGCGTCGACCGGATCTCGTTGAGGACCGGATTGAGCTCGAGGTTGTTGAGCTTGTCGAGCAGCTTGGTGACCCGCGATTCGATGCCGGCGAAACTGCCCGGTGCGGTCGGAAACACGGGATAGCCGGCAATGGCCTCACGCCGTTGGGGCGGCGCGTCGTCCTGGAAATCCAGGCTGACGTAGAGCGCGCCCGTCAGGATATTGCTGGTCTCCAGGGTGGCGCGCAGCCCCTTGCCGAACTGCTCCTCCAGCCGGGCACGCCATTCGTCCTCGGTGAGTTCCGACCAGCTGCCGCCCACGCGCTGCGGCTCGAAGCTGATGAGAATGGGCACGCGGGCGTCCTCCAGCCGAGGCGGCTCCAGACCATTGCCGAAAAAGGGCACCTGCGTGACCGTGCCCACCCGGATGCCGCGAAACTCCACCGGCGCATCGGGATACAGATACTTCACCGTTTCGTCGAACAGCGCGAGAAACTCCAGCCGCAGATCGAAACGCTCCTGGCTGGCGGCTTCCCGCGAACGATAGAGCTTGAACACGTCGCCGTCGGCCGCCTGTATCTCCTCTCCCTCGCTCTCACGCGCAGCGAAGGCCACGCCGCCGGCCAGAATGGACTGGAGATTGCCCAGCTGCACCTCGAAGCCGGCCGGTGTCCACTGGAAATCCACGCCGGAGCGCAGCCAGAACTGGGTGTCCTGGGTGATCAGATCGTCGTACGGCGCTTCCACGAAAATCTGGTGGCGGGTGTGCTGGCTGGTGGCAATGAACTCCGCCGTTTCCACCTGTCCGACGTTCTGCCCCTGGTAGATGACCGGGTCGCCGATGGCCAGCGAGTAGTCCTCACCGCTGACCAGCGTCAGCGTGACGCCGGGAATATCGCCCCGCATGGCCGGCGCGTGCTCGAGTACCTCGAATCGGTAGGCCGGCTGCTCGGACTCGCCCAGCCGCATCTGGATATAGGCGCCGGAGATGATGGTGCTCAGCCCGCTGATGCCCTGCCGGCCGACGCGCGGCTTCACCACCCAGAAGCCCGTATCCTGGTTTAGTAGCGGCTCGACTTCCGGCTCCATTCGGATTTCCGCCACGGTGCGCTTGAAGTCGTCCGACAACCGCACCTTCCTGACCTTGCCCACATCCACGTTGCGCAGCTTCACCACGGTCTTGCCGGCCTCGATGCTCTCGGCGTTGGGCATGGTGAGGTAGATGAGCGGGCCGCGCGTGCTCACGTTCTGGTAGATCAGCCAGGCGCCGATCAGCACCGCCGCCAGCGGCACCAGCCAGACGGGCGAGGCCCGCAGCCGCGGCGGCGGGCGGGTATCAGCCTGTTCGTATTCTTCGCTCATGGTTCGCGCTGACCGTGACTATCGCGCCAGAGAAGCTGCGGCTCGAAGGTCATGGCCGCAATCATGGTGATGATGACCACGGCGCCAAACGCCACGATCCCCGGACCCGGATAAACCGCCATGACCTGGCCGGCCTGCACCAGCGCCACCAGCAGGGCCACGACGAAGACGTCGATCATCGACCAGCGGCCGATGAACTCGGTGAACTTGTAGAGCTTCATGCGTTCCCGGCCGCGACCGGCCTGGGCCAAGCGTGCCTTCCACGCCAGCCAGCTCAGCGCCATGACCTTGGCGATCGGCACCACCACGCTGGCAACGAAAATGACAAGTGCAATGGGCCAAGACCCTACCTCGACGAGATAGACCACGCCACCCACGATGGTCTGCTCGGAAGGCTGGCCGAAGTCGATGATACGCATGACCGGGTAGGCCATGGCCGGAATATAAAGAATGGCCGCCGTGGCCAGCAGCGCCCAGGTGGCCTGCAGGCGCAGGTGATCCGGGGCCGGTCGGCGGCGGCCACAGCGCGGGCAGTTCGGGCGGGATACCGCGTACAGGGCCTCGCAGCCCTTGCAGACCTGCACACCCTGGGCCCGCGCCGCCCGGCCCGGTTTCAGATGGACCGGCGCGGGCCATCGGCCGGCCAGGCTGTCCCACAGTTCCGAGGGGTCGAAATCCACAATGGTCTTGAGCAGCAGCAGCGTGAACAGGCAGAACGCGACAAACGCGACGCCGAAGGCCACATCGGCGAGCGTGAGAATTTTTACCATGGCCACCAGCACGCCTACGATGAACACATCGCTCATCATCCAGGGCTGCATGGACGTGAGCAGCCGCGCCATGAAGGCCGCCCCCGGCGGCCGGCGGCCGGCCAGCCGCGCGGCGTGCAGAAACAGCATCAGCCCCAGATAGACGGCCGGCATGAGCACGATGGTCGCGATGACCAGCAGCGCCAGCGCGGCATAATCGTATTCCAGCAGGGCCAGCGCCGCGTCCGCCACGATGATGGCGTGCTCGCTGCCCTGCGCCTGCAGCGCGAGAAACGGGAAGAACAGCGACAGCGCGAGCATTACCAGCGCCGCCACCGACCAGGCCACCTGTCGCTGGCTGTCGGTGTGCTGCCGCTCGTGCAGCGTATGGCCGCAGCGCGGGCATTCGGCCCGCTCGCCCTCGGCCAGCGGCGGCAGCGTGGTGGCCAGGTCGCACACCACGCACACGGCCAGACTGTCGCGGGTTGCGGCGCTCATGGGCGGGAGTATGTCAGAGCGAACCGGGCCACGACCTCAGGGCTTGAGCTGATTGTTCAGCGCGATCAGATCATCTCGCGACAGCAGACCGGCCGCCTGCCTGAGCGCGAACGCCGCGCTGTAGTAGTCATACACGGCCTCGCGGCGCTGCACGCCGCGATCCACCGCCTCGATTTCCGCTTCCAGCACGTCCAGCACATTGCGCGTGCCGGTCTGCTGGCCGGCGCGCGCGGCCTCGATGGCTGTTTCGGCCGAGCTGATCGCGGTGTTCAGCGCCTTGATGCGCGCCGCCGCGGTCTGCATATCGCCGTAGGCGGTGCGCACCTCGAGCTCGACCGTCCGGCGCCGGGCGATCCACTGCTGACGAACCCGCTCGCGCTCATACTCGGCTTCGGCCACGGCCGCCGACGCGCTGCCACCGGAGAAGATGGGCAGCGACAGCTCTACCGCCACCGACTGGGTTTCCGTGATGGACTCGAATTCGGTATTGCCGGCCCCGGGAATCGGAAAATTAACGGTCTGCTCGGTTTCCCCGATCCGGCCCACCAGGTTGACCTGCGGATAGTGCCCGCCCCGCGCCTGGCGGATATCGCGCTCGGCCGCGGCCAGCGCCAGTCGTGCAGAACGGACTTCCGGACTGTTGGCGAGCCCACGCGCCACCCACTGCGACGCGCTGCCCTCGGGTTCGGCCGGCGCTTCGGGCACCGGTAGCGGCTGGATCGACTCGGGCATGCGGCCGGTCAACTCCGCCAACGCTGCCCGGCTGCGCATGAGACTGTTGCGGGCGTTGAGCCGATCCACCCGTGCGGCATCCCGTTGCGAGGCCGCTTCCTGCTGATCGGTAATCGCGCGGATGCCGGCCTCGAACTCGGCTTCGGCGCGGTCAAGCTGCCGGCCGATGACCTCGAGCTGGCGCTCGGCCGCAGCCAGCGCGTCTTCTGCGGCGAGGATGTCGAAATAGCGGCGCGTGACGGTCGTGATCAGCGCCTGCTCGGCCGCGCCCAGATCCGCCCGGGCCGCCTGGCGACGCTCGTCTGCCGCCGCACGCGACTGCCAGGCGCCCCAGTCGAACAGCGGCTGCTCCAGCGAGACCGACAGCGACTGCTGATCTTCGAAATCGTCGTCCCCGTCATCACCCGAACCAAAACCCAGGCCGCCCTCGGGCGCGCCCTCGAAGCGCTGCTCCTGCTTCTGTTTGCCGCGGCTGGCCGAGCCGCTGATACGCGGCAGCAGCGCGCCGCGCGCCTGGCGGAATCGCGCATCGGCCGCGCCCACGGCCGACTCGGCGATGGCCGGGTCAGTGGCCTGCGCCCGCGCCTGCTCGTAGACCGTCAGCAGGTCGTCGGCCGCCGCGGCGCTGCCCAGCCAGAACATCATCGGCAGCAGGACCCACCGCATCATGACGCCGCACCGGTGGCCCGCCGGCGGTTCACGGCCTGACGCGCGCGGTCGCCCAGCGCCAGCAGGCACGGGGTCAGGATGAGCGTGAGCAGGGTGGAAAAGATCAGCCCACCGACCACTGCGGTCGCCAGCTGCGTCCACCATTGCGTGGACGGCGCGCCCACCGTGACGTCGCGGCCGATCAGGTCCACATTGAGCTTGAGCACCATGGGCATGAGCCCGAGCACGGTCGTTACCGTGGTGAGAATGACCGGACGCAGACGTTCGGCGCCCGTTTGCAGTATGGCGTCGATGGCGTTGCGCCCCTCGGCGCGAATGACGTTGTAGGTATCGATCAGCACGATGTTGTTGTTGACCACGATACCCGCCAGCGCAATGACGCCGATACCGGACATCACCACGCCGAACGGCCGGCCGGTCACAAGCAGGCCCAGCAGCACGCCAATGGTCGAAAACAGCACGGCGGTCAGAATCAGGAAGGACTGATAGAAGCTGTTGAACTGCGTGAGCAGCGTGATGGCGATCAGCGCAATGGCGGCCAGAAAGGCCTTCGAGAGAAAGGCTTCGGCTTCGCGGATATCTTCGTCTTCACCCTTGAAGACGAAGTTGATCCGCGGGTCCAGCTCGGCCTGCTCGTGATGAGTCTCCAGCCAGGCCCGCAGTGCGCCCAGCCGCTCGGCGATCTGGCGACCTTCGGCCACGTTGGACTCGACGGTCACGCTGCGATTGGCGTTGCTGCGCTTGATCAGGTCGACCTGCCGCGCGGGGCTGCGCTCCACGAAGTTGCCCAGCGGCACCATGCCCTCGCCGGCGCGGATACGCAGCTTCTCGAGCCGGTCGAGGTCGCGATCCTCGGCGGGAAAACGCACCCGGATATCCAGCTCGTCGTCGGCATCCAGCGCGCGGTACTCCCCCACCTTGATGCCCTGCGTGACGAGCTGGATGGCCTGACCGATGACCGCGATATCGGCGCCATAGCGCGCCGCCTCGGCGCGGTCGACATTCAGCCGCCATTCCAGGCCCGCATTGGACCGACTGTCGGTGATGTCCGTGAAGCCGCCGATTTCGTTCATGCCGCCAATCAGCCAGCTGGCGGCGTCCTCGTTGGCCGCGGCATTTGGCCCGGAAATCTGCACGACCACCGGTTTGCCCTCCGTGGGCCCGGGCCGCTGCTTGCGCACGTCCACGGCAATCCCGGGAATATCCGCCACGCGCTCGCGTACGGCGGCCAGCACCGCATCCGCGTCGCGCCGGGTATCCCAGGGCGCGAACGCGAGCTGGATCTGCCCGATCACGTCGTCGGCCGTGCCCTCGCGAAACTGCAGCCCGCTGCGGGTATAGATCGATTCGAAGGCCTCCAGTCCGATCACCCGGTTCTCGACCTTGGCCACGAGCCGGTCGATTTCGTCCACCGACAGCGAGCCGCGGGCGCGAATCTGTATGACGGCGTTATCGGGCTCGATTTCGGGGAAGAACTCGATGCCCTTGCCGAACGAACCGTACAAACCAATGCTGCCGAACAGCAGCAGCACGGCGGCCAGCATGACCTTGCCGGCGTGGCGCAGCATGGCCTCCAGCAGTCGAACGTAGCGCCCCGTCCAGCCGGTCAGCGGATCACCGGGCTGCCACGCCCGCTCGCCCCCCGCCGGCGGCGTGCCGCCAATGGCGCCGCCCAGCACCGGAATGAACAGCAGGGCCAGCAGCAGCGAAGAAGCCAGCACCGCAATCAGCGTGGCGGGCATGAAGAACATGAACTCGCCCATCACCCCGGGCCAGACAAGCAGCGGCGCGAACGCCGCCAGCGTGGTGACCGTCGAGGCGATGATGGGCCAGGCCATGCGCTGGGCGGCGTGCTTGTAGGCGAGCTTGCGGGGCTCGCCGGCGGCCTGGTAGCGATCCGCCAGCTCGACCACCACGATGGTGCCGTCCACCAGCAGACCCAGCGCCAGAATCAGCGCAAAGAGCACCACGATATTGATGGTCAACCCCGACGCGTACAGCACCAGAATGCCCAGCAGAAAGGAGCCGGGGATCGAGATGCCCACCAGCGAGCCGGCGCGCAGACCGAGAATGCCGACGATCACGACCATGACCAGCAGCACGCCGGTGAGCACGTTGTTCTGCAGGTCCCCCAGCAGCCGCCGGACGTTTTCGGACTTGTCCTGGGAGAAATTGATCTGCACGGCATCCGGCCAGGCCTGGCTGACCTGGCGCGCCGTCTCGCGCACCGCGGCGTTGGTCTCGATGACGTTGGCCCCGAGGCGCTTGGTGACCTCCAGCGCCACGGTCGGCTGGCCATTGAGGCGGGCATAGCCCTGCGGGTCCTTGTAGCTGCGGCGCACGCTGGCCACATCCTGCACCGTCACGACCCGCTGGCCCGATTCCTTGATGGCCAGGTTGAGCAGCTGATCCAGATCGTTGATGACGCCCGGCACCTTGATGGCGAAGCGGCCGCTGCCCGAACTGACCGCGCCGGCCGGCACCAGCTGGTTGTTGCGCGAGATGGCGTTGAAGACCTGTTCGAGCGACAGGTTGTAGCTTTCCAGCCTGACCGGATCGACGATGATCTCGATCTGCTCCTCCCGGTCGCCGGCGATGTCCGCCTCGAGCACGCCCTGCAGGCTTTCCAGCCGATCCTTCAGGTCGCGTGCCAGCGTGACCAGCGTACGCTCGGACACCGGACCGAACAGGTTGATGATGAGCACGGGAAACAGCGCCACGTTGACCTCGAGCACCTTGGGCTCG
This sequence comes from Salinisphaeraceae bacterium, assembly GCA_002683405.1. Classification (GTDB taxonomy): domain Bacteria; phylum Pseudomonadota; class Gammaproteobacteria; order Nevskiales; family Salinisphaeraceae. The sequence goes on along the minus strand of NYTH01000009.1, from coordinate 1,810 downwards.
TCGGTTTCCGCGGGCAGCTCGGTCTTGGCGCGATCCACCAGGGTGCGCACGTCGTCCAGCGCTTCGTCCGGATCAAATCCGGCATCAAACTCCAGTACCACGTTGGCAAACCCCTCGCCGGCCGTGGCGCTGATCTCGTCCAGCCCTTCCAGGCTGCGCAGCTCCTGCTCCATGGGCCGCACCAGCAGCCGCTCCGCATCCTCCGGCGAGATGCCCTGATGCGTCATGGAGACATAAATCGTTGGAATACTGACGTCGGGCTCGGATTCCTTGGGGATACCGCGATAGGCCATGGTGCCGGCCACCAGAATGGCCAGCAGCATGACCAGCACCGTACGGGGCCGGGAAAACGCCGCGTCGAGCATCCGGTTCACGGCGCCCTAACCCGGATCGGTCGCTGTCGCAGCCGTCGACTCCGCCGCGGCCGCGTTGTCCGTCTGCGGATCCACTTGGTCGCCCTCGCGCACGAAGCCCTGACCCACCGTAATGATACGCAACGCCTCCGGCAGCCCGGTCAGCCAGACGCGGCCGTCGCGGTTGCGAACGATCTCGGCGGGGTGAAAATGCACGCGATCACGCTCATCCACAGTCTTGATGCCGAAGGCGCCGTCGTCGTCGAGGGTCATGACGGCCGGCTCGACCACGTGGGCGGGTACCGTGCCCAGCGGTAGCCGCAGGGTGGCCGTGGCGCCCGCGATCAGGCGGCCGGCCTCCGGCGACACGCGCAGCTCCACACGGTAGGTGCGCGTCTGCTCGTCGGCTTCGCCGGCCACGTAGCGCACGGTCCCGGTGACCGTCTCGCCGGAAATCAGCCTGGCGCTGCCGGCCTGGCCCTCCTCGATGCGCGCGACGACATCTTCCGAGACATCGCCGACCACGAGGAAAGGCGACTGCTGGACCAGCCGGCCCACGGTGTCTCCCACGCGCAGCAGATCGCCCTTCTCGACCGGCCGGGTTTCCAGCACGCCGTCGAAGGGCGCGCGAATGCGGGTCTTGTCCAGCTCGTCGCGGATGGCGGCCACGTCGGCCCGCGCCGAGGCCAGGTTTGCCCGGGCCTCGGCCACGCCGGCGCGCGTCTGGTAGCCCTTTTCCGAGAGTTTCTGCGCCGCTTCCCACTGCAGCTCTCGCTGGGCCAGGACCGCTTCGGCGCGATCCAGCCGCGCCGGACGATCCTCTTGCGAAAGCGCCAGGATCAGGTCGTTTTCGGCCAGCCGGTCGCCGGCCTGGGCCTGCAGGCTCACCACGCGGCCCTGTGTTTCCGCCCGCAGCTCCACCGCGCGAATCGGCGCCGTGCGCGCTGTTATTTCGGCTTCCTCCTCGACCGCCTCGGCGATCGAACGACGCACCGATACCGAAACGGGAGCCGCCTCGGCCTGTGCCGCCGGGGTGGCATTGTCCGTCGGCGCGTCGGGCTCGGGCGCGACCAGGCCGGACGCCATCCAGAGCCCAACCAGCAGGGCGATGCCGGCCGCGATCCAGATCGGCCCCGGTCGGTACCGCCTCAAGGCATTTTCAGTGGTTTCGGGCACGGATTTCCTGATCAATGCGTTAAAAAAGCGAGAGAAAGACGGGTGGAGCTGCCCAGCCGGGCATTTCCTGCAGCGCCGTACGTGTCTTGGACTCGCGGCCGCCCACAAGTTCACCCCATCGGCGTGAAGACCCGGCGTAGTCTACAAGCCCCGCGGGGCCGACCGAGGACATCATTATTGGGCCGTGCATTAAATAGACAAATTTTTCGGATCAATAATGCAGGCCCGAGCAACGCGAGCCCGCGTAGCGGATGGCCTGCCCGCGACCGTAAGGGCGCGAG
>NYTH01000008.1 GCA_002683405.1 Salinisphaeraceae bacterium | reverse complement strand
TCCTGCTACGGGCGCTCCTACCTGAGCGAGCTGTGCTCGCTCCGGGCGGTCGTCGCCCCAAAGCAGACGCGCTACCAAGCTGCGCTATACCCCGTCTGAAACCTTCTCCGCTCACATCCCGCCGACACACTCGGGAGCAGTCCGGTGCTAGGCTCGGCTTCCTGCCTCGCCAAGAACCCCGGCCCTTCGCATCCTGCTACGGGCGCGTCGACCTGAGCGAGCCGTGCTCGCTCCGGGCGGTCGTCGCCCCAAAGCAGACGCGCTACCAGACTGCGCTATACACCGAAAACTCGTTGCAATGTCGGCGGCCTTTGCGCATCGAGCGTCGGCGCCGCATATTCTAAGTCCGACTTGCGCTGCCGCCAACCGTCGCGCCATGCTTGGTGTCCAGCGTCAACGCTGCATCCGGCGCCGCGACGCGCCGTCCGCCCGATAGATTCTGCAGCACTTAGCCGCGAAGGTGGCCAGAGCGGCATGTGCATGTAAGAATTCGCGCCCCGCAGGCCCAGGACCCACGAGGACGCATGCCCGCCCAATTACTCGACGGCAAGAAACTGGCCCGGCAGGTTCGTGATGCTGTCCAGGCCCGGATCGACGATCGTCTGAAGGCGGGACGACGCCGACCCGGCCTGGCTGTGGTGTTGGTGGGCGGAGACACTGCGTCCGGCATCTACGTGAACAAGAAAATCGAGGCCTGCGCCGCTGCGGGGCTGCATTCGGAACCGGTGTACCTGGACGCCGCCGTCAGTCAGGAGCAACTGCTCGCCACCATCGACCGGTTCAATCAGGACGATGCCATTGACGGCATCCTGGTCCAGCTTCCCCTGCCCAAACAGCTCGATGCCTCGGCGGTGATCGACCGGATTGACCCGCTCAAGGATGTGGACGGTTTTCACCCCTATAACGTCGGCCGACTGGCCCAACGCGCCCCGCTGATCCGTTCCTGTACCCCGCTGGGCATTATCCGGCTGCTCGAGGCCGCCGGCGAAACCTTCCGCGGGCGTCGCGCCGTGATCGTGGGCGCCTCCAATATCGTCGGCCGCCCCATGGCGCTGGAACTGCTGCTCAAGGGCTGCACCGTCACGGTCTGTCACCGCTTCACGGAAGATCTGGAAAGCCAGGTCAGGCAGGCCGAATTACTGGTTGTCGCGGTCGGCAAGCCGGACCTGGTGCCGGGCGAATGGGTACGGCCCGGAGCCACCGTTGTCGATGTCGGCATGAACCGGGGCGAAGACGGCAGACTGCAGGGCGACGTCAGCTACGACGCTGCCCGTGAGCGTGCGAGCTGGATCACCCCGGTGCCCGGCGGCGTCGGCCCCATGACCGTAGCCATGCTGCTCGAAAATACGCTGCTGGCTTGCGAACTGCGGGAAACCCCAGCCGCCTGAGCCTACCCCCTCAGCCTCGCCGCCACCGGGTGCCCGAAGGCCCGTCCTCCAGCATCACCCCGGCGGCCTGCAAACTGTCCCGGATGGCGTCCGCTTGGGCAAAATCCCTTGCGGCGCGGGCTGCCTCACGCGCCTGGATACGCTGTTCGATCTCGGCGGCCGAGAGCGCAGCGCCGTCGCTGCCCTGGAAGAACGAATCCGGATCGCTCTGGAGCAGGTTGATCCGCCCGCCGAGCTGCCGCATCAGGCCCGCCACCGCGGCGGCCTCTGCAGGATCCTCCTGGCGCAGCCGGTTGATTTCGCGCGCCATTTCGAACAACACCGCCAAAGCCGCCGGCGTATTGAAGTCATCGTCCATGGCCTCGGTGAAGCGGATGGCATACACCGACGCGTCCGCCGCCGGCACATTCGGGTCCAGGCCGCGCAATGCGCCGTACAGACGCGCCAGCGACTGCCCCGCGCCCTGCAGGCTTTCTGCCGTGTAGGCGAGCGGACTGCGGTAATGCGTGGACAGTATGAAGTAGCGAATTTCTTCGGCGGCATATTCCGCCAGCACGTCTCGGATGGTCAGAAAATTGCCCAGCGATTTCGCCATTTTCTCGTCATCAACGGTCACGAACCCGTTGTGCATCCAGAGATTGACGAACGGGGCACCCGTTGCCGCGCGGCTTTGCGCGATCTCGTTCTCGTGATGCGGAAACTGCAGATCCAGCCCGCCGCCGTGAATGTCGAAATGATCACCCAGGCAGTGGGTGGACATGGCCGAGCACTCGATGTGCCAGCCCGGGCGCCCCTGGCCCCAGGGTGAAGGCCAGGAGGGCTCGCCCGGTTTGGCGGCCTTCCAGAGCACGAAATCCAGCGGATCGTCCTTGCCCTCGTCCACATCGACCCGGGCGCCGGCGCGCAAGTCCGACAGGCGCTTGCCCGACAGCGCGCCGTAATCGTCAAACGCGCTGACGTCAAAATAGACATCGCCGTTGTCGGACGCGTAGGCGCTGCCGTTGTCGACCAGCCGGGCCACCATGGCAATGATCTGATCGATATGGGCGGTGGCGCGCGGCTCCTCGTCCGGCGGCTCGAGGCCCAGCGCAGCGGCATCCTCGTCCATCGCGGCCACGAACTTGTCGACGATGGCCTGCGTGGTGGTGCCCTGCTCCGCGGCGCGGCGAATGATCTTGTCGTCGATATCCGTGATGTTTCGCACGTAGGTCACGTCGAGTCCGGTCGACTCGATGTATCGCCGCACCATGTCGAAGACCACCATCACGCGGGCGTGACCCAGGTGGCAGTAGTCGTAGGCGGTGACGCCGCAGACATACAGCCCGACCCGGCCCGGCTCGCGGGGTGTCAATTCGGTCTTGCGACCGCTGAGGCTGTCGTGAATCTTGAGCATGTAGAACGTTCTTTGAACACTTGGACAAGGACCGGCGCGGCCGGACGGCCGCGTATCTTAGCGTTTATGGGCCCGCGGCTTAACCGCCGCAGCAGCCGGCCACGCCCGCCACCCGTTCCGACAGGCGCGCGATAATGGTGCGTATAGGCTATCGTGTCTGCCTGAAACACCGCCGAACGCCCCGCAGGACCGCGCCATGGTGCTCCGCCTGTTCATTCTGATACTGATCGCCTGCGGCGTGACCGCCGTCATGGTCACGCCCCGCTACGATCTGCGCTGCCTGGCCCAGATGGCGGTGCATGCCAACGACGATGACCTTGCCGGCTGGACCTGCCTGCACTACGCAGCGCTACGCGGCGACAGTTCGGTACTGCGGGACATGCTCGAATACGGCGCGGACGTGAATACCCGCAGCGAGGCCGGACGCACTCCGCTGGCCGTGGCGGCGCGCGCCGGCCAGGGCCACATTGTCCAGCAGTTGATCGACGCCAATGCCGACCTGGATGCCCAGGACGATATCAGCGGGCTCTCGCCGCTGCATCTTGCCGCCGAACAGCACCATCCCGCCATCGTGCGTCGACTTCTGCAGGCGGGCGCGCGCGTGGACATCACCAATCAGTGGCAGCAGACGCCCCTGTGGCTGGCGGCCTGGCAGACCTGGCAGGGCAATACCGAGATTGCGCGCATTCTCGTGGCTCAGGGGGCCGACCTGCAGAAGGCCGACGAAAAAGGACACACACCGCTTCACATGGCGGCGCGCGCCGGTCACACGCTGATGGTCGATTATCTCCTGCGCGAGGGGGCAGACATCGAACATCGCAATATCAACGGCCGCACGCCGCTGTTTCAGGCGGTGGTGGGCAACCACCCCCGGACCGTGGCCGCGCTGCTGGAACGGGGCGCGGACCCCAATGCCGTCAACGAGGGATGGACACCGCTGCGCATCGCGCTGCAGGAAAACCACCTGGCCATCGCGGACCTGCTGCAGTCGCATGGCGCGCGCGGCTACGAGCGCATGGCGGCCGACGCACGCATCAACCAGGGTTATGCGCTGCTTCAGGCCGAGGACTACGATCAGGCCATCAGCGCCTTTGACGAGGCCGTGGCGCTGGAACCGGAATCCTCGCGCGGCTACTACTACCGAGGCCTGGCGTATCACCGCAGTGGCCAGGACGCCCAGGCGCAGGCCGATCTGCTGCGCTCGCTACAGCTCGACCCCGGCAATGCCAGCGCGCTCGAGTGGATGGCCAATCTCTACGCCGGACTGGGTGAACACGGTCGGGCGCGCGAAATGCTGCAGCGGTTGATCAAGATCAAGCCCGACTACGGCAAGGCCTACTACCTGCTGGGAGAGACACTCTCGCGGCTGGGCGATGAGAACGCGGCGCGAGAGGATCGTCAGCGCGCCTGCGCGCTGGACTATAAGCCCGCCTGTGGGGCCGCGCAGCGCTAGTCGGATCCGGCGAAATGATCGTAGCCGGCCCGTTCGAGCTCGATCAACGCGCCCTGCCCGTCCCGGACCCGCAAACCGCTGCCCCGAGTCACCCGGCCAATCACCGTCAGCGGCACATCCACGCGTTCAACCGCCTCGGCAAGCCGCTCTTCGGGCAGGGTCACGCACAACTCGTAGTCATCGCCCCCGCTCAACTGAAAGCGCTGCCGCGCCCCGGTGTCGCGGCACAGGCGGGATAGCGCAGGTGAGCGCGGCAGACAGGCGGCGTCAACCTCGGCGCCCACGCCGCTGGCGGTCAGGATATGGCCGAGGTCTGCTGCCAGGCCATCGGAGACGTCGGCGGCCGCCGTAGCCAGCCCCGTCAGCGCCACACCCGCCTGCACGCGAGCCTCCGGCCAGTGCAGTCGCCGCGTGAGAAAATCACGTGCCGGCGCGTCCGCGGGATCATCCATGGCGTGCGGTGACTGCCATACGGACAGACCCAGGGCCGCATCCCCGAGCGTGCCGGTGACGGCAATCACGTCGCCGGGTCGGGCACCGTCGCGCCGCAGAGCCTGGCCTGGCCTGATAAACCCGAGCGCGCATACTGTAATGGCCCACGGGCCGCGCGTGAGATCGCCGCCCACCAGGCTCACGCCGTAGGCCTGCAGCGCGCGGGCCACCCCCGACATGAAAGCGCGCCAGTCGATACCGCGAGCATCGGGGGTCGAAACCGTCATGGTGATCCAGGCCGGTCGCGCGCCCATGGCGGCCAGGTCGCTGATGTTGACCGCGACCGATTTCCAGCCCACTGACGCGGGGTCGGCATCATCTGGAAAATGCCGGCCGGCGATCAGCGTATCGGTGGTCATGGCCAGCTGGTCGCCCGGCGGCGGCTGCAGCAGGGCCGCGTCATCACCCGGCCCCAGCACGACATCGTCCCGCAGCCCCGGCAGGTCTGCCAGCAACTGCCGGATGAAGTCGAATTCGCTCACGCGGATATCGGCCCGCGGACCGGCTACCCCGATCGCGGCATGCCGACTTCCACGCTGCGCGTCTGCCGCGCCACCTTGTCGAGCACGCCATTGACGAAGCGGTGGCCATCTTCGGCACCGAATTCGCGCGCGATATCCAGCGCCTCGTTCAACACCACGCGATAGGGAATTTCCAGTCGGTGCAGCAGCTCATAGGTCGCCACGATCAGGATGGCGTGCTCGACCGGATCCAGCTGGTCGGCAGGCCGGTCGAGAAACGGTTCGAAATGCGGGGAAAGTGCCTCGGTGTCGTCGAGACAGAAGCGTACCGTCTTGCGAAAGTAACCCCGGTCTGCACCCTTCAGGTATCCCGCCCGATCAAACTGCAGGATCAGGTCACCGGTTTCGCTATCGCTCTGCAACCACTGGTAGCAGGCCTGCATGGCCGCGCGACGGGCCCGCTGGCGCGCGGACAACGGCTTGTCGCGCGGCGGGGCTTCGTCGTCGTCATCCGCTTGCGGTTCGGGACCGAACTCGATCATGGGTGTTTTCAGCTATCGCCGCTGTCGTCTTCGATCTGCCGCAACAGGCTGATGACCTCGGCCACCGCGCTGGCGGCTTCTACGCCCTTGTTGCTCTCGTCATCGGGTTGCGAGCGGGCGTCGGCCTGTTCGACCGTATCCGCCGTGATCAGGCCGAAGCCGACCGGCAGGCCGTACTCCAGCGCCACGGCCCCCAGGCCCCGGGTGGTTTCCTGGCAGATGTAGTCGAAGTGCGGGGTCTCGCCCCGAATAACGGCGCCCAGCGCGACGATGCCGTCGTAGTCGCCGCCATCCGCGAGCCGGTCGCAGACCACCGGCAATTCGAAGGCCCCCGGTACGCGGAAGACATCGATACTGCCTTCGTCCAGTCCGCAGTCGCCGAGCACACTCAGCGCGCCGTCGACGAGGCGGTCTACCACGACGTCGTTCCAGCGTGTCGCCACCACGGCGATACGGGCGTCGTCCAGATCAAAGTCGCCTTCGTGTTCCATCAGAGAATTCCTGCTGACCCGTCAGTTGATCGGGCCATTATCGCACGTCCCGTAGCGCCGAACGGGCCGAAACGAGTCGCTAAACGCGGCGCGCGCCTAGTCGTGATCGACGTACTCGACGACTTCCAGGCCAAATCCGGAGATCGCGTTCATTCGCAGCGGCTGCGACAGCACGCGCATGCGACGCACACCCAGATCGGTAAGGATCTGGGCGCCGATGCCGTAGGTGCGCAGCACGCGGTCGTCGTCCATGTCGTCGTAGCTCACGCCGCTTTCGCTCGCGGCGCCGCCCTCGAGCGTCCTGATCCGCTCGATCAGCTCGCGCGGTGTCTCAGCCTTGCGCAGGACCACGATCACGCCACTGCCCTCGCGCTCGATGCGCTCCATGGCGCTGCGCAGTGGCCAGCTGAAGTCGGCGTGATGAATATTCAGCATGTCGGACAGCGTGTTGCGCACGTGGACGCGCACCAGCGTGGGATCATCCGGATTGACCTCACCCTTGACCATCGCCAGATGCACAACCTTGTCCACCTCATCCTCGAACGAGTACAGATCGAAAGGGCCGAAGTCGGTTTCCACCTGCGTTTGCGTCACGCGGAACACGGTGCGTTCGTGCGCAATCCGGTACCGGATCAGATCGGCCACCGTGCCCAGCTTGATGTCGTGCGTGGCCGCGAACGCTTCAAGATCCTCCAGCCGCGCCATGCTGCCGTCTTCGTTGAGGATCTCGACGATGACCGACGCCGGCTCAAGACCGGCCATGCGCGCCAGATCACAGCCCGCCTCGGTGTGGCCGGCGCGCGCCAGGACACCACCGGGCTGCGCCATCAGCGGAAAGATGTGCCCCGGCTGGACCAGATCAGCCGGCGCGGCCTTCTTGCCGGCGGCGGCGCGCACCGTCGCGGCGCGGTCATGCGCCGATATGCCGGTGGTCACGCCTTCGGCTGCCTCGATCGATACCGTGAAATTGGTCTGATGCGTTTCCTGGTTGCCGGTGACCATCAGCGGCAGATTGAGCTGCTGGCAGCGCTGACGGGTCAGCGTCAGGCAGATCAGGCCGCGCCCGAAACGCGCCATGAAATTGATGTGTTCCGGCGTGACGTGCTCGGCCGCCAGTATCAGATCACCCTCGTTCTCGCGATCCGCGTCATCCAGCATGATGACCATCCGTCCCTGCCGGATGTCCTCGATAATGTCCTCGATTGGGCTGAAGGCCATCAGTTCATTCCTTCTTCTGCTGTCATGAGCCGCTCCACATAGCGGGCTATGGTGTCGATCTCCAGGTTGACCGACTGCCCCGGTACCAGGGCGCCCAGCGTCGTGACCTCAAGCGTATGCGGTACGACGTTGATACCGAACAGGCTGCCGTTAACGTCATTGACCGTCAGGCTGACGCCGTCCAGGCACACCGAGCCCTTGCGCGCGACATACCGCGCCAGCGCATCGGGCGCCCTGAATTCGAAGCGGCGCGAACGCGCATCATCGCGTTGCCCCACCAGTTCGGCCAGGCCATCCACGTGGCCGCTGACCAGATGACCGCCCAGCGCGTCGCCCGCGCGTAACGCCGGCTCGAGGTTGACCGCACTGCCCACCTCAAGCGCGCCCAGCGTGGTCAGGTCGAGTGTTTCACGAGATACGTCCGCGCAGAACGAGCAAGCGTCGAACTCGACCACGGTCAGGCAGCAGCCGTTCACGGCAATGCTGTCTCCCAGAGCGACGGGTCCCAGGTCCACGCCCCTGCGATCGACTTCCAGTCGCGTATCGCCGCCCAACGTCCGGCTGGCCTGAATAACGCCTTGTCCGCGAACAATTCCTGTGAACATCGTTTCTGCCATCGGTTCTTGATTACATGCCGGGCGATCAGGCCGGACGCCGCGGCCGCGCGATGATACGCCAATCCTCACCCACGGCTCGAATGTCCCGAATATCGAGGGAAATTCGGTCAGCCAGACCTTGCAGGCCGGGCAGCGAAAGCATGGCGCGGCCGCCGTCGCCGATAAGCTGTGGCGCCAGGTAGATGATCAGCTCGTCCGCGAGCCCGGCTTCGACAAAGGCGCCGGCAAGTTCGGCACCCGCTTCCACCATCACCTCGTTGAAGGCCAGATCGCCCAGCTGCCGGGCCACTTCCATCAAATGCAGCCCCGATTCGCCGCGCGCCACCTGGATTACGGTGATGCCAATGCGTTCCAGCGCCTGTCTGCGGCCCGCGTTGTCGCTGCCTGTAAAGACGATGCAGGGCGCGCCGCCGTCGAACAGACGGGACCCGGGCGCAGCCTGCAGATCGGTATCCAGCAGCACACGCGCCGGCTGTCGGGCCGCGCTGACATGTCGCACCGTCAACTGCGGATCATCCGCCCGAAGCGTGCCGCTGCCGGTCAGCACGGCGCAGCTCTCGCGCCGCAGCCGGTGCACCTCCTGTCGCGCTGCCGGCCCGGTAATCCACTGACTTTCACCGTTGGCGGCCGCGGTGCGGCCATCAAGCGACATCGCAACCTTCACCCGAAAGCGCGGGCGGCCGAGCGTCATCCGGAGTGAAAAGCCCGGATTCAGCGATTCACATTCGGCGCTCAGCAGGCCCTGCACCACCTCGATACCCGCGGCTTCAAGCTGCGCAATGCCGCCGCCGTTCACGCGGGGGTTGGGGTCCGTCGCGCCCAGATAGACGCGCTTGACGCCGGCCCGGATGAGCGCTGCGGTGCAGGCTGGCGTACGACCCTGCACGCAGCAGGGCTCGAGCGTCACGAACGCCGAAGCGCCGGCGGTATCGCGGCCGCGCCGCCGTGCCTCTTCCAGGGCGCGGACTTCCGCGTGGCCTTCCCCGGCTTTTTCGTGCCAGCCCTCGCCAATGATTTCGCCCTGACTGACCAGTACGCAGCCCACACGAGGGTTCGGCGTGGTAGTACACCAGCCCCGCCGGGCCAGCCGCAGCGCACGCGCCATATAGCGCGCCTGGGCCGCCGGATCCATCACTGATTCCGGTCGCTGTCGATCAGTGATAGCTGCCGGCGGACCGCGCTGGGATCGGGCGTGGATTCAAGACGGTCGATTTCCTCGCGGAAGGCGTTGACGTCCTCGAAACGCCGGTACACGGACGCAAACCGCACGTAGGCAACCTGATCCAGCGCCCGCAGCTCCTCCATGACCCAGTCGCCCAACTTGCGGGCATCAACTTCCCGCTCGGCTTCGGATCGTAGGCGGTGACCGATGCGGTTGATCGCCTCGTCAATGGCTTCCGATGTCACCGGCCGCTTGTACAGCGCCCGCGTAATCCCGCGCCGGAGCTTGTTCTCGTCGAACGGTTCAGGCGTGCCGTCACTCTTGAGAATTCGGGGCATGACGAGCTCGGCGACCTCGAACGTCGTGAAGCGCGAACTGCACTTCGGACACTCGCGCCGCCGTCGGACCTGGCTGCCTTCCGCGGCCAGGCGAGAGTCGACAACGCGGGTGGCGTCCTCGTCACAGAATGGGCAATGCATGGTCGCGCGTCAGACCGGCCGGCGCCCGCAACAACGGCGCGTGACCGCCACTCAGCCGTTGGCCGCGGCCGCTTGCGCCGACCCGTACACCGGGAAGCGGCCGCATAGCGCGGCGGCCCGGGCGCGTGTAGCTTCAATCACCGGCTCGGCATCGCCCTCGCCCGCAAGTGCATCCAGCACGTCGCAAATCCAGCCCGCCACGTCGGTCATTTCCGATTCACCAAAGCCGCGCGTCGTGGCAGCCGGGGTACCGATACGCAGACCACTGGTGACGAAAGGCGACCGGGGATCACCCGGCACCGCGTTCTTGTTCAGCGTGATGTGCGCCCGCCCCAGTGACTCCTCAGCGTCCTTGCCGGTGATGTCTTGCTTGATGAGGCTCACGAGCATCAGATGGTTCTGCGTGCCGCCGGAAATCACGTCGTAGCCACGATCGATAAACACTTTTGCCATGGCCTGCGCGTTGCGGCAGATCTGCTGCTGGTAATCCTTGAAGCCGGGCTCGAGCGCTTCCTTGAACGCGGCTGCCTTGCCTGCGATGACGTGCATCAGCGGGCCACCCTGCAGGCCGGGGAACACGGCCGAATTGAATTTCTTGTACAGCTTCTCGTCGCCGCAGGCGGACAGGATGAGACCGCCCCGCGGCCCCCGAAGCGTCTTGTGAGTGGTGGTGGTCACCACGTGGGCGTGCGGCAGTGGACTGGGATAAACGCCTGCAGCCACCAGCCCGGCCACATGGGCCATATCGACCAGGAAAAAGGCACCCACCTCATCGGCCACGCGGCGCATGCGCGCCCAGTCGACGACCTGCGAATACGCCGAGAATCCGCCGATGATCAGCTTGGGCCGGTGCTCCCGCGCGAGTGTTTCAAGCTGCTCGTAGTCAATCTCGCCCGTGTCCTCATTCAGCCCGTACTGAACCGCGTTGTAGTGCTTGCCGGAAAAATTCGGCGCCGCGCCGTGGGTCAGATGGCCACCGTGCGCCAGACTCATGCCCAGCACGGTATCGCCAGGAGACACGAGCGCCATGAACACGGCGCCATTCGCCTGGGCGCCCGAATGAGGCTGGACGTTGGCGTAGTCACAGCCGAACAGTTCGCAGGCCCGCTCAATGGCCAGCCGCTCGGCCACATCGACATGCTCGCAGCCGCCGTAATAGCGCTTGCCCGGGTAGCCTTCGGCATACTTGTTCGTGAGCTGGGAACCCTGCGCCGCCATCACGACGGGGCTGGCGTAGTTTTCCGAGGCAATCAGCTCGATGTGGTCTTCCTGGCGCCGGTTCTCCGCCTGTATGGCAGCGGCAAGATCCGGATCGCAGGACTCCAGAGAGGCAGACAGGTCAAACATCCGTACACGGTCCTTTGCTGGCGTGGGCAGGTAGCCGGATATTGTAACGCAGCCGCCGGCGACCTTCGAAGCACATCCGGCGGCTCAGTCGATCAGCGACTGATCAATGTAGCCTTTTTCGACCAGGTGGCCGAGCACGGCCTCCACACAATCATCCAGGCTCTGCGTGTCCGTGCGCAGGTGGACCTCGGGATTCTCCGGTGGCTCGTAGGGCGCGCTTATGCCCGTGAAGTTGGGAATCGCGCCGGCGCGTGCCTTCTTGTACAGGCCTTTCGGGTCGCGCGATTCGCAGACATCCAGCGCGCAGTCGACAAACACCTCGACGAAATCGCCGCGATCCGAAAGGGCGCGGGCCATCTGCCGGTCTTGGCGGTAGGGGGAAATGAAGGCCACCAGATTGATGATGCCGGCGTCCCGGAACAACCTGGCTACTTCGCCAATGCGGCGGATGTTCTCGATACGGTCTTCCGGCGTGAAGCCAAGATCACGATTCAGGCCGGTGCGTACGTTGTCGCCGTCAAGCCGGTAGGTCGCGCAGCCCAGCGCGTGCAGACGCTCCTCCAGCGCGACCGACACCGTCGACTTGCCGGACCCAGACAGCCCGGTAAACCACAGCGTCAGTCCCTTGTGGCGGTTGGCGCGCTCGCGGTTCTCGCGGTCTACCTGGCCTTCGTGGCGGAAAATATTGCGCGCTTCGTCGCTGTTGCTCATGCGCTGGCTACCGTTTATTCGTTGAGTGGAAACAAAACGGGCCGCGCACATCGTACGCAGCCCGGTTCAGACTGTGCGTCAAGCAGTAGGGTCAGGCCGTGATCTCCAGCATCAGGTCCAGTGCCGCCTTGGCCTGTCTGGCCTCGTCCGCCGGCACCTTGATCTGGTTGACCACCTGGCCTTCGACCAGGTTGTCCATCACCCAGGCCAGATGCTGCGGGTCGGTCCGGAACATGGTTGCGCACATGCAAACCACCGGCGACATGAACTGGACTTTGACCCCCCTGGGCGCCATCTCGTTGTGGAGACGATTGACCAGGTTCAACTCTGTGCCCACCAGCCAGTGCGTGCCCGGGTCCGACGCCCGCACCGTTTTAAGGATGGTTTCGGTCGAGCCCACCACATCCGAATTCTGGCAAACCTCGAAGGCGTTCTCAGGGTGCGAGATGACGCGACCCTCGGGGTGCTCCTCGCGGAATTTCTTGATGTGGTTCGGGTGGAACATCTGATGCACCGAACAAAAGCCCTTCCACAAGATCATCCTTGCGTCGCGAATCTGCTCCGCGGTGAGCCCGCCCATGGGTTTATCGAAATCCCAGACGACCATGTCGTCCAGACTGATTCCCATGTCGTGACCGGTGTTGCGACCCAGATGCTGATCCGGGAAGAACAGCACCTTCTCGCGACGCTCGAACGCCCAGTCCAGTACGCCGCGGGCGTTGCTGGACGTGCAGACTATTCCGCCGTGACGCCCGCAAAAGGCCTTCAGGTCGGCCGCAGAGTTGATATAGGTGATCGGCGTGATGTGCTCGTCCGGGTCCAGCACTTCGGCCAGCTCCCGCCAGGCACGTTCGACATTTCGCAGGTTTGCCATGTCGGCCATGGAGCAACCGGCCGCCATGTCCGGGAGAATGACCGTCTGATCATCGCGCGAGAGCACATCCGCCACCTCGGCCATGAAGTGCACGCCACAGAAGACGATGTACTCGGCGTCGCATTCGGCGGCCTGCGCGGAAAGCTTCAGCGAATCACCGGTGATGTCCGCGTGTGCGAAGACCTCGTCGCGCTGATAGTGATGGCCCAGGATGACGCAGCGCTCCCCAAGCGCCTGCTTGGCTGCCCGGATACGGGCGTCGCACCTGGCGTCGTCCAGCTGAGCAAAATCCTTGAGTGCAAGTGCGCTTTCGGCCATGTCCGGTTCCGTCTGCGAAAAGCCCGATACTGGTGAATGTGGGATGCCCCGAGAATATCACAAGCCCCGGCGCGCCCCGCGACGGGCCGGTCTGCTCTATTCGGACGGCTTCTCCGTCTGGCGCAGTCGGATGCCAAGCTCCTTGAGCTGCCGATTGTCGGCCAGACCCGGCGCGCCGGTGAGCAGGTCCGTTGCGGTCTGCGTCTTGGGAAAGGCGATGACTTCGCGAATGGACGACGCGCCTGCCATGAGCATGACCAGCCGATCCACGCCAAACGCGATGCCGCCGTGCGGCGGCGCGCCGTAGCGCAGCGCCTCCAGCAGGAAACCGAACTTTTCCTCGGCCTCCTCGGCGCCGATGCCCAGCACTTGAAAGGCAGCGGTCTGCATGTCGGGCCGGTGAATACGAACCGACCCGCCACCCAGTTCAGTGCCGTTGAGCACGAGATCGTAGGCGCGGGACAAGGCCTCACCCGGATGGCTGACCAGGGCCGCCGGATCGTCCACGGACGGCGCGGTAAAGGGATGATGCAGTGCGTCCCAGCGCTTTTCCTTGTCGTCCCACTCGAACATGGGCCAGTCGATGACCCACAGGGGCGCCCAGTCGCCCTCGATTCGGCCCAGATCCTGGCCGAGCCTGACCCGCAGCGCGCCGAGCGCGTCGTTGACCACCGATGCACGATCAGCACCAAAGAAGATCAAATCGCCCGCTTTTGCTGCCGATCGCTGCAAAATACCGTCAACGGCCGCATCAGACAGAAATTTGAGAATCGGCGAAGCCAGACCCTCGCGTCCCTGCGCGGGATCGTTCACCTTGATGTACGCCAGACCCTTCGCGCCGTAGCGACCCACGAAGTCGGTGTAGTCGTCGATCTGCTTGCGCGTCAGCGAACTGCCGCCCGGTACCGGCAGCATGGCCACGCGCCCGCCCGGATCGTTGGCCGGGCCGGAAAAAACCTTGAACTCGGCGTCGGCCACCAGATCCGCCACGTCGACCAGCTCCAGGTCGATGCGCAAATCCGGCTTGTCCGAGCCGAAACGCCGCATGGCCTCGGCATAGGTCATGCGTGGAAACGGGTCGGGCAACTGAACGTCCAGCACATCCGCAAACAGCTGACGCATCATGGCCTCGTTGACGGCCATGATCTCCGACTCGTCGGAGAAGGAAAATTCGATATCGAGCTGGGTGAACTCCGGCTGGCGATCGGCTCGGAGGTCCTCGTCACGGAAGCAGCGGGCAATCTGGTAGTAGCGGTCCAGCCCGGACATCATCAGCAGCTGCTTGAACAGCTGAGGCGATTGCGGCAGGGCAAAGAACGAGCCCGGGTGAGTCCGGCTGGGGACCAGATAGTCGCGCGCGCCTTCGGGCGTCGCCTTGGTGAGAATCGGCGTTTCGATATCGAGAAATCCGGCCTCGTCCAGATAGCGGCGCAGACTGCGGGTCACCTCGGCGCGCAGCATCAGATGCTGCTGCATGCGCGGTTTGCGAAGCTCGATGTAGCGATAGCGCAGACGAGCCTCTTCGCCCACATGATCGGTTTCGTCGATCTGCAGAGGCGGAGTATCGGCCCGATTGAGCAATTCGAGCTCGGTGACCAGTACTTCAATGCGCCCGGTCGGCAATTTCGGGTTGATCGTGCCTTCCGGCCGTTCACGCACCTTGCCGGTGGCTTTCAGCACGAACTCCGGCCGCAGGCTCTCGGCGATCGCAAAGATATCGGCGTAGTCGGGGTCGAAAACCAGCTGCAGCAGGCCGCTGCGGTCCCGCAGATCAATGAATATGACGCCGCCGTGGTCACGACGGCGGTGGACCCATCCACAGGCGGTGATCTGATCGCCCAGCGCTACGCCGGCGACATCGCTGCAATAGTGACTACGCATGAATTCGCTTGTTCTTGAAAGGGTCTGAAAATACGAAGGCCGCGCATACTAACGCATGCGCGGCCCGTGAGACACTGCGCCGGGCGACGGGCCCTCAGGCAGCTGAATCCTTCTTGCCGGCCGGTTTGGCCTTGTCGCCGCCGGACGCCTTCTTCGCATCCTTCTTCGCATCCGTCTTGGATTCGCTCTTGGTGGACGACTCCTTTTTGCTCTTGTCGCCGTCCTTGTCGCCCGCCAGGTTCTTCTGGCCGTCCTTCTTGAAGTCGGTTTCGTACCAGCCGCTCCCCGACAGGCGAAAACCGGCGGCCGAGACCTTGCGCTGCAGCTTCAATTTGCCGCACTCGGGGCACTTGCGCAGCGGGCCGTCGGAAAGCTTCTGCAACTCCTCCAGTTCGTGGCCGCAGGCGACGCATTCATATTCGTAAATCGGCATTGTTCTCCCTCACACCGGATGCTGCCGGAAAAATGGGGCTGGCCCGGCCGCACCGCAAGACCTGCTCCGCAACTTTTTTCAGCCTGCGATGGCTTTCTGGCTGGCCGTGATATCGCGACTGGCCCGGCCAATGCCGTAATAGGCAAACCCTGCGCCGATGACGTAGCCGGGGTTGTAAATGTTCCGGCCGTCGAACAATACCGGCTGGCGCATCCGGCTGGCCAGATCGTCAAAATCGGGGTTCCGGTAGATGTGCCACTCGGTGAGCACCACCAGCGCGTCAGCGCCGTCGGCCGCTTCGTCGGCCGTTTCACAGAGAATCAGATCGTCACGATCACCGACCGCCAGCCGGGTCTGCTCCCGCGCCTCGGGATCATGGGCGCGAACCACGGCGCCTTCGGCCCAGAGCTGCGCGAGCAGCGTCAGACTCGGCGCTTCCCGCATGTCATCCGTATTGGGCTTGAAGGCAAGGCCCCAAAGGGCGATCGTCCGACCCGACAGGTCCCCGAAATGCGCCTTGATCTTCTGGAAGACGGTTTCCTTCTGACGGTTGTTGACGGCTTCGATGGCGTTGATCATCTCGGTTTCGTAACCCAGCGCCGATGCCGTGCGCGCCAGCGCCCGGACGTCCTTGGGAAAACAGGAGCCCCCGTAACCGCAGCCGGGATAAATGAAGTGGTAGCCGATGCGATGGTCTGCGCCGATAGCGGCGCGCACCTGCTCGATATCGGCCCCGACC
Organism: Salinisphaeraceae bacterium; assembly: GCA_002683405.1. Classification (GTDB taxonomy): domain Bacteria; phylum Pseudomonadota; class Gammaproteobacteria; order Nevskiales; family Salinisphaeraceae. The sequence goes on along the minus strand of NYTH01000008.1, from coordinate 159,786 downwards.
CGGTCGGCAACCTGGGACAGCTCGTTCATCAGGCTGATCTTGGCGGCCAGCATGATGTTGGCCGCGTACTTGGTCAGCTCGGCCGACCGGATATCCATGACCACGCAGCGATCACGACTGCGATTGAAGGGCGCGTAGAGCGCCTTGAGCTGCTCGGCCGCACGCGGGTTATCCACGCCGATCACCACGCGATCCGGCTTCATGAAATCTTCGACCGCGGCGCCCTCCTTCAGAAATTCGGGATTGGAGGCCACGTCGAATTCGCAGTGGGCGCCGCGCTCGGACAGGGCCGCCTGCAGCGTTTCGCGCACCCTGTCAGCCGTGCCGACCGGGACGGTCGATTTTGTGATGACCATCCGGTAGTCGCTCATGCGCTCGCCAATGGTCCGGGCCACCTGAAGCACATACTGAAGATCGGCGCTGCCGTCCTCGCCCGGCGGCGTGCCCACAGCGATGAACTGCAGCTTGCCGTGGTCGACGGCCTGCTGCATATCCGTGGTGAACGTCAGCCGACCGGCCTTGTGGTTATCGACCACCAGGTTTTCCAGACCAGGCTCGTAGATGGGAATTTCGCCCTGCTCGAGGCGAGCAATTTTTGCCTGATCAATATCCACGCAGAGCACGTGATTGCCGCTTTCGGCCAGACAGGCGCCCGTAACCAGCCCCACATAGCCGGTTCCGAATATGGTGATTCGCACAATAGAAGCCTTGTGAAGCTAGGCGCCTTCGCGCCCTGGAGAGAGTAACAGACGCCAGGACCGGCGCTGCGCGAAGCAGGTGATGAAGAATGGCGTCCCCAAGGGGATTCGAACCCCTGTTACCGCCGTGAAAGGGCGGTGTCCTAGGCCTCTAGACGATGGGGACACGCTTAACAAACCTGAATCTGTGTTGCGGTCTTGCCGTGGCGGCGCCACCAGGCGCTGCCGCAAGTGTGGGCGGATATTACCCGCTCTATCCTAATCTGGTGGAGCCAGGGGGATTCGAACCCCCGACCTCAACACTGCCAGTGTTGCGCTCTCCCAACTGAGCTATGGCCCCGATATTCACGCCCCGGCGCCGCAGCACCTCGGGCATTCGCCACATCGAAGCACGAGTGCCCCATCGCGGCGAGGGGCGAATTATAGGGATGGCGGCCCGCCCCCACAACAGTTTCGAAGAAGAAATTTGATCGCCGCGGGCAGAATGTCAGCTTACGGCGTCAATCACGGCGGCAATCACCTCGTCCTGTTCGCTCTCCTTCAGGTAGGGATGCATCGGCAGACTCATCACCCGGTCCGAGGCAGCGTCGGACACGGGGACCGCCGCCGGACACTTCAGCGCCGGCTGCTTGTTCAGCGGCACCGGATAATGCACGGCCGTTGGCACGCCGGCGGCCTTGAGCTTGTCCATGACCGCGTCCCGGTCATCCACCTCGATGGTGTACTGCGCGTAGACGCTCGTGTTGCCCTCCCGAAGCGTCGGCGTCTTGACCGCCCCCGAAAGCTTTTCGGTGTAGCGGGCGCCAATGCGGCCGCGCGCCATCACCTCGTCCTCGAATATGTCCATTTTTGCCAGCAGCACGGCGGCCTGCAGCGTGTCCAGCCTGCCGTTCAGTCCGATGCGCGGATGGTGGTAGCGGCGATCCTGGCCGTGGTTGCGCAGCTCGCGCATCAGCTTGTCCAACCCCTCATCATCGGTGAACGCCGCCCCGCCGTCGCCGTAACAGCCCAGCGGCTTGGCCGGAAAAAAGGACGTGGCTGCCAGACGTGACAGGCCACAGGACCGCTTGCCGCGATAGGTGGCGCCGAAACTCTGTGCGGCATCCTCGATAACCGGGATGCCGTGCCGGGCGCCGATGTCGTTGAGAGCGTCCATATCGGCGCACTGCCCGTACAGGCTGACCGGCACGATGGCGCGGGTCCGGTCGGTGATGGCCTGCTCCACAAGGGCCGGATCCAGGTTGTAGGTGTCCGGGTCGATATCGACAAAAACCGGCTTGGCGCCAATCAGCGCAATCATCTCGCCCGTGGCGATGAACGTGAACGGCGTCGTGATGACTTCATCGCCGGGGCCAATCTCCAGCGCCATCATCGCGACCAGCAGCGCATCGGTGCCGCTGGACAGCGCAACACAATGCTTGGCCCCCGTGTAGTCGGCCAGCCGTTGCTCAAGCTCGTCAATTTCCGGGCCCATGACGTACTGGCCGTGTTCGAGTACCGCGGCCATGCGGCGATCCACGTCGTCCTTGATCCGATGATACTGGGCGGCCAGGTCTATGAACTGCATCGACATCCTCTTGCTTGCTGACTGAACGCGCGCTGCGCGCTGGGCGGACTATAAACAAATCGGCCGGTTGCCGGCCAACCGAAGTGGCCGCTGTCGTTGACCCGTGTTGCGCCAACTCTTAATATCCGCGCGCAGCGGGCGGTTAGCTCAGTGGTAGAGCACTGTCTTCACACGGCAGGGGTCGCTGGTTCGAACCCAGCACCGCCCACCATTTCCCGCCCAAAAAAAAAGAATTCCGGCGCCAACAGTCAAGCGGGAAATCCCTCCTCCAGCGCGTGTCTCGCGACCACGCAAGACGCGGACCGGGAGGAAAACGGAACAAGGTTCTCTCCAGACACGCCATAACGGCCTCCTCACCGTTTCCGACGCCATCAATCAAGCAGAAAATTCCTACTCCATGGCTTTTTACTAACCCGGGGCCATGCGACTGATACAAAGCGGCCGGCCGGATCGATCGACGGACGTTGCGCAGATGCACAATCGCCAGCTTAGAGCGATTCACGGACAGATCCCCTTCCCAGGACGTTCGAACTCCGGAGCCTACTTTCACGCGGGCAAGCTGTGTTCCCGCGCTAGCGGCTCACGCACGCAGATCAATTAGGACACCGCAGCCCATTCGGCCAAGTGATTAGCACGACATCCGCAGCAGACAAACCTCCTGACGCACATCGCCTTGTAGCAGCTTCAACCGTACTGGCTGCACGACCGCTCACTGATTTGCCTCTCCTGACTTGTTCGCGCCCGCCACCGGTCAGCCCAACCCGGCGCACCTCGCTATCATGTCGGTTCGCCTAAGCCAGGCGTTACGGCTACCATCCCCGCCTTATGTCAGACCCGAAGACCCGTCCAATTGTCAGTCTCGTCAGGCGCGAGAGCTTTTCCGCCGCCCACCGGCTCTGGTCCGACGCGCTCAGCGAGGCGGAGAATCACCGTCTGTACGGCCCCTGCGCGCGCCCGCACGGCCACGGCCACAATTTCGATCTGGAGGTCGCCCTGAAGGGGCCGATCGATCCGGTGACCGGTGTGATTGTCAATCTGGCCGATCTGCGTGACGTCATTCGCAGGCGGATCATCGACCTGGTGGATCAGCGGCATCTGAACTACGACTGCGCGCTGACCGCCGACATCAACCCCACGGTAGAAAATCTGGTAGTCCGCTTCTGGGACACGCTCGCCGAGGTCTACGGCGACCTGCTCCACGAAATACGGCTGCGGGAAACAGCCAGCAACTGGACGGTCTACCGAGGCGAGCGCGGCTGATCAAGAGCCGGCGCTCATCCATCACGCCGTCAGGCGAGCACCTCGGCAATCAGGGCCTGCGTCCTGGCGGTTGCGCCGGCCCGAACTTCCACCGCCTGCCTGGCAGCCAGACCGGCCGCGCGCCGACCCTCGTTATCCCGCAGCGCTTCCTGCATCGCCTCCACGATCTCGTCAACGCTCGAGCAGGTAATCAGCGCGCCCGCCTCGCGCAGCCAGCCGGCCACCTCGGCCCATCCGCCCTGATGCGGCCCGACGATTACGGGCACGCCCAGGGCCGCCGGCTCCAGCAGATTGTGGCCCCCGATGCCGCGCACGAGTGTGCCGCCCACCAGCGCCACGTCGGCCGCGGCGTAGAGGTCAAGCAGTTCACCCAGCGTGTCGCCCAGCAGCACGCGGGTCGACTGCTTCACCCGGTGATTCTCGCTGCGGCGCGCGGTTTCGAGCTTCTGCCCGCGGCAGAGATCGGCCACGGCGTGGAAACGCGCCGGATGCCGCGGCACCAGCACCATCAGTAATTCGGGAAAGTCCTTGAGCAGGCGTTGGTGGGCGTCCAGCACGCGCCGTTCTTCGCCTTCGTGGGTGCTGCCGGCCACCCACACCGGCCGCTTCCCGCCCCAGGACTCGCGCCAGGCCAGACCCTGGCGGCGCACGGTCTCGTCCACCTGGAAATCCAGCTTCAGATTGCCCGTGACCTCCACGCGGTTTTCCGGCACGCCCAGGGTCATGAAGCGCTCGGCGTCGTCCTCACTGGCCGCCGCGATGCGATCGACGCCCGCCAGCGCCTGGCCGAACAGGGAGGCCAGCGGTCCTCGGGTATAGCGTCGCAACGACCGCGGCATCATCCGGGCGTTGGCAAACACCACCGGCACGGCGCGCTTGCGGCAGGCCGCCAGCAGATTCGGCCAGATTTCGGTTTCGATGATGACCAGCAAATCCGGACGTTGGCGCTTGATGAACCGCGCCATGGCGCCCGGCAGATCCAGCGGCAGAAGACGACAGTCAACCGACTCGTCGAACTGCCGCGCAGCCTGCGCCACCCCCGTCGGCGTGAAGCAGGTCAGCGTAACCGACCGATCCGGATAGGCGCCCTGCAGCGACCGGATCAGCGGCACCGCCGCCTGAACCTCCCCCACCGACGCCGCGTGAACCCACAGACTGCCGGGCGGTCGCCGCCGCCCCCAGCCAAAACGCTGCAGCCAGCCGCGCCAGTACACGCGCTCGCGTATCCCCCGCCAGAAAAAATAGAGGAATACCAGCGGACTGAGCAAGTACAGGCAAAGCGAGTAGACAAACCGCATCAGCTATCCCGCCGCATGCGCTCGATGATGCGGGTGGAGGAATGTCCTTCCACGAAATCCAGCACCTCCACGCGACCGCCGGCTGCCCGCACGCAGTCTGCGCCGGCGATGGTCTCGGGGTCGTAATCGCCGCCCTTGACCAGCACATCGGGCTGAACGCGGCAGATCAGTCGTTCGGGGGTGTCTTCCGAAAAGGCAACAACCCAGTCCACGGCGGTCAATCCGCCCAGCATTTCCATTCGGCTGGCCAGGTCGTTCACGGGGCGACCCTCGCCCTTGAGGCGCGTGACCGATGCATCGTCATTGACCGCGACGATGAGCCAGTCGCCCCGTTCGCGAGCGGCTTCCAGGTAGCGCAAGTGGCCGGGATGCAACAGATCGAAACAGCCGTTGGTCATGACCACGCGCTCGCCGTGCTCGCGCGCTTCCTCGCGCAGGGCCAGCAGATCGTCCTCGCTCATGACGCCGCCAATGGCGTGATGCCGCTGACGGGCGGCACGGCGCATCTCGGGCGGGCTGACCGTGGCGGTGCCCAGCTTGGCCACCACCACGCCCGCGGCCAGATTGGCCAGCCCGGCGGCGGCGCGGCGATCCTGCCCGGCGGCCAGCGCGGCTGCGAACAGCGCGATGACGGTGTCGCCCGCGCCGGTCACATCGAACACTTCCTTGGCGAAGGCGGGAAAATGGGCCGGCGGGTCTTCACTGAACAGCGTCATGCCCTGCTCACTGCGGGTCACGAGCAGCGCGTCCAGCGTCAGACGCTCGCGCAGGGCCGCCGCGTTGTCGCGCAGCGCCTGTTCGGAATCAGCCGCGCCCGCCACGGCCTCGAACTCGGACAGGTTGGGCGTAATCAGGGCGGCGCCCCGGTAGCGGTCCCAGTCATCGCCCTTGGGGTCCACCAGTGCGGGCACGCCCGCCTCGCGCGCGCGTCGCAGCAGATCCTGCACCCCGGCCAGGCTACCCTTGCCGTAGTCCGAACAAATGACGGCGCCCTGCCCCGGCAGCGCCGTGTCGAACAGACGCGTCAGCGCCGACTCGTCAAAGGCGTCCTGCGTGTCGAAGCGCTGCTCGAAGTCCAGCCGGATAAGCTGCTGATTGCGGCTGATGACCCGCAGCTTGGCGATCGTCGGGTGACTGGGGCTGCGCAGAAGCTGTGCCTGCACGCCGGCCTGCTCGAGCATCTGCTCCACCTGCCGGCCGGCCTCGTCATCACCGACAATACCCAGCAGCGTGACTTGCACGCCCACGGAAGCCAGGTTGAGCGCCACGTTGGCCGCACCACCCAGCCGGCGTTCCTCGCGGCCGATGCGCACGACCGGCACGGGCGCCTCCGGCGAGATACGCCCGGTATCGCCGTGCCAGTAGCGGTCCAGCATGATGTCTCCCACCACAAGCACGCGGGCTTGTGTAAAGGAAGGCACACTCAGCATGGTTGAATTCCCTTTGGCTTTGCGCCGGGAAACCCGCAGACCGGCACCGGCTAATCGCAGGCGAAGCGGCCTGCAAGACTTCCTAAAACAAGGACTTTCGCGCATCATACAAACGCCCGAGCACGATGTGTAGAGGCAGACAGTTCAAGCGCCTGTTCGTCACTTCATGCAATCAGACCCCGATCTGCGCCACCCCCGGCACTGGCCCAGCTGGATCCTCGTGGGACTGGCCCGGACCCTCGCGCATCTACCACTGCCCTGGCTGCTGCAGATCGGCAGAACCTTGTCCCGGCTGGTGTACAGGCTGCTGCCGGAGCGGCGCCGCATTGCCCGCGTCAACCTGACCTACTGTTTCCCCGAACTGACGCCGGCCGAGCGCAAGCGGTTGCTGCGCCGACACTTCGAATCCGTGGGCATGGGCGCCATGGAAACCCTGTTCGCCTGGTGGCGCCACGATGCCGACATGCAGGACCTGGGCGAGATCGAGGGGGTCGAACATCTGCGCAACGCGGCGGCCACCGGGCGGGGCATCATCCTGCTGTCCGCCCACTTCACGTCGCTTGAGCTGGGCACGCGCCTGGCGCGCATCAAGCTGGCAGAGGAAGGCGTCGTCACCACCGCCATGTACAAACCGCCGCATGATCCCGTCATCGATCGCGTCATGCGGCGACGACGGGACCATCTGATCGGCGAATCCAGCATCCGCTACGATCGTCTCAAGGATTTTCTGCGGGCCCTCAAGGCCGGCCGCGCGGTGTGGTATGCGGCGGATCAGAATGCGCACAACAAGTTCAGCGCCGTATTGCCGTTTTTCGGCAAACCGGCCAATACGAATCTGGCGACCAGCCGGCTGGCGGCCATGAGCGGCGCCGTGGTGCTGCCGTTCTTCACGCTACGCAAACCCGGTGGCGGATACAGACTGGTCGTGCATCCCCCGCTGGAGCAGTTTCCCAGCGGCGACGACGCGGCCGATGCGTTGCGTATCAACCACCTGATCGAGCAAACCGTGCTGGAGTATCCCGAGCAATATTTCTGGCTGCACCGGCGCTTCAGGCTCAGCGAGCAGAACGACCCCTACAGGGCTGCGGCCAGGCGTTAGGCGCCAGGGCGTGTAAACAATTGGCACGACGCCGCGCCGGAGACCATTTTTTCCCGAGACAAGGCGTCGCGAGCGCGGTGTAGCACAGCTACATATGCGAGCGACAACGCCGTATCGGGGAAAAATGATCCCGGCCCGAAGGGTTGCGCGCAAAATTGCACCATGCGGCGTTACGCGGCTTGGCCCTAGAATGGCTAGGGTCCGCGCCACGCGTCTTGCCTGGCACAATTTTGGGCAGCAACGCGACGCCGTGGCAGTTGTTTACACGCCCTAATCCTCGAAGGCGCGATAGCCGGTCAGCAGCGCCTGCCAGTCGCTGGCGAGAAAATGAAACCCGGTCATGCGGGCCGAGAACTTATCCATGGATCGCTTCAGACGCTGCAGATTGGCCTGACACCAGCGACCCGGCTTGCGAATACCGCAGCGATCAAAGTCGATCAGCCAGAAGCTGCCGCCGTCATCAAGCAGGATGTTGCGGCCGTTCAAGTCGTGGTGATAGACGCCCTCGCGGTGGAAGCGGGCAATCATGGCGCCCAGATCGCGCCAGCAGTCGGCCGGCAGAGGCGTCTTTTCCAGCACGTCCGCCAGCGGTCGCCCGCCGGGAATACGCACCGTGATCAGATCGGCCCGGTAGGCCAGACCGCGCCGCTGGGCCCGCGCGGCCACCGGTTCGGCGACCGGCAGGCCGGCATTCCAGAGCAGGTTCAGAAGGCGCAGTTCGCGAAACGGGCGGGAGTTTTCGGCGCCCAGCCAGAGGTAGTGCTCGTGCACCACACGGGCAAACAGCCCGCCCCGCAGATAGGGCCGCAGCACCCATTCGCGATCACCGGCATCGAGAAAGACGCTGGTGCCGCGCCCGGGCGCCCCGCCGATCAGACGTTTTTTTTCCGACCACCACCCGGTATCGAACTGCTCCGAGCGAATATTCTCGACCTGGGCGGGGTTGGCCAGCAGCCAGTCCCGCCCCTCCTGCTTGAGCTCCAGATGATCCGACACCTCAGACGAGCGTCAGCCACTCCGGGTGGTCGTCACGGCGGCCCATGACCTGGTCGAAATAGCGCGCCTGCAGCTGTTCCGTAATGGGTCCGCGCCGGCCGCTGCCGATCTTGCGGTGGTCCAGCTCACGGATGGCCATGACTTCGGCGGCAGTGCCGGTGAAGAAGGCTTCGTCGGCCACGTAGATTTCGTCGCGCGTGATGCGTTTTTCGCGGCACTCGATACCCAGTTCGGCCGCGTAGGTCATGATGGTGCGCCGGGTGATGCCGTCCAGAGCCGAGGTCAGGTCGGGCGTAAACAGCTTGCCGTCGCGCACCAGGAAGATGTTCTCGCCGCTGCCCTCGGCCACGTAGCCGTCCGTGTCCAGCAGCAGCGCCTCGTCATAGCCGTCGGCCGCGGCTTCGCTGACCGCCATCATGGAGTTGAAATAGTGGCCGTTGGCCTTGGCCTTGCACATGGCGCTGTTGATGTGGTGCCGGGTGTACGACGAGGTCTTGACGCGAATGCCCTCGCTCATTTCGCCCTGCAGGTACTGGCCCCAGGTCCAGGCGGCGATCATGACGCGGGTGTTGACCTTGGCGTGCAGCCCCATGCCTTCCGAATCATAGAAGCACATCGGGCGGATGTAGGCCGACTCCAGATTGTTTTCCCGCACGACCTGCCGCTGCGCATCGCTGATGGTCTGCTCGCCGAAGGGCATCGGCATGTTCAGGATCTTGGCCGAATTGAACAGCCGCCGGGTATGTTCCGCCAGGCGGAAGATGGCCGTGCCCTTTTCCGTGTTGTAGGCGCGTACGCCTTCAAACACCCCCATGCCGTAATGCAGCGTGTGGGTGAGCACATGCACCTGCGCCTCGCGCCAGGGCACCATCTCACCATCCAGCCAGATAAGACCATCGCGATCCGCCATGGACGTCATGTTCTACTCCACGAATACAGGGGTTCATTGGACCGGCGCCGGCCGGCTCAGGGCCCGGAGCGCGCGGTCGGCTTTTTCTTGTGGGCGCTTATTTGACCACAGCCGGCAGGTGGGCAGCCACCGCCGCCAGCACGGTATCGGGCCTGATATGGCTCAGGCAGGCGGTATGGCCGTAGGGACAGCGCCTTTCGAAACACGGCCGGCAGGTCAGCGCGCGCGTCATCACCACCGCTTGCTCGGTCAGCGGCGGTGTACGTTCGCTGGACGACGAACCGTAAAGAGCCACTACCGGTACGCCCACGGCGGCGGCCACGTGCATCAGACCGGAATCGTTGCTGACTGCGGCGCGGCACGCGCCAATCAGATCGACTGCATCCGGCAGACTCGTGCGGCCACATAGATTCAGCGCCGCGCCGCCCGAGTCAGAGACGATCGCCTCACCCAGCGCCTGCTCCTTGGGCGAGCCGAGCACGATGCATCGCACGCCAGCGCGCCCGAGACCGGCGGCGAGGTCAGCAAAATGGCGCGCCGGCCACTGCTTCGCCGGCCCATATTCCGCGCCCGGCAAGAGAGCGACGACCGGCTCCTCAGATGCGATTCCGAACTGCTCGAGTAGGTCACGCTGTCGCTCAAAGTCGATCCGCAACGACGGGCTGGGCGGCGTCCACTGCGGATCGATGGCCCGCTTGTCCGCCAGATACAAAAAGCGCCGAACCGTGTGCCGGAACGTCGCGGCGTCCTTGGACCTGACATCGTTGATCAGACCAAAACGCATCTCGCCGAGATAACCGGTGCGCCGCGGAATCCGCGCCAGCCAGGCGGGAATGGCCGCCTTGAGGGATCGCGGCAGAATATAGGCCTGGCCGAAGCCGTGCTGACGCAAATCGGCGCCCAGCCGCCGCCGCATGGCCCAGTCAAACCGGCCGTGCTGGCTGGGCAGCTCGATGGCGCGGCGTACTTCGGGCATACGCTCGATAATCCCTTTGCACCAGCCGGGCGCCAGCACGTCGATGGGACGCTCGGGGGTTTGCTGACGCAGGCAGACCAACAGGCTTTGCGCCATGACCATGTCCCCCACCCAGGCGGGCCCGACGACCAGCGCCGGTTGCTCGGCCACGCCGGTCAACTCGACTGGCGGGCGAGCCAGTCCAGATAATCCGGCACGCCCTGCTCCACCGTGCTGAATTCGGCTGTGTAGCCGGCGTTACGCAGGGCAGACAGATCAGCCTCGGTAAAGCTCTGGTAGCGGCCTACCAACTCTTCCGGGAACGGGATGAAGCGCTTCTCGCCACGCCCGTGCCAGGCAATCACGGCGTCGGCGACGTCCGAAAAAGTCTGGCTGCGCCCGGTGCCGCAATTGAAGATGCCGGATACGCTCGGGTTATCGAACAGCCACAGATTCACTTCGACCACGTCTTTGACGTACACGAAATCACGCCGCTGACCGCCGTCGGGGTAACCGTCGGAGCCTTCAAACAGGCGGCACTCGCCCGATTCACCAATCTGATTGTGGAAATGATAGGCCACGCTGGACATTTTGCCCTTGTGAGATTCGCGCGGCCCGTAAACGTTGAAGTAACGCAGTCCAGCCACCTGGGTGTGCGCCAGCCGCTCGTGACTGGCGCGCACGTACTGATCAAACGCGAACTTCGAAAAGGCGTACATGTTCAGCGGCCGCTCATGGCGCCGCTCCTCCACGAAAATTTCGCCGCCACCGTAAACCGATGCCGAGGAGGCATAGATAAAGGGAATTTCCCGCGCCGCGCAGTACTCCAGCAGGCTACGGGAGTAGCGGTAGTTATTCTCCATGACGTAGCGGCCATCCCACTCGGTCGTGTCCGAGCAGGCGCCCTGATGGAACACCGCTTCAATGACCCACGGCTGGCTCACATCGCCGAGACAGGCCAGGAACTCGTCGTATTCCATGTAGTCGGCGAAATCCAGATCGGCCAGGTTCAGGCACTTGCGGCCATCTCGCAGGTCGTCGACCACGAGAATATCGGTGCGGCCGCGTGCGTTGAGTCCGGCCACAATGTTACTGCCGATAAAGCCGGCTGCTCCGGTGACTACGATCATGATTCTTTTTTTCTGATTTCTTCCAGTGTGCGACGGGCGCCCGGCATTTGCGCCTCCATGGCGAAGCCGTATTTGAGGACACCGGACATGAGCGTCATGTAGGCGATCAATACCCCCCTCCAGCCATCTCGCCACCCGCCCCTGAGCAGGAGGGTCTTGATAAAGCGTGCCAAGGGTGACCCTAGCAGCTGACGCAGGCCCGGCTTCTTGCCGCGATCCGTGAGACTGTCGCCGGAGATAACCCCGTAGTCCACGATCTTCCTTGAAAAATGCTCCAGATTCCAGAATGAAAAATGCAGCAGATAGCCGCTTATACGGCCGCTGCGGCCCGGTATTGTCAGATAGTCGTGCGGATCCATGCCTCGCCACTCGGCACCCTCGCGACGAACCAGCCGGAGGCGCCATTCCGGCTGCCAGGCGTGCCAGACCCAGTCGCCCAGAAACCAGGTGAGCCGGTTCATCTCGTAACCCGCCTTCGGCCCATCGGCCTCGATGATTCCGCGGACAGCCTGGCTCAGTTCTTTGTCAAGCGCCTCATCTGCATCCAGCGAAAGAACCCAGGGCTGGGTGCAGTAGGACAAGGCCACATTCTTCTGGGCCACGTGCCCGGGCCAGTCGTTGTGAATAAACCGGGCACCGTAATGCTCCGCAATTTGCTGCGTTTCGTCCGTTGATCCCGAATCGACAACAATGATTTCCCGCCCAAGGCCCGACACACTCTCCAGACAGCGACCCAGCCTGGCCTCTTCGTTCATGGCAATAATGCTGATCGATAGCGGGAGATTCAGCGGCGGCGATACTGCCTCGGCCGGCGATGGATTGTCCCGTTTCATATGCTGGTTCCGTAATGAAGACTTTCAGCCCGGCAGGGCCCGACGCGTGGCCAGTTCTCGATAGAGTTGGCTCATGCTTCGGGCGACTGCACGCGCCTGATGCGCCCGTTGCACGAAGCAGCGACCCTTTTCGGCAATGGTTCGCCTTGCGGATTCATCATCGATCAGTTCCAGCAAGCCGGCTTCCCACTCGCCCGGACCATGGGCGGCCAGACCGCGACCGCCGCCACAGATATCGTTAGACGCGCCGACAAAATTTCCGATCACCGCGGCTCCGCCGCGCATGTAGAGCAAAGCCTTTATGGGTGATTTTCCGAGCGAGTATTCGTCGTCGGGCAAGGGTAGCAGCCCGATATCGAGGCTGGCTGCAAAGGCCTTATCACCGCCCTTGCGGTACTCCACCCAATCGAACTCACAATCAAGCTCCGGTCGCTCTCCGCAGAAGACCGCCAGTTCAGCTTCAGGTCGTGCTCTCATGACCGAGCGAAGAGTTGTCGACAAGCTTATCAGCCCGGGCAGATTGCCCGGCGCACCGAGCCATCCGACGCGAATCCGATCGGTCCTGGCCGGACGTGTGGCCGACGGGGTCGGATCGGCATCGTCAAGGGCCATGGGCACAACGCGCGTCTTGCGGGCACCAAACCCGATCATGCGCTGCGCCAGATACTCGCTGGCTGTAGTCACGCAATCTGCCGATCGTGCCCAGCCTGAAAGGCGCCGTGCCACTCTGCGCGACGTGAGCCAGCCGTAAGGTTTGCCCGGACGGGTCCAGACGGCATCGTCCAGATCAAATACGATCGGCTTGTCCAAGGATTTCAAACGAGTCAGCCAGCGTCGGGAAAGAAGCGCTTTCTGATTCACGATGACATCACTATCGGAAAGCAATCGCATGACGGAGGCATCGCGCGCCTTGACTTGACTGGCGTAGCACACGCTCAGACGCACCCCCTGCTCGGCGAGCAACTCGCGCAGCATGAGAAACCGGAACCGCGTACTCGGCGTGTGGGCATCGCCGTATCCGATGACCGCAACCTCGACTCCGGAGCCGCGGCTCATCTAATTCGCCGCCCACTCGAGCAGCGCCACCATCTGGTCAATTTTCTGATCGATCGCGTGTTGCTCCGCGATTGCCCTGGCGCTTTGTCGCCCGACCTGCAGCCGCGTGCCGCTGCACCATCCCGCCATGGCCTGCTCAAGCGATGCTTCGCTGCGATGATCTATGACGGTGCCTGCCTCATCATTCAAAACTTCACTGCCGCCGTTGCCGTGGGTAGTGATAACGGGAAGCCCGCAGGCCAGCGCCTCGAGCGTCACATTGGCAAACGGGTCGTAGCGCGTGGGCAGCACAAACACGTTGGCGGCGGCCATGCAGACTTCCGGATCATCGCGGCCCCCGAGAAACCGAACGCGGTCGCTACAGCCGATTTTCCTTGCAAGGGCGTGATAACGGTCTGCAGCCGAATCCTCGCCCACCACAAGCAGGTGACAGCGACTATCGCGAGCATGCAGTGCGGAAAATGCTTTCAGAACCAGATCAAGCCCCTTGCGGGCGAATCCCGTCCCGACAAAACAGAAAACGATATCGTCTTTCCCGAACCCAAGGCACTTGCGCAAGGCGCTAGCAGGTGCACGCAAATTACCGAAGCTAAATCGCGTCAGATCGACGCCGTTGTGAATCACCTGGAGTTTCTCGCCGGGCAGGCCATAGCGTAGCTTGAGGTCCTCAGCAACCATGTGGCTGTTCGCCACCACCCTCTTGTTTTCGGGCGCCAGAAGAGACTCGGCCTCCAGGCGGATGTATGTCCGGTCCTTCATTGATCGCGTTCGGATATCGCCGGCCTCGAGAAAAGTCTCGTGGCAGCCTCCACCCACGCGCAGTACATCCTGAAGCGGGGTGCGGCCCAGCCCGAGCACGACGTCGTGCTAGTCCTCATAGCGGCTCAGGTAACGTGCCGAGGCCCGGGCAAAACTTGCATGCCGAAATCCGGAGCCCAGCGACAGCCCGCGCAATGTCTCGAATTTCACGTTCGGATGGGGCGGGGAACCATGCGTGCGGCACAGCACAGTCACCTCGTGCCCTCTGAGGCATAACCCCTTCGCAAGGTAATTCAGGTAGCGCTCGGCACCGCCTCTCTGAGCATGCCTGAGATGGGTTATGCACACTCGCATGGGCTTGTGAAAAGTCGGGACCTTGAGCCGCCAAGCCATGGCTGGGCGCCGGCGGAACGAAACGAGCTGGATAAGGACTTAGTATATTACCTTCAAAGCTTTATTGCCTGATCTCGAATCTCTATCATCGCGCGCACTTCGATGTACGGCCCACGGCCCGGCCCCTTCGACCCGTCATCCGGACACGAGTCTACCCGACATGAAAATCAGTTCTCACATTATTTTCTGGGTTCTTCCGGTCGCAGTCTGCGCTGCGCTACTGGGCCTGTATCTCTCCGAAATACCCGTACTCATGGCGCTGACCGCGCCGGAGTTCAACCGCGAGTTCGGTCTGCTGGAGAACTTTCAGAATCTGCTGCTGCTCGGCATCCTCGGCTGTGCCTTCTACGGCGCGAAAGGCAGCATTGACTGGCTGGCGAGATCTCTGTTCGGCTTCGTGGCAGCCGGCGCGGTCTTCGTGTTGCTTGAGGAGCTCGACTACGGCACGCACCACTGGTGGTGGATCAACGGCTGGGACATGGCGACCCGACCGGGTTTCAACATTCACAATCAAGGCGACAACAGTGACCTGATGAAGGACACGTCGGATATTCTTCTGGTGCTCATGTTTCTCGTATTCCCCTGGCTCGGCCGGAAAAGCGACAATGTCTGGATCCGGTATTTCCGACCGTCGCGCCTGTTCAATCTGTCCCTGATCGCCTCGATGCTGTTCGCGGATGTCGCGCACTACATCGGTGATCATCATCCGCCGCAAAATCATTATCTGGCGCCCAACATCGGCGAATTCCGTGAGCTTTTCACGTATTACATCTGGTTTTTGTACATCGGTACGCTGACCCTCTATCGAGCGTGGCCCGGCGGGCGTGAAGTCGACACACAATCCAGTCCGTAAGCTGGCCGCGCCATGACGACAACCGTCAAATCGCCGCTTGTACTGGTGATTTTCAATCGTCCGGAGCCGCTGGCTCGTGTCGTAAAGGCATTGGAAAGGCATCATTTCGAGCAAATCTATCTGATCGCCGACGGCCCTCGCGCCAGCCAACCGGATGATGCGCCGCTTTGCGATGCCGTCCGGACGCTGGCAGGCGGGCTGAAAACCCATGCCGATCGCGTCGTGCCACTATTTTCCGAGCACAACATGGGCTGCAGCAGCAGAGTGCGAAGCGGACTGGATCAGGTCTTTTCGCAGGTGGACAGAGCCATCATTCTTGAAGACGACTGTCTTCCCGGCGAGGGGCTTTTCCGGTTCATGGATGGGCTGCTCGACCGGTTCGAGCATGACGAGCGCGTCTATCAGATCAGCGGCGGTAACCGCGGTCTGCCCGGCCGCCTCTTCAGCCATGACTACGCGTTCAGCCGCTATCCACTGTGCTGGGGCTGGGCCACCTGGCGACGCGCCTGGCAGCAATATCGCCACGACTGCAGCGACTGGGAACGCCTCTGCGCCGATCAGTGGCCCGGCCACAGTCGCGCAGAGCGACGGGCCCGCAAATACTGGGCCGGACGATACCGCAGCACGGGGAGTCAGCGGGTAGATGCCTGGGATTTTCCCTGGCAGCTTACGCTGTGGCGCAATAACGGCCTGGCGGTATTACCGCGGGCCAACATGGTCCGAAATATAGGATTCGGCGATCAGGGAACGCATACCAAGGCGCCGCCACTCGATGATCTGCGATTGAAATTGCCGGCTTTTCCGCTCAATCATCCGCCACGCACGATGCGCGACGATCAACTCGATAATTATTTGCAGCAGCGCATCTATGATCCGACCGGACTGCCGAAGCGGTGGAGGCGAGTCAAAGCGCTCTATCGCTCCATGGTAGAAGGCGCCGACAACTGATCCGCCTCATAGCGGGCTCGTCCGGAGCGCGCTGTTTCACAGGGGCCAGGAAAGCCACAGCAAATGACACAACCGCACGCATCCGAGATTCTGGTCACCGGTGTGGCTCGCGACGTAGCCACTACAATCATTGGTGATATCGAACGCCTACGCGACGCGCTTCGACAATTCAAACGCGTGCACTGGCTCATCATTGAATCGGACTCGGCCGACGAAACGGCCGCAGTCCTGGCCGACTTGTCGCAACGCGTACCCGATTTTGACAGCCTCAGCCTGGGCGCCACCGAAGCGGACTGGCCCGAGCGCACCAACCGGATCGCCAACGCGCGCAATCAGTATGTTCATGCCATCCGGAACGAGCCGGGCTACTCGGATGTTCAGTACGTCATTGTGGCCGACCTGGACAACGTCAATGATCTTGTAACAGCGCAAACCATCGAGACCTGCTGGTCACGCTCCGACTGGGATGTCTGCGCCGCGAATCAGCAGGGGCCGTATTACGATATCTGGGCGCTGCGACATCCGGTGTGGTGTCCCGGGGACTGCCACGCCGAGGCCGCTCTTATGAGACCGTATCTGCATGACCCGCGCGAAGCCGCCCACCTGGCCGTCGACGCGAGGCGGATCACCCTGCGCGCTACCGCCGACTGGATCCCGGTGGACTCCGCTTTTGGCGGCCTGGCTGTGTACCGAAAAGACTGTTTTGAAATAGCCCGCTACATCGGCTGGGTAAACGGCCGCCCCGTCTGCGAGCACGTGCCTTTTCACCAGACGCTGAGAGCTGCGGGCAAAAAGCTGTTCATCAATCCGGCATTGATCAACACCGCCTACACCGACCACAGCCGATATCTGCATCCCTGGCGCCAGCTCCGCAAGACGCTCAAAACCGCGCTAGGGATGCCCGGCAAGATTCACCACGGACCATGAACAGCGTGACCGACCCGGACAGAGCGGCCGTGATCGTGCCCATGTACAAGGCGGAGCTGACCGCAGCGGAGACCGCCTCACTGCGGCAATTGAACGGAGTGCTCCATGCCTGGCCGCGCATCATTGCCAAACCCGAAGGCCTCGACCTGACTCCGCTGGCCCGCGCCTGCGACATGTCGCAACAAAGCTTCCCGCCCGACTACTTCCGCAGCAATCTCGACTACAACCGGCTCATGCTGAGCCCCGAATTCTATGATCGCTTCGCGACCCACGAATTCTTGCTGATTCATCAGCTGGACGCCTGGTGCTTTGAAGACCGCCTCGAATACTGGTGTGGCCAGAATTTCGATCTTCTGGGTGCGCCGTTTACCGAGGCCTGGATGTACGCGCCGCCGCTCAACGCCAAGCGCCTGCGCAAAACGGCCAAGCAGACTCTGGCGCGGTACCTCGGCGCGCGGGCGCCCCGTGGTTGGCGATCGTTGATATCAGCCAATGCGGTAGGCAATGGCGGATTTTCTCTACGCCGCGTGAAGACCTTTAGTCAGGTGTTGCAGGCAGACCGCGGCGAACTGGACAAATTTCGTCATCAGCCGCGCATCCATGGCGCCGAAGATCTGTTCTGGAGTCTGCATGCCCGCCTGAACGGGCTACCGCTCAGCCGGCCGGACTGGCGTACCGCGCTGCATTTCGCCATCGAGCGGGCTCCCCTGGAAGCAAGCCGACTACTGGGTGGCGTCCCTTTCGGTTGCCACGGATGGTCCTGGCTGTGGACCGAGCATGAACAAAGGGCGGTGATGGGTTTTTCGACCCAGGAACTCACACCGACCGGCGAGTGACGCCAGACTCGCCCTGCGAGCCCCCTCAGCGAATCTTGCCCGCCGGCGGCGCATCAATCCGGCCAGGACTTCTCCAGCATGTCCCGGTAGGCTTGCTGTACCTGGCCTCGCTCCTGCGCCATCGCCTCTACGGGGGCGTGCCGGGCGATCTCGCGTAGCGCTGCATCATGAATCGCCCTGCGATAGCTGCGATAGGCATGGGTCAGTTCGTGTGTGCGCTCATAACTGAGATAGCCCGCCGATTCGAGTGTCTCCAGCGTGCGAATGGTGTCGGTAAATAGCAGGAGAGGCTCGCAATCACGCGCCAGCAGCAACACCGCATACTGCGACAGGAATTCGATATCGATCAGGCCGCCCGCCCCCTGCTTCAGGTCGAAGGACAATTTGGTCGACCGGTCCAGCTCGCCCCGCATGCGCTCGCGCATCGTTGTGATCTGTTGCTGGAGATCACTGCGATCCCGCAGCATCGACAGAACCTCTTTCCGCACCTGCATGAATGCTTCGCCCAGCACCGGATCGCCGGCCACAAAGCGGGCTCTCACCAGCGCCTGATGCTCCCAGGTCCAGGCCTTTTCGAACTGATAGCGCCTGAAGGCATCAATACTGACAACCAAAAGTCCCGAACGACCGCTGGGCCGCAGGCGCGTGTCGATTTCGTAGGCGCGTCCGGCACCGGTTTGCGTGGAAAGCAGATGAATCACTCTCTGCGCGAGACGCAGGAAAAAGGCCGAGTGACTCAGGGGCTTCTCGCCATCCGTGTCCGCGCTCTCGGTTCCCCTGTGCAGAAAGACCAGATCGAGGTCGGAACCGTAGCCCAGTTCGAATCCGCCCAGTTTGCCGTAGCCGATGACCGCAAAGGGCGAGACCCTGCCGTCAGGGTTCACGGGCTGACCGTGCCGGGCCACCATTTGATTCCAGGCATCTTCGAGCGCTACGCGCAGCGTCACTTCTGCCAGATCGGTGAGATGATCGCTCACCGTCATCAAAGGCATGGAGTCAGTGACGTCCGCCGCCGCAACGCGGAGCGTCTGCTCCTGCACGAAACGCCGAAGCGTATCCATGCGTGACTCCAGATCCGCGGCCGCAACACTCGCAAGGTCATTGCGAAGAATCTCTTCCAGCTCCGAGGCGCGCGGGGGTCGGTACAGCACCCGTGGGTCAATCAGGCTGTCAAGCAGGACCGGTGCTGATTCGATCTGTCCCGAAATCCAGGGACTGGCCGCGCACAGAGTCACCAGCCGGGACAACACCGCCGGATTCTCGACCAGAAGCGCAACATACGTCGTGCGGCCGACAATCCTGTTCAGCACGCGCAACATACGGTCTAGCATGTCGCGTGGCTCGGGCTGCGCCGCAACGGCCTGAACAAGCAGTGGGATGAGTTCGGCCAGGCGACGCCGTCCACGGTCACCGAGGCTGGAATAAAGACTGCCTTGCTGCAGATCCAGCAGACTCCGCCATGCGGCTTCGGCATCATCAAAACCCTGCGCCCGAAGCAGCGCCGCGCCCTGCTCATCCTGCAGATCCCAGGCCTTGCGCAACTCGCGGGTGGGCCTATCACCGCTATCATCGATCTGCGGCGCCACGAAAACCTGCTCGAAATGCTCGTGGACCCGGCGCCGGACGTGGTCAAGTTCCTTGGTCAACTCCGCCCAGGTGTCAGAACCCATGGCGCACACGAGGGCATCTCGAGCCTGTTCATCGTCCGGCAGATCATGCGTCTGACGATCCGCCCACATCTGGATTCGGTTTTCCAGGCGCCGGAGGTAGAGGTAGTCCCCTTCCAGTTCACTGACGACGCGCTCGGGCAGGTGCCCGGCCTCCATGAGCTTGCTCAGCACGGGGCGCAGCCGGGTATTCTGCAAGGCGGGTTCGTGTCCACCACGAATAAGCTGGAACGCTTGCGCGATGAATTCAATTTCCCGAATGCCGCCGGCACCCAGCTTGATGTTGTCCTGCATGTCCCGCTGGCGCACCTGCTTTTCGATCAGCGCCTTCATCTCGCGCATCGATTCATAGGCGCTGAAATCCAGATAACGCCGGTAGACAAAGGGTCGGAGCCGCTGCAGCAGCGCCTGCCCCGCCCTGATGTTGCCGGCAACAGGTCTTGCCTTGATCAGCGCGTACCGTTCCCATTCACGGCCATGCACCTGATAGTAATGCTCTATAGCGTCCAGGCTGGCGACCAGTGGCCCGGCCTCGCCGAACGGCCGCAAGCGCGTATCGACGCGATAGACAAAACCGTCAGCGGTCTGCTCATTCAGACTCTTGACCAGGCGTTGCGCCAGTTTGCGGCAACGTTTTGCCAGCTCGGCTTCTTTATCTTCATCGTCCAGACTGGCGTGGGCCAGAATCAGGTCGATATCGGACGAGAAATTGAGTTCGCCCCCGCCCAACTTTCCCATGCCGAGCACGATCAGCGAGTCGGGGAACATGTCGAGCGAGAAGGCCGCCGAGCGCAGCGCCGAGTCGATACAGGCAGCCGCCAGATCGGTGAGGCTGTCGAGCGTGTCCGACAACTCGTCCAGCTCGCACAGGTCCCGCCAGGCAATCGTTACGAGAGCGGCATGACGGGCCTGCCGCAGCCGAGACATGAAATCGGTTTCTTCGAGAGTCTCGGACTCGATGCTGTTGACCAGTCCGGCAATATCCGGCGCCGGACCGTCGAGGTAGCCTTCACGATGCAACTGATCAAACGTCGACGGATTGTTCCCGATCCATTCCCGGCAGAATTCACTGCAACGCTGGACATGCTTGAGCTGGCTGTCGAAATCCATACTGGTTCCGGTTTTGAGCCGCGCTCGCGCGCGGTGAGCCCGCAGGTTAGAGAGGGCCGACTGTCGAAGACAAGCCAGGGCGTATCGGAAGGTTGACCGTGATGTGCGCCCGACCGTGGGACAAGCGGGATTTTCCCGGTACGACCGTGCGAAAATGACGAGGAGAGCCTGCCTACAGGTGACAGCGCCCGAATGATCCCGGACCGCGGTGTGCGCACGGGCGTTGACCGGTCCATAACCTCGAATGACGCCGTTCGGGCGAACGAACCGGCACGGCAGCCGTCATGACATCCGGTACGCTGGCGAATTCGACTGCGTCCGTCAGACTGCGCAGAACACGGACCGGCGGGCCCGCCCGCAGGGCTGGCTGGCTCGCTTGCCCGGCCGAGCGGCACCGGTCCGGCGAGCGACTTCAGGCTCGAATGTGAACGAGGAGAACGGCTTGATTGGCAAAACGAAGTTCTGGTTAAGGGGGCAGCGCTACGGCAGGAAGGATCGAGCCGAAATCGACTACATAAGGCGTCTCGACCTGCGCGGAAAAACCGCGATTGATATCGGCGCGCACAAGGGCGCCTATCTGTACTGGCTGATGAAGCAGGTAGGCCGTACCGGACAGGTGTTCGCGTTCGAACCGCAACCCATGCTTTCCGACTACCTGAAAAGCACGCTCTCCAGCACGCGCGCACCGGGGCTGACCATTGAAGGCATAGGCCTGTCCTCGCGACCCGGCTCGCTCTGCCTCAACATTCCCCGGGGTCGCAAGGGTTCCTCGCCGAGCGCGTCGTTCGAGGCCAAGGTGGTAGAAAATATCGATCATGAGACCGTGACGATAGACGTCAGCACCCTGGACGAGTATTGGTCGAACCGGGGCGCCGGAACACCGGCTTTCATCAAGTGCGATGTCGAGGGCCACGAGTTGAAAGTCTTCGAAGGGGGCTCGAAACTGCTGCAGCGATACAGACCGAAGGTGCTGGTGGAGTGCGAGGCCCGCCACCTCGGGTCCGGCGACGTGACTGAATTATTCCGTTTTTTTGCCGAGTTTGATTACGCCGGATATTTCTTTCATAACAACACGCTCGCCCCCGTCGAGACATTTTCGGCCGAACAGCACCAGCCACCAGGGCCAGGCAAATACTGGGAAGCCGAGGAATACTGCAACAACTTCGTATTCGAGCCGCGAGACGCCGGCAGCTAGCGCGCCCTGATCGATCGCCCGCTGAATTCCGTCGGAGCCCGGGCCCTGGAAGCCGACAGGCGTACTCATGGGGCTTTCGGCGTCGGGAGCAGGCATTGACGGTATATCTGCATCAGATCAATGCTCATGCGCTGCAGGCCATATGGCGTCGCTGCTTTTTCGCAAGCCATCCGCTGGCTTGCTATCTGCTGGCTGCTGCGTGAGGTCAGCCCGCGCAGCGCCTTCGCGTACCCATGTACATCCAGCGCGTCGATCAGCCAGCCTGTTTGCTGCTCGCGCACCATGGCCCGGGCCGCCCCAGTGGTGGGTGATGACAGTACCGGTAGCCCGGCCGCCATGGCTTCAACAACCACCAGCCCGAAGGGCTCGTACAGGGCGGGATGAATAAGCGCGTCGCCGGCATGCAGCCAGGGGCGAACATCGTCGACCGGGCCGACGAAACGCAGCTGGCCGTGGACCCCCATCTGCCGCGCCAGTTTCGAATAGCGCCAGCGGTCACGATCCCGACCGATTATCACAAGCTGTGCCCGGTGCTCTCCCCACTCGGCCAATGCCGCGATGGCGGTCACCAGACCCTTACGCTCGAATCCCGTGCCGATGAACAGCAGGACAGTCGCATCGGCCTCCAGATCCAAAGCCTTCCGCGCCGCGTGTCGGCGAGCATCAGCATCCACGACGCGAAAATGGTCCAGGTCGATACCGGGTTCGACGAGCACCAGTTCCGCCTGGCACCCGGGGTAGTGCCTGCGAATATCGGCCCTGACCATTTCAGAGTTGCAGATTACGTACCGCAGGTCCGGATGTGAAAGCATCTCTGCCTCCATCGCCAGCTTTGTGCGGTGGTAGGGCGTAGCGATGTCGTAGGCCTGCCTCGCGGCGGACTGTATTCGCCGGCGTTGCGTTAGCCATTGGGCGTGTGCCCCGCCGTCGGCCCGGTAGATGTCTGCGCCCGGAAACATGATATGTGCCTGCACCAGACCGCCGCGAGCCCGCAACTGCGGCAGTGCATCCGCGACGAAGCGGCGCAGACGCCACGCTCGCCCGAACGGCAGCGGCCTGCAGCGGATAAACTCGATGTTGTCCCGCATCGGGCCCCGCCACTCGCGCGCGCATACTGCGATTCGGATCGAGTGACCGGACAAGGCTTCCACCGTATTCAATGCCAGCCGCTCGGTGCCACCATCCGGCTTGAAGCGGTCGAATACGAGATTGACTGACGGTGAAGTCGACTGCATCACGACCGCCGCCTTCCACGAGGCAGCATAGGCTTGAAGTACTTGCAGGTGTAATGCTGCCGCACGACCGGCGGAAGCGTGCTTGATTCACTCATGACATGGCGCGCCCGGGCCACCCGGCTACTGCTTTCATCATCCAGTATTCGCTTGAGTCGGTCCTGCCACCGCATGGTAGCCAGCAGCTGTTCAACGTTCTGATCCGAATCGCCGAACAGACCCGCATCGCGAGCCTGCTCAATCACCCAGTAGTGCTCTTCCCCGAAACCCGACGCGGCCGTGCTGGTCTTCGATGCAGGGTGAACAAAAAAGCCGCGCCAATCGGGCATCCACTTGATCGGGCTGAAGACCCGAGATCGCGAATCAGCCCACTCCGGGTTGCGTGCGATCCGGTATCGTCGGGCTGGCAGGCCCAATGGTCAACATGGTCGGCGATCGCGCTGGCGCACTGCTCTGAACTGCAATATTCGAATGCTCACTATATAGTGCCGCAGCATCGCCGATACCAAGCGTGCCGTGCAGCCACCTCGGCTGCGCTGCAAAGCCTTTCTAATTGTCGAAAAGCAAGACCGTATGAAAGATATTCTTCGAAAGCGTGTGCTCGTGACTGGCGGTGCCGGCTTTCTCGGCTCGCACCTGTGCGAGCGATTACTCACGGCTGGCCATGACGTCATCTGCGTAGACAATTTTTTTACTGGCCGCAAGGCCAATGTCGCTCACCTGATGGGCAATGCCTATTTCGAAATCATGCGACATGACGTCTGCTTTCCGCTCTACGTGGAGGTGGACGAAATCTACAATCTCGCCTGCCCGGCCTCGCCGGTGCATTATCAGCACGACCCGGTTCAGACCACCAAGACGAGCGTGCACGGTGCCATCAACATGCTGGGGCTGGCCAAGCGTACGGGCGCGCGGATTCTCCAGGCCTCCACCAGCGAGGTATACGGCGATCCCGACGTTCATCCCCAGCCGGAGGTCTACTGGGGCAACGTGAATCCGATTGGTTCACGCTCCTGTTACGACGAGGGCAAACGCTGCGCGGAAACCCTCTTCTTCGATTATTACCGACAGTATCAACTGCCGATCAAGGTCATGCGAATTTTCAACACCTACGGCCCGCGCATGCACCCTCAGGATGGACGTGTTGTATCAAATTTCATCATGCAGGCCCTGTCCAATGAAGCAATCACCCTGTACGGCGATGGCCAGCAGACTCGCTCGTTCTGTTATGTGGACGACCTGATTGACGGCATGATTCGCCTCATGGATACGCCGGATAATTTCACCGGCCCGGTGAACATCGGCAATCCGGGAGAATTCACCATTCGGGAGCTTGCGGAAAAGGTCATCGAACTGACGGACTCGTCATCACCGCTGATTTTTAAACCGTTGCCGGAAGACGACCCGAAACAACGCTGTCCGGATATCACGCTGGCGGGAAAAGTCCTTGGCTGGCGGCCCGAAGTAACACTGGACGACGGCCTGCCGCGCACGATCGAGTACTTTCATTCGCTCATATCAGCCCCGCAACCCTCTACCTGGCCGGACCGATGACGAAGAAAGCTCTGATAACCGGCGTCACCGGACAGGATGGCGCTTACCTTTCCGAACTGCTGCTCGACAAGGGTTATGAGGTCCACGGCCTCAAGCGTCGGGCCTCGCTGTTCAACACCGACCGCGTGGATCATCTTTACCAGGACCCGCACGAAGAGCATCAGCGATTCGTGCTGCATTACGGGGACCTGACCGACGCCACGAATCTCATTCGTATCGTCCAGGACGTACAGCCAGACGAAATCTATAACCTGGCCGCTCAGAGCCACGTCCAGGTGTCGTTTGAAACACCCGAGTACACCGCCAACGCCGATGCGCTGGGCACGCTGAGGCTGCTGGAGGCAATTCGCGTGCTGCATCTCGAACAGAAAACGCGGTTCTATCAGGCCTCCACGTCAGAGCTGTATGGGGCAGTTCGGGAAACGCCGCAAACCGAGACCACGCCGTTCTACCCGCGCTCACCCTATGCGGCCGCCAAGCTCTACGGCTACTGGATCGTGGTCAACTACCGCGAGGCCTACAACCTTCACGCCAACAACGGCATTCTGTTCAACCACGAATCGCCGTTACGGGGCGAGACTTTCGTGACACGCAAGATCACGCGGGCTCTGGCGCGCGTGAAGCTGGGGCTACAGCAAAAATTGTATCTGGGAAATCTTGATGCGCTGCGAGATTGGGGCCATGCACGTGACTACGTGGAAGCCATGTGGCTCATGCTCCAGCAGGAAACGCCGGACGATTATGTGGTGGCGACGAACGAACAGCACTCGGTCCGGGAATTCGTCTCCCTGGCGGCCGAAAAAATCGGCCTGCCGCTTGCCTGGAAGGGCCGAAATGAAGCCGAGCAGGGAGTAAACAGTCACACGGGCGAAGTGATTGTTCAGATCGACCCCCGATACTACCGTCCGACCGAGGTTGAAAGCCTCCTGGGGGACTACGCCAAGGCACAGCAGAATCTTGGCTGGCATCCGCGAACCAGCTTTTCCCAGTTGGTCGAGGAAATGGTCACCGCCGACCTCCTCGAAGCCGAGCGGGATGCTGCCCTGCAGGGTCAGGGTTTTGCCGCGCGAGCGCGCCACGAGTAATCGTCATGAACAAGGGCGCAAGAATATACGTCGCTGGCCATCGGGGCCTGGTGGGCTCGGCATTGATCCGACAGTTGAGCGTACTGGGTTACGAGAACCTCGTTGTTAAAACGCACCGGGAACTTGAGCTCACTGACCGCCGTGCCGTGGGCGAATTTTTTGAGCAGGAAAAGCCCGAATATGTCTTCCTGGCGGCGGCCCGGGTGGGCGGCATCCAGGCCAACAGCCAGTTTCCCGTCGACTTTCTCCAGGACAATCTGCACATTCAGAACAATGTAATCGAGGCCGCGTACACATCGGGTGCAAGGAAGCTGCTCTTTCTGGGGTCTTCGTGCATCTATCCCCGACTGGCCGAACAACCCTTGCGGGAGGACGCCCTGCTGACCGGTCCCCTGGAACCCACAAACGAGTGGTACGCCATCGCGAAAATTGCGGGTATCAAACTCTGTCAGGCCTATCGCCAGCAGTACGGCTTCGACGCCATTTCCGTGATGCCCACCAATCTTTACGGGCCGGATGATAACTTCGACCTAGAGTCGAGCCACGTCCTGCCCGCGTTGATGCGCAAATGTCACGAGGCGAAAATTCGCCAGGAAGACACGGTGGTCCTGTGGGGAAGCGGTCGACCCAGGCGAGAATTCCTGCACGCCGACGAAATGGCAGATGCCTGTATTTTTCTGATGCAGACCTACAGCAGCGAAGACATTATCAATATTGGCGTTGGCGATGATCTCACTATCCGGGAACTGGCCGAACTGATCGCCGAAGTCACCGGCTTCGAGGGGATGTTTGAATACGACACCAGCAAACCCGATGGTACGCCACGCAAACTCATGGATGTGTCTCGACTCAATAAGCTCGGATGGCGTTCCAACTTGAGCCTTCGTGAGGGTCTACAGGCTACCTACGATGCATTTCGTTTACGCCCCTGATCAAGATTTGAACATTAACCTTTAATCGACTGTTCTAGGCGCTTGTCTCAAAAAAAAGCCCCGCCGATTGGCGGGGCTCTCGTCTGCCGAATGGCTGACGGGATGATTACATCATGCCGCCCATGCCACCCATGCCGTCCATGCCCGGCGTCGGGGTGGGCATACCGCCGTCATCATCCTTGTCTGCGTCCACGATGGTGGCTTCCGTCGTGAGCAGCAGGGAGGCGATCGACGCGGCGTTCTGCAGCGCGGTGCGCGACACCTGGGTCGGGTCAAGAATACCCATTTCGACCATGTCGCCGTACTCGCCGGTGGCCGCGTTGTAGCCATAGTTGCCCTTCTTGGCGAGCACTTCGTTGACCACAACACTCGGCTCGGCGCCGCTGTTCAGCACAATCTGACGCAGCGGCTCTTCCACGGCGCGGCGCAGGATGCGGATGCCCGCGTCCTGATCCGGGTTGTCGCCCTTGGCGTTCTTCTCGATCGCCTTGAGCGTGCGCAGCAGGGCCACGCCGCCACCCGGCACGATGCCCTCTTCCACCGCAGCACGCGTGGCGTGCAGGGCGTCTTCGACACGCGCCTTCTTTTCCTTCATCTCCACTTCGGTGGCAGCACCGACCTTGATCACAGCCACACCACCGGCCAGCTTGGCCAGGCGTTCCTGCATCTTCTCGCGGTCGTAGTCCGAGGTGGACTCTTCCATCTGCGTGCGAATCTGGGTGATCCGCGCCTGAATGGCCTTGGCCGTGCCCTTGCCGTCGATGATGGTCGTGTTTTCCTTGCCGACCTGCACCTTCTTGGCTTCGCCCAGATCGTCCAGAGTGACCTTTTCGAGCGTCATGCCCAGGTCTTCCGAGATCAGACGACCACCGGTCAGCACAGCCATGTCTTCCAGCATGGCCTTGCGACGATCACCGAAGCCGGGCGCCTTGGCGGCCGCGACCTTCACGATACCGCGCATATTGTTCACCACCAGCGTGGCCAGGGCTTCGCCTTCCACGTCTTCGGAGATGATCATCAGCGGACGGTTGGCCTTGGCGACAGCTTCCAGCAGGGGCAGCATGTCGCGAATGTTCGCGATTTTCTTGTCGAACAGGAGAATGTAGGGGTTCTCCAGCTCGGCCTGCATGGTCTGCTGATCGTTGATGAAGTACGGCGAGAGGTAGCCGCGGTCGAACTGCATGCCTTCCACGACTTCCAGCTCGTTGTGCAGACCGGAGCCCTCTTCGACCGTAATCACGCCTTCCTTGCCGACCTTGTTCATGGCTTCGGCAATGGTCTTGCCCACGGACTCGTCGGAGTTCGCGGAAATCGCGCCGACCTGCGCAATGGCGTTCTCGTCCTTGCAGGGCTTGGACAGCTTGGCCAGCTCGGCCACGGCGGCGTCCACAGCCTTGTCGATACCGCGCTTGAGGTCCATCGGGTTCATGCCCGCGGACACGGCCTTGATGCCCTCACGCACGATTGCCTGGGCGAGTACGGTCGCCGTGGTGGTGCCGTCACCGGCCACATCGGAGGTCTTGGAAGCGACTTCCTTGACCATCTGCGCGCCCATGTTCTGGAGCTTGTTGTCCAGCTCGATTTCCTTGGCCACGGAGACGCCGTCCTTGGTGACCGTCGGGCCACCGAAAGACTTGTCCAGAACCACGTTGCGGCCCTTGGGACCCAGAGTGACCTTCACCGCATTGGCCAGCGTATTCACGCCGCGCAGCAGTTCCTGCCGGGCGTGTTCGCCAAATTTCACTTCTTTTGCAGCCATTCCTAGCTACCCCTTTATCGCTTTGAATTCAGTTGGATGTATTACGGACAGCGGGCTGGTTCAGCCCAGTACCGCGAAGATGTCTTCCTCGCGCATCACGATAACTTCGTCATTACCCAGCTTGACGTCGGTGCCGGCGAACTTGGCGAACAACACCTTGTCGCCCACCTTCACGTCCAGTTCCTTGACGTTACCGTCGGCCAGCAGCTTGCCGGCGCCCACCGCAACGACTTCGCCCTGCTGGGGCTTTTCGGTTGCGTTGTCGGGGATGACAATGCCCCCGGCGGAAGTCTTTTCCTCTTCGAGCCGCTTCACAACGACGCGATCATTCAAGGGACGGATCTTCATACCACCCTTCTCCTCGTTAAAATCTGGCGAAAACCACAAAATACGCCGCCCCGGAGGGTCGGCCCCTAATGCACTGCGGAGGCATTGTTAGCACTCTCCTCCGTCGAGTGCCAAGTGTGGGGGGCCTGCAATCCTTTTCAAGCCTTCCGGAAGATTTTTTTTACAGGACGCTCGCCGGCAACCGAATGTTGCTCTGCAACATGCTGACGTTTATCCTGAAAGATATATTTCCTGTTTGCGTCAGGCAGTATCAAAGCCGGCGCCGCATTCCATCCCTAATCCAAGGAGAGCCCCATGCCGGCATCCAGTCTTCGAAAAGTCGCCATCGTTGGCGGCGCGCGTATCCCCTTCTGCCGCTCCAACGGTCGCTACGCCAAACAGAGCAACCAGGACCTGCTGACCGGCGCACTGACGGCAGTGGTGAACAAATACGAGCTGGCCGGTAAACAGCTGGGCGAAGTGGCGGCCGGCGCCGTGCTCAAGCACTCGCGCGATTTCAACCTGACGCGCGAATCCGTACTCAGTAGCGGCCTCGCGCCCACCACGCCCGCGTATGACGTGCAACAGGCCTGCGGAACCAGCCTGGAGACCGCCATTCTGGTGGGCAACAAGATTGCGACCGGTCAGATTGAATGCGGCATCGCGGCGGGCACGGACACCACGTCGGACGCACCGATCGCGCTGAATAACCGCTTGCGCAAAATCCTGCTGGAAGCCAATCGCGCCCGCAGCGCCGGTGAACGTTTCAAGGCGCTGGCCAGAATTCGGCCCGGCCACATCGTGCCGGACTTCCCCGCCGTAGCCGAGCCGCGAACCGGGCTATCGATGGGTGAGCATTGCGAGCTGATGGCCAAGCACTGGCAGATCAGCCGGGAAGCGCAGGACGAGTTGGCTGTCGCCAGCCATCACAAGGCTGCGGAGGCCTATACCAACGGATTCTTCGATGATCTGGTGGTCGAGCACGCGGGTGTGAAGCGTGACGACAATCTGCGCGCCGATACCAGCGTGGAGGCCATGGCCAAGCTCAAGCCCGCCTTCGACAAGCAAAGCGGCACGCTGACCGCGGCCAACTCCACACCGCTGACCGACGGCGCTTCGGCCGTGTTCCTGGCGTCCGAGGAATACGCCCAGGCCAACGGCCTGCCGGTCCTGGCCTATCTCACCGAGTTCAGCACTACCGCCGCCGTCGATTTCGTCAATGGCGACGAGGGGCTGCTCATGGCGCCCGCCTACGCCGTGCCGCGCATGCTGGAACGCGCCGGGCTGACCCTCCAGGATTTCGACTTCTACGAGATTCACGAGGCCTTCGCCGCGCAGGTGCTCTGCACGCTCAAGGCCTGGGAATCGAAGCAATACTGCGTCGACCGGCTCGGCCTGAGCGATGCGCTGGGCGAAATCGACCGCAGCAAGCTGAACGTCAAGGGCAGCAGTTTGGCGGTGGGCCATCCCTTTGCCGCGACCGGCACACGGATTCTCGGCACCCTGGCCAAGATCATCGATGACAATGGCGGCGGACGCGGCCTGATATCGATCTGTGCGGCCGGCGGCATGGGCGTCACGGCTATCGTGGAGCGGGCGGACTGATCGGCGAATTTGCGGGCGGAATCGAGAGTCTGTCTGGCTTCGTTCAGTTCGGACTTCGACAGGCTCAGCCCGAACGGACACAGGTAGACACCATCCACCCCGTTCACCCTGAGCCTGTCGAAGAAAGCCTGTCGCACGACGACTGCACCCGGCTTCATTCGGCCTTCGAAATTCTTCCCGTAGGCCGGAAGGAGCGCGCAGCGCGGATTCCGGCGCGCTGGCCAGGTTGTCATAAACACCGGGCTTCGTTCAGTTCGGACATCGACAGGCTCAGCCCGAACGGATACAGGTAGGCACCCCCCATCCCGTTCACCCTGAGCTTGTCGAAGGGTGCCCTCGGAACACCATCAACCCCAAAAGCCCGCCAAATTCCAACCTCCAGCCTTTGTTCGGTTCGGACTTCAACGGCGCTCAGCCCGAACGGCCCGCTCCCCTCACCACGAGCCCGGCGAAGAAAGCTTGCCCAAAAGACCTGCTAACCCCCCATCTAGCGGCAGCCGCTCAGCCCGCTGTTACGCCTCCCTGCAGTCCGGTAAACCGCCGCCGGCCCCATCTCCCGCTGCTCGCGCGGCCGCCATGCCGGTACACTAGGCGCTTTATCTGCCACGGGGGACAGCGCCATTCCGCAGGCGAGAGAGAACTGGGGCTCGAGATTCGGTTTCGTCATGGCCGCCGCCGGCTCCGCGGTGGGGCTGGGCAACATCTGGAAATTTCCCTATGTGACGGGGGAAAACGGCGGCGGCGCCTTCCTGCTGATCTACCTGGCCTGCATTCTCGCGCTGGGCGTGCCGCTGATCATGGCCGAGCTGGCCGTAGGTCGCGGCGCCCGCCGCAGTCCGGTGGGCGCCTTCCGTGCGCTGGCTGGCGGTGCCTGGCCGCTGGTGGGCATGCTGGGCATTTTCACCGGCTTCATCATTCTGTCGTTTTACATCGTGGTGGCCGGCTGGACACTCGCGTACGTGGTCTTCACCGCCAGCGGGCAACTGACCAGCACGGATCCGCAGGCGCTGGGCCAGGCGTTCGGCGGCTTCATCAGCGGCAGCTATCTGCCACTTGGCTGCGCGGCGCTGTTCATGGTCGCCACGGCGGGCGTGGTGATCGGCGGCATCAGCAACGGCATCGAGCGAGTCTCCAAGCTGCTCATGCCGCTCCTGTTCGCGCTGCTGATCGTGCTGGTCTTCCGCGTCATCACGCTGCCCGGCGCCGCCCAGGGCCTGAATTTCTATCTGTTGCCGGACTGGAGCCGCGTCAGCGCCGACACCTTCACCGCCGCCATCGGCCAGGCGTTCTTTTCGCTGTCGCTGGGCATGGGCGCGCTGCTGACCTACGGATCCTATCTGAATGAGCAGCAGCACCTGCCGCGCTCGTCGCTGAGCGTGGCAGGCCTGGACACCGGGATCGCTATACTGGCCGGTTTCATGATCCTGCCGGCCGTATTCGCGTTCGGCTTCAACCCGGAAAGCGGACCCAAGCTCGCCTTCATTACCCTGCCCGCCGTGTTCGCGAGCATGCCGGCCGGTGTTATTTTCGGCGTCATATTCTTTCTTCTGCTGACGGTCGCGGCGCTTACATCGGCCGTATCCCTGCTGGAAGTCGTGGTCACCTACCTCATCGACGAGTGGTATCTGACCCGGCGCCGGGCCACGATTGTTGCGGCGCTGGTCTGTTTTGCCGTGGGCATTCCGTCCGCCTTGTCGCAGGGCGCGAGCGACGTGTTCGTCATCAACGGCGTCCCGTTTCTCGACTGGATGGTCAAACTCACCGACTTCCTGCTGCCGCTGGGCGGCATGCTGACGGCCCTGTGTGTAGGCTGGATCATCGGCCCGCGCGCCGTCGCCCTGGCCCGGGGCGACAGGAACGGCTTCCCGCTGGCCACCGCCTGGCTCTGGATGCTGCGCCTGGCCGTCCCGGCGGGCATTTTCTGGATATTGAAAAACGATCTTCTCGCGCTGGCCGTCTGGCTGATCGCGCTGCTTTGATACCGGCTCACCGGCCGGATGGGGGACCGACTCGTGGGTGACGATTTCTTTGCCGTACTGGATGCCATCAATGGCGTCATGCTGTCGGTGCCGGTGCTGGTCTGCCTGCTGCTGGTGGGCGTGCTGTTCACGCTGTGGAGCGGATTCATCCAGTCCCGCTCGCTCACGCACGGCTTCGGGCTGATCAGCGGCCGCTGGACCAGCGGCGAAGGCGCCGGGGTCATATCCCATTTCCAGGCGCTCTCTGCGGCTCTATCCGCCACCGTCGGGCTGGGCAACATCGCGGGGGTGGCCATTGCGGTGGAGCTGGGCGGGCCGGGTGCGGTGTTCTGGATGTGGGTCGTGGGTTTCTTCGGCATGGCCATCAAGGCCACCGAAGTGCTGCTGTCCATGCTCTATCGCAACACCGATGACAAGGACAACCCGCACGGCGGCACCATGTGGGTGGCCCGCCACGGCTTTACCGAGCTGTCGCCCCGGCTCAAGGGCTTGGGCGGCTTTGTCGGCGGGCTGTTCTGCATCCCGCTGATCCTGTTCGCGTTTACGGGCGGCAACATGTTCCAGTCCTGGAGTGTCGGCGACACGACGCGCGAATACTTCGGCGTGGCGCCGTGGATTACCGGCGCCGTGCTCGCCGTGATTGTCGGTCTGGTCATCGTCGGCGGCATCAAGCGCATCGGTCGCATTGCCGCCACGCTTGTGCCGTTCATGTGTTTCATTTACGTGGGCGCCGGGGTATTCGTGCTGTTCGTCAACGCCGACCAGTTACCCGGTATCTTCCGGCTAATTTTTGTCAGCGCCTTTTCGCCGGCGGAGGCCGGCGGCGCGTTCGTGGGTGCCAGCGTCGGGGCCGCCTTCATCTTCGGCATGAAGCGGGCATTGTTTTCGTCCGAGGCCGGCATGGGCAGCGCGCCGATAGCCCACTCGGCAGTACGGACCCGCGAGCCGGTGACCGAAGGCGTGGTAGGCGGTCTGGAGCCGTTCATCGATACGCTGGTCGTCTGCACCATTACCGCGCTGGTCATTCTGTCCAGCGGCGTCTGGAATCGCGCGCCCGCCGGACAGTGGGACACCCCGCCGGCCTTCACCGACACCGGCGCGGGCTGGACGCTCGACTCATCCACCCTGCCCGCCGGCAGCCGGGAGTCGCTCGCCCCCGGCAGCAAGGTCTTCGTGGTCGCCGAATCCACCGGCAACCGGCAGCGCCTGTTCGGCGACGTAGTCGATTCGGAAAACGGCCCCGTAATCGACTGGGGCCGGATGGAGGCACTCAGTCAGCCCGGCTTTGCAGAGGCCGGCCTGTTTGTCGACTACACCGCCTCCACGCTGACGGCCAAGGCGTTTGACAGCGCGGCCGACGGCCTCGGTCAGTGGATGGTCACGCTGGCGGTCTGGCTGTTCGCCATCTCCACGGCCATCACCTGGAGCTATTACGGCGAGCAAGGGGTGATCTACCTCGCGGGGAACGCGGCGGTGTTACCCTATCGGCTTGTCTACTGCGCGCTGCTGTTCGTGGCCTGTATCGGCATTGTCGACACCGCGCGCGAGCTGGACAGCCTGTCCACCATCGCCCTGGGCTTCATGGTGGCCATCAACCTCCCGATCATCGTGCTGCTCGGCTCCCGGGCCATGGCGGCCTACCGGGACTATGTCGAACGTCTGAAGACCGGCAATATCAATCCGTGAGAGCTGCAAGCAACAAGAAGGTTGGTCTGCTGCTGACCAACCTTGGCACCCCTGACGCGCCCGAAACCGGCCCCGTCCGCCGCTATCTGGCCGAATTCCTGTCCGACCCGCGGGTGGTGGAAGCGCCGCGCTGGTTCTGGCTGCCGCTGCTGTATGGCGTGATCCTGCTGATCCGGCCCCGGCTATCGGCCAAAGCGTATTCCAAGGTGTGGACCGACAACGGCTCGCCCCTGCTCGATATCGGCCGCAGACAGGCCGCAGCGCTGCAAAAGGCGCTGGGTGACGATGTCCACGTGGCCTTGGGCATGCGCTACGGCAATCCGTCCATCGCCAGCGCGCTGAAATCGCTGACCGATGCCGGAGTCAGTCGCGTCTTGCTGCTGCCGCTCTACCCGCAGTATTCCGCCAGTACCACCGCCACCACGGTCGACAAGCTGGCCGACGTGCTGCGGCACTATCGCGTGCAGCCGAGCGTTCGCAGCTGCATGGGCTATCACGACGAGCCCTCGTACATTGCCGCACTCGCCGAGTCGGTTCGCCGCTTCTGGCGCGATCACGAGCGCGGCGAAAAGCTCATGATGTCCTTCCACGGCATTCCCCAGCGCTATGCCGACAAGGGCGACCCCTACCCCGACCAGTGCCGCCACACGGCGGAACTCCTGGCCGAGCAGCTGGGTCTACCCTCCGACCGCTGGGCCCTGACCTTCCAGAGCCGGTTCGGGCGCGAGCCCTGGCTGCAGCCCTATACCGACAAGACGCTGGAAGCCTGGGGTGAAGCCGGCGTCAAGACGGTGGACGTGATCTGCCCAGGGTTTTCCGCCGACTGTCTGGAGACACTCGAGGAAATCGCCATGGAAAACCGCGAGAATTTCGAGGAAGCCGGCGGCGAGCGGCTGAACTATATTCCCGCGCTGAACGACTCGCCCGAACATGTGGCGGCGCTGGCCCGGGTGGCCCGCCGCGAACTCACCGGCTGGCTCTAGCGCACTACACTAGGCCGCCGCATTCGAACGAAAAAGCCCTCTTTATGGACACACTCATTCAGCTCGCCGTGGACTACGGCCTGTTCCTTGCCAAGGCCGTGACCGTGGTCGTGGCTATCGGCGTCGTGTTCGCCTGGATTGCCAGTTCCGTACAGCAGCTCAAGAAGATGAGCCAGGAAAGCCTGGAAGTACGCAACATCAACGAACGCCTCCAGCGCATGGCCGACACCCTGCATCACGAAATGCTGGGCAAGACCGAACTCAAGAGCCTGCACAAGAAACTCAAGGCCAAGGCCAAGCAGGAAGCGAAGGCCGAAAAGCTGGGCAAGAAACATCGCGGCAACCGCCTGTTCGTGATCGACTTCGACGGCGACATCAAGGCCTCCGCCGCGGACAATCTGCGCGAGGAAATCAACGCCATCCTGCAGGTGGCCGAATCCGACGATGAAGTGCTCATTCGCCTGGAATCGCCGGGCGGCATGGTGCACAGCTACGGCCTGGCCGCCTCGCAACTGCGCCGGCTGCCGGACAACGGCGTCAAGCTCACGGCCGCCGTGGACAAGCTGGCCGCCAGCGGCGGCTACCTGATGGCCTGCGTGGCGGACCGCATCATCGCCGCGCCCTTCGCCATCATCGGCTCCATCGGCGTGGTGGGCCAGATGCCCAACTTCAACCGGCTGCTCAAGGAAAAGAACATCGACTACGAAATGCACACCGCCGGTGACCACAAGCGCACCCTGACCGTTTTCGGCGAAAATACCGATGCTGACCGCGCCAAGTTCCGCGAGGAGCTGGAGGAAACGCACGGCCTCTTCAAGCGCTTCGTAGCCGACAACCGGCCCGAGCTGGACGTGGACGCGGTGGCCACGGGCGAGCACTGGTACGGCAGCAAAGCGCTGGAGCTCAAGCTCGTGGACAGCATCAGCACCAGCGACGACTACATGCTGGCTGCGGCCCGCGATGAGCGCCAGGTGTTCACGGTCAGCTACAAGACGCGCCCGTCGCTGACCGACCGGGTGGCGCAGAATGCCGCCGTTGCCCTGCGCCGGCATTTACCGGCATGGTTGCCGCGTTGATATTTCCGCAGGACGACAATCAAAGGAGCCATCAATGGACCTGACAAGCACTGCTTTTGCCGACGGCGAGCGCATTCCCGAGCCGTACGCGTTCGGCGCACCGGATGCGGAAAACCACTTCAAGCTGTCCCAGAACCGCAATCCGCAGCTGGCCTGGTCCGGCGCGCCGGAGGGCACCCGGTCCTTCGCCCTCGTCTGCGTGGACCCGGACGTGCCGAGCAAGCCGGACGACGTGAACCAGGAAGATAGGGAAGTCCCGGAGGACCTGCCGCGCGTGGACTTCTATCACTGGGCCATGGTGGATATTCCCGCGCATCTCACCCGGATCGAGGAAGGTGAATGCTCGGCCGAGGTAACCGCCGGCGGAAAGATACAGCCGCCGGGCCCCGACGTCGCCCGCCAGGGTCTGAATAGCTTTACCGACTGGTTCGCCGAAGACCCGGACATGGGCGGCAAGTACTTCGGCTACGACGGCCCGGCGCCCCCGTGGAACGACAGCCTCATGCACCACTATCACTTCAAGCTGTTTGCCCTGGATATCGACCGGGTGAACGTAAGCGGCGAATTCGACGGCCCCGCGGTGCTCGAGGCCATCAAGGGCCATGTGCTGGCCGAAGCCAGCATCGTGGGCACCTACACCATGAATCAGCGCCTGCTCTGAACCGGGCCGCTCGGGCCGGCAGCGATCCGGCCCGCCGTTTCGAAACTCGCGCGCGAAAAAATGGTCTGAGCAATCAGACCGGCACCGGACCGTCGACGTGCAGCGCGTCACGGGCCCGGCGCCTGCATCAATACAGATCGAGGAGCTTCACATGCCCCAGCGTATGCAGGCCATGATGGCCGTGCTGTTGCTCAGTTTTCTTTCCGCGTTCTCGGCGCACGCGGCTCTGCCCGGCCTGTTCGGCAACACCGATGAAAACGCCAGTCTGGCGCCCATGCTGGAGCCTCTTCTGCCGGCCGTGGTGAACATTACGGCCACCGGCAAGGCGCAGGCTCGCTCGTCGCACCCGCTGTTCGACGATCCGTTCTTCCGCCGCTTTTTCGGTGATCCGGACGAGTCGCCGCGCGGGCAGCAGCCGCGGGGGCTGGGCTCGGGCGTCATCGTGGATGCGGACAAGGGCATCGTGCTGACCAACGACCACGTGGTGGCCGATGCCGAGGAAATCCAGGTGCGCCTGAACGACGACCGTGAATTCGCGGCGGAGCTGATCGGCTCCGATCCCGAATCCGACATCGCGGTACTGCGCATCCAGGCGGATAACCTCGTGGAGCTGCCGATTGCCGACTCCGACGCGCTCCGCGTGGGCGATTTCGTGCTGGCCATCGGCAACCCCTTCGGCCTGCGGCAGACGGTGACCTCAGGCATTGTCAGCGGTCTGGGGCGGCACGGCCTGGGCAAGCGCTTCGAGGATTTCATTCAAACCGATGCGTCGATCAACCCGGGCAACTCGGGCGGCGCGCTGATCAACCTCAAGGGCGAGCTGGTCGGCATCAACACCGCCATCCTGTCACGCAGCGGCGGCAACATCGGCATCGGCTTCGCCATCCCGTCAAATCTGGCCCAGTCCACCATGAGCCAGATCGTCGAATATGGCGAAGTACGCCGCGCCCGACTCGGCGTGGTGGGCCAGAACCTGACCTCCGAACTGGCCAAGGCCTTCGAGCTGGATTCCATCCAGGGTGTCGTCGTGGCGCAGGTGGTCGAAGGTTCGGCCGCCGAAAAGGCCGGCATTCGCGAGCGTGATGTCATCACGCACGTCAACGACGTGAAAATCCGCGACTTTGCCGAACTCGCCAACGCCGTAGGCCTGCGCCAGCCCGGCGAGCGCGTCACGGTCACCCTGCTGCGCGACGGCAAGCGTCGCACCGTGACAGCGACGCTGGGCAAGGATGATGCGGCGCAGCAGGCGTCCGGCCAGACGAACGAAGACGCGCCTGCCAGTGGGGGCGACAGCGACCTGTTCGCCGGCCTGGAAGGCGCCCGCTTTGGCGATCTTGCCGAAGATCATCCGCTGGCCAGCGAAGTCCAGGGCGTCGTGGTGGAACAGGTCGCGCCCCGCGGTCCGGCGGCACGCGCCGGGCTCCGGCCGGGCGACGTCATTACTTCGGTGAATCGCGAAGACGTCAACAGCCTGAAGGCGTTTCGCAAGCTCGCCAGCAGCGACAAGAAGCAGCTGCTGCTGCATATCCGCCGCGGCCGCGGCGCGCTGTTCATCCTCATTCGCTAGGCGCGCAGCGGCCGCGAAACCCGCGGTAACCCACGAAAAAGCCCGCCATCCGGCGGGCTTTTTCGTTCGCGCGGCCTCTCGCAGTCAGTGCGACTGGCCCGGCACGGTAGCCCCTCGCGGCACGCGCACGTTTTCCACCAGCTCCTGAATGTCGTCAGGCGGCGGCGCTGTCAGCCGCGACACCAGCAGTGCAAAGACGAAATTGAGCAGGGCCCCGACCGCGCCAAAGGACTCCGGCTGAATGCCGAGAATCCAGTGGGCTGCGTCATCCGGCAACAGGTTGGTGCCGGGCACAAAGAACCAGCCCTTGTACAGGAAGATGTACAGCAGCGTGCTGCTCAGGCCGGCCAGCATGCCGGTAATGGCGCCCGCCCGGTTCACCCGCTTGCTGAAGATACCCATCATCAGCGCCGGGAAGAGCGATGAAGCCGCCAGCCCAAATGCCAGCGCCACCACCTGCGCGGCAAAGCCCGGCGGATTCAGGCCGAGATAGCCCGCCAGCAAGACCGCGCCGGCCATGGCGATGCGCCCGGCCCTCAGCTCCTGCTTCTCGCTGATCCGCGGCATGAACATGCCCTTGAGCAGATCATGGGAAATGGCCGAAGCGACTGCGAGCAGCAGTCCTGCGGCCGTGGACAGCGCGGCCGCCAGTCCCCCGGCCGCCACCAGTGCGATGACCCAGTTGGGCAGGCTGGCTATTTCCGGATTGGCCAGGACCATGATGTCGCGATCCACGGTCGTCATCTCGTTGCCCTGCCAGCCCAGCGATTCGGCGCGGTCCGCGAACGCCGGGTTGCTGTCATCGTAGTACTGAATGCGGCCGTCTTCGTTCTTGTCTTCGAAGCGCAGCAGGCCGGTGCCCTCCCAGGTCCGGAACCAGTCCGGCCGCTGATCGTAGGCCAGGTTGCTCTCGGGCTCGCCCACGGGGCCGGTCTGTACGGTGTTCATGAGGTTCAGCCGCGCCATGGCGCCCACCGCCGGCGCGGTGGTGTACAAGATGGCGATAAACACCAGCGCCCAGCCCGCCGAACGCCGCGCGTCTGCCACGTTGGGCACGGTGAAAAAGCGGATGATGACGTGCGGCAGCCCCGCGGTGCCGATCATCAGTGACAGCGTCAGCAGCGCCATGTTCACGTCGCTGCCCTTGTGCGCGGTGTATTCGGCAAAGCCGAGATCGGTGATCACGGCGTCCAGCTTGTCGAGCAGGTAGACGCCGCTGCCGTCAGCCATGGTGGCGCCCAGACCGACCTGCGGCAGCGGCCAGCCGGTCAGCTGGATGGAGATGAAAATGGCGGGCACCGTGAAGGCGAAAATCAGCACGCAGTACTGCGCAATCTGCGTGTAGGTAATCCCCTTCATGCCGCCCAGAACGGCGTAGAAGAACACGATGCCCATGCCGATGAACACGCCCACATCAAAGGGCACCTCCAGAAACCGGCCGAACGCCACGCCCACGCCCTTCATCTGCCCGATGACGTAGGTGACGGACGCCACGATCAGGCAGACCACCGCCACCACGCGCGCCGTGCGTGAATAAAAGCGCTCGCCGATGAATTCCGGCACGGTGAACTTGCCGAACTTGCGAAGATACGGCGCGAGCAGCAGGGCCAGCAGCACATAGCCCCCGGTCCAGCCGAGCAGGTAGGCCGACGCGTCGTAACCCAGGAACGCGATCAGTCCCGCCATGGAAATGAACGATGCGGCGGACATCCAGTCGGCCGCCGTGGCCATGCCGTTGGCAACCGGATGCACACCGCCGCCCGCCACGTAGAACTCGCTCGTGCTGCCGGCGCGCGACCAGATGGCAATGCCGATATACAAAGCGAAGGACGCCCCCACCACCAGATAAATCCAGGTTTGTGTATCCATGACCGTCTATTCCTCGTTCACGCCGTACTGCCTGTCGAGACGGTTCATGCGACGCACGTAAACGAAGATCAGCGCAATGAACACATAGATGGCGCCCTGCTGGGCAAAGAAGAAACCCAGCGGATAGCCGCCGATCCGGAACTGGTCGAGCCATCCCGCCAGGAATATGCCCAGACCGAAGGACACGAACGCCCAGATCAGGATCAGCTTGGCCAGCAATCGCAGATTCGCGCGCCAGTAGGCGCGCGCGCCGGTGCTCTGGTCCGGTGAATTCATCTGTTTTCTCCCTGAACGCTTATTTTCATGAGTCACGATGCGCTGCAGCCGCGAACCCGCCCCAATTTATCAGCACAGGCGCCCCGGGCTATACTCGCGGACCGATTTTGTTAGCGGAGTCGCTCAGCGATGGCGGACGATTTTGACATCTACCAGTTCGAAGACCGCGTGTCGGAGCTGCTGGCCAGCTATCGCGACCTGGCGCACCGGCATGAGGCCCTGCTCAAACATCACGACGCGCTGCTCAAGAAGCAGGAGGACATGCGCCATCGGCTGCAGGCCGTGGTCCAGCGTATCGTCGCGCTCGAAGAAGAAGCCGAGGCCCAGGAAGCATGAGTGATCAGACCCGGAGCACCGAATTGACGGTGCGTATTCTCGACCGTGACTACCAGGTGCTCTGCCCGGAGAACGAGCGGGAGTCGCTGCTCGAATCGGCCGAATATCTCAGCGCCCGCATGGCCGGCCTGAAAAAGAAGGGGCAGTCGCTGGGGTCCGAAAGATTGGCGGTGATGACCGCCCTGAACATGGCGCGCGAGCTGCTCGAACAGCAGAACCGGAGCAAGCGCCGGAAAGTGGACGACGAGGCCGGTGATCGCCTCAAGCAGCTACAGCTGCAGATCGAATCAGTGCTTGAAGCCAACCGCTGACGCGGCGTAGGATGAGCTTCGGCTCTCCTGCCGTGTTCGACGGCCCCCGGGTACCATTGAGCCTAATTACCAACCCCGGGGTCATAAAGCGTTAGTGGTGAGCATGTCCGCCCTGGCTGCGGAAAGCCTAAGCTGATGTGGTTGTCCCCACTTGAGCTTTGCTCAAGGTCTAAGGCGGCCGACGGCACAGGCGGGAGTTGCCGGCTTTGATCGACTCGAACGCACCCCTGAATACCCCCTCAGACGATCCCGCAGCGCAGCGGGCGCGACTTCGCCGCGCGCGAGCGGCGCTCCCGCGCGCCTATCGCGATGAAGCCAGCCGCCTGGCTCTGCAGCGCCTTATTCGGACACCGTGGTTTCCCGCCGCCCGGCACATCGGCCTTTATCTACCGTTCGGGGCGGAGGCTGACCCCCTGCATCTGTGTGATCTGACGCGCGGCGTCGGCAAGGTTTTTCATGTGCCGATACTCTCTTCGGGCATCTCGGGCCAGCTGATGTTTGCGCCGTTGGCGCGCGCCGGCTGCTGGCGAACCAATCGATTCGGCATTGCCGAGCCCCGATTACCGGCCGGGCTACTGCGTCGACCGATCAGACTTGATCTGGTCGTTACGCCGCTCGCCGGGTTCGACCCCGCCTGCAATCGACTGGGCATGGGGGGCGGCTTTTACGACCGCAGCTTCGCTTTTCGCAACG
Source organism: Salinisphaeraceae bacterium (assembly GCA_002683405.1). GTDB lineage: Bacteria > Pseudomonadota > Gammaproteobacteria > Nevskiales > Salinisphaeraceae. Next base: position 117,935 of record NYTH01000008.1, on the reverse strand, counting down.
GCCGCGGCCGCTGGCGCAGACCAAGACAGGTCGGCCTGGCTTTCGAAGCGCAAAAGCTCGACCGCCTGCCGGCGGCCGACTGGGACGTTCCGCTGGACGCGGTGGTCACCGAACGGGCCACTTATTTTCATGACAGACCGACAGGATATTGAATGCAGTACTGGCTGATGAAATCCGAACCCGAGGAGTTCTCCTTTGAGGATCTCAAGAACCGTCCGGGCAAGACCGAGCCCTGGGACGGCGTGCGCAACTACCAGGCGCGCAACTTCATGCGGGATGACATGAAGAAGGGAGACTGCATTTTCTTCTACCACTCCAATTGCGCGGAGCCGGGCATCGTGGGCATCGCAACGGTTCACAAGGAGGCCTACCCCGACCCCACCGCCTTCGATCCGGAAGACGCCCACTATGATCCCAAGTCGGACCCGGAGAAGCCGCGCTGGTATCTGGTGGACGTGAAATACAAGAAGAAGCTCAAGCGCACGATCACGCTCAAGGAGATCAAGCAGCACGCCGACCGGCTGGAGGATTTCCCGCTGGTGCGCAAGGGCAACCGGCTCTCGGTAATGCCGGTGGAAAAGAAGCACTGGGATTTCATTCTGGGGCTGGAATAGCCGCGCCGCAGCCCGAAGCGGGCGGGCTGCTCCCTGCCAACCTTTTCGCTTGCGCGCCCGCGGTTGTCAGCCCTTCGCCTGCAATGCCGCCGCCATGCGCTCGCGCACCGCATGGATCGCCTTCAGGGGCCGGATCATCACCTTGAAGTCGGTGATCCTGCCGGCGCTGTTCCAGCGGATCAGGTCAATGCCGTTGACGCTGACGCCGTCGAGTTCACACTCGAACTCCAGCAGCGCATCGTTCTCGCCGACAATTTCGCGCACGTATCGGAAGTCGCCGGGCATGAGCACCTGAAAGGCCGCACGCAGGTACAGGCTGGTCATCCGCCGACCCGCTTGCGGCGCGTGGACGACGGGGGAATGAAACACCGCGTCCTCCGCCAGCAAGTCGTCCAGACCGGCCGGATCCCGGGCCTCGACCATGGCGTGCCATCGTCCCAGCGCGCTCGTACTCATCGTTCTCCTCGCTTCAGCAGTACGCCGACATGCGCAGCAGCACTGGCGGCCAGCGCAGACAGGTCGTAGCCGCCTTCCAGCGTGCTGACTATACGGCCATCGCAGAACTCGTCGGCGAGTTCGACGATGCGCTCGGTTACCCAGGCAAAATCATCGGCCTCCAGTTCCAGGCCGGCCAGCGGATCGGCGCGGTGCGCGTCGAACCCGGCGGACACCAGCACAAGCTGCGGCTTGAAGGCGCTCACCGAGGGCAACCAGTCGCGCTCGATGGTGCGCCGGAATACGTCGCTGCCCTGCCCCGCGCGCAGCGGCGACTTGATCAGCTTGCCGGGGATGATCTCGTCGTCGGTATAGGGAAACAGCGGATTCTGATAGCTCGAGCAGAACAGTACCCGTGGCTCGTCTCGCAGTACGTCCTCGGTGCCGTTGCCGTGGTGCACATCGAAGTCGAGGATGGCGATGCGTTCCAGCCCGTGACGGGTCAGCGCATGGGCCGCGCCAACGGCCACGCTGTCGAAAAAGCAGAAACCCATGGCGCGGGCATACTCCGCGTGATGTCCGGGCGGGCGCACCGCGCAGAAGGCGTTGGCGGCGTCGCCGGCCAGCACGCGGTCGACCGCATTCACCACCGCGCCGGCAGCGTCACTGGCGGCCTCCAGACTGTGCGGGTTCATCGCCGTATCCGGATCAAGCTGACGCAGGCCGGATGCCGGAGACGCTGCGAAAAGTTGCTCCACATAGTCCGGATCATGCACGCGTTCAAGAGCCGATCGGCCGACCGCCGGCGCCTGCCGCCGGTCCAGTCCGTTCAGCAGGCCGGCCTGCTCCAGGCCCTTGTGTACGGCGCTGATGCGTTCGGGCCGCTCGGGATGCCCACGGCCCATGTCGTGCAGCGTGCTGGAATCCGGTGAATAGAACGCGGTGGTCATGGCGCCCTCATATCGCGTTGGGTTCGAAGGCCGGGATCACCTGCCTGGAGAACAGTCGGGCCGATCGCGCGGCCTGTTCGAACGTCAGATCGCCAAATGCAAACCAGGACACGAAGTAGTTCACGCCGGCGGCCTCGGATTCGGCGTGCACATAGTCAGCGACCTGCTCGGCTGTGCCCGCAAAGCCGTTGCCGATGGCTTCCAGGGCGTCCCAGGTTTCCGGATACAGCGCACTGATGAAGGGCACGTCCACACCCGCTTCATGCCAGAGTTTGACGAAGTTTGCCCGCCACAGCGCGTAGGCGCGAGCCGCCATCCGCTTGGCCTCGCCTTCGGTATCCGCCACCACCACGTGGCGGCTGATCCCCATCAGGGGCAGCTCTGCCGGGTCTCGGCCCAGCTTCTCCCATTCGGCGCGGTAGCGATCCGTCAGGGCACGCCCGCCTTCGGCTAGCGCAATGGTGACGATGTTGACGGCATTCGTCGCGGTCCACACCGCAGATTCGGGATTGATCGCGCCGTACCACAGCGGGGGATGCGGTTGTTGCACCGGCCGCAGCGTCATGGGGACGTTGTCGAATCGGCTGTGCTGACCGTTGAAGGTCAGCGTATCGCTGGTAAGCCCCTGGAGTATGCAGTCCAGCGTCTCCTGATAATGTGCCTGGGCGGTTTCCGGATCGGCCCCGTAAAAGCCCAGCTCGAACGGCGAGACGCCCTTGCCTACCCCCAGCATGAAGCGCCCGTCGCTCAGCTGATCCAGCATGCAGATTTCCTCGATCAGTCTCAGCGGGTGGTACAGCGGCAGCAGGTAGACCAGCGGGCCGATACGCAGGGTCGTGGTGCGCTGGCTCACCGCGGAAAGCAGCACGCTCGGCGACGGCGCGTGCCCCAGCGGCGTGCCGTGATGCTCCGCCACGTGATAGCCATATAGGCCGCACTGATCGTAGACCTCGGCGAGGTCGAGCCGAGTCGCAAGGTGTTGACCCAGGGCTTCGCCGCTGGCGTCCACGTGATCGAATACGCCAAATTTCATGTGTTGCTACCCCGGATATTCTCGCTCGCACGGTCCCAGTCTGGTAGGCCGCGCAATCGGCCGCAAGCCACGAGAAAATTGCCGCGTCTTCTTTCTTCTGTCTGGTCAGCTGGAGCGAAAAGGCAGCGCAACAGCCGCGGCGCTGACCCTGAATGACCGGGCGCACGCCGCCAGATCAACCCTCTGCCTCGGGCCGCAGAAAATCCGGCAATCCCTGATAACAAACCGGCCGTAACCATCGCTGCATGGCCGCAGTCCCCACTGAAGTGGTTCGTCCATCGGTGGTCGCCGGATACGGCCCGCCGTGCATCATGGCCGCGCAGACTTCCACGCCCGTGGGATACCCGTTACACAGCACGCGCCCCGCCACTCCCTCCAGCACGGGCATTAGATCGCGCGCCAGCGATTCGTCCGCGTTTTCAAGCTGCAGGGTTGCCGTCAGCTGGCCTTCCAGCGATCGTGCTACGTCGCGCATCTGATCGGCATCGCGACACCGCACCAGCAGGCTGCTGGCGCCGAAGATTTCTTCGGCAAGCGATGCATCGGCGAGAAAGGTGCCGGCGTCCACGGCGAACAGACAGGGTCGGCAACGGTTGGGCTGGCCCGGCGCCCCTGCCCGGGCCAGCAGCATCACACCCGGCGTACTGCTTCGGCGCTCAACGGCCTGCTGGTAGGCCTGAAAAATACCGGGCGTGAGCATTGTCTGGCAGACCGCCTGCTCCACCGTGGCGGCCAGACTGGCAGCGAAGGCGTCCAGCGCACTGCCTTCGATCGCAACCAGCAGGCCCGGCTGGGTGCAAAACTGGCCGGCGCCCATCTGCATGGAGGCGGCCACAGCCTCGGCGTGCCCCTGCGGCCTGGCGGACAACGCGGCGGGCAGGAAAAACACGGGGTTGATGCTGCCCATTTCGGCATGGAACGGAATTGGCTCGGGCCGGGCGGTAGCCAGGGCGGACAGCGCTAGACCGCCGCGACGCGAACCGGTGAAGCCGACCGCCTTGATGGCAGGATGTTGCACCAGCGCGCCGCCGACCGCATGCCCGTCGTCAAACAGCAGCGAAAACACGCCGCCCGGCAGCCCACAGGCTTCTACCGCACGCGCGATGGCGCGGCCGACGATCTCCGAGGTGCCCGGATGGCCGGGATGTGCCTTCACGACAAGCGGACAACCGGCGGCCAGCGCCGAGGCGCTATCCCCTCCCGCCACCGAAAACGCCAGCGGAAAATTGGCGGCGCCGAACACGGCGACGGGGCCGAGCGGACGATTGAGCCGGACGAGATGCGGCCGGGGCGCGGGCTGTCGATCCGGCAGCGCGGCGTCAACCACCGGCTTGAATGCATCACCCTGGCGAAGCAGTTCGGCAAACATGCGCAACTGGCCGGTGGTGCGACCGCGCTCGCCCTGCAGCCGGGCTTCCGGCAGGCCGGTTTCGTCCATGGCGCGCTCGATCAGCGCTTCGCCGACGGCTTCGATTTCCGCGGCAACGGCTTCAAGCAGGCTGGCCCGCTGGTCGGGCGCCGTATTGCCAAAATTCGGGAACGCGTCTCGAGCCGCGTTACAGGCTGCGTCAACCTGGGTCGGCGTGGCGCTGGCATAGTCGGGCGCCAGCGTGGCGGCGTCGGCCGGATTGACGGCCCGAAAGACCGGCCCGCTACCCGGCTCGCCCCGGCCCGCGATGATCTGGTGACCGGCCAACACCCGGTCTAGTCCAGCTTTGGCGGCGGGGATGGCGGCGCCATGTGATAGCCGCGGCCAGCATAGTCGAAATCCTTGAGTTGATTAACCGAAACCGACTTGTCGGCGGGCGCCGCGTAATAGGCCCGTATTTCCTCGATCAGGGTTACATCTTCGTTGAAGATGTACCATTCGTCGCCGCGCAGCACCTCGTCTATGCCGGTTTTCCAGTGGGTCCATTCGATGACGGCTTCCCGGCCGTCCGGGGCAACCAGCACCCGCTCGATGGTCCAGCGCGAACCCAGGGTCTTCACGCACCAGACCCACATGTCGGCGATAGCCCTGGCACCGCGGAACGGGTTGTTCGGTAGACCGGGCGGAAAGTAGTGGACGGCGTCCTCGGTGAAGCAGGCGGCCATGGCGACGGCGTCGGCGTTGTTGCAGGCGTCGAAGTAGCGCCGGATCAGCGCCTCGGCTTTTTGGGCAGGTGTCATGACAGCTCCCGGTGAACCCGTTGCGACCTTACGACCGGTCGGCAGTGCAGGACAATTACCGTTTGGGCATGCGCCATGACCCCGCGGGGTATCGGCAGCAGCTGTCGGCCCGGCGGCGCCGGTCAGACGTCCGGCGCGCCCCGCTCGGTCCGGGCGATTTCGCGGGTTTCCCCTTCGATGAAGACCCGCTTGACCTCCGGGAAACGCCGCTTGATCCCGCGATTCATCTCGGCCACCGCATCCTGGATTTCGCCGGCACGGGCCTCGGCCGCAAACAGCACGCTGAGGGTGGCCAGCACGAAATCGGGCCCCATGTGCAGCGTGGAAATTTCGTTGACCTCGCGGACCGATTCCGATTCGCCCACGATCTCGCGGATGCCGCTGACCACTTCGGGCGTGGCGGTTTCGCCAATCAGCAGACTCTTGGTTTCGAAAGCGAGCCAGACGGCCGTCAGCGCGAGAATGACGCCGATGGCGATCGACGCCCCGCCGTCAAATACCGGGTTGCCGGTAATCTGCCCGAGCAGCACACCCGCAAAGGCGGTCATCAGCCCCAGCATGGCCGCCGTGTCCTCGAACAGCACGACAAACAGGTTCGGGTCCTTGCCGCGGCGTACCGCTTCAAATACGCCCAGGCTGCCGCGGGCCTTGTTGAATTCCTTGTAGGCGAAATACCACGCGCCGGCCTCGAAGATCATGGCCAGCACCAGCACGATGTAGTTGATGTACACGTGCGTAAGCGGCTCGGGGTGAAGCAGGCTGTGCACCCCCTCGTAGATCGAAATGCCTGAGCCCAGCGCGAACAGCAGAATCGCAACCACGAAGCTCCAGAAATAGACTTCCTTGCCGTAGCCGAAGGGATGATTGGCGTCGGGGGGACGTTTTGACCGCTTCAGGCCCAGCAGAAGCAGAACCTGGTTGCCGGTATCGACAACGGAATGCACACCTTCGGCCATCATGGCCGCGCTGCCGGTAATGGCGGCGGCGACGAATTTGGTAAGGGCGATCAGACCGTTGCCGATCATCGCCGCATAGATGACTTTCTTTGCTCCGGATGCCATGCCTGCCCGCTATGCTCCGCTGTGGTGGTGTTCTTCGTGCCAGGCCTCCAGGCGCGCCAGCACGTGCTCGGTTTCAATCATCGCCATCACGCCGGGCTTTTCAAGCTTGGCGCCCCAGGGCAGTTCCCGCGCCGACTTGCCGCGCAGCGCGCGGGCGGCCTGGTCGAAGCGGTCCACGCACCAGCGCAGGCTGTTGTAGGGACCGCTACGCGCCGACTCACTGCAGGCATACAGGCCGATGACCGCCGCCTGCCCCGCGTTGGCAAAATGCGCTGGGCCAGAATCCGGCACCACCAGCACCTGCACGCGGCGCAGCAGCTCGTAAAGCTGCTTCAGACTGGTGCGGCCGACCAGATCATGCGCCTGCGTGGTCATATGCCCCTTGATCGCGTCGGCCATCTGACGGTGCGAGGCTTCCGGGCTGCCCACCAGCACGACGGCGCAGTTCAGCGTTTGTTGCGCAAAATCGGCCACGGCGGCGTAACGGTCGGCCAGCCAGTCCCGGTTGGGGTTGCTCGACCGCGCGCAAATGGCCAGGACCGGCTTCTGCTCATTATCCAGCAACGCATCGACGGCCCGACGATCCTCGTCGCAGACCGGCAGCGTCCAGTCGAGTCTGCGCTCGCGCAGGCCCAGATGCTCGGCGAAGCCGAAAAAACCGTCCAGTACGTGCCGGCCGGCGGGCGCGGCAATACGCTCGTTCACGAACAGGCCGTGCAGATCGCGCGAGCGCTCGCGGTTGAAACCGATGCGCCGCCCGGCGGGCACAGCGCGGCTGACCAGATTGGCACGCATGCCGGCGTGCATGAAGCACAACGCACCGAATCGACGTTCGTGCAGGGTGGCCGCGAGCGCCCGCCGCCCGCGCCGGCCGCTGCGCTTGTCGTAGACCACGAAGTCCACCCCGGGCAGATCCCCCAACAGCGGCATGGCCGCCGCGCCGATCAGCCAGGTCAGCTTCATCTCCGGCCAGCTGGCCTGCATGCTGCGCACCACCGGCACGACATTCATGCAGTCGCCCAGCGCGGACAGTCGCAGCAGGCAGACCGACTCGGGCGGGGGCGACGCGGTCGGCAGGGCGCTGCTCAATCGCCGCTCAGAAACAGATCGTAGGCCGGGTTACCGGATTCCTCTTCATACGCGTAGCCCAGCTCATCCAGCGCCGCCCGGCAGTGGCCGCGCTCTTCTTCGGGCACCTGCATGCCGGCCAGCACCTGCCCATAGGCGTGGCCGTGATTGCGGTAGTGGAACAGCGAAATGTTCCAGCGATCGCCCACGTTATTCAGAAATTTGAGCAGGGCACCCGGTCGTTCGGGAAACTCGAAGCGGAACAGCACCTCTTCCGCCGCGCGGGCTCGCCCTCCGACCATGTAGCGCACATGCAGCTTTGCCATTTCGTTGTTGCTCAGGTCGAAGACGGGATAACCGGCCTGCTGCAGCGATTCGATGATCGCCGCGCGCTCGCCTGGCGCCCCCAGCTTGACGCCCACAAAAATATGGGCCTCCTGAGCGTCCGCATAGCGATAGTTGAATTCGGTGATGCCGCGCGCCCCGATGATTTCGCAGAACTGCCGGAAACTGCCCGGCCGTTCGGGAATCGTCACGCCGAGCAGCGCTTCGCGATGCTCGCCCAGCTCGGCGCGTTCGGCGATATACCGCAGCCGATCGAAATTGACGTTGGCGCCGCTCTGAATGGCGACCAGATGCTCGCCCTTGACGCCCGTCTGCGCGGCATATTTCTTCAGACCCGCAAGGGCCAGCGCACCCGCCGGTTCCGCCAGCGAACGCGTATCCTCGAAGATATCGCGCACGGCGGCGCAGATTTCGTCCACGCCCACCAGCAGCATGGCATCAACGTGCTTGCTCGCCAGCCGGAACGGCTCTTCCCCGACGCGCCGCACCGCCGCCCCGTCGGCAAACAGGCCGACCTGTTCCAGCTGAATCCGTTCCCCCGCCTCCAGTGAGCGGGTCATGCTGGCCGCATCCGCCGGCTCGACGCCGATCACGCGTATGTCCGGCCGCACCGACTTGATATAGGCCGCCACGCCCGACACCAGCCCGCCGCCACCCACGCAGCAGAACACCGCGTGGATCGGGCCCGGATGCTGGCGCAGAATTTCCATGCCCACCGTGCCCTGACCGGCGATCACCTCCGGGTCATCATAGGGGTGAACGTAGGTCAGCCCCTGCTCGGCCTGCAGCTTGTGGGCGTGTTCGGCCGCCTCGTCATAGCTGTCGCCATGCAGCACGATCTCGCCGCCGTAGCCCTCCACCGCCCGCACCTTGATGCTGGGCGTGGTCCGCGGCATCACGATCACGGCGCGCACGCCCAGCTTGCGACCCGACAGGGCCACGCCCTGCGCGTGGTTGCCCGCCGACGCGCAGATCACGCCGCGTTCGCGGGCCTCTGCGGATAAATGCGCGATCTTGTTGTACGCGCCGCGCAGCTTGAAGGAATGCACCGGCTGCAGATCCTCGCGCTTGAGAAAGATCTCGTTTTCAAAGCGCACGGACAGGTTGCGGGCATAGTCCAGGGGTGTTTCAACCGCCACGTCGTAGACCTGCGCGGCGTTGACCAGGCGCAGGTATTCGGCATCGCCCACGTCGATGGGCGGCGCGAGGGCGCCGTCAGCGGCTTTCTTGACGTCGGTGGTCATGCACGGGTTCCGATTCGGTTGATTCTGGGCCGGCGGCGCAAAAGCGCGCTGCCCGACGGGCGCCCATGCTAATCGCTGACGGGCTTTTCGACCATGCCGACCCTCGCGTTTGCCGCCGAGCGGATTGAGCATCCGGGGCCTGCTTCCAGTATCATTCGCGGGTCTTTCGCAAGACCCGTTTCTTCTCCCATCCAGCAGATTCATGCAGGAAAACCTCACATTCATCGGCGGCGGAAACATGGCCGCATCGCTGATCGGCGGCCTCGTGGCGGCCGACCATCCGGCCGAGCGGATTCGCGTCGTGGAGCCCGACCCGGCGCGACGCGAGGCGCTGACGTCACGTTTCGGGGTGCAGTGCAAGGCGGCGGCCAGCGCGGCCCTGCTGGACTGCGACGCCGCGGTGCTCGCGGTCAAGCCGCAGGTCATGCAGGCGGTCGCACGCGCCCTGCCCGCGGTACCGGCGCTGGTCATCTCGATTGCCGCCGGCATCCGCAGCGACGCCCTGTCCGCCTGGCTGCCCGCGCCCGCAGCGCTGGTGCGCTGCATGCCGAACACGCCGTCGCTGATCGGCGCCGGCGCGACCGGCCTGTACGCCGGCGATGGCGTTTCGGAGGACCAACGCGCCCTGGCGGACGCCATCATGCGCACGGCCGGCAGCACGGTCTGGGTGGAAGACGAAGCCCTACTCGACAGTGTGACGGCCGTCTCGGGAAGCGGGCCGGCGTACTTCTTCCGCCTGTACGAGGCCATGCAGGCACAGGCCGAGACCATGGGCCTGCCCGCCGATACGGCGCGCGCGCTGGTGCTGCAGACCGCGCTGGGCGCGGCGCGCATGGCGCTGGAATCCGGCGATGATCCGGCCACCCTGCGCAAGAACGTGACCTCGCCCGGCGGCACCACCGAACGAGCGCTGGCAAGCTTCGAGCAGGACTCGCTGGAAGCGGTGATCGGGCGCGGCATGCAGGCGGCGCGGGATCGCTCCATTTCGCTTTCCGACGAACTGGCCGGCACCAGCACGCAGGAGGGCCACTGATGGGTTACGGCACGTCAAGCGCGCTCATGTTCCTGATCGACACGCTGTTTGCGCTGTACATCATCGTGCTGCTGGTGCGGGTGCTGCTGCAGTTCACGCACGCGAATTTCCGCAATCCGCTGTCGCAGTTCGTCTATCAGGTAACCAACCCTCCGCTGCGGCCGCTAAGCGCCGTCATTCCGCGCTGGCGACATCTGGATATCCCGGCCGTGCTGCTGGCCCTGCTGCTGTGTTTCATCAACATCCAGATCGACGGGCTGTTCTACCCGCAGCTCAACACCGCACCGGTGCTGGCCGTGGCGCTGTCGGCCATCAAGCTCCTGGTGATGCTCTGCGATCTGTACACCTTCAGCATCATCATCCAGGCCATCCTGTCCTGGGTGGCGCCCGGCGCGCACTCGCCGGCCACGGCGGTGTTGTGGAGTATCAATGAGCCGATCCTGCGCCCCGTGCGAGAACGCATGCCCATGATCGGCGGCCTGGACATCTCGCCGCTGGTCGTCATTATCGGCCTGCAGGTCGTCAGCCGGCTCATGCCGCTGCATCCGCTGCTGCGCTAAGCCCATGGGCGAGTTTCCCGCTGATTCGGTAGGCCTGGTCGAGCCGCAGACGCTGCATGTGACCGAGCCGCTGGCGCTGGACTGCGGCAAGCAGCTGGATGAATACGAGCTGGTTTACGAAACCTACGGCCAGCTCAACGCCGACCGCAGCAACGCCATACTCATCTGTCACGCGCTGTCGGGCAGCCACCACGCCGCCGGATATCACGCCGACACGCCGGACGGAAAACCCGGCTGGTGGGACAAGTGCATCGGGCCCGGCAAACCGCTGGATACCAACCGGTTCTTTGTCGTCTGCCCGGCAAATCTGGGCGGCTACAAGGGTTCCACCGGACCGGCCAGCGCCCATCCGAAGACCGGCCGCCCCTACGGTCCGGACTTTCCGGTCATCACGGTGGGCGACTGGGTGCGCAGCCAGGCCGTGCTGCGGGAACACCTGGGCATTGAGCAGTGGGCGGTGGTGGCCGGCGGCAGCCTGGGCGGCATGCAGGTGATGCAGTGGGCCATCGAATATCCCGAGCGTCTGAAGCATGCGCTGGTCATCGCGGCCGCGCCGCGGCTGTCGGCCCAGAATATCGCGTTCAACGAGATTGCCCGCCAGGCCATCGTCACCGATCCCGAATTTCACGGCGGCCGCTACGCCGAGCACGGCGTGGTGCCCCGTCGCGGGCTCATGCTGGCGCGCATGCTGGGCCACATCACCTATCTGTCGGACGAGGCCATGCGCGCCAAGTTCGGCCGCGATCTGCGCGATGGCCGTCTGAACTACGGTTTCGACGTGGAATTCCAGGTGGAGTCCTATCTGCGCCATCAGGGACAGAGCTTCGTGGAGCGCTTTGACGCCAACACCTATCTGCTCATGACCAAGGCGCTGGATTATTTCGACCCGGCCGGTCTCCACGACGACAATCTGCAGGCCGCGTTCGCGCCGGCAACCGCCCGCTTTCTGGTGATCTCTTTCACCAGCGACTGGCGCTTCTCGCCCGAGCGCTCCCGGGAAATCGTCGATGCGCTGGTGGATGCCGGCAAACAGGTGTCCTATGCGGAAATCGTGTCCGAACTCGGGCACGACGAATTCCTGCTGGACCTGCCGCAGTACACCCACACGCTGCGGGCCTACCTGGAACGCGTGGCGCGGGAGGTCAACCCGTGACGGGCGGTTCGAAACCACTGCGCGCCGATCTGCGCATCATTGCCGACTGGATTCCGCGCGGCGCTCGCGTGCTGGACCTGGGCTGTGGCGACGGCCAGCTGCTGGCGCATTTGCAGGCCGACAAGCAGGTCAGCGGCTACGGCCTGGAGATTGATCCGGACAACGTGGTGGCCAGCATTGGCGCCGGCGTCAACGTGCTGCAGCTCGATCTGGATGACGGTCTGGGCCAGTTCGAGGACAACAGCTTTGACGTGGTCGTCATGGCCAGTGCCCTGCAGCAGGTGCAGCAGCCGGATGAACTGATCCGCGAGATGCTGCGAATCGGCGGCCAGGGCATCGTCACTTTTCCCAATTTCGGCCACTGGCGCCCGCGTCTTTCGATTGCCTGGCACGGGCTCATGCCGGTGTCCAAGGCGCTGCCGAACCAGTGGTACGATACGCCCAACATCCATCTGTGCACCGTGCGCGACTTCGAAAAGCTATGCGCCAGCAATCACATCCGGGTGACGCAGCGGCACGTGGTCAATCACGAGCACGCCAGCAGCCTGCGCACTCGCGTCTTTCCCAACCTGCTCGGGGAAATCGCCCTTTATCAGCTAGAGCGCGGCTGAGCGTCTGGCTCGGGGCACTGTGCCTGGCGCTGGCGGCGCCGGTCATGGCCGGCCAGAAACAGCAGGGCGAGTACCGCATTCACTACAACGCCTTCATGAGCACCACGCTCACGCCCGACATCGCGCGCCGGGTGGGCGTCCAGCGCAGCGGCGGAACCGGCGTCATGCTCGTCAATATCCGCCGGGACGCGCGCGACCAATCCCTCGGCGACGCCGTGTCGGGCAGCGTCGAGGGCCGCGTGCGCGACCTGCTGGGCAACGGCCGTGATCTGACATTTCGCGAGGTGCGCGAGGCGGGCGTGGTGGACTACATCGCCCAGTTTCCGGTGCGCAACGACGACCTGCTGATCTTCGACCTGGAAGTTCGGCCCGATGACGGGCCGATGATTCCAGTGCAGGCGCGTCAGGCCCTCTACCCCGAGTAGCGACGCTATTCGACGGGGTTGCCGGCGGTGACCGTCTCCAGCCGCGTGCAGGCATGCTTGCCCTTCGACAGCATGATCAGGTTCTTCTGCTGGCAGAACTCCACCCAGCCGTGATTTTCTTCCTGGCTCACGGCCACGACGCCCTCGAAGAAGTCCCGCTTCACGTCTGAGCTGCGTTCGTACTGGTACAGCTCCACCCGGTCGCCGGCCCAGTAGCCGCTCCAGCCGTCTTCGGCCTCTATCATGTCGAACAGCTGCTGACGGTCGGTCTCCAGACCGGCCGAGCGGGCATTATCAATAGTCAGCTTACCCGGCTCTTCACCGGCGCAACCGGCCAGGAAAACCAGTACGGCCAGCCCGGCCACCCGTTGTTTGCTCATTTGTCCTCCGATCGCGAACGGCGCGAAAACCAGCTTGACCGGCCCGGCTGCGTTCGCAGCCGGGCGCGAATATCCTCCCGCGCCTGCTGCAGAATGGACCGCCGGTCGATACCCGACAGGATATCGCGAACGGCCGTCTTGGGCCCTTTCGCGCCCCAGGATTTGCCCTGCAGGAAATAGTGCTCGGCGCACTGGCCAACCACGTAGGTCGCATAGTAACCCGCCGCCCCCTGGCCCACCGCCGTGATGGCCACGGACGCGCCCACACTGACCGTCTTCAATGCCGAGGACAGCAGGTTCATGCCCCAGACCGCGCCCATCAGCAGCGCCAGTTGCGCCGAAATCTGGGCGATCAGGCGGCCAGCTTCGCCCCGTGTGACAGGCAGCCCGTAGACTCGCCCCAGATGTACCACCAGGGTGATATCCAGCGCCGCAGCAGCCGCCAGATCGGTCACCGGGACCGGGTTCACGGCCACCGCCACGCCCTTGCCGATGCAGTAGTTGCGAATAACGCGGGCCGCCACCTCCTGCTTGGCCTGCGTGACGCGGCGCGCGACCTGATCACTCAACTCGCCGGCAAACAGACCCGCGTTGACGGCGGCAAGCATCTTGCCCTCGGTTTCCAGGATGCGGATCAGCCGGGCCTTCAGGGCCGCCACGTCGGGCGGCGGACGCCGTCGCTGCTCGATCTCCTGCCCCGCCTCGTCGGCGACCAGATAAATCCGTTCGCCGGGATGCGCGCTGGTCGCCACGATATCCTCGGGCGCCACGCGGCCCCGGGCGCGCTCACCCAGCCGTTCGAGCAGCTGCTGCTGTTCTTCGCGGGTGTACTGGTCGGCCTTGTTCAGGACCAGCAGCATGGGGCGGCTCTGCATCCAGATTCGTTCCAGCGCGTCCAGTTCGCTGGCGGTCATGTCGCCGTCGACCACGAAGAGCACCAGATCGCTGCGACCCGCCACCTCGACCGCCATTTGCTCTCGCGCCTTGCCGTCCACTTCGTTTATACCGGGCGTATCGATGAAATAAACGCCCTGCGAGGCCACCGTTTCCCAGGACTGCATGGCCGGTCGAGCCGTTTCGCCATGCAGCGCGCTCACCGTGAAGCGCGGTGCGCCTATCAGCGCATTGAGCAGCGACGACTTGCCCACCGACACGCGGCCGAACACCGCAATGTGAACCTGCTCCTGCTCGAGCTTGTCGAGCATGGCGCGCAGAGTGTCGTAATCGGCGCGCAGGTTCTCGCGAATGCCGGGCGGCACGTGCGGATCATCCAGCAGGGCACGCAGGCTTTCCTTGATGCGCCAGAAGTCGTCCCGGGTCCCCGGCACAGCGCCGCCCTGGCCTTCCGCCGGGTCGTGGGGTCCGGATGAATTCGCCATCAGCGACGCCCCTGGCGCTTGAGCACCAGCGACGCCATGCGCCGGGCGCGCGGCAGCAGGTCCTCGTCAAGCAGGCTTTCAAAGACATCGGCGGTCGGTTCGGTCCGCAGCTGCCCGCGGGTGCGCAGGTTGTGGACCATGGCCCGGCCGAGCGTGTCGAACAGCAGTCCGTAGGCTACGGCATGCATCAGCCCGCCGGTGACCGTGCCCGCCCCCGGAAAGGCCTTGAGGCCGTTGCCGGCAATCGCCAGTACCACGGCCGAGTTGCGCCGCACGCGTCGATTGGCCGACCTGAGCAGCTTCTCGATTTCCAGCTCGCGGGGCACCGCGTCATAGAGCTTGCACAGCTCGCGCACGAACTGAGTGGCCAGGGCCCCCTGAATAACCAGATCGGAGCCCGGCGACACCGCCGCCAGCGCGCCCAGCACCGCGCGCCGCGTGTAGACGGCGACCAGCGCCTCGGCCTTCTCGAGCCGCTGAGCATCAAGCGTGGCGTCCAGCTTGCCAGAAGCCAGGTGCAGAATCGCGGTGTCGCGCAGGCCGTCCAGCTTGTCCGAGCCGGCCAGCAGCTGGGTTTCGATCGCTTCGATCAGTTCGGCCACGTCCGCCGCGCGCGGCCGCAGCACGCGTTCCTCCTGGCCGTCGGGGCGCTCGCGAATCATCTCTTCCTGCCCCCCCGTATTCACGGCCACCACCTGCAGGCGCGGTCTGCCCGCAAGGCCCTGTTCCAGACGCTCGCGGATCCGGGCCAGATCGTCGCTTTCCAGCCGGTCGATCTTGTTGATGGCGACAATGAGCGGCTTGTCCTGCGCCGCCAGGTCCCGCAGTGCCTGCCACTGATCGCGGGTGAGATCCCCGTCGCACAGATAGATGACGATCTGGGCCCGCAGCGCCTCCTCGCGCGCCAGCTGCGCATCAGCGGCGGGATCGTTCAGGCCGGGCGCGTCCGTCAGGGTAATTCGATCACCCCGCGGACCCTCCCAGAGATAGCGCTGCAGCGCCCGCGTGGTCCCGGCGCGGACATCGGTCTGCACCCGCGCCTCGGGCAGCAGAGCCGCCACCAGCGACGACTTGCCCATGCTGACCTGGCCGTACAGTGCAATATGCAGTTCGGCCGCCTCGCGGCGCCGGGCCAGTTCCTCGAGTTCGGCGTCGACCGCCCCGGTATCCAGCCCGCTGTCGCGGGCCCGTGCCAGACGGGCATCGAGCGAAGCCGCGCTGACGGTTTCTTCGCGGGGCCGGCGGCGTGGCGGGCGCATGATCCACCAGATCAGCCAGAGCGTCGCCGCCACGAACAGACCCAGCAGCAGCGCCAGGCCGGCGGCCAGCACCGGGGAAAGCGCGAGGCTGCGCTCCCAGAGATCCACCAGACGCTCGACCGCACCCAGGACGAACAGCAGGCTGCCCAGCATGAAGAACAGCGCTGCCAGCAGGATCAGCAGCCGCAAAAGGGTCGCGCGCGTCATGGCCATGGGCGGCTGATCAGGCCTCGCCTTCGGTCACCGCGAGCTTGGTCTGGATGAAATCGCGATGGGCCAGATGCAGCCAGTCGGCCACGTTGCGCATAAGGTGCTCCTCGTGCGCATCCAGATCGCCATCGGCGAAGGCCACGCGCCAGAGCATGGTGAGCACGGCGCGTTTCTGGGCGATATCGAACGCCTCGTTGATGGCTTCAACAAAGCGATGCAGCGTAATGGCCTCGTCCGCCGTCGGCTCTGCCGCACTGAGCAGTTCCTCGCTTTCCGAGGCCGTCAGATCGAACATCTGCTCGAGTTGCCGCTGCATCTCGTTGCGTTCGGTGGACTCGAGGTTGTCATCGGCGCGCTCCATTTCCAGCAGCAGCACCGCGGCCGCAATCTGCAGATCATGCTGCCGGTCACTCGCGCTGGCGGATTCGTCCACCGTCAGGCTGGTCTTTAGGCGTTCAAGCAAACTCACATCCGATACTCCCGCGGCCGGTAGCGGCCGGCTTCAAACAGGTCAAAGAACTCATCGACAGCCGGATGCCGGATGGGTTCATCCGAATCGTCGCGCTCCAGATTTCGCTCGGCCACGTACGTTTCGTGTTCGCCGCCGTCCACCAGTACCCGGTACCAGGGCTCATCGCGCGGCGGACGGCTACGGGCCATGCGGGCATACCAGGCCTCCGACAAACCGAACGCCGCATCCACGTCGGCAATCACGCCGCGATAACCGAACAGGCGATGTCGAATGACCATGCCTACGGCAAAACGGGCGGTGCCCGACGGGTCCGCATGCCGGCCGCTCATCGAAACCGGATGTTGCGAAAGCGAACCTCTGCCTGGCCGCCGTGGTTGTCGCAATCGGTCATGATGGCAATTCCGTCGATGCTGTCCACGTCGCGATCAAAGAAACGCCTGAAGTCTTCCCGGATATTCCGGGACTCGGCCACCCACTCGCCGACCCGGGCATTCCCCTGCTGCAACGCAATCATCATGGCCTGCTCGCGAAAGGGATTGGGCCAGTGCGTGCCGGGCGCGGCCTCGCTGGCCCAGACGTAGTTGAGCGCGCGGGTGCGCCATTTCAGAAGCCCCCCATCCTTGACCGCATAAACGCGGGCGACAAAGTCATCGCCGGATTTCGATTGTTCGTCGATGCCCGGATACACGCCGTCGACCTGCCATTCCCAGTGCAGCGTGGGCGTGCGCCGCAGATCGATCTCCCGGCGCAGGCCGAACAGCGAGGCACTGTTGTCGCAGCGGCCGGTAATGACTGGCGCCTCGGGCGCGGCATCGACGCTGTAGCGGCTGGGCTGGATCTCGTCAAAAGGCTGCGTTTCCCATGCCGACATGTCCTGCATGAGGTCGCCGGCGACGCCATAAACCGACCAGATCGTGACTATTCCGGCGGCAAGCCACCGCGTCATGACACATGCTGCGCGCAGAATGGCGCGACCAGCCGGTCGACTTCTCCCAGCCGCCCGTGAAAGAAATGCCCGGCGCCGTCGAGCACTTCGATGCGCGGGCCATCATCCAGAGCGCTCAGTGCGGCCATTGAGGCGTCAGCGTCGATGACGTCGTCGCCGGATCCGTACACCGCAAGCCAGGGACAGCCGGGCGAGGCGACGCTGTCGAAATAGTTCGTGGGCATGGCCACGGTGACAAGCCCCGCCGGCGCCGACCGCAGCGCCAATCGCAGCGCCACGGCTGCGCCGAAGGAAAAACCGGCGATGAGCAGCGGCAGACCGGGCTGCTGTCGCTGCAGCCACTCGGCGGCCGCGGCGGCGTCATCGGTCTCACCGCGACCGGCGTCGTAGTCGCCCTCGCTGCGGCCCACGCCGCGGAAATTAAAGCGCAGCGTAGCCAGCCCGCTCTTCAGGCAGCTGCGCATGAGCGTGTAGACCACCTTGTTATCCATGGTCCCGGCATACTGCGGATGCGGATGACAGACGATCGCCACCCCCGCTGGCGAGCTCTCGGGGGCGGCGATTTCGCACTCCAGCACGCCGGCCGGCCCCTCCAGCAGATCGCGCGCGCGCTGCCCGGCGTCCGGCCACTGCATCAGGCGTCGCCAGGCTGGGCGGATTCGGTCTTGTCATCGTCTGCCGGCGACTCGGCCGTGGCGTCCTTCGCCGGGCCTTCCTTGCGCCGGTTGTTGCCGCCGCTCTTCTTGGGCGCGTAGTAGATGAGCGTTTCGCCGGGATGCAGTTTTTCCGGCTCGCGCGCCGACTGGAATATCAGGCTGCCGTCCTCGTAGAGGATGCCGATCATGATGGCGTCGGGCGGGCAATCCTCGAGGAAGTCGTCATAGCGGTAGGTGTCGGTAATACGGGTCTTGTAGAACTGCCAGTTCTGAAAGTGGCGCCGCCAGAGTTCCTCGTACTGCGCGCTGTCGCTGAACGCCGGCTGCCCACGCAGCGGCCGGGACACCACCTTGGAATTGTTGTCCTCCTCGGCGGCATACATGGGGAGCTGAAATACGCGCTCCGGCTCCAGCGTGGCGGCGAAATTGCCGCAGACCAGGGCGTTGTAGGCGTCATTGCTGGTGGCCGCGAGCAGACAGGCGATCTCGTTGAGCTCGAGCGACTGCTGAATCTGGTCGGACAGCACCTCGCCATACAGCACGCGCACACCGGCCAGGCGGGCCGCACGCAGTCGATGCCAGGAGGAGTCCACCAGGATGGCCGTCACGTTCAGCTCGTTGGTCAGCGCGCGGGCAAGCTCGGTGCTCCAGGGCGACGCCCCCGCAATGAGCACGCCGTGCGGCTCCTGTGAAAGCCGTAACCAGCGCGATACTCGGCCGATGGAAAACCCGTGGAGTATGACCGTCGAGAACACCACGGCAAACACGATCGGCAGCAGCAACTCGGCGTCCTGGTAGCCCGCCTCCACCATGCGGGGCCCGAATACGCCGGCCACCGCCGCGGCCACAATACCGCGCGGGGCGATCCAGCCCACCAGCGTGCGTTCGCGCCAGTCCATATCGGTGAACAGCGTGGAGAGAAAGACCACCGCCGGCCGCACGATAAACATGACTGCCGCCACCAGCGCCGCGGCGTGCCAGTCCAGATGCGACAGCACCACCGGGTCCAGGTCGGCCGTCAGCGTCACGAACACCGTCGAGATCATCAGGATGGTGATGTATTCCTTGAACCGGCGCATTTCGGCCATGCTGGGGAGGTCCATATTGCCCATGACCATGCCCATCACGGTGACGGCCAGCAGCCCGGCCTCGTGGAAGGTGAGGTTCGCCACGCCGTAGACCACCAGCACGATCGCGAAAGTGACGGGCGCCTTCAGGTATTCCGGCACCATGCTGCGCAAGAACGCCTGACCGAGCACCCAGCCGGTGCCCACGCCCAGCAGCAGAGAGCTGGCCACCGCCCAGCCGAATTCGATGAAGACTTCCTCGCCGCTGCCCTCGCCGCCGGTCAGCACGAAATATTGGAACACCATCACCGCCAACAGGGCGCCGATGGGATCGTTGATGATGCCTTCCCACTTCAGGTAGGACGCCGTGCGCCGGTTGAGCCCGGCCTGCCGCAGCATCGGGATGATGACCGTCGGCCCGGTGACGATGAGAATGGCGCCCAGCAGCAGCGAGGTGGGCCACGACAGGGCGCCGATGTAATGCGCGGCCAGCGAACCCAGAATACCGGCCAGTGGTGCACCCAGCACCACCAGTCGCTTCACGCCCGACGCGGCTTCCTTGAATTCGTGATAGCGAAGATTCAGACCCCCCTCGAACAGAATGATGGCCACCGCCAGGCCAATTACCGGCCGCAGAACGTCGCCAAAATCCTCGCTCGGATTCACCAGGCCCAGCAGCGGGCCCACGATCACACCGCTGGCGAGAAACAGCACGATGGCCGGTATCCGCAGACGCCAGGCGAGCCATTGGGAGAGGATGCCCAGAAAAACGATGAGTATCAGGGCCTGGCTTAAATGATGTTCCATTAGGGGGTTCCGGTGCGGGTCGGCGACCCGGCATCACGCGGTGGATGGGATGAGCGGTACGGTACTGTTTACGCTGACGGCCTACAAGACGGACGCCGGACGGCGTGCCGACGCTGTCTCAGACCCAGTGACTGCTGCTGGGCCGACGCCGCAGAAGCGGCAGGATGAGACCCAGAAGCAGCCCCACCACCAGAATGGCAGCGCCGATTTTCATGCCGCCATGACGCCCGCGCAGACCCTCGTTTTCGTTGCGCAGTGCCTGCACCTCGCTTTCCAGGGCCAGCATGCGCTCGCGGTATTCGCGATTTTCCCGAACGGCGCGAACGGCGTCTGCACTGGTCTCGCGCAGCGACTGTAGTTCCTGCGTCAGATTCTGGTTCTGCGTTTCCAGCGACTGGGCCTGAGCCTCGAATTTCCGGGCC
Organism: Salinisphaeraceae bacterium; assembly: GCA_002683405.1. Lineage (GTDB taxonomy): Bacteria > Pseudomonadota > Gammaproteobacteria > Nevskiales > Salinisphaeraceae. The sequence goes on along the minus strand of NYTH01000008.1, from coordinate 97,636 downwards.
CGCGCCACGGCCGGCTCCTCGGTCACGAGCATGCGGTCGACCAGCCAGCCGCCCTGGCCGTCCGGCCCGGTGACCCGCGCCCAGCCTTCCTGGCGCTCGATGACCTCGACCACATCGCCCGAGCGCAGAATCTTTTCGATCCGGTATTCGATGCCGGGGCCGCTGCGAAGGTTTACCGAGACCTCATCGCTGATGTAGCGCGTCTGCGCCCAGGCCAGCGTGTGCACCAGCCCCAGCAGCACGGCTCCCAGGCAATATTTCGTCATCGGATCGACTCGAGTGAACCCCGGCGAAGTGTAGCAAGAACCCCCGGCGCCGCTATCCGAGACGCGCCCGCGCCGGCCGTGACGGGCACCGCAACCGGTCAGGCCTGCTCATTGATGCGGCCGCTTGTCAGACCCGCAGCCCGCCATTAATCTGCGCGGCGGACACCATGTCGGCCACCGCGACAACCTTTTCCCGGGAGAATCACCATGCGGATGCCTTTCATCGCTGCGGCTGCGTTTCTGGCCAGCAGCCACGCCCTGTCGGCGCCGCTGGACCATGGCCCGCAGGCCTCGCTGTTCGTCGCGCTTGGCTTTGATCAACCGACCACCACGGCGGCGCAACCGGCCCGCTTCGGGTTGCGGCTGGATCACGAGGCGCGCCAGCACATCCGGGGCGGCGCCCCGCCGCTGCTCGAACTGGCATTCGAGCCCAATGGCTTTCAGGCGCTGAACGTATCGGGCGCGCCGGTTCTCTCGCGCGAGCTGATCCTGCGGCAGAACGAAGAAGGCGGCGCGCTGGACTATCTACAGAACAATTTCGGCTGGATCGCGCTGGGCGTGGGCGCCGCCATTGTTGTCTACGCGGCAGCCGACGGCTCCAGCAGCAGTGACGACCGCGACCTGGACGACGTCAGCGGACCTGGGGCGCCCCGCGATAGCAGCGACGCAACCGGCGGCGGGGCGTCGGGCGGCATCTTGCAGTCGTACGGCCCGGTATACCCCGGCCGGTAGTACGGCCATCAGCCACCTTGAATCAACGGGCCCGTGTTTCGGGCTGGTCAGCACGGCATGACGCAAATCCGGAAGGCTCAGACACCACCGACGGCACTGGTGGATATTGGCGCCAACCTGGCGCACGAAAGTTTCGCCGCCGATCTGGACGCCGTGCTCGACCGCGCCGACAACGTCGGGGTTCGGCAGATCGTCGTTACCGGCAGTGATGAAGCCAGCGCCCAGGCAGCCCGAGCCATGGCCTGCGAACGTTCCGGCCAGCTCTACAGCACGGCCGGGCTGCATCCGCACCACGCGAGCGATTTCAGCGACGACATGCTGGCCGTTTTCCGCGCGCTTGCGAACACGCCCCAATGCGTGGCCATCGGCGAAACGGGTCTGGATTTCTTTCGCGATATCAGCCCGCGAGCCGACCAGGCGCGCGCCTTCGAAGCCCACCTGGCGCTGGCCAGTGAGCTGAACATGCCGCTGTTCCTGCATCAGCGCGACGCCCATGATCGATTTCTGCCCATGCTGCGCGACTGGCGGCACCGCCTGGGCGCTGTCGTCGTGCACTGTTTCACCGACCGCCGGGAGGCGCTGTTCGATTACCTGGACCTGGACTGTCACATTGGCATTACCGGCTGGGTCTGCGATGAACGCCGCGGCCAGGATCTGTTCGCCAGCGTGCCTAGCGTGCCCGCCGACCGGCTGATGATCGAAACCGATGCGCCCTATCTGATGCCGCGCACGATCCGCCCTCGCCCCAAAACCCGACGCAACGAGCCGGCGCACCTGCCTTACGTGCTTGAAACGGTGGCGCGCGCCCGCAGGCAGAGCCCGCAAACAGTCGCGCAGCAGACCACGGCCAATGCGCGGGCCTTCTTCGGGCTGCCGCAGCCCACCGCCTGACAGCCGGCATGCGTATTAACACCAATGTCTAAAGAACGGGTTCACCGTTAGCCTGCCTCAACGTTTCAACGCAAGGACAAGCCATGGCGGACAAGGAAATCGAGAACCTTCAGCGCGACCTGCAGGCACTGCGACAGGACGTGTCGAGCCTGACCGACAGCCTGAAAAAAATGTCGGCCGAGCGCGTGAATGCCGGGCTGGACAGCGCTCGCGCGTCCGGCGAGAAGTTTCGTCAACAGGCCGAGGAAGCCACCCGCAATCTCGAGCAGGAAATCGAGGCCCGTCCCTTCACGTCGGTACTCGCGGCGTTCGGCGTGGGCTTCATCATCGGCAAGCTGCTCGACCGTTGAGTCTGTCGTGAACTTCGACGTCAAGGGTCAGCTGCAGCGCTTTACCGCCCGCACCCGCGTCTACACCCTCGCCATCCTGGGTGTGACGGTAGGGGGTGTATATTTGAGTGTCGCTCTTTTTCTGGCGCTGTCCGACCGCATCGGCGCGGTCAACGCCGCGCTGGCGACCGGGGTTTGCGTTATTTTCGTGGGCGCCATTCCGTGGCTGCTGATGAGCTTTGGCCGCTACGACCCGCCCAGCGCGGCTTCAGCCGGCACGGCGCAACCCGGCTCCCGGGACGATAACGGCCTGCAACAGGCGCAGCAGCTGGGTGACGATCTGAGTCGGCAGTTGACGGAGACCGTGCGCAAGCACGCGCTGGTGAGCGTGGGCGCCGCGGTGGCGACCGGCCTGCTGCTGGGGTCCAGTCCGCGCGCCCGCAAGACGATCGCCGACCTGATCAGCAACGTCATCGAGGAGCAATCCCGCCGGCGCTGAGCCATGGCGGGCGGCGCGCCGTCAGTCGCCGCCCGTGATGGCACCTTCGCTGGCGCTCGATACCAGCTTGGCGTACTTGCCGAGCACGCCGGTCGTGACGTTCGCCGGCCGCGGCGACCAGGCCGCGCGGCGACGCTTCAGCTCCGCCGGGTCGACCTGCAGCTCCAGCTTTCGGGCAGGCGCGTCAATGCAGATCGTGTCGCCCTCTTCCACCAGCGCGATGGTGCCGCCCACGGCGGCCTCGGGCGCCACGTGCCCGACCACCATGCCGTAGGTCCCGCCGGAGAACCGGCCATCGGTAATGAGGCCGACCTGATCCCCCAGGCCCCGGCCCACGATGGCCGACGTGGGGGACAGCATTTCCCGCATGCCCGGTCCGCCCTTCGGGCCTTCATAGCGGATGACCACGACGTCACCGGCCTTGATCCGGTCGTCCAGAATGGCCGCCATGGCGTCCTCTTCCGAATCGAACACCCGGGCCGGGCCGGTAATGGCCGGCTTTTTCAGCCCGGTTATCTTGGCCACCCCGCCTTCCTCGGCCAGATTGCCTTTCAGAATGGCCAGGTGGCCCGTCTTGTAGAGCGGCTGGTCGAAGGGAAGTACCACTGACTGCCCGGCCGGCGGCTGCGCCGGCACATCGGCCAGCACCTCGGCAATGGTCTGCCCGCCAATGGTCAGACAGTCGCCGTGCAGCAGGCCAGCCTCGAGCAGCATCTTCATGACCTGAGGAATGCCGCCCGCGTGGTGCAGATCCAGCGTGACGTAACGGCCCGACGGCTTGAGGTCGCAGAAAACCGGCACGCGGCCGCGGATGTCCTCGAAATCGTCAATGGTCAGAGGCACGCCGGCCTCGCGCGCAATGGCCAGCAGATGCAGCACCGCGTTGGTGGAGCCGCCCACGGCCATGATGACGGCAATGGCGTTCTCGAACGCCTTGCGGGTCATGATGTCGCGCGGGAGCAACCCCTTCTCGATCGCCTCGACCAGCACCCTTGACGATGCCTCGGCGCTCACGGCCTTGTCGTCGCCCTCGGCCGTCATGGTCGATGAATACGGCAGCGACATGCCCATGGCCTCGAAGGCGGAAGACATGGTGTTGGCCGTGAACATCCCGCCGCAGGACCCGGCGCCCGGGCAGGCGTTGCACTCGACCTTGCGCAGGCGCTCGTCGTCGATGGTTTTCGCCGCGTGCTGGCCCACGGCCTCGAACACCGACACCACGGTCAGGTCCTCGCCGTCCAGCTTGCCCGGCTTGATCGTGCCGCCGTAGACGAAAATCGCAGGGATATTCATGCGGGCGATGGCCATCATGGCGCCCGGCATGTTCTTGTCGCAGCCGCCCAGGGCGATCACGCCGTCCATGGATTCCGCCTGGCAGGCGGTTTCAATGGAATCGGCAATGACCTCGCGCGAGACCAGCGAGTACTTCATGCCCGGCGTGCCCATGGAAATACCGTCGGACACGGTGATGGTGCCAAAGGTCTGGGCCTTGGCGCCGGCCGCCTCCAGCGCCGACTCGGCGCGCGCCGTCAGCACGTTCAGGCTCATGTTGCAGGGCGTGATGGTCGAATAGCCGTTCGCCACGCCCACGATGGGCTTGTCGAAATCCGCATCGGTATAGCCCATGGCGCGCAGCATGGCGCGGTTGGGCGCGCGGGCCACCCCTTTGGTGATCGTGTCGCTGCGGCGCGTCTTGCCGCCTGAAACGGGCTTTGGGTCGGACATGGTTCGGCTCGGCCTGGGTTTGAGAGCCGCGTATTATGCCTAGCCGGTCGCAGCAGGCGAAACAGCAGCGGCGAAATCGACGCGATGACCCGTCGCGCCGCAGTTTCGGGCGCAATACGAAGCGCTCGATGTACCCGCTAGCGTCCTTTTGGACGCGCGCACAAAAAAGCGCCCCGAAGGACGCTTTTTTGTCGTCGATTGTCGTCGCTGCGCTATTTGTTCGGCTGCTTGGTCACGCGCAGGTAGGGCTTGAGCGTCGTCCAGCCGTCGGGAAAGTGCGTCTTGGCGTCCTCGTCGGACAGCGTGGGGACAATGATCACGTCCTCGCCATCGGTCCAGTTCACCGGCGTGGCCACCTTGTAGCCGTCGGTCAGCTGGATGGAATCGATCACGCGCAGGATTTCGGCGAAGTTGCGGCCCGCGCTCTTCGGGTAGGTCAGCGTCATCCGCACCTTCTTGTTGGGGTCGATCAGAAAGACCGAGCGCACCGTGGACGTGTCGCCCTCGCCCGGATGGATCATGTCGTACAGTTCGGAAACCTTGCGATCGGTATCGCCGATGATCGGGAAGTTGACCGCGCAGCCCTGGGTTTCCTGAATGTCGCCGGACCACACCTTGTGATCGTCCACCGAGTCGACCGAAACCACGATCACCTTGGTATTCCGCTTGTCGAACTCGGCCCTCAGGCGGGCCGTTTCGCCCAGCTCCGTCGTGCAGACGGGCGTGAAATCGGCCGGGTGCGAGAACAGCACGATCCAGCTGTCGCCGCTCCATTCGTGGAAGTTGATGTGTCCTTCGGTGGTATCCGCTTCGAAATCGGGGGCCGTATCACCCAGTCGCAGCGCCATATGTCTCTCCTTGGATATGAACGAATCGGGTGGCGGATGTTAACACCCGTGCTTGCTACAATCGCGCCTCGCGCACGCGTCCGGCCGCCGCCTGCTGCGGTCTGGTCATGCAATTGAACGACCGCTGCGCGGGTCCACTGCGCCAGACGATCAAGAGCCTCGTACACGACATGACCGATTCCGACGCATTACTGGTCCACGCTACCTGTCCCTCACGCGATATCGGGCTGCGGATAGCCGAAAAATTGGTGGAAGAGCGCCTGGCCGCCTGCGCCAATCTGCTGCCCGGCGCCCTGTCCACCTATCGCTGGGAAGGTCGGGTCGAGCAGGACGAGGAGTGTCTGCTGTTCATCAAGACGCATCGGGCACGGCTGGAGCCGTTGATCGAGGCCATTCGCAGCCTCCACCCCGACGATGTGCCCGAGATCATCGCCACGCCGATCGTGGCGGGTCTGCCCGACTATCTTGCCTGGCTGCAGGGGCAAACCAGCGCATGAGACCGGCGCGAACATGGGTCATCGGTACAGTGCTGGCGACCCTGCTGGCCATGCCAATGGCGCTGGCCGGCATTCTTGACGGCCAGCGCAAGACCGATTTCCTGCCGGTGGAGCAGGCCTTTCAGCTACAGGGCATTGCCAACGACGAGGTCGTGACGCTGCGCTTCACGGTTGCGCCGGAACACTATCTCTACCGCCACGCCTTCAAGTTCGAACTGCCCGAGGGCAGCGCCGCGCGCATCGGCCCGCCCAAGCTGCCGGACGGAAACAAGGAAACCGATGATTATTTCGGTGAAATAGAGACTTACCGAGGCTTTCTCGAAATCACTCTAGCCGTTCAAGGCGGCGTGACGCCCGCTGCGCTCGACGTGGAGTATCAGGGCTGCGCCGATGCCGGCCTGTGCTATCCGCCCCAGCGCCAGCGTGTGGACCTGAGCGGGGGCGCGGCGAGCGCCGAATCACAGCCCGGGTTCCAGTCGCAGCAGGATCGGCTGGCCGCGCAGCTGGCCGGCGACAACCGCGCGCTGGTCATTCTGAGTTTTCTGGGCCTGGGGCTGCTGCTGGCCCTCACGCCCTGCGTGTTGCCCATGATTCCCATCGTCTCGGGCATGATCGTCGGCGCCCAGGCCGGCCGTCAGCGAGCGTTCTGGCTGTCCAGCGTCTACGTGCTGGCCATGGCGGCCGCCTATACCGTCTTCGGCGTGCTGGCTGGCCTGTTCGGGGCCAATCTGCAGGCCGCGCTGCAATCACCCTGGGTTCTCGTGCCCTTCGCGCTGCTGTTCGCGCTGCTCGCACTCGCCATGTTCGGCCTGTTCAATCTGGCCATGCCGGCCGGGCTGCAGCAGCGTCTGACGGAGATCGGGCGCGGCCGCAGCGGCATTGCGGGGGCAGCGCTGCTGGGGTTTACCTCGGCGCTCATCGTCGGGCCCTGTCTTGCGCCGCCGCTGGCGGGCGCCCTGCTGTATATCGGTAGCAGCGGCGATGCCGTACTGGGCGGCCTGGCGCTGTTCGCGCTGGGTCTGGGCATGGGGCTGCCGCTGATCGTGCTGGCGGTCGCCGGCGCCGGACTGCTGCCGCGGGCGGGACACTGGATGCGTCAGGTGAATGTGCTGTTCGGCATGGTGCTGCTCGGCGTGGGCCTGTGGCTGCTGGAGCGCGTGCTGCCCGCGAGCGTGAGTCTGACGCTGTGGTCGCTGCTCGCGGCGGGCTATGCGGTTTATCTGCTGCGCCAGCCGGGCGCCGTGGTTTTCCGGCTGGCGGGCACGCTGCTGGCGCTCTACGCGCTGGTACTGGCCGCCGGCGCCCTGTTGGGCGGCCAGAGTGCGCTGTCGCCTTTGCCGTCGCAGTGGCTGAGCGGCGAACCGGCTTCCCGCGCTGCCGATAGCCCGTTCACGCGGGTGAGCGATATCGCCTCACTGGAAGATGCCCTGGCTCGCGCGAAGGAACAGAACAAACCGGTCGTGCTTGATTTCTACGCCGACTGGTGCGTGGAATGCGTGCATATGGAGCATCAGGTCTTCGCCCGGCCGGCCGTGCAGAACGTCCTGGAAGCCTGGGCGGCGCTGCAGGTGGATGTCACCGACTACAACGCCGACGATCGCGCGATCATGCAGCGGCTGGGCGTCATCGGCCCGCCGACGATCCTGTTTTTCGGCGCGGACGGCCAGGAGCGACGCGCCTATCGCGTGGTGGGCGAAATGAATGCTGACGAATTCACCGCCCATCTCGAAAAGGCCGTACCGCAATGAAATTCCGGCTGACGCTTGCGTTATTGGGTCTGGCGGGCATTGCCGGTGGGGTCATGACCGCCCTGTGGCTGGGCGCCAGCCCGGCCGGCCCCGTCGACAGCCGGCGTCCGGCCTTCACCCTGCCCGACATGGCCGGACAACCCCGGTCAATCGATGAATGGGACGGCAAGCTGCTGCTCGTCAACTTCTGGGCAACCTGGTGCAAGCCCTGCCGCGAGGAAATCCCGCTGCTGGTCGAATTCCAGGACCGCTATGCCGAGCGGGGGCTGCAGGTGCTCGGACTCGCGCTGGATGACCCGGCGCCCGTGCGGGCTTACGCCGCGGAGATGGGAATCAATTATCCCGTTCTGGTGGACGCGATGGGGGTCGCCAAGGTGCAGGACGCCTATGGCGGCAACTCGCTGCTCCCCTTCTCGGCCCTGGTCGGCCGGGATGGGCGCATCCTGGCCACGCACAGCGGCGAGCTCAAGGCCGTCGACCTGCGCGCGTGGATCGAACCACGGCTTGACGAGCGGTAATCCGCCGTTCCATTGCGCCTAGGCTGCGCCTAATTTCGGCGAAATCGCGGCAAATAAGCCGGTTTCTGTACAAAGCGCTTTTGCTGATGCACAATCCGCCGAACTTCGCCAAGGATGCAGGGAACGCGTGGAGTCGGCTGGCAAAATACTGGTACTGAACGGGCCCAATCTGAACCTGCTGGGCCAGCGCGAACCCGACCGCTACGGTCACCAGACGCTCAACGATATCGAGTCGGACCTGATCGCGACCGCGGCCCGGAACGGCCTGGAGATCGACTTCTTCCAGTCGAACAGCGAGTCGGCACTCATTGACCGCATCCACGCCGCCCGTCAGGACGGCACCGGCTTCATCATCATCAATCCGGCCGCCTTCACGCACACCAGCGTGGCGCTGCGTGACGCCCTGCTCGCCGTGGCGCTGCCGTTTGGTGAAGTGCATCTGTCCAACGTGCATGCCCGGGAGCCATTCCGGCAGCACTCCTATTTTTCGGATATTGCCGAATTCGTGATCTGCGGCTGCGGCCCGCTGGGCTATCGGCTCGCGCTGGAAGCGGCCTCACAACAAGTCAACCGCCAGTCATAAAGGGGAAACAAGCATGGATATTCGCAAGCTCAAGAAGCTGATTGAGCTGGTAGAAGAATCAGGCATCGCGGAGCTTGAAATAACCGAAGGCGAAGAATCGGTCCGTATCGGACGCTATCCCTCGGGCGGAATGGCCAGCATCCCGCAGTATGCGCCCGCGCCGCCCCCCGCGGCGCCCGCGCCGGCAGAACCGCCTGCGGATGCAGGCAAATCGTCCGGCGGCGGCGACAAGGGTTCCGATCAGCCGGACGGCCACGTGGTCCGGGCCCCCATGGTGGGTACGTTCTACGAGGCCCCTTCGCCCGAGTCGCAGCCGTTCGTGGAAGTCGGCGATCGCGTCAGCGCGGACCAGACCCTTTGCATCATCGAAGCCATGAAGATGCTCAACCAGATCGAAGCCGAAGTCTCGGGCGAGGTGAAGGCCGTGCTTGTCGAAAACGGCCAGCCCGTCGAGTTTGATCAACCGCTGTTCATCATTGGTTAACTGGCATGATTGAAAAGGTTCTGATTGCGAATCGCGGTGAGATTGCGCTGCGTATCCTGCGCGCCTGCCGCGAGCTAAAAATCGACGTGGTCGCCGCCTACTCCACTGCGGATCGCGAGCAGAAACATGTACTGCTCGCCGAAGAGGCCGTCTGCATCGGCCCGGCCCCCAGCCCGCAGAGCTACCTGAATATGGCTGCGCTGATGAGCACGGCCGAGGTCACGGGCGCCACGGCCATTCATCCCGGCTACGGCTTTCTGTCTGAAAACGCGGATTTCGCCGAGAGCGTTGAGAAATCCGGTTTCATCTTCATCGGGCCGCGACCGGAAACCATCCGACTCATGGGCGACAAGACCTCCGCCATTCAGGAAATGTCGGCGGCGGGCGTGCCCTGTGTACCGGGGTCCGGCGAAGCGCTGAAGGATGACGACGCGGAGAATCGCGCCATCGCCAAGGACATCGGCTACCCGGTCATCATCAAGGCCGTGGGCGGCGGCGGTGGCCGCGGCATGCATGTGGTGTACGAGCCATCAAATCTGGCGGGCGCCATCGACATGGCCCGCCGCGAAGCAGCCAGCGCCTTCGGCAATCCGGAGGTCTATATGGAGAAGTACCTGGAGAAACCGCGCCACGTGGAAATTCAGGTGCTTTGCGACTCGTACAACAACGCCATTCACCTGGGCGAACGCGACTGCTCGCTGCAGCGGCGCAACCAGAAGGTCATGGAGGAAGCCCCCGCGCCCGGCATCACGCCCGAGCAGCGCGCCGAAATCGGCGAGCTCTGCGTGGCGGCCTGCAAGCGCATCAACTATCGCGGCGCCGGCACGTTCGAATTCCTGTACGAAGACGGCGAATTCCACTTCATCGAGATGAACACGCGTATCCAGGTGGAGCATCCGGTCACCGAAATGATTACCGGTGTCGACCTGGTGGCCGAACAGCTTCGTATTGCGGCCGGCGAGAAACTCCGCTGGACCCAGGACGAAATCGAGATCACCGGGCACGCTATCGAGTGCCGGATCAACGCGGAGCATCCCCGCACGTTCGTGCCATCGCCGGGCAAGATCGAGAAATACCATGCGCCCGGGGGCCCCGGTATTCGCATCGATTCGCATGCCTACGGCGGTTATACCGTGCCGCCCCACTATGATTCGCTCATTGGCAAGCTGATCGTCTACGGCGAAAACCGCGATTCCGCCCGGGCGCGCTGCCGCACGGCGCTGTCGGAAGTGGTCGTGGAAGGCATCCACACCAATGTGGAGCTGCACGACTACATCCTGCAGCAGGAGGCGCACGCCAAGGGCGGCGTGCATATTCACTATCTAGAACAGCTTCTGGCCGAGTCCGGTTGAGCATGGCCGAGCCGGCCGCATGGCTCGAACTGACGATCAGCGGCGGTCATCCGGCGCTGGCCGAGGCCGCGCTGGAAGCCGCCGGTGCACTGGCGATCACGCTGGTGGACGGGGGTGACGAACTGCTGGTAGAGCCCGCACCCGGTGCCGGTCCGGTCTGGGCACAAACCCACGTTCAGGGGCTGTTCCACGCCACGGCCGACACGGATTCGCTCGTGCAGGGCCTGCAGGACATGCTCGACGCCGACGTGGCGCTGCAGTCGCGGCTGATCGAGGACAGAGACTGGATACGCGCCTGGACGGACCACTACCACCCGATGCAGTTCGGCGAGAGGCTTTGGGTCTGCCCCAAGGGCCGGCAGGTGGATGTCGCCGACGCGGCCGTGATCTACATGGAGCCGGGCATGGCCTTCGGCACGGGCACCCACCCCACGACCGCGCTGTGCCTGCATGCGCTGTCGAAAAATCCGCCGGCGCAGCGGCAGGTCATCGACTACGGCTGCGGCTCGGGCATTCTGGCCATCGCGGCCCTCAAGCTTGGCGCCGAACGCGCACTCTACTTCGATATCGATCCGCAGGCCATGAAAGCCACGCTGGAAAACGGCGCGCACAACCTGGTGGGTGACCGCATGGCGCCCCTGGACCCGGACGACACACCGCTGCAGACCGCAGATTGCGTGCTGGCGAATATCCTCGCTGCCCCGCTCATCGAGCTGGCAGAGGCACTGACCGAGCGGGTCAGACCGGGCGGCCGATTGATTCTCTCCGGTCTGCTTGAACGTCAGGAGCAGGCGGTAAAACAGGCCTACGAAGCGGCGTTCAGGTTCGACCCGGCCGCTCGGCAGGAAGGCTGGAGCTGCCTGACGGCCGTGCGCCTTTGACATGTTCCGAGGGCGTCTCGCACTGCTGCTCACGGCGGCGCTGTTCTGCGGCGTCAGCCACGCCCAGTGGCAGAAACCCGAGGATATCCAGGCGCAAAAGACCGCGCTGACGCGGGCCCAGGCACGGTACGCCGCGCTGACCGGCGACTGGGATGCCCTGCCTGCCCTGACGGATGATCCGGTGGTTTCGGCCTACGGCTGGCTCCTGGCCGGGCGACCGGACGAGGCAGCCGCGCTGCTGGACAAAGTCCGCCCGCCTGACGTGCGCGTTCGGCTGGCGCTGACGGCGGCCGAGCGGCTGTACGAACAGGCCCGCTACGCCCAGGCGCAAACGCTGCTCGAATCACTTCGCGGCGACGGCGACCGTGCCCGCACGCTGAAGCGGGACGAGCTGCTCAGCCGCACCGCCATGCGGCTGCGTCAGTACGACGACGCCGCCCTGCCGCTGGCCAGCGCCCGGCAGCAGTCGCGGCTGGCGGGCGTGCAGCGCTACAACCTCGGGGTGGCCTGGCTGGGCGCCGGTGCTGGCGCCCATGGCGCTGCCGAGTTGAACAGCCTGGGCACTGCCGCGGGTGAGAACGAGGCGAGCCGCCTGCTGGCGGATCAGGCCAACGTCATGCTCGGCTTCTGGCTGCTCGATCAGGCGCGCCATGCCGCCGCCGCCGAGGTGCTGCGCCGCGTGCGGCTGGCCTCACCGCTGGCGCCCCGCGCCCTGCTGGCGCTGGGCTGGGCTGAATTCCGGCTCGACCAGGGTGAGCAGCCGCTCACCGCCGTCGAAACACGCGAGTGCGAGGCGGTGGATCCGGCGCTGTGGACGCAGGCCGGCGCCCTGCACAGCACGTCGCGTCAGCTGTGCACGGTTCGCAGTCCCGCGCAGGATGATACGCCGCGACTCGGCCGGCTCGAAGGCTACGCCGACGCCCGCACCGGTTACCGGCGAGCCGTCGTGCTCTGGCAAACGGCCAGCGAGGGGGACGCCCGTGATCCGGCGGTGGCCGAAGCGCTGGCCAACCTGCCGCATGCCCTGGCCCGGGCGGGCGACCGCCGCGCCGCTCAGCAAGCGGCCCGCACTGCCGTTGAGCGCCTGACCGCCGCGATCGACAGACTGCAGACCGATCACGGCGGCGCCATCCAGACGCCGGCCACACCGGCACAGCAGCAACTGCTTCAGGCGCGGACCTGGCTTGAGGACGCAGCCAACCGGCTGGACCAGCCCGTGAACACCCCGCTGCTCGACCAGATCGGCGCCGCTCTGGCGCGCGCGCGAAACGCGAACGGGGGCACGTCCGCGGACGGCGCGTCACGCGGTCTGCTGCGCTGGTATGCGATGCGAGCGCAGCACAGCGGCGCGCAGGTCCCTAGCCTGGCGTCGGTCGAGCGACGCCGCCGCGCGCTCAGGACCGAGGTCGCCGCCCTGCGCGCTGCCCTGGATGACCGGATGACTGTCCTCGATCAGAACCAGCGCATGACCCGAATGAGCCATCTGAAACGCTACGAAACCATGGCTCGCCTGTTCCTAGCCGAACTCCAAGCCCCCGCGTCACGCTAGCGGCCCCGTCCGGCTTGGAATCCGGATACGGTCCGGCGAGTAGAAAACACCTTATCAGCAAGCGCTAAGCCGCCGAATATTGGTTGTTTTTGCCGTGGAGAGAACCGGGCCCTGCAGTTATACTCCGGGCCTCGGGCCTCCGCAGGGGCGAAGCCGGCCGAACTTACAGATATTGTCGGAATCCACCTACAAGGTTTAGGCAATATCTGCCGATTACAGTGAGGTTACCCAAGACGGGATGATGAGCCGCATGATGCGCAACCGACTGCCATGGATTGCCAGCGCCCTGGTCATGGCCACCACCACGTTTGCCCAGCCCGCCGCTCCGCCTGCAGAGGGGGACGGCTTCGAGCTGCTGGAGCGCCAGATACGGTCGGTCAAATCCGATCTGCTTTCGCTCGAGGCGGATATGCAGATGCTCGAGCAGGACGTGCTCTACCCCGAGGCGCAGCGCTGGACCATCTTTGTCAGCGGCCCCGCGACGGCGCGTGGCCGGCTGTATTCCCTGCAGATCTCGGTCAACGGCACGGTGGTCGCTTCGCACACTTACAACGAGACCCAATCACAGGCGCTGCTGGATGGCGGCGCCCACAAGATCTATACCGGCGCGCTGCCGGCGGGCACGCATCGCGTCGGCATCCAGGCGCGCGACAGCCTCGGCGAGCGGCAGGCTGCCTACCAGGTGGAAAAAGCGGCTGGTCCGCAGGTGCTTGAATTACAGTGGACCGCCCAGCCCGACAACAACGGTTTCCAGGCCAAGAGCCTGGCCGATCGGAGCTGAGTCATGCTGGGCATCCGGTTACTCGCGGTTCCGCTCGCCTTCGGTCTGTGCCTGATCACGCCGGCTCAGGCAGTCGCGCAAACACCGGATTACGAGCCGCCCACGCGCAACAGCGCCGAGCAGCTCGAGGTCCGTCATCTGCGCTTTCTGGCGCAGTCCGCTGACCCGTTCAGTCTGCTCACGGCCGCCGAACACGCATCGCGTACGGCACTTGACGGGGGCGATCAGCGCGACATCCAGATCGCCCTGGCCCGGGCGGCCGCGGCACTCGGCCTGCTCGAAGATGCCACCACCCGCTATCGACGACACCTGCTGCCCGAGGTAGACCCGAAACTGCGTAACCGCCTCTGGTTCGAGCTGGCCCAGGCCTGGGAAATTCGCGGCGACTACGCGCAGGCGCAGGCCGCCCTCGACAGCATCTACGGCCCGGTACCCGCCGAGTACTACGGCCAGCGGGTCCCCATGGAAGCACGGCTGCTGCTGGCGCAGGGGCGCGCGGAGGATGCCGCCACCCAGTTGCGGCAGTGGCTCTCGCACGGCCATCAGGATCCGTTCGCCCGCTTCAACCTGGGCGTTGCGCTGGTGCGGTCCGGCCTGCTCAAACAGGGCGCCGGCGAGCTGGACGGCGTCGCGACCATGGAGGCCGCAACGGATGAAGAACGCGCGCTGCGCGACAAGGCCAACCTGGTGCTGGCATTCGGCTATCTGGAAATCGGCCAGGGCGCCACGGCAAGGGCGCTGTTCCAGCGCGTCCGGCTGGACGGCCCCTATTCCGATAAGGCGCTGCTGGGCCTGGGCTGGGCCGAACTGGCGCCAGACGGCGGCGCGCAGGAGCGCACCGTCACCACCGAGATAAAATGCCGCGAAGACGCGGCCCGTCTGCTGCCCGAAGGGCTGCCGGTGCTGCGCCGCATTCCGCGCAAGTCCTGCGGCCCGGCGCGGCGCTTTCGCGAGACCGACAAGTTTGCCCGCAAGAAGGGCGCAGAGACCGAGGTAGAGCGCTACAAGCGGGCCCTGATCCCCTGGCTGGAACTGGGCCAGCGCAACCCGCAGGCCCTGGCGGTGCAGGAAGGCCTGGCCATGGTGCCCTATGCCTACTCCAAGATCGGCGCGCCGCGCAGCGCCAGCAAGTATTACCAGACCGCCATTGCGCAGCTGGAGCCGCAGCGCCAGCAGGTCGAACGGACCATCGAACAACTCGACGAGGCCGAAACCGGCACCGGCAAGGGCCTGCCGCCCAGCGAAGCAGCCGCCCAGGCCTGGCTGGCGCAGCACGTCGATCTTTATAGTGGGGTCAGCGCGCCGTATCATGAGGCCGTGGTCGAAGACGAGCGCTTCCAGGCCGTGGCCCGCCACCTTCAGGATCTCACCGTGCTGCGGCAATCCGTCCTGAACAACCTGCAAATGCTCGACACACTGAAGACCCGTCACGACAATCAGGTCGCAGCGTATGCCCAGTCGGGATACACTGCGCCTGCCGTGTTGGGACAGCAGGACGCTGTGATCAAGGCCAATGGAGAACGGCTGGCCAACATGAGGTCCCGCCTGGACGCCGTGATCGGTCATGCCAGCGACTACCTGCGCCAGCGCGCCCTTTATTACGCAAACGACTACAAGCGCCACACCAATGCCTACCTGTCGCAGGTGAGGCTGGGGTCGGCGCAGTTGATCGAGTAAAGCGACTTACAGGCTAGAACGAAGACAATGAGAGTCTCACGCTGCTGTGTTTTCACGACCGCCGGGCTGTTCGCGAGCTGTCTCGCCGTGCCCGCCTGGTCGCAGGGCCCTACCCTGGAAAGCCTGGAAGATCGCGAAATCGTCATCGAGGAGTCGGATCCGGTTGCGGTCGATCCGGCGGTGCAGCTGGACAACTACCGCCGCCTCATGGAACTTACGCGCGAACAGGACCCGGCGACCCGTGTGCGCATCATGCTCAGGCTGGCCCAGGCCGAGCTGGAAGCCTCGGCCGACGCCACCGACCCCAAGCCCAGCGCCCGCAAGGTGGTGCAGCTCTATCAGGAGGTGCTGGCCCAGGAGCAGGTCAGCATCAACCGCGCCAATGTGCTTTACAACCTGGCGCAGGCGGCTGATCTGGCAGGCGAGCAGGACGTGGCGCGGGATGCGCTGAATTCGCTCATCCAGGAATTTCCCGCCTCGCGCTACACCCCCGAAGCGCGCTTTCGCCGCGCCGAGGCCCTGTTCGTGGACGGCGACTTCGAGGGCGCGGCCCGCGACTACGAGTGGCTGATCAAGAAGGGCGACACCACGCCCTTCTACCGCAGCGCCAAATACAAGCAGGGCTGGTCGCAGTACAAGCTCAGCAACAACCGCGAATCGCTCAACGAATTCACCAGCGTGCTGCGGCTGATGCTGGGCGACCGCCAGCCCAGCGAATCAGGCGATCTGGACACCTCGGGTCTGAGTCAGGGCGATACGGAGCTGGCCGAGGACAGCCTGCGAGGCATCATCCTGAATTTTGCCCAGCTCAGCGGCGAACTGACTCCGGCCGAGTACGTCGACCAGACGAAATCACGCAGCTTCGAATACCTGTTCCACAAGCGCCTGTTCGACCATTATCTGGAGAAGGAGCGCTACACCGACGCCTCCGAAACGGCCCTCGCCTTCGCGGAGCGCAACCCGGAGCATCCCGAGTCCAAGCGTTTCGAGCTGGGCGCCATCACGGCCCTCGAACAGGGCGGCTTCCCCAGTCTGGCGCTCGAACGCAAGGAAATCTTCGTCAAGGATTACGGCATCGATCGCAAGCCGTGGTTCGGTCAGGATCCGCTGGACGTGCCGGAAGTGCGCGAGCGGCTGGACAAGTGGCTTGACGAGATCACCAAGCTCTATCACGCGGCTGCCCAGAAATCGAAGAAGCCGGAGGATTACGACGTCGCCGCGGAGTGGTACGCCCGCGCGCTCGAAATCTTTCCGGAGGCCGATGACGTCCCGCAGACGGCTTTTCTGCGCGGTGAAGTCCTGTTCGAGGCCGGCCGGTTCGACGACGCCGCGCAGCAGTACAACCAGGTCGCCTACGAAATGGGCGAGCACGACAAGGCCGGCGAAGCCGCCTATGCCGCGCTGCTGGCCCGCCGCAAGGCCGCCGAGAACGTGGCGACCGACGAGCAGGTCGAACAGGCCACGCTACGCTTTGCGCAGACCTTCCCGGCCCATCCCGACGCCGCCAATGCCCTGGCGCTGCTGGCCGAAGACCGCTACCGCGCCGAGGATCTGACCGGTGCCAGCGAGATCGCCCGCCAGGTCATCGCGCACGAGCCAGCAGCCACCCCCACGCAAGTTGCCGACAGCTGGCGCATTCTGGCGGCCACGGCCGAAGACCAGAAGGACTACGCCGCCGCCGAGGCGAGCCTGCTCGAGCTGATTGCGCTGGCACCCGGCGACAACAGCCCGGCGCTGCGCGAACGGCTCGCCGCCGCGGTCTACCGACAGGGCGAAGCGCAGCTGGAGGCCGGAAACGATGCCCAGGCCCGCGCCGAGTTCATGCGCCTGCAGGAACTGATCCCGGCCAGCAACGAACCGGCCGCGCAGATTCGCGCCACCGCGCTATATGACGCCGCCGCCGCCAGTATTCGCCTGGAAGACAAGCCGCAGGCGATCAATCAGCTCAACAGCTTCCGCAGCCAGTATCCGCAGAACAAGCTGGCGCCTGAAGCCACCCGGCGGCTGGCCGCCCTGTACATGGACACCGGCGACAAACGGGCCGCGGCACGTGAATACGCGGCGATCAGCAAGCAGCAGGACATTGATGCCGGGCAGCGCCTGGCCGCCGCTGAGCAAAGCACCACACTGATCGCCGAAACCGGCACGACCGCCGAGGCCGTGGATGCCTACAAGACGCTGTTCTACGACTACGACATCGCCTTCCCCACCCAGGTCGAGACCGCCGACAAGCTGGTGGCGCTCTACGGCAAAACCGGCGAAGAGGACAAGGCGGACTTCTGGCGCGAGAAACTGATCGAGCTGGACGCCGGCGCCGGCTCGCAGCGCAGTGAACGCAGCCGTACGCTCGCGGCTCAGGCACAGCTGAAATTTGCCGAGGAAAGCGGTGAGGCCTTTGTCCGCGCGCGACTGGGCAACCCCCTGCGGCAGACGCTGCAGGTCAAGAAGGCCCGCCTGGAGGACGCACTCGCGGCCTACGGCAAGGCCGCGGATTACGGCATCGCGGACATCACCACGGCCGCCACCTATCGCACCGGCCAGCTCTACTACCGCTTCTCGCGTGATCTGCTTGAATCGCCGCGGCCGGGTAATCTGGATGCCGAAGAAGCCGCCCAGTACGAAGTGCTGCTGGAAGAGCAGGCCTTCCCCTTCGAGGAACAGGCCATCGACATCCACCAGGCCAACATGGCCCGGGCCGCCGACGGCATTTACAACGAGTGGGTACGCAAGAGCCAGACCGAACTGGCCAAGCTGCTGCCCGTTCGCTTCGCAAAGACGGAACGAATCAGTGAACAGCTTTAAGTCAGCCGGTTTCGCGATTGCCCTGGCGCTGCTGCTGGGCGGCTGCGCCTCGAGCCCCTCGAAGGACGAGGCGCCCGTCGCGGCGGACGAGTCATCGGCCGAGGGCGAATCGTCCGGCAGCAGTTCGGCATCGACACCGGCCAGCGCGGAAGACCAGCGCCGTTTCAGGGCGGCGCTCGGCGAGCTTCAGGCGGGTAATCTGGAGAGTGCCGAGCAGATGCTCACGGCTCTGCTGGACGCCTCGCCCGGACTGGCTGCCGCCCACAACAATCTGGGTGTAATCTACCGCCGCACCGGTCGATTCTCCGAGGCCGAGCAACAGTACAAGGCGGCACTGGCCGATAAGAGTGACAGCCGGGATGCCCATTTGAACCTGGGCATTCTGTATGACATCTATCTGCAGCAGCCGGCGGCCGCACTGGAACATTATCAACGCTATCAGGAACTGTCCGGCGAACCGGACGAGGAAGTCGCGCTATGGATAACCGACTTGGAACGGCGTTTGTAGTCGCGGGTCTGGCGCTGTTTGCGCCGCTGGCCATCGGCCAGACCCAGGACGCATCGCCCGAGGGCACGAACATCTTCGGCAACCAGGAACTGCCGAAGGGGTTGACCATCGTGCCGTGGAAAAAGAGTGAACCCGGCGAAATCGGCACGGGCCCGACGCGTCTCGTGGACGAGCCGCTGGAACCGATTGACCCGCAGGTGTTCGAACGACGTCTGCGGTATTACGAGCAAACCCGACAACCCTGAACGCGCCGCAACCGGCGCACCGGGAACCCCAGCATGGCGACACGGCATCCAGGCCGGGTCGCAAGCGTCAAGTAGTCAAAGGAGAATGTAATGGAGGCCTACAACACCGTCGTCAGTTTCTTTCAGAATGGCGGCCCGTTCATGTTTCCCATCGCCCTGGTGTTCGGCGTGGGTCTGGCCATCGGCATCGAACGATGGATGTATCTGAGCATGGCCCGTTCGCGCAACAGCCGCGAATGGAAGAAGCTCGCGCCGATCCTCAACGATCGCGATTACGAGCGTGCGCGCGCCAACACCGCGGATTCCAAGGCGGAAGTCGGCCAGATGCTCAACGTGGGCCTGGATCGCTTTCGCACCAGCCGCCGCCGCAACGATATCGAAATGGCCATGGAGGAAAGCCTCATGGACACGATGCCGCGGCTGGAGAAGCGCACCCACTATCTGGCGACCTTTGCCAATATCGCCACCCTGCTCGGCCTGCTGGGCACCATCATCGGTCTGATCCAGGCGTTCACGGCTGTCGCCAACGCCAACCCGGCCGAAAAGGCCGATCTGTTGTCGGCCAGTATCTCGGTGGCCATGAACACCACCGCCTTCGGTCTGATGGTGGCCATTCCGCTGCTGCTGCTGCACGCGGTGCTGACGTCCAAGACCACCAGCATCATCGACAGCCTGGAAATGGCGACCGTGCGGTCGACCAACATCATTTTTGCTAACGAAGATCGGGACAGGAGCGAGGCTTGAATCGCGTTCGCCAACGGCGGGCCCGGCGGGACCGGGATCCCGCAGAACTGAATATCACCGCGTTTCTCAATCTCATGGTGATACTGGTGCCGTTTCTGCTGATTACGGCGGTTTTCTCACGCATGGCCATTCTGGAGCTGCAGCTGCCCACGGCATCGCAGCAGACGGAAGAGCCCGAGGAGAAGCTGCGTCTGGAAGTCATCGTCCGCAAGGAAGGCCTCATTGTGGCCGATGGCCAGACGCGCATCGCCGACATCAAGAACACCGAGGACGGGTACGACTACGCCTCGCTCACGGAACTTCTCGAGCAGATCAAGGCATCCAACCAGGATGTAACCGAAGCCAGCGTGCTGCTGGAGCCGGACACGCCCTACGATGTACTGGTACACGTTATGGATGCGGTGCGTGCCACCGAACAGCCCGACCCGAACAAGGCGGGCGAAACCATCCAGGCGGAATTGTTTCCTGAAATCGCCCTGGGCGACGCACCGGGAGCCTGAACCATGGAAGAGTCCAAACGCGCCCGACGCATGCAGCGGCATCATCGCCGCAATCGATCCAGAGCAGGATTCAATCTGGTATCCCTCATGGATATCTTCACCATCCTGGTGTTCTTTCTGCTGGTGAATTCGTCCGATGTGCAAACGCTGCCGGATCCCCAGGAGCTTGAACTGCCCGAGTCCACGGCCGAGGCCCCCGCGCGCGAGTCGATCGTGGTCATGCTTGGCCGGAACAATATTCTGGTGCAGGGCAATGTCGTGATGGGCATCAACGAGGCCATCGACGCGGAGGGCGAGTTCCTGCCTGCGGTCGCCCAGGCGCTCAAGGCCTACACGCCGGAGCGGATCACTGCGCCGACCGAGGAAGAAATGGCTGAGGAAGGCCTGGGTGAGATCACCATCATGTCCGACAAGAACCTGCCCTTCAGCCTGGTGAAGAAAGTCATGCTGACCTGTACCCAGGCGGAATACGGACAGATTTCCCTGGCCGTGTTGCAAGACGAACAGTTGAGCGGAATATGAGCGCAGTGTCCTATGCACCTCAGCTCGGGATGTCCTGGGGCGTTGATGAGCAAGCGGACAAGCGCTTCTCCAACATCCTTCTCGGCGTCCTGCTGCCGATTCTGGTATTCGGTGTTCTGGTTCCCCTGCTGCCATTGTTCATGGCACCCGAAGAGGAAATACCTGAACTGCCGGAGCGGGTGGCCAAGCTGGTAATCGAGCGGCAGAAGCCGCCGCCCCCGCCGCCACCGCCCGAGCCCGAACCGCAACCCGAGCCGGAAAAGCCGCCGGAAAAGCCGATCCCCAATCCCGAGCCGCAGCCGCAGCCCACACCGAAGCAGACGCCCAAGGCGGCCAAGGTGAAGGCGGAAGACACGGGCGTACTGGCGTTTGCCGACGATCTGCAGTCGCTGCGTGACAATCAGGCGGCCCGGTCGGTCAGCGCCAACCGCGACCTGTCGGCCGGCCAGACCCAAGCCGTCAACCAGCGGCGACTGGTGACCAAGGCGGGCTCGTCCGGGAGTACTGGCATTCAGAGTCAGGCGGGCAGCCCGGGCAAGCTGGGCGGTAGCACGGCACTGGCCGGCCGCAGCACGACTCAGGTGCAGGCGCCGTCGGGCGGTGGCGCCGTTTCCGGCGGCACCGGCAGCAGCGGCACGGGCGGCAGCGCGTCGCGCTCCACCGAAGAAATCCAGATCGTCTTCGACCGCAACAAGTCGTCGCTCTTCTCGCTGTACCAGCGCGCCCTGCGCAGCAACCCGGCGCTTCAGGGCACGGTGGTGCTGCGCTTGACGATCGCACCGTCCGGCGAGGTCACCAGCGCCAGCGTGGTGAGCAGCGAGCTGAACGACTCCGAGCTTGAGTCGAAGATCATCAATCGGGTCAAGCTGTTCAAGTTCGGCGCGAAGAACGTGCCGGTCTGGACGGGCAACTACCCGATCAAGTTCTTCCCCTCCTGATTCGCCTGATGACCGGCGGGCGCGCATGTCCGTCCGCCGGTCATCCATCGTATTTGCGCGTGTAATCACAGTGGGGTTTAATAGCCGACGCCGTAGTCCATTTGCGCAGCCGTCCCATGGGGCTGTCGGTGTCAGCAAGAGCCAACCAACAACGATAAACCAGGGCAATCCAGCTTATGGCCGAGTCGAAAAAGGATGCTTCCTCTGCCACCCGTCCATTGAGTTACCACGTGCGGGACAGCCTGGATCGCTACTTTGTCGCGCTCAACGGCAGCGAGCCACCCACCGACCTGTACCGTATGGTTGTAGAGCAGGTGGAAAAGCCCCTTCTCGAATCGGTGCTGAGCTACAGCGAAGGCAACCAGTCGCACGCGGCCTGCGTGCTGGGCATCAATCGCGCCACGCTGCGCAAGAAGCTCCGCAAATACGGTCTAGACAAGGGCTGATTCGCGCCGCCCGCCCGGCAGGCAATCTATCGTCCACGGCAGTCGCCGTCCGGCTTTCATCATTCAGGGATTCTTGATGTCCGACCCCATTCGCATCCGGCGGGCGCTGATCAGCGTGTCCGACAAGACCGGCCTGGCCGATCTCGCGCAGGCGCTGGCCCAATTCGACGTGCAGGTTCTCTCGACCGGCGGCACGGCCCGCCAGTTGCGGGACACCGGCCTGCCGGTAACCGACGTCGCCGAGCACACCGGTGCGCCGGAAATCATGGGCGGCCGGGTCAAGTCGCTTCACCCGCGCATTCATGGGGGCATACTGGCCCGCCGAGACATGGACCAGGCCGACCTCGAGGCGCAGGCGATTGACCCGATCGATCTCGTGGTCGTGAATCTCTATCCCTTCAGCCAGACGATCGCCCAGCCCGGCGTGAGCCTGCCGGAGGCCATCGAGCAGATCGATATCGGCGGGCCCGCCATGCTGCGCGCCGCCGCCAAGAACCACCGCTGGGTCTGTGTACTGACCGACCCGGGCGACTACGCCGAGTTCGTCGCGGAACTCAAGGCCAACGCAGGCGCTGTCGGTGCCGAATTCAGACAGCGTGCCGCCCTGAAGGGCTTCCGCCTGACCAGCGCCTACGACGCGGCCATTGCCGATTATCTTGCGGCGCCCGACCAGCCGTCCGAGGACGACGCGCCCCTCCCCGAGCGCCTGACGCTCCACTTCGACAAGCGTGATGCGCTGCGCTACGGCGAGAACCCGCACCAGTCGGCGGCGCTTTACGTACCGGCCGGCCGTCCGGCGAGCGCACTCACGGGCGCGCGGCAGATCCAGGGCAAGGCCCTGTCGTACAACAACCTGGCCGACGCCGACGCCGCGCTGGAATGCGTAAGACTGTTCGATGATGCGCCGACCTGCGTCATCGTCAAGCACGCCAATCCCTGCGGTATCGCGCAGGGCTCGACGCTGCGTGAGGCCTACGAGCGCGCCTTTGCCACGGACCCCACGTCAGCCTTCGGCGGCATCCTGGCGTTCAACCGGCCCCTGGATGAGGAAACGGCGCGCTGCGTGCTGGACAACCAGTTCGCCGAAATCCTGCTCGCGCCCGCGGTGGAACCCGATTGTCTGCCGGTGCTGGCCCGCAAGAAAAACCTCAGGGTCCTGACGCTGGACGATTATGACGCGCCCACACTGCCCGGACGGCAGCTCAAGCCCATCGCCGGCGGCCTGCTGGTTCAGGACAGCGATAGCGTTGATCTGGACGAAGCCACGCTGAAAACCGTGTCGCAACGCGCCCCGACTGACGGCGAATTGGCCGATCTGCGTTTCGCCTGGAAGGTGGCCAAGCAGGTCAAGTCGAACGCCATTGTCTACGTGCGCGACGGCCAGACCATCGGGATTGGCGCGGGACAGATGAGCCGAGTGGATTCCGCCCGAATCGCCTGCGACAAGGCCGCGGACGCCGGGCTCGGGGTCAAGGGCGCCGCCATGGCGTCGGATGCCTTTTTCCCCTTTCGCGACGGTATCGACACGGCCGCAGCCACCGGCATCGCCAGCGTGATTCAGCCGGGTGGGTCCATCCGCGACGAGGAAGTGATCGCGGCCGCCGATGAAGCGGATATGGCCATGCTGTTCACCGGCATTCGCCACTTCAGGCACTAGCGGGAGTCCAACGAGATGATGTCCACCTCCGCCTCAATGAAATCAAGGCTTGCCGGTTTGCTGCTGGCACTGCTCTGCCTGCCCGTCGCCGCCGCGGATCGCAGCGAATACACCGTGCGGCCCAATCTGGACCCGGTGCCCGCCAGTCTGGACGGCATTCTGGTTGAATTGCGCCAGACGGTTCATCCGCAGATCACGGTATTCAACCTGACCAATGACCCGCTGCTGATTCTGGACAACGAGGGCGAGCCGTTTCTCAGCATCGGTCCGCAGGACGTCAAGGCCAACTACGCCCGCCCGGCATTCCACCTCAGCCGGTACGCCGATGACCAGCCGCTGCCCAATAACGCCCACGGACCCGCGCGCTGGCATCCGATGAACGAGGCGCCCACCTGGGGCTGGTTCGATACGAGACTGCGGGTGCCCGAGGCGGCCGGGTCATCCTCGGCCGGCCCCGTGGGCCGCTGGTCCATACCAGTGCAGCTGGGCAACACGCGCGCGGCCCTGACCGGGGATTTCGTCCATACCCCGGCGCCGGATGGACTCTACGAAGTGATCATCGACAAACAGTCGCTGGACATGGAAGCCGTCACGGTTCACCCGATGGCCGGCCCCCGCCCCGGCCTGTTCATCCATAACCGCGGCAACGACAAGTTCACGGTCGATGGCCTCAACGGCGAGAAATTCCTGCGTTTCCTGCCGAGCAAGGCCATTGTCAACAGCGCCAGCCGAACCTGGAAGCAGGCGGCCCCGGTCGATACCGTGGTGCCCTACCGTGCGCCGGACGACAAGCCCGAACGCTGGACCATCATCTCGACCGCCGGCGGATTCGGCTGGGCCGACCCCAGAGTCCAGCCTTCCAGCGGCAAACCGGGTGGCCAGGTCGAGAAGACCGTGGCCACGTGGCGGATCCCGGTGAATACGAATCAGGGTGTCCGGTATATCGAAGGGCGAACCCTCTGGCGCCCCTGATGGTCGGCGGCCGGTTCAGCCGGCGCGACTGAGCGTGACGACCACCTCGCGCTGATGCGGCGCGCTGCGGTGCTCGTACAAATAGACGCCTTGCCAGGTCCCCAGATTCAGCGCGCCGCCAGTTACGGGGATGGTCAGGTCCATGCCGGTCAGAATACTGCGCACGTGCGCGGCCATGTCGTCGGGGCCTTCCGTGTCGTGGCGGAACATCGGATCGCCATCCACCACGGCCCGCGCCAGCCAGCGCTCCAGATCATCCCGCACATCGGGGTCGGCGTTTTCGCAGATCATCAGCGAGGCACTGGTATGCCGGACAAAGACGTGGCATAGCCCGGCATCAATCCCGGCATCAGCCACCACGCGGGCCACCTCGGCGGTAATGTCGAGGGTGCTCCTGCCCGGGGTTTGAAAAGTCAGACTCTGCTGCATGTTCGGCGCCTTGCGGCCTGCTGCATGAATTCAGTCGACCAGGAAGTAGTCGACCGTCGTCACCACTCTGATGCGTTTGATGTGCGGTGACAGGCGGTCGCGATCTTCGATCGAAAAGTAGCCCTGCCGCGCCTGCTTGATGGCGCCCACCGCCGACCCGGAATCGCTGGCGAACTGCTCGGCCGCCTCACGGGCACTGCGGGTGGCCTGCGCAATCATCTCCGGCTTGATGTCGTTTAGCGCCGTGAACAGATACTCGGTGGGATATTCGTAGTTCCGGTTCAGGGTGACGCCGCGGCCAACCAGCTCGTCGGCATTCTGCTGCGCCGCACGCACGGCATCGACCTTGGGCGTCCGTACCAGCATGACCGACTGCGCCTGATAGCGCGGCCCGCGCACGCTGCTGTTGTAGTTCTGCGCCTGGCGATCCGTGATCTCGGGGGCGGCCCGCACTACCTCTTCGTCGGCAAAGCCCTGCTCGGCCAGATACTTCATGACCGATGCGGCGTCCTTCTCGAGCTGCCTGTGCAGGGCGTCCAGCGTGTCCCCGGTGGTCACGAAACTCACCGACCACAGCGCCAGGTCCGCTGGCACTTCCCGTTCGGCGAGACCCTTGACCTGGACGGTCCGCTCGGCGCCACGGATGCTTTGCAGGGCGTCCGCCAGAAAATAGCCCAGCCCGGCCAACCCGGCGGCCAGCAGCAGGCCGAGCACAAGCGCCGGGACGGCGCCTGAGCCGCGATTAGGGGGTCTGCGTGCGCTCATTGATCTTCAACTCCCCACCCTCGCCCGGGGTGCCCAGAAACCGGGAAACATCGAACTGCCCGGCGTAGCGGAAAGGAATCCTGACCGGCATCTTCTCGAGCTTCAGGTGGCCGACTACTTCATAGGGCAGCGCCTCGGCACTGCCGCGCGTGAGTTCCTGCAGCCGGGTCAGGCTGTTCAGTACATTGCTGTAGACCGCCACGCTCACCACCTGTTCCCCGTAGGCCGGCAGCGTCACCGGCGAGGGGCTGACGCCGGTAGCGAAATCGATGCCGTTCAGTCGCAGCTTGTACTCCATCCCCCGGACCGGCAGCGCGAAGTCGTTGGGATTGCGCATGCGCAGATCAACGCTGAATTTCTGCTCGAAAATGGATACCCCGGCCAGCGCGATGTTGGCCACCGAAATCTGCGGCGGCGCCGCATCCCGGTAGCGCTTGTAGGCGCAGCCGGACAGCCCGAGGGCCAGCACCAGCATGAGGCTTACAAGGCCCCGCCCGGCGGCCCGGTAGCCGCGATCCTTCCGGCGAATTACCTGTTTCATGTATCCAGCTTCTCCTGCATGAGCCGGCTGACGTCCTGCGGCTTGGCCTTGCCTTTCGACGCCTTCATCACCTGGCCGACCAGAAAGCCCAGCACCTTGGTCTTGCCGCTGCGGTATTGCTCCACCTGCTCGGGGTTGCTCTCGATCACTTCGTCGACGAACTGCTCGATGGCCGAGCTGTCCGTGATCTGCTTCAGACCCCGGGCCTCGATGATGGCATCCGCCGCGTCGGCCTCGCCTTGCCACAGCCCTTCAAATACGGACTTGGCCGCGTTGCCTGACACGGTATTGTCCTCGATCCGCAGCAGCAGGCCGGCCAGCTGCGCCGGCGCAACGCGTGACGCCTGAATGGCCAGGTCGTCACGATTGAGGGCCGCGGCCAGCTCGCCGTTGATCCAGTTGGCGGCCAGCCTCGCGCGCTCCGGCGTTGCGCCGCCTGCCGAGGCGAGTACCGCCTCGAAATAGTCTGCGGTAGCGCGGGTTGACGTCAGTAGCGCCGCGCTATCGGCGTCCAGCGCCAAGGTCTGTTCAAACCGCGCGCGCCGCGCATCCGGCAGCTCGGGCAGACCGGATTTCAGCTCGTCCAGGAACGCCGGCTCGATAACCACCGGGAGCAGATCGGGGTCGGGGAAATAGCGGTAGTCGTGGGCTTCTTCCTTGCTGCGCATGGCGCGGGTTTCGCCCGTATCCGGGTCGTACAGGCGGGTTTCCTGCACGATCTGGCCGCCGCCTTCGATCACGTCGATCTGGCGCTCGATTTCGTACTCGATGGCCTTTTCCAGAAAGCGGAAGGAATTCAGGTTCTTGGTTTCGGTGCGCGTGCCGAACGTGGTTTCGCCGCGGCGTCGCACGGACACATTGGCGTCCACGCGAAACGAGCCCTCCTGCATGTTGCCGTCACAGATGCCCAGATAGCAGACCAATGCGTGCAGCTTGCGCGCATAGGCAGCGGCTTCCGCCGCCGACGCGATTTCGGGCTCGGATACGCACTCGATCAGCGGTGTGCCGGCGCGGTTGAGGTCGATGCCCGTCTGCCCGGCATAATCCTCGTGCAGCGATTTACCGGCATCTTCCTCCAGATGGGCCCGCGTAATCCCGATACGCCGCTTGCCCAGCGCCGCGGTTTCCACATCCAGATGCCCACCGGAGACGATCGGCAGCTCGTACTGACTGATCTGATAGCCCTTGGGCAGGTCCGGGTAGAAATAGTGCTTGCGCGCGAAAATCGACTGCGGCGCCACCGCCGCGTCAATGGCCAGGCCGAACAGCGCCGCCTTGCGGATGACTTCGGCGTTGATCACCGGCAACACCCCGGGCATGCCCAGATCAACCGCGCTGGCCTGGCTGTTGGCCGCGGCGCCGTAGGCCGTGCTCGAGCCGGAAAATATCTTGCTCTGCGTATTCAACTGGATGTGTACCTCCAGCCCGATAACCGTCTCCCAGGCGGTGCTCATGCGTATGCCTCCGGCCATTGCAGGTGCCAGTCGGTCAGCAGCTGATAAGCGTGGGCAACGTTCAGCAGTTGCTGTTCGGCGAACCACGGCGCGAGCAGTTGCAGCCCGACCGGCAGCCCCTGATCGAACCCGGCCGGCACCGAAATCCCCGGCAACCCCGCCAGGTTGGCCGGTATGGTGTAGATGTCGTTCAGGTACATGGTGACCGGATCGTCCAGCTTCTCGCCCAGCCGGAACGCGGTCGACTGCGTGGTCGGGCTGGCAATGATGTTCACCTGCTCGAAAACCCGGGCAAAATCGTCGGCGATCAGCCGCCGCGTCTTCTGCGCCTTCAGGTAATAGGCGTCGTAATACCCGGCGGAGAGCACGTAGGCGCCGATCATGATGCGCCGCTGCACTTCCCGGCCAAAACCCTCGGCGCGCGAGCGCAGGTAAAGATCCTCCAGATCGCGCGGCTGCTCGCAGCGATGCCCGTAGCGCACGCCGTCAAAACGGGCGAGATTGCTCGAGGCTTCGGCCGGCGCCAGCACGTAGTAGGTCGGTACCGCCAGGCCGGTGTTCGGCAGCGTCACCTCGACGATCTCCGCGCCCTGTCCGGCCAGCTCGTCAATAGCGGCCTGAACACAGCCGCGGGTGCCGGGAACCAGTCCGTCCGCGAAATACTCCTTCGGCAGACCCACCTTCAGCCCCTTGAGCATGCCCGGATCTGCCGGCAGCCCGCCATGGTAGTCGGGCACCGGCGCGTCGACGGAGGTCGAATCGCGCGGATCGAACCCCGCCATGCGGCCCAGCATGTGCGCGCAGTCCTCGGCCCGGCGCGCGAAACAGCCGGCCTGATCCAGGCTGGACGCAAAGGCGATCATGCCGTAGCGGGACACGCGGCCGTAGGTGGGTTTGAGCCCGGTAATGCCGCACAGAGCCGCCGGCTGGCGGATCGAGCCGCCGGTATCCGTGCCCGTCGCGAGCGGCGCCAGGCCGGCCGCCACGGCCGCCGCCGAGCCCCCCGAGGAGCCGCCCGGCACCCGGTCGGTATCCCAGGGGTTGCGCACCGGCCCGTAGTAGCTGGTTTCGTTGGACGAGCCCATCGCGAACTCGTCCATATTGGCCTTGCCCAGCAAAACGCTGCCGGCCTCGGCCAGCCGTGCCGCGCTGGTGGCCTGGTAGGGCGGGATGAACTGGTCCAGCATGCGTGAGCCGCAGGTGGTTCGCACGCCCTCAGTGCAGAATATATCTTTCTGTATCAGGGGAATACCGCTCAACGCTTCAGCTTTTTGCGAAGCCACGGCATCGGCCTGCCTGCGTGCGCCCTCGTCGCAGCGCGTCACCAGCGTATTCAGTCCCGAATCGAAACGCTCAATACGGTCGAGAAAGTGCGCTGTCAGCTCGGCAGGGCTGAAATCGCCGGCCGTGAGCCCGGCGCGCAGCGTGGAAACCGAAACCCTGTGCAATGCGTCCGTCATAGCTACCACCCGCTATTCGATGACGCGCGGCACGAGGTACACGCCGTCTTCCACCTTGGGCGCGATGGCCTGGAACGCGTCGCGATGATCGGTTTCGGTCACCGAATCGGCGCGCAGGCGGGCGCTCAGGTCAAGCGGATGCGCCATGGGCGTGACGCCGTCAGTCTCGGCGGAATCCAGCGTTTCGACCATTTCGAGAATGCCCGACAATTCTGCCGCATATTCAGGCACCTGCGACTCATTCAACTTCAGCTTGGCGAGCTGGGCCACCTTGGCCACATCGGATTCGCTCAGACTCAAAACAGCACTCCTGTGCGGCCGCATCAGGCCGTCCGGGTCATGGGTTTCTGACTGGGCCGGATCAGCCCGGCCGGCGGGCGCAGAAAGTAGCATAAAGCCCGGCGGGCTAACATTTTTGCGCATTCCACGGCACACTGCGCATGCCGGGCGGATCGGCCGCCAGGCAGCCGCGGCGCGACGCGCCGGCCGGGCACACACAACCATCTTCCACGCGGCGGCGCTGACAAGCCGGTCACGCTTATAATGCGCGCTCGCCTCACCAGTAAAAACAGACATGCGCGGCCTTTTTGTAAACGACCTCTCCATCGATCTCGGCACCGCGAACACGCTGATCTATGCGCGCGACCACGGTATCGTGCTCAACGAGCCGTCGGTGGTAGCGGTGCGCACCGACGCGCGCGGCGGCAAGCGGATTGAAGCCGTCGGCCATGAAGCCAAGCGCATGCTGGGCCGCACGCCCAGCCACATCACCACCATCCGGCCCATGAAGGACGGCGTGATTGCGGACTTCACCGTGACGCAGAAAATGCTGCAGCACTTCATCAAGAAGGTGCACAAGAAGCGCCTGCTGCGCCCGATCACCCGCGTGCTGGTCTGCGTGCCCTACGGCTCGACCCAGGTCGAGCGCCGCGCCATCAAGGAATCCGCCACCAACGCCGGCGCGCGGCGGGTCTATCTGGTGGACGAACCGGTCGCAGCGGCCATCGGCGCCGGTATTCCGGTGGGTGAAGCGCGCGGCTCGATGGTGCTGGATATTGGCGGTGGCACGTCGGAAGTGGCCGTCATCTCGCTCAACGGCATTGTGTATGCCGAGTCCGCCCGTATTGGCGGCGACCGCTTCGACGAGGCGATCGTCAACTACGTGCGCCGGCAGTACAACATGCTCATCGGCGACACCACTGCAGAGAGCATCAAGCACGAAATCGGCACGGCGTTTGCCGGCGCGGAGGTCAAGGAAATCGAAGTGGTCGGCCGGCATTTGTCGGCGGGTGTGCCGCGCAGCTTTACGCTGAACTCCAACGAAGTGCTCGACGCGCTGCAGGAGCCGTTGTCCGGCATCGTCGGCGCGGTCAAGACCGCCCTGGAGGCCACACCGCCGGAACTGGGTTCGGACGTGGCCGAGCGCGGCATCGTGCTGACCGGCGGCGGCGCGCTGCTGCAGAATCTGGACAAGCTCATCAGCGAAGAAACCGGCCTGCCGGTCATCATCGCCGACGATCCGCTCACCTGCGTCGCGCGGGGCGGCGGCATTCTGCTTGAGATGATTGATCGGCGGTCCGGCAACAGCTTCGTGCTCGACTAGGGCCGACGGCGGCGGCAGGGTCCGGCGCGGTTGTCGCAGCGCGCGGGCCACGCCTATGCTGACCGGACAGTCTTGAACCGCGTCAACTCCTCGCGATGACACCGCCCGCCCTACTCCCAGTCGTTCATGGACGGATTTGATCACGACGAATCCGGCGCCTCCGGGGAATCGGGGCCGCCGCCGCTGATCAGCATGGTGCTGGCCCTGGCCGCGTCGGTGGGCCTGATGATGTTCGACCGCAGCCAGGACACGCTGCAGCCGGCACGCAATGTGATGGCGAGCCTGACCTACCCGCTGGATGCCGTCGCCAGCGTGCCCGGTGAAATGGCATCCAGTTTCGATAATTATCTTCAAAGAGAGCGTCTTACGGAAGACAACCAGAAACTGCGCGAAGAGAATCTCCTGCTGCGGGGACGCCTGCAGAAGCTGGCCGCCCTGCAGGCCGAAAACGCGCGGATTCGCAGTCTGCTCCAGTCCTCGCGGCAGCTGCAGGATGACGTCATCATTTCCGAGGTGCTGGCCACCAGCCCCGACCCCTACCGCCAGCTCATCAAGCTCAACAAGGGCCTGCGCGAATCCATTCACGTGGGTCAGGCCGTCATCGACGCCAACGGCATCATGGGGCAGATCGTGCAGGCGCACAGCTTTCACAGCATCGCCATTCTCATTACCGACGCCAATCACGGCATACCGGTTGAACTCAATCGAACCGGCCTGCAGACCATTGCGCAGGGCCTGGGCAAATCCAACCAGCTGTCGCTGCCGTTTCTGACCGTCAATACCGACATCCGCGAGGGCGATCTGCTGGTCTCGAGCGGGCTGGGCGAACGCTACCCGGCCGGCTATCCGGTGGCGCGAATCACCCGCATTGCCCATCAGGCCGGCGATGAATTCCTGTCGATAAGGGCCCAGCCGACGGCCAGCCTCAACCGTGGCCGCGAAGCGCTGGTGGTGATCAGCCGCAATACGCCGCCCGCCGAGCCCGGCGCCCAGCCGGCCGAACACGCCTCGCCTGCCCTGGACGCCGGACCCGAAACGCCTGCTTCGGCGCCGGACATGTCGGTCCCGGACGACGCCGCATCATGAATCTTGACTGGACACAGGGCTGGCTGCCCATCGTGACGAGTCTGATCGTGGCGCTGTTCCTGCAGCTGTTGCCGCTGCCCGAAACCCTGTCGATGGCCCGGCCCGCCTTTTTCTGCATCACGCTGGTGTTCTGGACGCTGGCCCAGCCGGACAAGGGCGGTATCCTGCTTGCCTGGATCGGGGGTCTTTTCCTGGATGCCTGCCTGGCCACCCCGTTTGGCCAGCACGGGCTGGCGCTGTCCCTGGCCTGTTTTGTCACCATCAGCCTGCGCGGGCTGCTGCGCGACTTTCCCACGCCTCAGCAGAGCATGCTCCTGCTGCCGGCGTTTGCGGCCTATGAGTTCGTCCTGTTCTGGGTCGACGGCGTCACCGGTCGGCCGGTCGGCGTGCTCTGGCGGGTGTTACCGGCGCTGTCTACCGCCATGATCTGGCCGCTGTGGGTCCTGGCCCTGGAGTTCACGTCCGGCTATCGCGTCATTCCGCGCCATTCGGACTGATTCGCACGATTTTCAGCAACTTGCCGGGCCACGCGCGGTCTATGGATAATGCGCCCACAGTCCGGCGCCATGACGCCCCTGACCGGCCCTCGCGACCGGATGCCAGAGGGGCGCCGGGAATCACCGCGTAATACGGGCGCGCCGCCCGCCTGGAACCATGGCAGCAGATAGCTCACTGAAGGACCACGCACTCGAACGCGCCGTGTTCATCTCGCGCGCCGCCGTCGCCTGCGTGATCATGCTGCTGCTGCTGGGCGTACTGGTGACCCGGCTGTCCTTCCTGCAGGTGTTCCAGTACGACTACTACGGCACACGCTCGGACGATAACCGCATGCGCGTGCAGCTGGCCGCTCCGGTGCGCGGTCTGATATACGATCGCGAGGGCCGCCTGCTGGCGGACAACCTGCCCGCCTACCGGCTCGACCTGATTCCCGAACAGGTCGAGGACATCGATGCCGCGCTGGAGCGCCTGTCGCGCTACATCGCGCTGACGCCAACCGACCTGGAGCGGTTTAACAAGCGTCGCCGCGGCCAGCCCCGCTTCCGGCCGGTGCCGCTGCGCTTCAACCTGACGCAGGCCGAGGTCGCCCGCTTCGAGGTCAATCGCCGCGACTTCCCCGGCATGGAGGTCCGCGCCGGCCTGCGGCGGCACTATCCGCTGGGCGAGCTGACCTCGCACGTCGTCGGCTACGTGGGCGCCATCAACGAGCGGGAGCTCAAGACGATCGACGAGCAGAGCTATCGCGGCATATCCCAGATTGGCAAGAGCGGCGTCGAGCTGGCGCATGAAGGCCTGCTGCGCGGGACGCCGGGCTCGCGAATCGTGGAGGCCAACGCGCTGGGCCGGCCACTGCGCGAACTCGAATACAACCGCCCCACCCCGGGTCAGAATATTCACCTGACGCTGGATGCGCGCCTGCAGGCCGCCGCCTATGCCGCCATGGGAGAAAACGAGGGGGCCATCGTCGCGCTCGATCCCCGCAACGGTGATCTGCTGGCGGCAGTGAGCAAGCCCGGCTTTGACCCGGAAGCGTTCATCGACGGCATCACGCAAAAAGACTACAACGCGCTGCTGACCCACCCCGGACGCCCGCTGTTCGACCGCGTGCTGCAGGGGCAGTATCCGCCGGGCTCGACCGTCAAACCCCTGATGGCGCTGGCCGCGCTGGAGGAAAACATCATCGATCCGCGCCGGCGCGTGTGGTGCCCGGGCTATTTCGAGTTGCCCAACAGCGAGCGAAAGTGGCGCGACTGGAAGCGCGATGGCCACGGCTGGGTCAACATGGCCGAGGCCATCTACCGCTCCAGCGACGTCTACTTCTACAAGATGAGCATGGACCTGGGCATCGACAACATTTCGCGTTTTGGCGCCCGGTTCGGCCTGGGTGAACCACTGGGCATCGACATGCCCCGCGAGAAGGGCGGCATTCTGCCCTCCCGCGAATGGAAGCGGGCCCGCAAGAACGTGCACTGGTTCCCCGGCGAGACGCTGAACACCGTCATCGGCCAGGGCTACATGACCAGCACACCGCTTCAGCTGGCGCACATGACCGCCCTGCTGGCCATGCGCGGCCAGGGTTGGCGGCCGCGCGTGCTGGCTGAAAGCGAAGACGCCATCAGCGGTCACCGGCAGCTCAATCAACCCTCGCCCTGGCCCGCCATCACGCTGAAAGACGCCGGCCACTGGAATCTGATCATCGGCGCCATGGAAGACGTGGTCCACAATCCCCGCGGCACGGCGCGCAAGATATCCCTGAATGCGCCCTACCGCATTGCCGGCAAGACCGGTACGTCGCAGGTCTATGGTCTGGCTCAGGATCAGGCGGCCCCGGATCTGGAAGACGTTGAGCGACAACTGCGGGACCACGCGCTATTCGTGGCGTTCGCGCCCATCGATGACCCCCGTATTGCCGTGGCGGTGCTGATCGAGCACGGCGGCGGCGGCGGCGCCGTGGCCGCTCCGATTGCCCGCGAGGTGCTTGACGCCTATCTGCTGCAGAAGCCGCCGCTACAGGCCCGTGCCCGCCTGGAGGGCACCCGCTGATGAGCCCCCGCAGCGACCGCATTACCGTCAGCGAATGGCTGACCGCCTGGCGGCTGGACGTCCCGCTGCTTACGGGGCTGCTCATCTGTCTCGCGCTCGGACTGCTGGTGCTCTATAGCGCCTCCGGCCAGTCGATGCAGATGATGACCAACCAGGCGCTGCGGCTGGGCGTGGGTCTGGTGGCCATGTTCGTCGTGGCGCAGATACCGCCGGAGTGGTACCGCACGGCCGCGCCCTGGCTGTACGGCCTGTCGGTGGCGCTGCTGCTCATCGTCATAGCTGTGGGCACCACCGCCATGGGCGCGCAACGCTGGCTCGATCTGGGCTTCATCCGCTTTCAGCCGTCCGAACTCGTCAAGCTGGCCGTGCCGCTGTGCGTGGCGGCCTTTCTGCACGATCGCGCCCTGCCGCCCGGCTGGCGCGTGGTGCTCGTGACCCTGCTGCTGCTTGCCGTGCCGGCGGTCCTGATCGGGCTGCAGCCAGACCTGGGCACGGCGCTGCTGGTGGTCGCAGCGGGCGCGTTCGTGGTGTTTCTCGCGGGGGTCCACTGGCGGCTGATGGCCCTGCTCGCCCTGCTGGCGGCCGCCGCCGGCCCGCTGCTCTGGTACAACATGCACAGCTACCAGAAGACCCGCGTGCTCACCCTGCTCAATCCGGCGAGCGATCCCACCGGCGCTGGCTACCACATCACCCAGAGCAAGATCGCCATCGGCTCGGGCGGCCTGTTCGGCAAGGGCTGGCTGAACGGCAGTCAGGCGCATCTGAATTTTCTGCCGGAGTCGAACACGGACTTCGTGTTCGCGGTGTTCGCCGAGGAAACCGGCCTGATGGGCGTGCTGGCCCTGCTGACGGTCTATTTCTTTATCATTCTGCGCGGCCTGTACATCGCCTGGCGCAGCCAGGACACCTTTCAGCGGCTGCTCGCCGGCAGCCTCAGCCTGACGTTTTTCGTCTACGTTTTCGTCAACATCGGCATGGTCATCGGCATACTGCCCGTGGTGGGCGTGCCCCTGCCTCTCGTGAGTTACGGTGGCACGTCCATGGTGGTGCTGCTCATGTCCTTCGGCATGCTCATGTCCATTAACACCCACAGAAGATTGCTGGCAACGTGAAATTCTCACTCAAGACCCGGACGGCCGCGCTGGTCGCCTGCCTGATGACCTCGGGCGCCGTGCTGGCCCACGGCGTGACCTACGACAAGCGGCCGGAGGGCGTCAGGCTCATCCAGACGCTCGAAAAGGAGCACGGGGTGGACCCGGCGCGCGCGCGCGCCATCCTGTCCGACGCCGCCTACCAGCAGTCGGTCATCGACAAGATGTCGCGGCCGGCCGAAAAACGCCTGACCTGGTCCGACTACCGGCCCATTTTCGTGCAGCCGGACCGGGCACAAGACGGCGCCGCGTTCGTGCGCAAGCATCGTGCGCTGTTCGAGCGCGCCGAGGCCGAGTACGGCGTGCCGGCGCACATCATTTCCGCCATCGTCGGCGTGGAGACCCGCTACGGCGCATTCATCGGCAAGGACAGGGTCCTCGATGCCCTGGCCACGCTGGGGTTCGACTACCCGCCGCGCGCCAAATTCTTCTACGGGCAGCTCGGCGACTTCATTCGCCTGTCCGCCGAGGAGGATATCGACCCGAACACCGCGGTCGGCTCGTACGCGGGCGCCATGGGACTGCCCCAGTTCATTCCGAGCAGTTATCTGGCCTACGCCGTGGATTTCAACGACAACGGCAAGCGCGATCTGTGGAACGAGCCGGCCGACATCATCGGCAGCGTGGCCAATTATTTCGCCGAACACGGCTGGCGCCGCGATGAGCCGGTCGCCGACAAGGCGCTTGACCAGGCAATCGAATCCGCCCTGGAGCGCAGCCGCCGCGAGACGCGCTACCGCTATGCGGATCTGGCGGCGCAGGACATTCGCGTATCCGCGGCGCCGGCAGCGGACTTCCCGGTGGGCCTGGTCGAACTGGAAACAACCGAAGGACCGGAATTCTGGGTGGGCTACCACAACTTCTTCGTGATCACCGACTACAATCACAGCCGCATGTACGCCATGGCGGTGTTCCAGCTGGGCGAGCTGATTCGTCAGAACCTCGCCGAAGAGGGTTGACGGCATGCGGATAAGCGGACTGCTGCTGGGGTTTTCGCTGGCGCTGGTGCTCGCGGGTTGCGGTGGCCAGCCCTCGGTCAGACCCGACGCGTCGCCGGCCCCCGCACCGCCGGTCTCCGGCCCGGTGGATCGCCCGGCGATAGACGGTCCGCCACCACCGCAGACGATTCCCGCCGACGTTCACGCCGTGCCGGATGCCGTCCCCCGGCCCGAGCCGTTGGCGCTGCGCGGCAACCCCGACGTCTACGAGGTGCTGGGCGAGCAGTATCACGTGCTGGCCAGCAGCCGCGGCTTCGAACAGTCCGGCATTGCGTCCTGGTACGGTCAGAAATTCCAGGGCAGCGACACCTCGAGCGGGGAGGTATACGACATGTTCGGCATGACGGCCGCGCACAAGACACTGCCCCTGCCCAGCTACGTGCGGGTCACCAATCTGGAAAACGGGCGCGAGGCCGTGGTGCGAATCAACGATCGGGGGCCGTTCCACGAGGGGCGAATCATCGATCTGTCCTACGCGGCGGCCACGCGGCTGGGCGTCATCGATCGGGGCACCGCACCGGTGCGTATTGTGGCCCTGGAGGGTGGGGCCTCGGCTCACGTCACCGACACGCCACCGTCGCTATATCTGCAGATCGGCGCCTACGGCGAGCAGAGCAATGCCCAGCGGGCCAGCGACCGCCTGAAGGCGCTGGGATTTACCGATGTATTCATATCCACCGACGACCGGCCCGGGGCGTTGTTCCGGGTTCAGGTCGGGCCTTACGAGAGCAACGACCAGGCCCGGCTTGCGCGCCAGCGGCTGGAGGCCAACGGCTTTAGCGTGTCCGCCCTGCGCTATTAGCCCGGGTCGGGACTGCGCGCTACACTCTGCCCCGCCGCCGGGGCGCCGCCCACTGTTATCAACCGAATGAAGAAGCCCATGCACCGAGTTCTCCGCTTTATTTCCCTGTGCATTGTTTCAGGTGTCGCGCTGGCCGCACCCCGGCCGCTGCCGGACGCCCCCAGTCCGGATGCCGCCAGCTACGTGCTGATGGACTTTGCCAGCGGCCAGGTGCTGACGGACAAGGACGCCGACAAGCGCGTCGAGCCGGCCAGCATCACGAAGATCATGACCAGCTATATCGTTTTCGATGAGCTCAAGCAGGGACGCATCGCGCTGGATGATGAAGTCACCGTGAGCCAGAAGGCCTACGAGATGGGCGGCTCCAAGATGTTCATCGAGGTGAACAAGAAGGTCAGCGTCGAAGACCTGCTGCGCGGCGTGGTGGTCGCCTCGGGCAACGACGCCAGCGTCGCGCTGGCCGAGTTCGTGGCCGGATCGGAAGACACCTTTGCCAGCTACATGAACCAGTACGCCGAAGAGCTGGGCCTGACCAACAGCCATTTCGTCAACGCGACCGGCTGGCCGGCCGAGAACCACTACATGAGTGCCCGCGACATCGCCCACCTCTCGCACGCACTCATTGAGGACTTCCCCGACTACTACGACCGCTACTATCACGAGAAATCCTTCACCTATAACGGCATCACGCAGAACAACCGTAATTCGCTGCTGTGGACCGACGAAACGGTAGACGGCATCAAGACGGGCCACACCGAATCGGCCGGCTTCTGTCTGGCGGCCTCGGCCAGACGCGAGGGCATGCGCCTGATTTCGGTGGTGACCGGCACCCGCAGCGATGCTGCGCGCAAGACCGCCAACCGCGCGCTGCTGGAGTACGGCTTCCGCTTCTTCGAGCCGTACAAGTTCTACGAGGATGGCGCCGCCATCAGCAAGATGCGCGTGTACAAGGGTTCGGTGACCGAAGTGGCGCTGAAGGCCCGCGGCGACGTGCACGTGGCGGTGCCGCGCGGGCAGCGCGACGAACTGCGCACCACCGCGGAACTGCCGGCGGTGCTCATGGCCCCGCTGTCTGCCGACGAGCCGGTGGGTACGCTCAAGGTGAGCTACGGCGACAAGCTGCTGCATCAGGAACCGCTGTATCCGGCCCACGCGGTAGAGGAAGGCGGTGTTTTCCGGCAGATAGCCGACGAGTTCATGCTGCTGTTCAAATAGTCATGGCGAGCTCCGGCCCCTGCGTTGCGCTGATCAACGGTGAACACTGTCCGCTGGCCGAAGCGCGCGTGTCGGTGCTGGATCGCGGCTTCCTGTTTGCCGACTCCGTGTACGAGGTCATACCGGTCTACGACGGCCGGCTGTTTCAGCTTCAGGCGCACTTGCGGCGGCTGCAGAGCAGCCTCGACGGTATCCGGCTGAATAATCCGCACACTGATGAAACCTGGTCCGAGCTTTTGAATGCGCTGGTCCGGGCCAACGGCAGCGGCGATCTGGCGCTGTATCTGCAGGTCACGCGCGGCGCGCCAGCCAAACGCGAGCACCGTTTTCCGCAGGACTGCAGGCCGACCGTGGTGGCGTTCTGCCAGCCGCGCAGAAACCCTTCCGACGCCGAGCTGGAGGCCGGCGTGTCGGCCATTGTGCGTGAGGATGATCGCTGGAACCGGTGTGACATCAAGTCCACCAGCCTGCTCCCCAACGTCCTGGCCTCCGACGAGGCCCTGACCGCGGGCGCGAACGAGGCCCTGCTCTGCCGCGGCGACGAGGTCGTGGAAGGAGCGTCGAGCAATCTCTTCGCGGTTTTCGGCGATACGGTGGTCACGCCGCCGCTGGATCATCGCGTGCTGCCCGGCATTACCCGAGATTGGGTAATCGGCCTGGCTGCACAGCACGCTCAGCCCGTAACCCAGCGACCGGTCAGCCGCACCGAACTGCGGCAGGCGAGCGAGCTCTGGCTCAGCAGTTCCACGCGGGAGCTGTTTCCGGTCACCCGCCTGGATGACGAGCCGGTCGGCAGCGGCCGCGCCGGTACCGTCTGGCACCAGTACCGGGGGTGGATTCAGGCCGCGTTACAATCAGCGTCATGAGCACGCGCGAGACATTGCTGGAATTCCCCTGCGACTTCCCCATCAAGGTGTTCGGCAAGGACGACGGCGGCTTCCAGGCCCGTGTGTTCGACCTGGTCGCGCCGCACGTGACTGATCTGAGGCGCAGCGACATGAGCGCCAAGCCCAGCAGTGGCGGCAAGTATCTTGCCGTTACGGTCAATATCGTGGCCACCAGCCAGGACCAGATCGACGCCATCTACAGTGATCTGACCGGCAGCCAGCAGGTTCTGATGGCCCTATGAACGCAGCCCACCGGCCGGTTCCCGCCCCGTCTGCGACTGTCAGCTGGCACAGGGGTCTGGCGCCCTACGAGCCGGTCTGGCGGGCCATGCGCGACTTCAATGACGCGCGCGCCTCCGATGCCCCGGACGCCATCTGGCTGATGAGTCACCAACCGGTCTTCACGCTGGGCACCAACAGCCGGCCCGAGCATCTGCTGATGCCCGGCGATATCCCGGTCGTACAGACCGATCGCGGCGGTCAGGTCACCTATCACGGCCCGGGCCAGCTCATGCTGTATCCGCTGGTCGATATCCAGCGCCTGGGCCTGGGCGTGCGTAGCCTGGTGACGGCACTGGAGCAGGCCATGGTCGACTGCCTGGCGCAGTACGGCATTGCCTCAGCGGCGCGGGCCGACGCGCCGGGCGTGTACGTGCAGGATGCCAAGATCGGCTCGATTGGCCTGCGCATTCGGCGCGGCTGCAGCTATCACGGGCTGGCGCTGAACGTCGATATGGACCTGTCGCCGTTTGAACGTATCAATCCCTGTGGCTACAGCGGGCTGCGCATGACCGATGTCGTCAGGGAAGGCGGTCCCGCTGATATGGAAGCGGTGGCCGACACGCTGCTGGCGGCACTCACCCGCCACCTCGGCCTGCCTGGTACCCCGCGCGAGGACTGGCGACGACTCGCCAACGCCTTCTGAATATGCGGTACCAGGTCGAACCGATGGTCGGAAACAGGGTCTGATCAGACAAGCCATCGCGGCGCGTGTTATTAAGCATTCATTCAGGGCCGACACGCCAGAATACGTCGCAAGGTCGCCATTGATTTGTGCAAGGAGATATTCATGAGCAAAACGCCGATCAATTTTCGTACGCTCTGCCTTTCGGCTGCGCTGAGCGCCAGTCTGGTGAGCGCTCCCGCCCTGGCCAGCGGCCTGCTGTCGGTCAGCCAGGCCGGCGCATCGGCTTCGGCGTCGGCCTCGACAGCCAAGCCCAAGCCACCCGAAAAGGTCGCGCGGGATGCCGTGGACGAACTGCTCAAGGGGCTCGAAGGCAACCGCGAGGCCATGCTGAAGGACCCCGAACAGCTCTATGCGCTGGTCGACCGGGTGCTGATCCCGCTGATCGACGTGGACCACACGTCACGTCTGGTGCTGGGCCGCGCCTGGACGAAGGCCACGCCGGAACAGAAAGAACGCTTCATCCGGGCCTTCAAGGTGATGATGATCCGCACCTACGGCAACGCCCTGGTGGGTTTCGAGCGTGATCAGATTGAATTCGAGCCGCTCAAGGCCGAACCGGGCGCCACGGACGTGACCTTCCGCGCCAACGCGCTGACCGACGACGGCGACAAGATTCCGGTGAATCTGAATCTGCATCTGGTGAACAACCAGTGGAAGGTCTACAACGGCAGTGTGGGTTCGCTGTCCTTCGTGACCAGCTACCGCGCCCAGTTTGCCCAGCAGATCAAGCACAACGGACTTGAAAAGCTGATTCAGCAGCTCGAGCGCCGCTACAACCTGGAAGGCAAGCCGATCGATCCGACCCAAAGCAGTTGAGCCAAGGCAGCTGATCGCTCGCCCCGCCTGTTACAGCCCGGCCACCTGGCCGGGCTTTTTACTGTCCGGGTCCCGCGCCGGAAAAGCCGAAGCGGCTGTATCATGGGGCGTTGATACTGCGCACGCCTGCTAGCCATGTCCGACACGCGCCAACGCATCTACGCCGCTGTTCGACGCATCCCTGCCGGGCGGGTGGCCACCTACGGGCAGATCGCCGACGTCGCGGGACTGCCCCGGCAGGCGCGCCAGGTGGGCTATGCGCTGCATCGGTGTCCCAAGACGCTGCCATGGCATCGCGTGATCAATGCCCAGGGCCGCATCGCGCTGCCGCCGGACTCGACCTCGGCGCTCACGCAGCGCCGGCGCCTGGAAGACGAAGGCATCGTTTTCCTGAACGGGCGGGTCGATCTCACCCGCTACCGCTGGCAGACCGACGCTTGACCCGATCTGCCGCGCGTGCACAATCGCATGCGATTTTCGATGACCCCGATTCGAGGATATCCAGGTGGTTGGTGATCGCGACGTACTTGTAATCTACGACGAGCGCATGCTCGATCACCGGCCCGACATGCAGCAGCCCTTTCTGGATGGCCGTCTGAACGGCCGCATCCGGAACGTGCTGGATGGCCTGGGGCTCGAGGCCAAGTGGAGCTACCCCGAGCACCCCGGCCGCGTGACCACGGTTTACGACCTGCTGCAGGCCGAGCCGGTGGCCGGTACGCGGCTGGAGGCGGGCCGCGCCGCAACCGAAGACGAGCTGGCCCGCGTACACACCACGTCGTACATCGAAAATATCAACGAGCTGCGTGGCCAGCAGGCCTGGCTGGACATCGACACCACGGCCGTCTCACCCGGCAGCGTCGAAGCGGCCGAAGTGGCCGCCGGCTCCTGCATCAAGGCCGTGGACGCGGTGTGCGGCGGCATGGCGGGCTCGGCCTTCGTGATCTGCCGGCCGCCCGGGCATCACGCCAATGCCGTGCGGGCCCGCGGATTCTGTCTGTACAACAATATCGCAGTGGCGGCCGCGCACGCCCAGGCCGGGTGGGACTGCGAACGCGTGCTCATCATCGACTGGGATGCCCACCACGGCAACGGCACGCAGGACATCTTCGCCGCCGATCCCAGCGTGCTGTTCTTCGACACGCACCGCGCGGCCCCCTTCTATCCGGGCACCGGCCTGCTGGAGGAAGTGGGCGACGGTCTGGGAGAGGGTACGGTTGTCAACGTACCGCTACCGGACGACACCGGCGATCTCGCCATGGTCCGGGCCTTCCGCGACATACTTGTTCCCGCGGCAGCCTGGTTCCAACCCGACCTGATCCTCGTATCCTGCGGCCTCGACGCCCACCGCAGCGAGCTGTGCATGAACCTGAGCTTCGAGGGATTCAGCGCGCTGACAGGCATTGTCCAGAAGCTGGCCGACGACTACTGCGACGGCAGGCTCGTCATGGCGCTCGAGGGCGGCTACAACCCGGATACCGTGGCTCGCGGCGTGCATACCATTCTCGAAGTCATGGCCGGCGGCGAGCCGGCCGAACCCAGCGAACCGGGCCTGACCGAAGTCATGGAGATCAGCGAATTCCACCGCAGCGCGTTTGCGCAGATGG
Source organism: Salinisphaeraceae bacterium (assembly GCA_002683405.1). Taxonomy (GTDB): domain Bacteria; phylum Pseudomonadota; class Gammaproteobacteria; order Nevskiales; family Salinisphaeraceae. The sequence goes on along the minus strand of NYTH01000008.1, from coordinate 54,620 downwards.
ACGACTGATCATCGCATTGTCGGGTTGAAAAATGTCTGTCCACCTGCAACCGGTCACGCTGAAGAACTGGCAGGCCTGTATCCACCTTCAGGTCGGCGACGACCAGGCCGGCCTGCTGGCGACCAATCTGTATTCGCTGGCCGAAGCCTACGTGCAGCCGGAGTGCCAGCCGCGCGCTGTCTATGACGGCCACGTCATGATCGGATTTGGCATGTACCTGCACGAACCGGTGGAGCAGGTCTTCTGGATACCCCGTTTCATGATAGACCGGCGCTTCCAGGGCCAGGGCTACGGGCGGGCCGGCATGCTGGCCATGCTTGAGGAAATGGCGGACCTGCGGCCAGACGCCGCGGTCATGCTCAGCATCACGCCGGCCAATACCGGCGCGCGGGCGCTGTATGACTCCATCGGCTTCGAAGATACCGGCCGGCAGAGTCACGGCGAACTGATTCTCCGGCGCCCCGCCGGCTAGCCGGGCCCCCGGCAGGCATCAGCCCACAAAGCGCCGAGCGTTCGAGAACAGCCGTGCCCACGGTGCGCGCTCGCCCCATCCGTCCGGACGCCAGGACTGCGCGATACTCCGCGTGACCCGCTCGGGATGCGGCATGAGGATCAGCACACGGCCGTCCGCGTTGCAGAAACCCGTTGCGCCGCCGGGCGAGCCGTTCGGATTGGCCGGGTAGCGTTCCGCCGGCTGGCCCTGGCCATCCACATACCGCAGGGCGAGCTGATTCGAAGCCGCCAGCCGGGCCGCGGCCCCTTCATCGGCATGAACCACCCGACCCTCGCCGTGCGCCACCGCAATCGGCAGCTTCGAGCCGGCCATGCCGTCCAGCAACACCGCGGGCGATTGCATGATCTCCCCCCCCGCCGTACGCCCCTCGAACTGGGCCGATCGGTTGGCGTGAAAACGCGGCCAGTCTTCGGTGCCGGGGATCAGTTCCGCCAGATTCGACAGCATCTGGCAACCGTTGCACACGCCCAGCGCAAACCGGCTGTCGTTCTCGAAGAAGCGGGCGAACGCGGCGCGGGTCTGCTCGTGGTAGAGCACGTTGGCGGCCCAGCCGCGGCCGGCGCCCAGCACATCGCCATACGAGAAGCCACCGCAGGCCGCCAGACCGCTGAACTGCTCCAGATCAACCTGCCCGTCATGCAGCTCCGTCATGTGGACGTCGACAGCCTCGAAGCCGGCCGCGTGGAAGGCCCAAGCCATCTCCACGTGGCCGTTGACGCCCTGCTCGCGCAGAATCGCCACGCGGGGCCGCTTCAGGTTCAGGTAGGGCGCCGCCGGATCGTCATCCGGATCAAAGGCGGGCCGGGCCGGCAGACCCGGGTCTGAGTCATCCAGCAGCGCCTCGAATTCTTCAAGTGCGCAGTCAGGATTATCTCGCAGATTCTTGATTTCATGACTTGTTTCGGCCCAGGCACGGTGCATATCGACGCGCTCTTCCGTCAGCAAGGGGGTATCGCCCCAGCGCAGCCGGAATGTGCTGGCGGAGGTGGGCTCGCCCAGGACATGCGCCGGCACGCCGACCTGCTCAAACGCCTCGCACACCGTCTTCGCCCGCGCCTGCGGCACCTGCAGCACCGCCCCCAGTTCCTCGGTGAACAGGGCCGCCATGGGCATGCCGCCCAGGGGCGCCAGGTCGATATCCAGCCCGGACCGTCCCGCAAAGGCCATTTCGACCAGCGTCGCCAGCAGGCCCCCGTCGCTGCGGTCGTGATAGGCGAGCACGGCCCCGTCGTCCGTGAGCCGCTGCAGGCACTCGAAAAAGCCGCGGAGCAGGTCGGGATCGTCCAGGTCAGGCGGCGTCGACTCCAGGCAGTTGTAGACCTGGGCCAGCGCCGAGCCGCCCAGACGGTGCTGGCCGCGCCCGAGATCCACGGCGATCAGTCGCGTGGGGCCGGCATCCAGTCGAAGCTGGGGCGTGAGCGTGCGCCCGGCGTCGCTGACCGGGGCGAATGCCGAAACGATGAGAGACACCGGGGCGCGCATGTCGCGCGGGCCCTCGGGCGTCTCCCACAGGCTGCGCATGGACAGCGAGTCCTTGCCCACCGGAATACAGATGCCCAGCGCGGGACACAGTTCGGCGCCGACCGCGCGGACCGTCCGGAACAGCCGCGCGTCTTCTTCCTCGTCGCCGCAGGCCGCCATCCAGTTGGCGGACAGCCGGATATCGGACAACCGCTCGATCCGGGCCGCCGCGATATTCGTCAGCGCCTCGCCCACGGCCATGCGGCCCGACGCCGGCGCGTCGAGCAGGGCCAGCGGGCTGCGCTCCCCCATGGCCATGGCTTCACCCGTTACGCCCGTGAAGCCCGTGGTCGTGACCGCACAGTCGGCCACCGGCACCTGCCAGGGCCCGACCATCTGTTCGCGCGCGACCTGGCCACCGATGCTGCGATCGCCGATGGTCACCAGGAATCCCTTTTCGGCCACGCTCGGCAGACGCAGGACCCTATAGGCGGCCTGACGCAGGTCGATGTCGGCCGGGAGGGACTGACCAGGCTGTGTCGCCGGCGTGCGGCCGGTCCGGTGCATGCCTGGCGTCTTGCCCAGCAGCACCGGCATGGGCAGATCCACGGGCTGCTCCTGCGACTGACTGTCGATGACGCTCAGACCCGTTTCGAGTGTCGCCTCACCCACCACGGCGTAAGGGCAGCGCTCGCGCGCGCATAGCGCCTCGAATGCGGGCAGATCGGCCGCATCCACCGCCAGCACGTAGCGTTCCTGCGACTCGTTGCACCAGATTTCCATCGGCGAGAGACTCGCGTCGGCGCTCTGGATGTCGCGCAGGCGAACGGTGCCGCCGCGACCGTCGGCATCGATGATTTCCGGCAGCGCGTTGGATAGCCCCCCGGCCCCGACATCGTGGATCGAAGCGATCGGATTGCCGTCTCCCAGCGCCCAGCAGCCGTCAATGACTTCCTGACAGCGGCGCTCCAGTTCCGGATTGGCCCGCTGGACGGACGCAAAATCCAGCGCGGCCGTGGAGGCACCGCTGGCCATGGACGAGGCGGCGCCGCCGCCCAGCCCGATACGCATGGCCGGTCCGCCCAGCACGATCAGCCGGGCCCCGGCCTCGACCGCGCGCTTTTCCACGTGGTCGGCGCGGATATTCCCCATGCCGCCCGCAATCATGATGGGCTTGTGATAGCCCCGCAGGCCGACGTGCGTATCCATCTGGAAACTGCGGAAGTAACCGGCCAGATTGGGCCGGCCGAACTCGTTGTTGTAGCGCGCCGCGCCGATGGGGCCTTCCAGCATGATGTCCAGCGCCGAAGCCACCCGTTCGGGTCGGCCGTGGTCCACCTCCCAGGGGCGCGCGGCGCCCGGAATGGCCAGGTTGGATACAGAGAACCCGCAGAGTCCGGCCTTGGTGCGCGACCCGCGACCGGTGGCCGCCTCATCCCGGATTTCGCCCCCGGCGCCCGTGGCGGCACCCGGATCCGGCGCAATGGCGGTGGGATGATTATGGGTTTCCACCTTCATCAGCAGATGCACCGGCTCCTCGATCAGCGCGTAGCGTCGATCCGCCTGCGGGAAGAATCGGCCGGTTAGGTGTCCTTCGACCACCGAGGCGTTGTCCTTGTAGGCGGACAGCACGCCCGTCGGGCTCGCCGCATGGCTGGCCTTGATCATCTGGAACAGCGAATGCGGCTGCGTTTCGCCGTCCAGGGTCCAGTCCGCGTTGAATATCTTGTGGCGGCAGTGTTCCGAATTGATCTGCGCGAACATCACCAGCTCGGCATCGCTGGGGTTGCGGCCGGCCTGCGCGTAGTGCTCGGCCAGATAGTCGATTTCCGCAGCCGACAGCGCCAGGCCCCAATCGCGGTTGGCCCGCTGTAGCGCAGCCACGCCCTCGGCCAGAAACTCGACCCGCCGCAGCGGGCCGGGCGGCGGCGCGTCGAACAGCGCCAGCGCTTCACGCGGGCAGCCCACCACGGTCTCGGTCATCGGGTCGTGCAGCGCCGCGGCCATGGCGGAGGCCTGCGCCGCGGCCATGGCGGAGGCCTGCGCCGCGCTCGGCGCCGCGTCAAACCGGAACAACACCCCTCGCTCGAGCCGCAGCAGGCCGGCGAGTCCGCAGTTGCGGGCAATATCCTCGGCCTTGCTCGACCAGGGGGACAGCGTCCCCAGGCGCGGAATGACGACCAGGCCGGCCTGATCCGGCGCCAGGTCGCCGGCCACGTCGCCCAGCAGCCGGACCAGCCCGTCGCGCGTGGCGGCGGCCTGCTCGACTGCAAGCTGCGCCACATAGAAGTAATGCGCCGCCACTGGCCCCGGCAGACCCTGCGACGCCAGTCGATCCGCCAGCTGTTGCGACTGAAAGCCCGATAACGCGGGTCCGCCTTGAAGAATCAGGTGCTGATGATCTGCCGCCACGTGAATCCGTCCTTTTGTCCTGCCACCGTCACCCATTCGGGTTCGCAGCCCAGTACCGCGGCCAGCGCATCGCGGGCCGCCTGGGGGGAATTGTTGTTCTCGCTCAGATGGGTCGCAATAACGTGCTGCAACCCGCTATCCAGAATCTCGCGCAGCAGACCGGCAGCCTGGCCATTGCTCAAGTGCCCTTCCCGGCCGCTGATGCGGCGCTTCACGCTGGCCGGGTAAGGACCGGCAGCCAGCATGTCGGGGTCGTGATTACATTCGAGCATGAGCGCATCGCAGCCCCTGAGCATCTCGCGCATATGGGGTGTCGCCCGCCCCGCGTCGGACAGCAGCGCCAGCCGCCAGGCGCCATCCGACACCACGAACTGGCAGGGCTCGCGCGCGTCGTGCGGCACGGGAAAGGGCAGCATTTCCAGGTCGTTCAGCGCAAACGCCTCATGCGGGCTGAAAAGCTCGATGTCGGCCAGCCCGGCCTGAGCCCCCCACGCCGCATGGGTGCCCGGCGTCATCCAGACAGGCAGCCGGTACCGGGCCGCCAGGCGCGCAATACCCCGTACGTGATCGATGTGTTCATGCGTCACGACCAGGGCGGTGAGGCTGTCGGCGCCGACCCCGAGCGCCAGCAGTCGCCGCTCGGCCTCCCGCGCCGAGAAACCGCAGTCCACCAGCAGGCGGGTGCCGTTGCGTTCGATCAGCGTGGCGTTGCCGCGGCTTCCGCTGCCCAGGCTGGCGAATCTCACTGTGGCGGGCTACTCCGTCGGACTCACGTGCGCTACTTCTCGGGACCCCGGCCGGTGTAGACCGGAAACGGCATGACCTTGCCGTCGCCCTCCACCTTGGTGACCTTGGCCGGACCCTGCTTTTTCACCTCGTCGATACGGATGATCGCGTGCATGGGCACATAGGAGCGGACCACATCGGCAAATTCGTCCGCCAGCTTCTCTTCCGCCGGATCGATGACGACCTGGGTGCGCTCGCCAAACACCATCTGCTCGATCTCGATGAAGCCGAACAACCCGCCCTGCGAAACGGATTTCGCGTAAACCTCGTAAACCTCACCCTGATTCATGAAGGTGACGCGGTAGAGTTGCTTTTTGTCCGCCATAGAGTCCCGACCGTTATCTGTACGCTTGCCGAAGAACCTTGATCGGTTGGCGGCGAGGAATCAATTCGTTCATCAGCGGCGACAGTCGCGTGGCATTAGCGGCCGCCTGAGTAATGGTAGTGGACCGGATGTCACACGGGCACGGGGCACGCGTTTGCGCAGCCACAGTCCGGCCGTTTCGAATGCAGCGGCTACGCCCCGGGTTTGCGAGCCCGCGGCCTGAACCAGGGGGCTGAGACAGCGGGGGACGCGGTCACTCGTCGACGGTCTATCGCGGTCTGTTGATTGGCGGAGAGGGTGGGATTACTCCGCACATCCCTGTGCTCCGCCCTTCGGGTCTGCCTTCGGCAGCTGTCGATTGGCTCCCGGCCAATCGGTCGACCCACTTCGTGCGTTCGAATTGTGCCGAATTAAACGACCGGCGCCCATCTGTACCTTGACGTCACCTGATTGTTGGCGGAGAGGGTGGGATTCGAACCCACGTGGGGCGTAAGCCCCCAACCGATTTCGAGTCGGTGCCGTTATGACCGCTTCGGTACCTCTCCTAAAACTCATCAATTGTCTCAGCGCGCGAGTAGAAATCCATCGGTTCGGTCTCTACGCTGCGCTTCGACACCGACCGATTTCGAGTCGGTGCCTATTGTCTTAAAGAGGGACCGCTTCGGTACCTCTCCATTAACTCTCTAATTGTCCCAGCGCAAAGTAGCGATCATCGGTCCGGTCTCTACGCTGCGCTTCGACACCGACCGATTTCGAGTCGGTGCCTGTTGTCTTAAAGAGGGACCGCTTCGGTACCTCTTCATCTTGTTCGCACCCTGTGGGCCACCGCCGTCAGATTCACTGTTCCGGAGTCCGTCCAAACCGGGGCGCGATGCGTCAGGGCGCGGATTCTAATGTATTGTGCGCTTCGTCCCAAGCCAATTCTCATTTTGCATGGCATCGCTTGCGCGACAATCCGGTTTATCGATGCGCCAGGCCTGGCTGATCAGCCGTCTCCTGCTGGCCTTCACCGTGCTCGCCCTGCTCGGCACATGCTCGCCGCCCGTGTCGCGACTGCACGCGGTGCGCACCGCGGGTGAGCTGCGCATGGCCACCGTGAACTCTGCCACCACCTATTTCATCAGCGCCGACGGACCCGCAGGCTACGAATACGATCTGGCCAGCCTGTTTGCCGAGCATCTGGGCGTCTCGCTCAAGGTGCTGGTCGTCGACAACCTCCAGCTCGCCATGGAGGCCGTGTTGAACGGCCAGGCGCATTTTGCCGCTGGCGTCATGCGCAGCAGCGGAACGCAGCCCGGCCTGCGCTTCACGCAAAGCTACGCCAACATCGCCCAGGAAATTGTCTATCGCAGCGGCAACCGGCGGCCCCGCAGTCTCGAGGACCTGGACGGAAAGCTGTTCGTGGCCGGCAATGGCGGAGTGGCGGAACTGGTGCACCGCGCTGCGCCCGGACTGGCGCTGAATCAGGTGCCCGACAGCAATACCGAAGCCCTGTTGTTCAGCATCGCGCAGGGAGAAATTGACTATGCGGTGGCCGATTCGAACCTGGTCAAGCTCAACCAGCGTTATTACACGGGCCTGCGCAAGGCCTTCAGCCTGGACGAAAAGGCCGAAATGGCCTGGGCGTTTGCGTCCGACAGCGCCGAGGGCGACCCCCTGTTCCGCTCGGTGAACCGCTTTCTCACGGAGCTGCGCGGCTCACGCCGCCTGCGCACCATCGAGGATCGTTATTTCGGCCACCTGGAGTATCTGGGATTCGTGGGTGGCAAGACCTTCGCCCGGCAGGTGGAGGTGCGTCTGCCGAAGTTTCGCGACGCGTTCCAGAAGGCCGGCCGGAAGAACGCGGTGGATTGGCGGCTGCTCGCCGCGATCGGCTACCAGGAATCACACTGGGACCCGCAGGCCGTTAGCTACACCCAGGTCAAGGGGCTGATGATGCTGACCAAGGACACCGCGGCCGACCTCGGCGTGTCCGATCGGCGCAATGCGCTGCAAAGCATCAACGCGGGCTCCCGCTACTTCGCGGCGCTGCACCGACGGCTGGAAGGCCTGCAGGGACAGCTCGCCGAACCCGATCGCACCTGGATGGCGCTGGCGGCCTACAACCAGGGCATGGGCCACTTGATGGACGCCCGCCGGCTCACGGCCAAACGGGGCGGCAACCCCGATCTCTGGGTGGATGTGCGCAACACCTTTCCGCTTCTGACGCAGGAGAAGTACTACCGCCAGACGCGCTACGGCTACACCCGCGGTCAGGAGGCCGTGGCCTACGTGGGCAATATTCGCGCCTATTACGATATCCTGCTCTGGATGACTTCCGACACGCCCATGGAAATGCCCGAAACGCTGACCGAGAAGGCGCCGCTGCCGCCCGGCGAGCGGGCGTTGCACATCAACACACCAGTGCTGTAGCGGCCCCGGTGGATATACGCGTGGGCAAGTTGTGGCTCGCGGGGCTGGTCGCCGCCGGCGTGGCTGGATGCAGCCAGCCCTGGAACGACCCCTACCCCGATATCGGCAGCGGCGAAAGCGTGCTGTTCGAATCGTTCTTCGAAAAGCCGCGCCACCTGGACCCGGCCCTGTCCTATGCCGCCAACGAGGTGGAGTTCACGGCGCAAATCTATGAACCGGCGCTGCAGTATCACTATTTCCGGCGTCCCTACGAACTCGTGCCGCTGGCCGCCGACGCCGTGCCCGAGCCCGAATATCTCGACGCCGAGCGGCGGCCCCTGCCGGCGAACGCGCCCGCCGCCGACATCGCGTTCTCGCGCTACACCATCGATATTCAGCCGGGCATTCGCTACCAGCCCCACCCGGCGTTCGCGCGAGACGCTGGCGGCAAGCCGCTGTACATGAATCTGTCTGCGCAGGACGTGTCGTCTCTGGAGAGTCCGCAGCAATTTGCGCAGCTGGGCAGCCGCGAGCTCAAGGCGGCCGACTATGTGCACCAGATCAAGCGGCTGGCCAATCCCCGCGCGCATTCGCCGATCCTGGGGCTGATGAACGAACACATCGTCGGGCTGGCGGCCTTTACCGAGCGCGTCAAACAGGCCGACGCTGCGCTGCAGGCCGAGCGCGGCCGCGACGCCTACGTCGACCTGACGCAATACGACATCGAGGGCGTGGAAGTGCTCGGCGACCACCGCTTCTCCATCCTCGTGGAGGGCCAGTATCCGCAGCTGCGCTTCTGGCTGGCCATGCCGTTTTTCGCCCCCGTGCCGCCGGAAGCCAGCCGCTTCTACCAGCAGAAAGCGCTGCGCGACCGGAACATGACGCTGGATACCTTCCCCGTGGGCACCGGTCCCTACATGCTGACGGTCAACGACCCGAACCGGCGGATGGTGCTGGAGAAGAACCCGAATTTCCGCGGCGAGCCCTTCCCCGCACCTGCCGATCCCGAAGCCGCGTCCGACTACCCCGTGGGGCAGACCATGCCCTTCATTGATCGCGTGGTGTTCTCCCTGGAAAAGGAACAGATTCCCTACTGGAACAAGTTTCTGCAGGGCTATTACGACGCCTCGGGGATCAGCTCTGACAGTTTCGGGGAAGCCATCCGCGTGGATCGGAATGGCGAACCGCATCTGACGCAGACCATGGCGCGGCGCGGCGTGACGCTGAAAACCACCGTGTCGCCCGCCATCTACTACCTGGGCTTCAACATGCAGGACGACGTGGTCGGCGGCGACGACGAGCGCGCTCGCCTGCTGCGCCGGGCCATTTCGATCGCGCTGGATTACGAAAGCTACATCGCCATTTTTCGCAACGGCCGCGGGATTGCCGCGCAGGGCCCCATTCCGCCCGGCATTTTCGGCACCCAGGATGGCGAACAGGGCATCAACCCCTATGTTTACGACTGGGACAACGGCCGGGCCCGGCGAAAATCCGTTGAACACGCCCGCGAACTGCTCGCCCGGGCCGGCTATCCCGGCGGCGTAAACGAGCAGACCGGCGAACCGCTGCTGCTCAATCTGGATACGCCGGCCACCGGCCCGGAATTCAAGGCCCAGCTGGACTGGATGCGCAAGCAGTTCAGCAAGCTGAACATCCAGCTCGTGGTGCGCGCGACCGCCTATAACCGCTTTCAGGAAAAGCTGGCCAGCGGCGCGGTCCAGCTGTTCCAATCCGGCTGGCTGGCGGATTATCCAGACCCCGAGAATTTCCTGTTTCTGCTCTACGGGCCCAACGGCTCGGTGGACCACAACGGCGAAAACGTCGCCAACTACGACAACGAGCGCTTCGACCAGCTCTTCCGGCAAATGCGCATCATGGACAACGGCCCGCAGCGACAGGCACTGATCCGGCAGATGGTGGACATCGTGCAGCGTGATGCACCCTGGATATGGGGGTTCTACCCGCGCACCTACATCCTGCATCAGGCCTGGCTGAACAACGGCAACCCCAACGCCATGGCCAACAACACGCTGAAGTATCTGCAGATCGAGCCGCAGCAGCGGCTGGCCAAACAAAACGCCTGGAATGATCCGGTCATCTGGCCCCTGCCGGCTCTGGCAGGCATTCTGCTGGCGGGACTGCTGCCCGGGTTCCTGGTCTATCGGCGTCGCGAGCGCCAGGCCCCCGTGGTGAAATCCTAAGAGGCACAGAGAGAAGATGAAGCGTTTTAACCACAAAGCCACAAAGGACACAAAGTTTGTTTTTTCTTCCCTTTGTGGTTTCAAACCGTCTTTTCTCTGTGGCCTCTGTGGTTAGTCTTTAAAGAACCCGAGCCAAATCCCACCCATGCTCGCCTACATCATCCGCCGCCTGCTCTATGCCATTCCGGTGCTCATCGGCGTGAACCTGATCACCTTCATGCTGTTCTTCGTGGTCAACACGCCCGACTCGATCGCCCGCATGCAGCTGGGCGCCAAGCGGGTCACGCCGGCAGCCATCGAGGCCTGGAAAGCCGAGCGCGGCTATGACCGGCCCTACTTCTACAACGCGGCCGAAGACGGGCCGAACCGCTTCACCAACACCATCTTCTTCGACAAGTCCGTGCGCGTGATGGCCTTCGACTTCGGTCGCTCGGATGATGGCCGCAGCATCAGCCGCGACATACTTGATCGCATGGGTCCGAGTCTCGCGCTGGCGATTCCCACCCTGCTGGTGGGCCTGCTGGTGAACATTACCTTCGCGCTGCTGCTGGTCTTCTTCCGGGCCAGCTATATCGACACCGCCGGGGTGGTGCTCTGCGTCTTCCTGATGTCCATTTCGTCGCTGTTCTACATCATCGGCGGGCAGTATCTAGCGGGCAAGCTCATGCATCTGGTCCCCATTTCCGGCTACTCGCCGGGCTGGGATTCGATCAAGTTTCTGATCCTGCCGGTAATCATCGGCGTGGTCGGCGGCATTGGCGCGCAGACGCGCTGGTATCGCACGCTGTTCCTCGAGGAGGCCGGCAAGGACTACGTGCGCACTGCGCGGGCCAAGGGACTGTCCGAGCTGCGGGTGCTGTTCCGGCACGTCCTCAAGAACGGCATGATTCCCATCCTGACCGGCGTCGTGGTCATTCTGCCGCTGCTGTTTCTGGGCAGCCTCATCATGGAATCGTTCTTCGGCATTCCGGGGCTGGGCAGCTACACGATTGACGCCATCAACAAGCAGGATTTCGCGATCGTCCGCGCCATGGTCTTCCTGGGCTCGGTGCTCTATATCATCGGCCTGCTGCTCACCGATATTTCCTACACGCTGGTCGACCCGCGCATCAGGCTGTCGTGATGCCGGTCTTTCTCTGGACAGATTTCCTGCTCTATCTGCTGCTGGCCGGCATCGGACTGTTCGTGTTCTTCGCGGCCCGCAGCAAACCGCTGCGCGAGCCCTGGCTGCGCGTATTCCGCAGCCGCATGGGCATGGCCTCGGCCGTGGTCCTGCTGGCGTTTGCCATCATCGGCATCCTGGACTCGGTGCACTTCCGTCCCCTGCAGGCACAGGCAGGCCAGGATGGCCAGCCCCGCTACGCGGCGCAGATCGTCAGCGTGCTCGACGTCATCGCCGGTGACCTGGCCGAGCGCACCGAGCAGACTTATTCTGCCCCCTTTGCCACCCGCAGCTATGTGCAGCAGGTGGTTACGGATGAGGCCGGCAACACGCGGCAGATCTTCCCGCGTCTGGCGCATGGGGGCGCCCATCTGGAGGGCGAGTCGGCGTCAGTGCCGCTCGACGTGGCGCTGCGCGGCGCGGCCGGGGCGATTCAGGGATTGATCGTCTGGCTGGCGCTGGCGGCGCTGCTGGTCCTGCTGCTCAGCCGCAGACGCGGTCTGCCGGCCACGACGCGCGCGCTGTGGCACGATCAAACGCCGCTGCGCTGGCGCGCCGCACTGCTCACGGCCGCCGTCATCGCCGCGCTGGGCGGCGCCATCATCGAGCTGGCCGGCCATTACCACGTGCTGGGTACCGACAAGGTCGGGCAGGACGTGCTGCTGCAGGCGGTCAAGAGCATTCGCACCGGTCTGCTCATCGGTACGCTGACCACGCTGGTCATGCTGCCCTTCGCGCTGGTACTCGGCGTGATGGCCGGCTACTTCAAGGGCTGGGTCGACGACGTCATCCAGTACCTGTACACGACGCTGTCGTCCATTCCGGGCGTGCTGCTCATCGCCGCGGCCGTGCTGATGCTGCAGGTGTACATGGAGAACCACCCCGAGCTCTATCGCACCACCACCGAGCGCGCCGATCTGCGGCTGCTGTTCCTCTGCATGATTCTCGGCATCACCAGCTGGACAGGTCTGTGCCGGTTGTTGCGGGCCGAGACGCTCAAGCTGGTGGAGCTGGACTACGTCCAGGCCGCCAACGCCCTGGGCGTGGGGCATATGCGCATCATGGCGCGGCACATCCTGCCCAACGTCATGCACATCGTGCTTATCCAGATCGTGCTCGATTTTTCCGCCCTGGTACTGGCCGAGGCCGTGCTGTCGTACATCGGCGTGGGGGTCGACCCGAGCACGGAAAGCTGGGGCAACATGATCAACGGCGCGCGGCTGGAGATGTCGCGCGATCCCGTGGTCTGGTGGCCGCTGGCGGCGGCCTTCTTCTTCATGCTGGCGCTGGTCCTGGCAGCCAATCTGTTTGCCGACGTGGTGCGCGATGCCTTCGATCCGAGACTGCGCGGCGGCACCGGCGATGACAGCCACACGCCGGACGAGCAGCACGCCCAGTCCAACGTGGGAGCCCGCTGATGCGTTCGCCCGTGCTGAGCGTGGAGGATCTGCGCACCCACCTTAAAACGCCGGACGGACGTCTGCGCGCGGTGGACGGCATCAGCCTGAACCTGCGGGCCGGCGAAACCGTGGCGCTGCTGGGCGAATCCGGCTGCGGGAAGTCGATGACGGCGCTGTCGCTCATGCGGCTGGTGCCGCAACCGGCCGGCATTCACGCGGGCGGGCGCATCCTGCTCGGCCAGGGTGACGCGCAGGTCGATCTGCTTGGCCTGCCCGAGGTGGCGTTGCGCCGTATTCGCGGCAAACGCATCGGCATGATTTTCCAGGAGCCGATGTCGGCGCTGAATCCGGTGCTGAGCGTCGGCGAACAGATCGCGGAAGTGCTGCGGCTGCATCGTGGCCTGGACGGCGCCGTAATACGTCAGGCCGGTATCGACCTGCTCAACGAAGTCGGCATGCCCGACCCGGCGCGACGCTGGCAGGAATATCCGCATCAGCTGTCCGGCGGCCTGAAGCAGCGCGTGGTCATTGCCATTGCCCTGGCCGGCGAGCCGGAGGTGCTGATTGCGGACGAGCCCACGACCGCCCTCGACGTCACGATCCAGGCGCAGATTCTCGACCTGCTGGCGCGTATCCAGCGCGAGCGGGGTATGGCCATGCTGCTGATCACCCATGACCTGGCGGTGGTGGCGGATGTGGCGGACCGGGTGGCGGTCATGTATGCCGGGCGCATCGTGGAGCTCGCCCCACGCGACGAATTGTTCTCGCGGCCGCGCCATCCCTACACCCGCGCGCTGTTTCGCTCCCTGCCCGGCCCGGATCGGCGCGGCGGCGATCTGTCCGTCATTCCGGGCACGGTGCCGCCCCTCACGCAGACCCTGCCCGCCTGCCATTTCGCCGATCGATGCCGGCACGCCTGGTCGGACTGCCGCGCCCGGCCACCGGCCTGGCAGGGCGACGCGCAGACCGGCGTGCTGTGCCATCTGTACGACCCGGACTACCCCGACCACCCGCCTCCAGACGATGCGCTGGAAGAAACGCCGGACGCCGGCAACGCGATCACGGACTCGCCCGCCCCGGCCGACGCCGGTCCGGCGGCGCTGTCGCTTAAAGGCATCCGGGTGCACTTCCCCATCCAGAAAGGCGTATTCAAGCGCACCGTCGGCCACGTCTATGCGGTGGACGGAGTCTCGCTGGACATCACCCCCGGCCAAACGCTGGCGCTGGTGGGCGAATCCGGCTGCGGCAAGACCACCCTGGGCCGCGCCGCCGCGCAGCTCATCCGCCCCACCGAGGGCCGCATTCAACTGGGCGGCAGCAACCTGACCGACGCGCCGCGCGCGCAGCTCAAGCGCAGCCGGTCCGACCTGCAGATGATCTTCCAGGACCCGTTCTCCTCAATGAATCCGAGGCTGATGGTGGGCGACATCATTGCCGAGGGCATGCAGGCGCAGGGGCTGGGCGGCAACGCCGAAAAGCGCCGCCAGCGCGCCGCCGAGCTGCTCGAACAAGTCGGCATGACGCGGGCCGCGCTGGATCGCTACCCGCACGAATTCTCGGGGGGTCAGCGCCAGCGCATCTGCATCGCCCGCGCGCTGGCCGTGGACCCGAAAGTGATCATCTGTGACGAGCCCACCAGCGCGCTTGACGTGTCCGTCCAGGCGCAGGTCCTCAACCTCATGCAGCGCCTGCAGCGCGAACTCGGGCTGAGCTATCTGTTCATCACCCACAACATGGCCGTGGTGGCCTACATGGCGCACGAGGTGGCCGTGATGTATCTGGGCCGGATTGTCGAGCAGGGGCGTGCCGATGAAATTCTCGACAACCCCAGGCACCCCTACACGCAAGCGCTCCTGTCCGCCACGCCCAGCATTCGCGAGGAAGACCGGCGCGAGATCATCCGGCTGAAGGGCGACCTGCCCTCCCCGTCGCATCCGCCAGCCGGCTGTCATTTCGCGCCCCGCTGCCCGCAGGTCATGGACGCCTGCCGGCGCAGCTATCCCGACGCGCGACACTTCTCGGACACCCACAGCGCGCGCTGCCTGCTTTACCCGAAAGACGGCTGAGCGCCGCGCCGTACCAGCCGCCCGGCGCAATGCTTTAGACTTGCGCGCCTTCGCGCCCGGCACTGCCCGGCAGATTCAATCCAACCGCCTGGATCAAGCAATGGCCCAGTACATCTTCACCATGAACGGCGTCGGCAAGGTCGTGCCGCCCAAGAAACACATCCTGCGGGATATCTCCCTGTCCTTCTTTCCGGGCGCCAAGATCGGCGTGCTCGGCTACAACGGCGCCGGCAAGTCCACCCTGCTGCGCATCATGGCGGGGGTGGACACCGAATACGAAGGCGAAGCCCGCCCCATGCCCGGTATCAACATCGGCTACCTGCCGCAGGAGCCGCAGCTCAATCCCGAAAAGGACGTGCGCGGCAACGTGGAGGAAGGTCTGGGCGATACCATGGCGCTGCTGAACCGGTTCAACGAGATCAGCAACGCCTTTGCCGAGCCGGACGCCGATTTCGATGCCCTGCTGGCCGAGCAGGCCAAGCTGCAGGACGCCATTGACGCCGCCGGCGGCTGGGAAATCGACACCGCGCTGGAGCGCGCCGCCGCCGCGCTGAACCTGCCGCCCTGGGACGCCAGCGTAGACAACCTCTCGGGCGGCGAACGCCGCCGCGTGGCGCTGTGCCGGCTGCTGCTGTCCAAACCCGACATGCTCCTGCTGGACGAGCCCACCAACCATCTGGATGCCGAGTCGGTCGCCTGGCTCGAGCGTTTCCTGGGCGAGTTCCCGGGCACGGTCGTCGCCGTCACTCATGATCGGTACTTTCTGGACAACGTGGCCGGCTGGATTCTCGAGCTCGATCGCGGCCACGGTATTCCCTGGCAGGGCAACTACTCGTCCTGGCTGGAGCAGAAGGACAAGCGCCTGGCGCAGGAAGAGCGCAGCGAGGCGGCGCACCAGAAGGCTATCAAGGCCGAACTGGAGTGGGTGCGCAGCAACCCGAAGGGCCGTCAGGCCAAGAGCAAGGCGCGTCTGAAGGCCTTCGAGGAAATGCAGTCGAAGGAATATCAGAAGCGCTCCGAGACCAACGAAATCTATATTCCGCCGGGGCCGCGGCTGGGCGACCAGGTCTTCGAACTGGAGAACGTGAAGAAATCCTACGGCGACCGCGAGCTGTATGACGGTCTGAGCCTCAAGGTGCCGGGCGGCGCCATCGTGGGCATCATCGGCCCCAACGGCGCCGGCAAGACCACCCTGTTCCGCATGCTCACCGGCGAGGAGCAGCCGGATGCGGGCGACATCAAGGTGGGGGACAGCGTCGATCTTGCCTACGTCAGCCAGTCGCGCGACGACCTCGAGGACTCGAAGACGGTCTGGGAGGACATCTCCAACGGCCAGGACATCATCCAGGTCGGACACTACGAAATTCCCTCGCGGGCCTACGTAGGCCGATTCAACTTCAAGGGCCAGGACCAGCAGAAGCGCATCAGCGAGCTTTCCGGCGGTGAGCGCAACCGCGTGCATCTGGCCAAACTGCTGCGCGCAGGCGGCAATGTCCTGCTGCTGGACGAGCCCACCAACGATCTCGACGTGGAAACCCTGCGGGCGCTGGAGGAAGCGCTGCTGGAATTTCCCGGCTGCATCATGGTGATTTCTCATGACCGCTGGTTTCTCGACCGTATCGCCACGCACATTCTGTCTTTCGAGGAAGAGCAGCCGCTCTGGATGGAAGGCAACTACAGCGATTACGAGGCCGACCGTCGGCGCCGCCTGGGAGACGTGGCCGATGCGCCGCACAAGTCGCGCCACCGCAAGCTCGCATAAAATTTTTGGGGAAAACCCCGTAAGTCCTTGACTCCAATCGGCGCGCGGCAGACTATTCGCGCTATTGGGTCAGCAAACCCGGGGAAACCCGGCAAGGGAGAAGGAATGAAGTTCAGGCATTTGACTGCAGCCGCAGGCGTACTCGCTGTTGCGGCGTTTTCGGCTGGCGCAGGAACGCCAGGTTGGTATATCGGCGGTGGTGGCGGCGCCAGTTTCCTGGAAGACATGGATAACGCGCTGGAGACCGACCCCGATTTCGACCCCGGAACACCGGGTACGGGCGGCGGGAGCTTCCTGGAACTTCCCGGCATTATTACGCTTTTCCCGACACCGGGTATGCCGGGCAGCCCGGCTAGCTTAACGCCCGGCCAGGATGCGCGGTTTGGAACCGAAACCGATGACGGTTGGCTGGGCAATTTCACCATTGGTCACCAGTGGGAGCGCGGATGGCGCCTCGAACTGGAGGGTCGTTATTCCGAGAATGACTTCGAGGATATGGACGGCCAGGTCGAGGCCGCGGCGCTCATGCTCAACAGCTGGTACGACTTCAACGCACACGGTCGCTTTCACCCATATATCGGTGTCGGGGTCGGTGCAGCGCAACTTGAAGCCGACCTGATCGATGGATTCAATCTGGATGACGATACCGTATTTGCCTACCAGGCTGGTGCGGGTATCGCCTTCGACATCACCGACCGGCTGACTGCGGATCTGGGCTACCGGTACTTCGCGACCGACGACCCCACGTACTCCGGCGACTTCAACGGCCAGAACCTTGACGTCGATTCAGAGTACGAGCAGCAGGCCGCCATGTTGTCGCTGCGCTGGGTCTTCGCGCCCACCGGCCGCGCTGACGCCGACGGCGATGGCGTGCCCGACTACAAGGACAAGTGCCCCAACACCCCGGAGGGCGCGCCCGTCGATGTCGACGGCTGCCCGCTGGATTCAGACGGTGACGGCGTGCTCGACAATCTGGACAAGTGCCCGAACACTCCGGCCGGCGTGACGGTGGGTGCAGACGGCTGTCCGCTGGATGCCGACGCAGACGGCGTGCCGGATGATCGTGACCAGTGTCCCAACACGCCGGCCGGCGTTGCCGTGGACGATACGGGCTGCCCGATCGACTCCGACGGTGACGGCGTACCGGACTACAAGGACAAGTGTCCGAATACCCCGGCCGGTGTCCAGGTCAACGCGGACGGTTGTCCGCTGGTCGTGGATGCGGACGGCGACGGCGTACCCGATGACCAGGACAAGTGTCCCGATACGCCTGCCGGCGTGCCGGTCACGTCCGACGGGTGTGCCGTGGGTCAGAAGCAGATTCTTCGCGGCGTGAACTACGAGTTCAACAAGGCGACGCTGACCGCGAACGCCGAACGGATTCTCGATCAGGTTGCTCAGACGCTGCGCGACTCTCCGGGATTCGTGGTGGAACTGGCCGGTCACACCGACTCGAAGGGCTCTGATTCCTACAATCAGGACCTCTCGCAGCGGCGTGCCGAGGCGGCCATGGCCTACCTGATTACGGCCGGCATCGACGCCAGTCGCCTGCGGGCCCGTGGCTACGGCGAATCGCAGCCCATCGAGCCGAACACCACGCCGAGCGGTGCGGATAATCCGGAAGGCCGTGCGGCCAACCGCCGTACCGAGTTCCGCGTGATCGGTCGACAATAAGAAATGACTGCCCGCCTCCGGCGGGCCCTTTATCAGCCGCCGGCTCCTCGGAGCCGGCGGTTTTTTAATGCAAGGCGGCCTTTTTCAGACGAACGGCGGCTGAATGATGCATAGCCTATATGGTCTATACGCCTGCATTGCCGATATCATAGGCAGGACTTTTTCGAAGCCCATTTTCAATTACTGGAGATCTGTCCCGATGATCAAGCAATTTGCGTACGGTGGCCTGGCCGCCGGTCTGCTGGCCAGCGGCCCCGCCCTGGCACAGAATTCCTTCGTCGACCTCGTCACCGGCCCGCAGGGCCCGGTTCAGGGTCTGACCACGACCCTGACAACCGCCAACCCGGCCCCGCTGATCGATGGTCTGGCGGGTTCGGATACCGGCGTGGTGCGCGGTCGTACCGGCGCCGGCCTGAATGCCGTGCTGCACGGACTGACGGGCGCTGATCCCGGCGGCGTGGCCGACGGACTGACGTTCATTATCGACCCGGGCGTGATCGGTGAGGACGGCGTGCTGAACGCACTCATCGGCTCCGGCAACTTCCCCGGCCTGCCGGGCCTGGACGCCCTGCCCGGCCTTCCGGGTGGCGATGGCGACGCACCGGGCGTGCCCGGCCTGCCGGCTCTGCCTGGCGCGGACGGTCTGCCCGACCTGATCGGCCTGCTTGACCCGTCCAATCTCCCAGGTGCTGGCGAACTGCCGACCCTGCCGGGCGCCGACGGCCTGCCCGACATCATCGGCCTGCTCGACCCGGCCAATCTGCCAGGTGCTGGCGAACTGCCGACCCTGCCGGGCGCCGACGGCCTGCCCGACCTGTTTGGCATTCTCATTCCTGGTGAAGGCGGCGCGCCGGATCTGATCGGTCTGCTTGATCCCGCCAACCTGCCCGGCGCCGGCGACCTGCCGACCCTGCCGGGTGCGGACGGCCTGCCCGATCTGATCGGCCTACTTGATCCGGCCAATCTGCCGGGTGCGGGCGAACTGCCGGCCCTGCCGGGCGCGGATGGTCTGCCCGACCTGGTCGGTATTCTCATTCCCGGTGAAGATGGCGCACCGGACCTGATCGGCCTGATCGACCCGGCCAACCTGCCGGGCGCTGGTGAGCTGCCGGCTCTCCCGGGTGCGGATGGCCTGCCCGACCTGATCGGCCTGCTCGATCCCGCCAATCTGCCGACGCTGCCCACGCCCTGATCGGCGTACCACTAAAAGACCCGGGCTTCGGCCCGGGTTTTTTTTGGGTTGCAGGTGGCTGTCCAGCGGCTTTCTCATCCGCAGGGCGCGGTGAGCCGCTGCCCGTGGCTACGAGCCAGGCCTGATCATCCGTGTATAGGGGTCGCCGCGCTGTAGCCAGCGCGAAAGCCTGTCAGCGGTCGCTCCGTAATGGCAGACCGCCGTGCGGCCGACCGATCTCAGGGGCGGGCCGACTCTCTATCGCGAGCGGGTTCCGACGCGGCACCGGCGGGTCGGCCAGCCGGTTGCTGTCCCGGCTGAGCCGGGCTGCTGCCGGACCGGCCGTCGTAATCACTGGAGATACCCAGCCGCCACGGCAGAATCGTGAGGCCCTTGGGCAGTTCGGTGGGCGCGAGATCCGGATAAACGGGCTGCGGCGTAGGCAACTGGGCATACGCCGTGCCGGATACCGCGGCACCGACGAGAAGTATTACTGCGAAAGCTGATCGATCCATGCCTGTACCTGCGGGTCGTTCGTGCTGGATAAATCCATGAATTCACGGTAATGAGTCAGCGCCTGTCGGGGCTGACCCAGATCACGCTCGAACAGAATGCCAAGATTCAGATGCACGAGCGCGCGGCGCGGATCGGCCTCCAGCGCGGCTTCGTAGGCCTGGCGCGCCTTGTCCGCCTCACCGCGACGGGCATGCAGAATGCCCAGACGCCCGTGCACGGCGGCTAGCGCCGCATCCAGGCCCACGGCCCGTTGGTAGGCGCTCAGCGCCGCGTTGTCCTCGCCGCCGCCCATGCGCGCGGTGCCGAGATTGGCCCAGACCGAAGCACGCGTCGGATAGCGTTCCGACAGGGCGGCAAACAGGGTCTCGGCCCGCACGAAGTTGCCGGCATCCAGCGCGTCGACGCCCTCGAGAAAGCGCGCGCGGTCCGCCTCGGTCAATTGTCCGGCCGGGACGTCTTCCGCCGGTGCCGGGCCAGCCTCTCCGCCGGCATCGCTGCGGGTCGCGACATCGGCATCCTTCACGCCTGCGGCGCGCGGGATTTCGGAGGCGCCAGTCGGTTCGGCCGGCGCGACCTGCGGGTCCGACACAGTTTGAGGCGCGGGCGTCGGTTTCGTAGCTGTCGAGCCGCCGCAACCGGCCAGCAGCGCCGCCGCGAGGCATCCGGCGAGATGATGTCGAATCGAGTTCATGCCTAGGGCCTGCGGATTACGGCGTCACCGAGCCGCTCGGTACGCGAAAATTGTGCCGGCTCAAGCGCGCGCAGACGCTCGCGTGACTGCGCAATCCAGGGATCGTCTGCCGCCACGCGATCGGCCCGCTGCAGATTCGCCTGCAGAATGTCGACACCGTCGCTGCGGAAAGGCAGCGCGCGCGCATTGATCGCCTGCTCGTACTCCAGCGCCTGCTCTTCCGTCATGCCGGCCGGCCGAGGCGCCTGGACCAGCGCGTCATGGAGTTCCAGATACAGACTGGCGGTGTGAAAGGCGGCGGCCGTCGATACGCTGGCAATACCGTAATCATCCGCGCGGGCATAGGCCTCAAGCGCCGTCTGGAACGCGGCGCGTTTGGCCGCCAGGGACCGCTGCAGCGGCACCGTCAGCGTGATGTCTTCGTAGCGCAGCCGGGCGTCATCGGCGAGCGACAGCGCGGCCTCGGCTGCCAGCGTTCGGCTGGTGGGCGTGCTGTTCTGACGATCGGTCTGGATAATCTGCTCGCGCCAGTAGTCCGCCTTCTCCTTGTCGCCGCTGCGCACGTAGAGGTTGATCAGTCGGCCCTGCAGCTCCAGCGCCTCTTCCGGTGACGGGTCGCCCCGATAATAGAAATCCTTGTAGGTGCGGGATGCCGCTTCGTACTGCCCGGTCTCGACCTGCAGACGGCCTATTTCCAGCGTGGCGTCGCGGCGCGTGCGCGCATCGACCCCGGGCTGGTTCAGCAAACGCCGCAATTCCTCGAGCGCTCGCTCGTTATTGCCGCTATCCAGATAGCCGGTGGCCAGCTGGTTGTTGGCGTCCTGCGCCCGGGGATGCTGGGGATAGGCGCTGCGAAAACGCTCCAGAATGCTCAGGCTCAGCTCGCTCTGCCCGGCCTGACCGAATGCGTTCGCCGCATCGTACATGGCCGTCGCCCGTATCCGACTGGCGGCCTCGCCCTGGGCGGGCATTTCCTCGACCAGGCGCAGAAAGGTCTGGCCGGCGGCGGCCGGCTCGCCGGCCTGCAGCTGGGCTTCCCCCTGGCGATAAATGGCTCTGGCCAGATGTTCGCGCCACAGGGCCGACTCCTCCGGCGAGGCCAGCGCCAGGCGTTGCCGCAGCGCCGCCTCGGCCTGGGCATACTGGCCGGTCTGACTGGCGGCGGCGGCCTGAATCTGCAGCGCGCTGCGGCGCACGGCCGGTGATGCCGGCGGCTGGTGCGCCAGGACCCGATCCGCCATGGCGCCGGCGGCCTCCAGATCACGGGCGTCATAGCGCGCCTCCGCCAGATTGGCCAGTACGGCGGTCGCCTGCGGATGGTCCGGGAACTGCGAGGCGAACCGTATCGACGCCGCCTCAACACCGGCATCGCTGGCAAAACCGCTGCCCGCCGCCTTGCGCAGGGCCAGCACCCCGGCCAGCGCGGCCTCCGCGGCCTCGGGGTTGTCCGGCGTGTCGTAGGCGGCGCGCTGATAACTCCGGGCGGCGGCATCGGCTCGGCCTGACTCCAGCAGCAGGTCGCCCATCAGCAGCGGCACCCGGCGACCAAAGGTGGTTTGCGGAAACAGCGTCAGGTAATGCTCGTACCAGCGGGCGGCCTCGTCGTAGGCTGCTGGCTGCCCGGTACGCTGCGCCTGGGCATGTTCCCACTGCGTGATCTCGCGGGCATAGGCCTCGATGCGCTCGCGCTGCGCGGGCTGCTGCATCGACGGCTGATCCTGCCAGGCACTGTTTTCCAGCCCATAGCGCTTCACGAACGCCTTCTTGGCCGGAATGACCTGCGCTGGCTGGCCGGTCTGCTCCAGCGATTCGATCATCACCAGCCGCAACTCGTCCGAGGACGGATGTGTCGGATTTCGCTCGACGAACTGGCCGGCCTCCAGCGCCGCGATATCCGGCCGCCCGATCTCCCGCCAGTACGCCATCAGTCGGCGCGACAGCGCGTAGTCGTAGGCAGCCAGTTCGGCATCGCTGACGAAGCGCGCCACCGAGTAGCGATCGCCCAGGGCCGCCAGATCAAGCACGATGTTGCGGATCGCGTCCTCCACGATCGACTTCTGCGCCAGGCTCAGCCTGGAAAAGTCGAATCGTCCTCGTGGCGTGACCGCCGTGCGACCCAGCACTTCGGCCACCACCCGGGCCTGATCCTGCAGCGCGCCGCGATAGTCGCGCTGGCGGTAGCGGCTCCAGCCGCGCTTGTAAAGTGATTCAATGAAGAACGCGGTGTCGCGCCCCAGCGGCACGAGATACCCGTAGTCGCCTTCCGCGGGGCCATAACTGCCCGTCACGAAACGCATCTCGGCGCGCCGGAAATATGCCTCGGGCACAAGTTCGGCGTTGGGATAATTGGCGATCAATCGCGTCAACGCGACGATACCGGCCGAAAAGTCACCCGCCAGTTCAGCGGCGTAGGCGCTGCGATACAGCAACTCGGCTTCCTGCGCCGGGAAGGTCCGGAAGCTCAGCTGGCGGTTGTAGATTGTCAGCGCCGCCCGGGCATGGTCGTAGGGTCGATCCACGCGCGTGGCCAGTTCGAGCTGCAGATCGGCTATGCGGCGCTGCAGTTGAAAGCGTCGCGTACCGTCGGTGACCGTCGGCAGCGACGTTTCCACCCGGCGAATTTCACTCGTCAGGTCCGACTGGGAGAGCGCGGAGAAATCCTCGAAGCCGGCGCCGCCGCGATCCGAGACCTGCGCGCTCAACGCACCGCAGCACAGCAGCAGCGTGATCGTGAGCCAATACCGGTTTGCACGCCTTATCGCCGGCACTCCTTGTCGTCGCGTTGACCTCATCGGCTGGCTGATCACCTATTGAGAAAATAACTGCAACGCCCGTCCGTGGCGTTGCACCGGATTCGTGCTCGCGGCGTCGATACCGCAGCGAGGCGACCAAGATAATGCTTTTCTGACGGCACGCAAGCATCAGCGCTGTGGTTTCCGATCGCCGCGGCCGTTCCTCGGAAGCACTGGCCGCTACCGGGTCTGTTATCGGCCGATCTGGATTATCTTTTTAGCCCATTTGCGCTCTGTGCCGGTCGGCAGCGGTGCCGATAGCCTCGTGAGAAGCAGTCACGCGGCGAAATACGCCGTTTTCAAGCCGGAGGCTAGACACCAATGAGACGATCCCTGTATGCCATCGCCCTGGTCGCTTTGAGCGCAAGCTCGCTCGCCCAGGCCCAGAACGCCAACATCGTGCAGGGGCTGCTGGGCAGCGGCAACGGCGCTGCAGGCGGCCTGAACCCGAATGCCGGATCCGGCCCGCTGGGGCTGGGGCTGGGGCTCGATCTCGGCGGTGCCGGTCTGTCCGGACTGCCCCAGCCCGGCGGCCTGTCCGGACTCAACGGCCTGACCGGACTCGCTGACCCGGGCGGCCTCACGTCGCTGCTGGGCAACAGCCTGCCCGCCGCGCTGCTGCCGGCCGATCTGCCGATCGCCCTGGACGCGCTGAATCCGCAGCTGGTCTCGGACCTGTTCGACGGCGCCCTGCCGACGCTGCCTGGCGGTAGACTGCCGACCGCGGTCCCGGTCGGCGTTCTGCCAGACGGGCTGCCGATCCCCCTGAACATCATTGATGCGTCCGTGCTTGCGGATTTACTGGCCAGCGGCGTGCCGGCCGGCGTCCTGCCCGGCAATCTGCCCGTGCCGGTGGCCGGTCTTGACGCCTCGCTGGTAGACAATATTGCCCGTCAGGCTCGGTCGGCGCTGCCCGCGGGCGCGCTGCCGGACGGTCTGCCGATCCCGGTGGACGTGCTCGGTGGTCTTGACCCGTCGCTTCTGGCGGACGTGGTGGACGGACGCATTGCCGCGGGACGCCTGCCGGCCGACCTACCCATTCCGACCCAGGGCCTCGACGCCGCCCTGCTCGACCAGGTCATCGGCCAAACCGTGCCCGCAGGCCTGCTGCCGGCAGGACAGGCGGTGCCGGTTTCGGTCGTGAACCTGGCCGGTGGTCTGCCGGCGCTGCCGATGCTGCCCTGACCCCTTCTCTTCATCCTCCTCGAAATTGACCCGGCGCCTGCCGGGTTTTTTTTCGGCCTCGCACCCGGCTTGCCGGCCGCCGTGATTGCGCCGCATGATGGCACCATGCAGGACAGTCAAAACGACGCAGTCGTCACGCAGCTGGCGCGCGCGGCCGACGCGCTCGAGCGTCTGGCATCAGCCTCGGGGGCTTCGCCATCGGGGCTTGAGCCGCCCGACTGGTCCGCCCGCGCATTCCGCTGGCGCGCGCCCGACCGACTGGAAGCCATAACGCGACCGCACCAAGTCGACCCGGACCAGCTGCTGGGCATCGACACACAAAAGGACACGCTGTTTCGCAATACGCAGCAGTTTCTGGCGGGCGCACCCGCCAACGACGCCCTGCTCTGGGGCGCCCGCGGGACGGGGAAATCGTCGCTTGTCAAATCCCTGCTGGTCCGGTTCGCCGACAGCCACCTGCGCCTGATCGAAATCGACGCCCAGGATCTGATCGAGCTGCCGCGCCTGACACCGCTACTGGCGCAGCGACCGGAGCGGTTCATCATTTTCGTCGACGACTTGTCCTTCGAGGCGCAGGACGCCAGCTACAAGGCGCTCAAGGCCATGCTGGACGGCTCGCTCGCCGTGCCGCCGGACAACGTCATCCTCTACGCCACGTCGAACCGTCGGCACCTGATGCCCGAATTCCATGCCGACAACGCCTCGGCCCGCATCGTCAACGAAGAGCTGCATCACGGCGAAGCCGTCGAGGAAAAGATATCGCTGTCCGATCGTTTCGGCTTGTGGCTGTCGTTTCACCCCTATAGCCAGGCGCAGTATCTGGACATCGTGGCCGAGTATCTGAACCGTCTGATCCCAAATGGGCCCGGCGGGAACGACTGGCGTGACGATGCGCTGGCCTGGGCGCTGCTGCGCGGCTCACGCAGCGGCCGCACCGCATGGCAGTTCGCGCGCGACTATGCCGGCCGAAATCAACTGCCCGGCCAAGACTGACGCATCGTCGGTTCGCGGGGTAGCGCTGTGGCAGACTGACCGTTCACTGCAGCCAAGGATCGACGGACCATGAGTTTCAATACGGAACAGCATCCCGGCGTCTGCGAGGACGTCCCGCCCGCCGCGCAGGGCATGCGTTTGAATCACAGCATGCTGCGCGTCAAGGACCCCGAGCGCGCGCTGAGCTTCTACACCCGCGTATTCGGTATGCGTGTGATCCGGAAGCTCGATTTCGAGCAGTTCAGCTTCACGCTCTATTTCCTGGCTTGCCCGATGGATATCGGCCCGGCGCCCCGGGACGAAGGCGAAAGAACCAACTGGCTCTTCTCTCAGTCGGCCCTGCTGGAACTCACCCATAACTGGGGCACCGAAAAGGAACCCGGCTTTCACTACCACAACGGCAACGACGAGCCCCAGGGCTTCGGCCATATCTGCATTTCGGTGGAAGATATGGACCGCGCCGTGAGCTGGTTCGATGAAAACAACGTGGAGTTCGTCAAACGACCCGATGAAGGCGGCA
The DNA here is from genome assembly GCA_002683405.1 of Salinisphaeraceae bacterium. GTDB lineage: Bacteria > Pseudomonadota > Gammaproteobacteria > Nevskiales > Salinisphaeraceae. Next base: position 28,598 of record NYTH01000008.1, on the reverse strand, counting down.
TGAAGGGCATTGCATTCATCAAGGACCCCGATGGTTACTGGATCGAAATCGTCGAGCGCGGAAACATGACGCTTTGACCTATCACCAAAAACGCGGCCCGCGGCCCAAGGAGGAGACAATGACAGCAATCAACCGCCAGATCGTGCTCAAGAGCAATCCCAGCGGCAATTTTTCGCCCGACAACTTCGAACTCAAGGAAAGCAGCATCCCGGTTCCCGACGAGGGTGAGTTCCTGGTCCGGAATCTGTACCTGTCGCTGGACCCGGCCATGCGCATCTGGGCCGCCCCCGTGGACGGCTACGCGCCGCCCGTGCAGCTGGGCGAAGTCATGCGCGGCTTCACGGTGAGTCAGGTGGTCGAGTCCCGCCATCCGGATTTCTCGGCCGGCGACATCGTCAACGGCATGGATGGCTGGCAGGACTACGCCGTGTCCAATGGCGTGAACTACAACACCCAGGGCACTCAGGACACGTGGAACCTGAAGGCCATCCAGGCGGCGGGGCTGCCCATCAGCACCGGGGTCAGCGTGCTGGGCACGACCGGCCTGACCGGCTATCACGGTATCGTGAACGTGGGCCAGATCAGACAGGGCGACACCGTGCTGATCTCGGGCGCGGCCGGCGCGGTGGGGTCCATCGCCGGGCAGGTGGCCCGCTTGAAGGGCGCCGGGCGCGTCGTGGGCACGGCCGGCAGCGAGGAGAAATGCCGGATGCTCACGGACGAATTCGGCTACGACGCCGCCATCAACTACAAGCAGGAAGACCTGCTCGAAGCCTTTGCGCGCGAATGCCCCGACGGGGTGGATATCTACTTCGACAACGTCGGCGGCCCGACCCTCGACGCGGCGCTGGCCTTGATGGCGATGCACGGCCGGGTGGTGCTCTGCGGCGCCATTTCGCAGTACACCAGCCTCGAACAGGGCAGCGACGGCCCCGACAACTACCTGGCGCTACTGCTCAAGCGCGGCCGGATGGAGGGATTCATCGTGCTGGACCACTATCCCGAGCTGCGCGCGGGCATGGAGGCGGAACTGATCGAATGGCTCAAGGCCGGCAGGATGCGCTACCGCGATCAGGAAATCGCCGGGCTCGAGTCGGCCATGACCGCCATCAACATGCTCTATGACGGCCGCAATACGGGCAAGCTGCTGGTCAAGATCGCCGAGCCGTCATGAGCGGCCCGGCCGCGGCTGACGACGCAGGTCCAGCGTGACCGGATAGTGGTCGCTCACGCGGGGCCGCCGCAGCTCGATGCGGTGGCCCGGCGTATGGCCGCGGGTTTCAAAGCGGGACAGGCGACGCGCCTCGGCCTCGTAGGCATTCACTGGACACGTCTCGTAAGCGCGTCCCGCCGGGTGCGCGACGTGATAGGTAATGCCGCCCACGGACCGCTGATTCCACCGGTCCACCAGGTCATAGACCAGCGGCGAATCCGCCTCGAGCGTGGGATGCAGCGCCGACCAGGGTTTCCAGGCGCGAAATCGCAGCCCCGCCACATATTCCCCCGCCCTGCCCGTCGGCGTGAGCGGCAGCTCCACGCCATTGCAGGCCACGGCGTAACGATTGCCGGTGAGCCCGCGCAGCTTGATCTGCATACGCTCGGTAGACGAATCCACGTAGCGCGCCGTGCCGCCGGCGCCCGGTTCCTCGCCCAGCGTGATCCAGGGCTCCAGCGCGTGCCGCAGTTCCAGCTCCACGCCTTCATACACGGCTGTGCCGTGCAGCGGGAAGCGAAACTCGAAATGCGGCGCGAACCAGTCATCCTCGAACGCATAGCCCGCCTGCCGCAGGTCTTCCAGCACGCTGCGGAAATCGCGCCAGCAGAATTCGGGCAGCAGATACCGGTCGTGCAGGGCGGTACCCAGCGGCGTGAGTTCGCCGCGGTAGGGCTGCTGCCAGAACCAGCTGATCAGCGCCCGAATCAGCAGCTGCTGAGCCAGGCTCATGCGGGCATGAGGCGGCATCTCGAAGCTGCGAAACTCGACCAGCCCCAGACGACCGGTGGCCGAGTCGGGCGAATACAGCTTGTCGATGCATATTTCGCTGCGATGGGTATTCCCGGACAGATCCGTCAGCAGATGACGCAACACGCGGTCGACCAGCCAGGGCGGGCAGTCCCGGCCCGGCTCGGGCAGTTGCGACAGCGCGATCTCGAGCTCGTAGAGCGCATCGTCGCGCGCCTCGTCCACGCGCGGACTCTGCGACGTCGGCCCGATGAACAACCCGGAGAACAGATAGGACAATCCGGGATGGTTCTGCCAGTAGCGCAGCAGACTGCCCAGCAGATCCGGCCGGCGCAGAAACGGGCTGTCCACGGTTCGCGCGCCGCCGAGCACCAGATGATTACCACCCCCGGTGCCGACCGCGCGGCCGTCGATCAGAAATTTTTCGGTACCCAGCCGGACGCTGCGGGCGTCGTCGTAGAGCCCTTCGGTAATGTGTTTCAGGCTTGGCCAGTCGGCAGCCGGATGGATATTGACCTCAATCACGCCCGGGTCCGGGGTAATCGAAATGCGCTGCAGCCGCGGATCGCCCGGCGGCGGATAGCCCTCGATGCGTACCGGCAGATCGGCCGCACGGGCGCTGTCTTCCACGGCCGCCACCAGCTCAAGATAATCGGCGGCGTTTTCCGTGGGTGGCATGAAGACATAGAGACGATCATCCCGAGGCTCGACGGCCAGCGCGGTGCGCACGGCGCTGCTGGTCGTATCCAGCACCTGCGGACTCGGGTGCGTGTGCTCGGTGAGCGCATCGTCCGAGCGAAGCTGTACTCTCTGTTCGCGTTGCGGCAGCGGCGGGCGCTCTTCGGTGGGATCCTGCGCCCAGACCTGCGGATAGGCCGTGCCCGGCAGCCAGGGCAGACTGTCCAGCGGCAGGCGAAAACCGGCCGGCGAATCGCCCGGCTTGAGCATCAGCCGGCCGCTGCGCGTGCGCCAGACCTCCGACAGCCAGCCGGCCCGGGCACCGGCCTGCTGTTTCTGCAGCGGCAGCACGATGCCGCGCGGCCGCCCGAGCCCCTGCGAGAATACGCGCGCCAGTCGGGCCCGCTCCTCGGGGTCGTCGAGCCGGCTGTCCAGCGGGTCGACATTTTCGGGCAGCCCCTGCTCGCGATACAGATAATGCCAGGGGTCTTCGTAGACCGGCTGGACGAATTCGTCTTCCAGCCCCAGCCGCGTCGCAATACCCTCTCCCAGCACCCGGGCGCCCTGCACCAGGTCCTTGTCCGGCGCCGGGGCGTCGGACAGACCGGCCAGCAGGACCGGCTGGTCATCTCGTCGAAAAATCAGCGAATAGGCCCAGCGGGGCAGCGATTCCCCCGGATACCACTTGCCCTGGCCGAAGGTCATCAGCGCCTGCGGTGCAAACCGCTCGGCCAGCCGATCCAGCAGTTCCCGCGCCCGCCCCTGCTTGGTCGGACCGACCGCCGCGGTGTTCCATTCGGCTGACTGAAAATCATCGACCGATACGAAGGTCGGCTCGCCGCCCATGGTCAGGCGCACGTCGCGGTCCCGCAGCTCGTCGTCGATGTGCTGGCCCAGGCGGTCGATCGCCGCCCATTGAGCATCCGTATAGGGCAGCGTCACGCGCGGCTGCTCCACCAGCCGGCGAATGCTCATGTCGTGGCTGAACTCGACCTGGCAGTCCTCCAGTTCGCCCGCGATGGGAGACGCGCCCGCCGGCTCGGGCGACGCAGTCAGGGGAATATGGCCTTCCCCGCACAGCAGCCCGGACGTGGTATCCAGCCCGACCCAGCCGGCGCCGGGAATGAACACCTCGCACCAGGCGTGCAGATCCGTGAAGTCGTGATCGGTCCCGCTGGGCCCGTCGAGCGACTTGACGTCGGGCTTGAGCTGGATGAGATAGCCCGAGCAGAATCGCGCCGCCAGCCCCAGGTAGCGCATAACCTGCACGAGCAGCCAGGCCGAATCGCGGCAGGAACCGGAGCCCGCCGCCAGCGTATGCGCCGGGGTCTGCACACCGGCCTCCATGCGAATGACGTAGTGCACTCGCCCGGCCACCGCCTGATTGAGCGCGACCAGGAAGTCGATGCAGCGCTCGCCGCGCCATTGGCCGTTGGGCATCCACTGACGAACCAGCTTCAGGAACTCGCTGCCCAGCGCCTCGTCCGGCAGATCACGCTGCAGATACGGGGCCAGATCGCGCTTGAGCCCGGTCGGGTAGCTGAACGGCAGCCGCTCGGCCCAATCCTCGATGAAAAAGTCGAAGGGATTGAACACGGCCATGTCGGCCAGCAGATCCACCTCCACGCGGAAATGGCTCACCGGCTCGGGAAACACCACCCGTGCCTGCCAGTTGTTGTGCGGGTCCTGCTGCCAGTTCAGAAAGTGCGGCTGCGGCGAGACCGACAGTGAATAGGCCGTCACCAGTGTCCGCGCGTGGGGCGCCGGCCGCAGACGGATGATCTGCGGCCCCATGCGTACCTTGCGGTCGTAGTCGTAGCGGGTCACATGGTTCAGACCCACGCTGATTGTCATGATGTTCTGTCCGTTCTGGCGAGCCTGTACATCAGGCCTACGCCGCAATAACTCCGTATCCCGGCCCATCGGCCCTCGCGCGCCGCCTCAGGGCCCTGCCTTGGCCCGCCAGAGCGTTTGCAAGAGCGGTGCCAGCCGAATTCACTGCCTGTCCGGGGCGGCCGGCGGAAACGGCTTGAACTTGACCAGCAGAAGCGGCAAAAGCGCCAGATTGCTGATCAGCGCGAACACCATGGCCGCACCGGTGAACAGGCCGAAGTAGATCGTCGGCTTGAAGTTCGACAGCGCCAGAATGGAAAAGCCCAGCGTCACGATCACCGTGGTATAGAACATGGCCCGGCCCACGCTGGCGTGCGAGCGCTGCACCGCGCCGCGGTAACCATCGCCGCTGGCCACCTCAATCTTGAAGCGGTCGGAATAGTGAATGGTGTCGTGCACGCCGATACCGATCGTGATGGCGGCGATGGTGATGGTCATGATGTCCAGCGGTATCCCCATCAGACCCATCAGACCCAGCACCGACGCCGCCGCCACCAGCGTGGGCATGACGCCGATGACCGCCATCTTCAGGCTGCGGAACAGCAGGAAGAACATGAACATGATCGCCCCGAACACCACGAAAAGCGTGGTGAACTGCGAGCTGTACAGGCTTTGCATGACGTTGTTGTAGAGCACGAGCATGCCGGACACACGCAGCTGCTCGGGCTGCAGGTCGAATTTTTCGATCAGGCCCGAGCGCAGGTCCTTGAGAAACTGATCGCGTCGCAGGTTCGGGTCGGAATCGACCACGCGGATATCGAAGCGAATCTGGTTGCCGTCATCGGACAGGAATGGGTCGATGAGCGTGCCCTTCAGGTCCGGCGGCAGCATCTGGTACATCACCGCCATGGCAAAACCGTCGAGTTCCTGCCCGCCATTGATCTGCGCTGCCAGCCGCATGGTGGTCGACAGCGACAACACCTTGCCGGTTTCCGGCAGCCCGTCCAGATAATCGTGGATTGCGTGGACCTGCTCCATCTGGAAGGGGTTGTACCAGTAGCCGGCGGTGGCGCCCGCCTCAGCGGCAAATTCATCGTCGAATTCGTCCTCGTACAGATCGTCGCCCTCTTCTTCCTCCAGCTTGGGCGCGTCGATGATCACGTCGACCGGCGTCGTGCCGCCGAGCTCGCGGTCGATCAGCCGCATGCCCTGGAAGATTTCGGTGTCCTGCTTGAAGTAGTCGATGAAGCGGTTCTCCACCGTCAGCTGGGACATGCCCCAGGCGCTGACCGCCACGATGGCGCCGAACAGCAGCCAGAGCAGCGCTTTCTGTCGCTCCACCAGCCAGGCAAAACCCGCATTGATTCGCGCCGTCACGTCCCGCATCTCGCGCGGCTGCGAACCGGGCCCGAGCGGCGATAGCGCCGCGGGAAAACACAGGAAGGTCATCAGAAACGCCAGTATGACGCCGCAGACCATCATCAGCCCGAAATCGATGACCGGGCGGATATCCGCCACCATCAGCGAGGCAAAGGACGCCACGGTGGTCAGCACCGTGTAGACCGTCGGCGTCAGCTTGCTGTCCACGGTGCCGCGGATGAGCTCACGCTGGCTCGCGCCCGGCGCCATCGCCTGCAATTCACGGTAGCGCACCACCAGATGGACGATGAGCGACAGGGTGATGATCAGCATCAGCGACACGAAGTTCGACGAGACAATCGTCACCCGCCAGTCCATGGCGCCGAGAAAGCCCACCATCATCACGGCCACCAGCCCGCAGATGGCCGAGGGAATAAGAACCCAGCGCACTGCCTGGAAGGAAATGGCGAGCAACACCACGATGAACGCCGACACACCAATGCCGAAAGTGCGAATGTCGTCGCGGACGAAGTCGATCATGTCGGCGGTGATCATGGGCACACCGCCCAGGTGAATGGTCGCCTGGCCCCGATATTGTTCGAGCACGCCGCGTATGTTTTCGATATCGGCGTCGTTCTGCGCCTGGAGTTCGGTCTTGATGGCCTCGTAGCGCGCCTCGACCCGCTCCAGCTCGGTTGCCTCCTGCTCGGTCAGCCCCGATTCATCGCGCTTGACGCGCAGCGCGTCACGCTGCCGGAGCAGCTCGCGCGCCTGCTCGTTGGGCTGCAGGGTGATCAGCATCGCCGTCGTGTCGGCGTCCAGGTTCATCACCAGTTCGCGGTACAGCGGGCTGGTCTTGAACTCCCTGCGGGCCAGGTCGCGATCAACGTCCTCGTCGGTCAGCGTCTTGGGATCGCTCTGCAGTTCGCTCAGCGAGGTGCTGGGGCTGGCCAGCAGCGGCACATCGAGCATGCTCAGCACGTTGGCCACGCGGTCCATCCCGTCCAGGTCATCCCGCAGCGACTTCAGATGCTGCAGGGTCTCATCGCTGAACAGCTTCCCGCTGTTGGGCGCGTAGGTCACGATGAGCACATCGTCCGAGCCGTACTTCGCCCGGATCTTGCGGTAGTAGAGCAGATCTTCGTCGTTTTCCAGGACCAGCGCATCGGCCGACGCGTCGAGCTTGAAGTACTGCGCGGAATACACGGCTGCCGCCAGCAGACCTACCACCGCCAGGCCCACGAGCCACCACCTGTTGATCACCAGTCCGTAGTAGAAGTCTGCCAGGCGCTTTCGCATCATTGACGTTGAACCGCAGTATGCCGAGCTGCGCCAGACCGATCGTGCGGGGGCGGCAAGCTCGGGAAATGAAACCGTTTTTCGACGTTATACAACGTGGGGGCCCGGCTCGAACGCACCGGTCCCGACCGCATGATCGCACAAGTTCAGTGCGGACTCATGTGGCCGATATCCCGAACAGGTGCGACGCGCGCAGCGCCTCACCGGAATCATCCTGATCCGACAGGGGACGACCGCATGGAAACCCACGATCCCAGCTTGCACAGACGCTCTACCGACAAGCTCAAGACTCACTCGGCTGCTTTCGACGAAGCCAGCGGTCTGGCCCAGCGTGCGTTGTTTCGTCAGCGCTGCGAGCAGGCCTGGGAATGGGCGCAGCGCGAACAGCTGCCGGCAAGCGCTCTGTTTGTTCATATTGACGGCTACGAGGCCTACCAGACCCGCCACGGACAGCCGGCGGCGGACCGCCTGATCTACGCCGTCGCCGAAGCCATCCGCCGCAGCTGCCGCCGCCGTGCGGACTTTGCCGGCCGGCTTCGAGTCGACGAGTTCGGCATCAGCCTGACCGACGTGGGACAAAAAGGTACCCGGCATCTGGCCGAGCAGATTCTCTCGCATGCCGCCACGCCGGCGCTGGAGGCCGCCGGCGTGGCTCAGGCGGCTACTGTCGGGATCCGTATCGGCGCCGCCTGCCAGATCCCGCCGACCCACAAGTTCGCCCAGTCGTTGCTGGTGGCTACCGACGAGGCGCTGGCCCGCGCCATCAGGGCCGGTGACGCGGCGCCCGTTCAGACCAGCTTCGATACGCCCGACGCCTAGCCGGTCAGGTCACGGCCGAATATGCTGCGCGCGATCACCCAGCGCTGAATCTCGTTGGCGCCTTCGTAGATTTCACCGATCTTGGCATCCCGGTAGATGGATTCCAGCGGGAAGGCCTGACCGGGACCCTTCAGCTCCCGCACAAAGCCGTAGGCGCCGCACACCTGAATGGCGTCACGCGCAATATCCACCGCCAGTTCGCTGCCCTTGACCTTGCACATGGCGGTTTCCAGATCGCAGCGGCCGTTCTCGTCGTAGATCATTGCGGCCTTCTGGTACAGGGCGCGTGCGGATTCCAGCGCCATGGCGTGATCGGCAAACCGGAACTGCCAGTGCTGGAAGCGTGCCAGCGCCTGGCCGAAGACCTTGCGCTTGCCCATGTAGTCAACCGCGAAATCGAACGCCGCCTGCCCCATGGCCACACCGCAGGCGCCGATACCCATGCGACCGAGCACCAGTGAGCCGATGGCGGCGCGCAAGCCGCCGTTTTCGCTGCCTGCCACATGGTCGTCCGGAACGAAGACATCCTTGAACTGAATGTCCGCGGTCAACTGCACGTAATTACCCATTTTCAGGTCGGGCTCGCTGACGGTCACGCCGGGGTCGTGCATGTCGGCCAGCAGCATCGTAAGGCCGCTGCCGGTCTTGCACAGCACCACGATCAGATCGGCCACGGGGGAGTTGGTGATCCAGCGCTTGGTGCCGTTGATGCGATAGCCACCGTCCACCTTCTCGGCCAGTGTCTGCAGCGACTCGACCGACAGATCGGTACTGGCCTCCGGCTCACTGGTGGCAAAGGAGCCGACAAACTCGCCCCGGATCAGGCGCGGCAGATAGATTTCGCGCAGGCCGGGCGCGTTATCGAGTGTCTTGCCCACCAGAATCGCCTGCCCGTCATACATGGAGGACGCCAGGCTGGGCGAGTAGTAGGCAATTTCCTCAATCGCGGTCACCGTCGCCAGGGTCGGATACGCCAGACCCCGCCCGCCGACATCGGCGGGGAAGGGAATTTCGTACAGGCCGGCCGACGCCATGGCGTTGAATAAATCACGCGGGAAGGCCTCGGCCGATTCCGGCGTGGTGTTGAGTGTATGGGCAACCGGACGGATATGCTCATCGGCAAAGGCGCGGACTTCGGCGCGAACGTCGAGCGTCTCCTGCGGCAGACCCCGGTCGGTGAACAACGTGTCGGCGCGGCGAGCGGGAAAGTTCATCTTGAATACCTTTGTTGCAGGGGTTTGAAAATCGAGAGGCCCGGGCGTCACCGGGCCGGGTAGACATGATCAATTCTGGGGCGCTCGTGTAGTGCGTCACATTTGATGGCACATTAGACCGAGTTCCATTTTTTGTCAGGCAAGGCGCGTCGACGAGTCATAGCCGTAGCTATGGCGAGGAGGTGCAACGCCGCATGGCGGAAAATGGGGCCGGTATAAGGGCCAGACAGTGTGGCGCACTACACCAGGCCCTAGAAAGCCGGCTCGAGCAGGAGCCCGAGACCGAGCACCGCGGCGCTGGCGTGAATGGCCGTAAACCACATGGGCGGCTTGTGGAAGAACACGTGCGCAATCACCAGCGCACCGCCCATGAATCCGCCGAGAAAGACAAAGAACGCCAGCCAGGCGCGAACCGTCGTGCTGCCCTCCCCCATCAGGCAGGCGGCAAACAATACCGCCAGGCCTGCCAGCGCGGTCAGGCCGTGACCCTTGCCCATGAAGGCCGGCACGTCCATGTTCTTGGCCAGCATGGTGGTCATCAGAACGCCCCCGACCGACGCGGCGAGGAACAGAAAGAAGGCGAGCGTCAGCATGGCTGTTTCCCGTTGAATTATCGATTATCAAACTGTCCATTCAATACGCGAAGTCCTTTCACGCCTCATTCGACGTTTCAGGGTTGCCGCATTGGCCGGCGCAGGTCCGGTCTGTGCGCTCGCGCCCTAACGGTCGCGGGCAGGCCATCCATGGCCTGCATTTTCGATCCGAAAAATTCTGTCTATCTAATGCACGGATCAAGAATAAGCGGCCATCCCGGTTTTCGGCGGTCAGGCGCCGGTGGGAATGAATTTATCCGCGTGGATGTGCTCAGGATCGACGCCCAGCTCGACGAGCTTCTTCTCACAGGCTTCGACCATAGGCAGGTTACCGCAGACATAGGCGGCCTTGGTTGAATAATCGTCCACCAGATCCGGCGTCAGCGCGTCCGTCACCAGACCGCGTGGACCTTCCCACCCGGTGCCATCCGGCTCGTCGGAGACAATTTCGATGAAGCGGATGCGATCGCCGGCCTGCTCCAGCAGGTCACTGATTACCTCGCGCGCAAACAGATCATCCGCGCCCTTCACGCCGAAAATGACGGTGAACTTCGTGCCCGGGTGACGCCTGATGCGGTCGGCAAGAATGGACGCAATGGGCGCCAGGCCGGTCCCGCCGGCGATGCAGATCGCGTCGCTGTCCTCGTCTTCCAGCCCGGTTCGGCCCTGCGGGCCGTGCAGCCACATCTTGGTGCCGGTGCGGTTCATCTCGTTGAGCCACCCGGAGAGCTTGCCGCCGGGGATGTACTTCACGAGAAATCCAACCTCTTCAGCCCCTTCTCCGTCCGGGTCTGGCGGCAGGTCGTAGAAGGAATAGTTGCGGCGCGTGAATGACCCCGACTCGGCCAGCTGGCAGTACTGGCCGGCCATGAAGGGAAGCGGTTCATCCAGCCTGACCCGTACATCGATGACCTGGCCGGGCAGCCGCCGCCAGCTGGATACGCGGCCGGACACGCGTCGATAGGGAATGGTGACGTGATTACCGATACTCACGTCGATGCGCAGATCGGAATTGACCATCGACTGGCAGGCCAGCACATAACCCTGGGCCAGTTCCTCGTTGGTCAGCGGCGACAGCGCAAAATCGACCAGCGGCCGAATCTTGCCGGACAGCAGCTTGGTCTTGCAGGTGCCGCAGGTGCCCACCCGGCAATTGTGCGGATAGTCGATCTCCTGCTGAATTGCCGACATGAGCAGGAGTTCCTTGTGCTTGACTTCAAACACCTTGCCGTCGCGCTCGTTGACGACGCGGTGGAACCCCGGTCTGGCCGCGACGGATTCGGCTTCTGCGCCGTCAACGGCGTTTTCGGCTGCTTCGGTGCCCTGACTCATGACGCACATTCCTCGGTGCAGATCGATTCGGTATTGCTATAAAAAGGGTGGCGGGAAGCCCCGCCACCCCCGGGGTGGCTGAATAACGTCCCGCCGCTCAATCAGGCAGCAGCGGCGGCAATATCCGGCCTATGCATGGGACGCTCGTCCGCCAACATGGCTTCGTTCAGATCATGCCAGCCGGCCCGGGCATTTTCGCGCCAGGCGATCTCGCGCTCTTCATCCGTCGCGAAGTGACGATCCCAGTGCGCCAGTCTTGGCTTGATCATGGCGAAGAACAGCGGCGGCACCAGCGCCAGCAGGACACAGATCATGAATTGCGGCTGCTCCGGGCCGCCCTCGTCGGGTTCCAGCTCATAGAACGGCACATAGCTGTCGGTGTGGTGCCCGGCGTGGTTGGTGATCTCCAGCGCGAATACCCGCACGAACGGCGTGAGATGATTCCACGTATGACGATTCTCGAACCGGCCGGGGGTCGCCGAGATTAGCCCGTAGTGATTACAGTAGTTGAAGATTTCCAGAAACGTCCGGGGACCGATCAGGCAGGTGGCAATGGCCAGCAGCATGCCCTTGAACCCGCCCGCGATGAACAGCAGCGTGGAGAAGCCCAGAAGAATGGACGCGCGCCACACCCAGGCGTTCTTCGGGTGCCACCAGGCGCGACCGCGTTTGGTCCACATCTGCTTTTCGAGCTGATAGGACTCCTTGAACTGCCGGTAGAGGCTGACCGCCACGTGCCGGTACATGTTCTCGCCGCGGCGGGCGTAGTCAGGATCGTCCGGCGTGCACACGTAAGTGTGATGGGTAACCACATGCGTGATTTCCCGCCAGGGATCGAAAATCAGCGCGTTGCCGATGCGGCCCATCCAGCGCTGCACGAACGTCTCACGGTGAAAAAGCTCGTGCAGCGGCGGCGCGCCTACCACGAACCCGACCATGGCCACGCTGACGAAAGCGCCGATCTCGGACGACCACGTGGCGAAGTGCCCCGCGCCGGCGAGATAGGCATAGGTGAAAACGTGGGCCACGCCGGCGAGCAGCGTGATGCCGACGACAATGTCGTACACGACCGGATGCCGCTGATCACGCATCGAGTAGTCGCTTTCAAGGAAGCTGTCGAAAAGCAGAATCCCCATCAGGATACCCAGCCCCATCCAGCTGTAGTTGCCTCCCAGCAGCAGACCGTAGGTACTCAGCAGCACGACGGCTGTCGAGAGAAAGTACCGCGGATAATCGAGTAGTTTCAGGTCCATTTTTCCACCTTGGTTCGCACCGCTTCCGTGTCACGGCAAAAGCGCCATGACGGCGAGCTACAGCATGAACAATACCGTTGTTTTCAGAGATTACCCCAAACGATAGTTAGTTCGAGTTTCAACTGATAAATTATTTGCAAAACAATTATTTAGAGATTATTTCCTGGCGTGGACACCAAACCACTGGCGCGCCCCACGCGGCTATCGGGAGAGCAGATTCAGTGCGCGGGCCCGAGCCAGCGCAGCGGACCGGTTCGACACACCGAGCTTTCCGTAAAGATTGTAGAGATGCCACTTCACCGTCGCGACCGACACGCTCAGACGATCGGCAATCTGCTGGTTCGTCAAGCCGGCCTCGATCAGGCTGATCAGCTCGAGTTCCCGCGGGGTGGGCGTCTGCAGCAACGCTGCGTCGTCCATGTCTATCTGGAGCTGCTCGAGCAGCGCGCTGTTCTCGATGGGCAGGCCCTTGCAGATCGACCCGAAGAAACGACGCTCTTCCTCGTTGGCGAATCCCCAGCTCTGCGGCTTGGTCTCGTTCACCAGACCCGCCAGCATGGTTTTGCGATCGTGAAACGGGCGGTAAATATCGCGCCGCGCCGCCAGCGAGATGGCGCGGATGAGATGTCGGGCGGCGGGGGCCTGGTTGTGGGAGCAGATCGCAATGGTCATGTCGGCCAGCGCGAGTTCGACCAGGTGCTCCCAGCGAGACTGCTTCTTCGCAATAGCGGTCTCGGCCTCGACCTGCCGGGCCGCTGCACGCAGATGGCCCTGAGCAATGGCCAGATCAATCAGCGTCATCCGAGCGATACTGCGAGCCCGCTCGCCGAAGCGCTCAGTCACCGCCGGCATGTCTTCCTCGCCGATCTGGGCCTGGCGGGCCTCCAGCTCCGCTTCCTCGACCCGATCGAGCTGCAGCAACCGCTGCACCAGGAAACAGGAAAAGAGAAATGCCAGCCGCGGCGGATAGTTGTCGGCCAGCTCGCGCAGCTCGCCAATGGCAATCCGGTCGTCATCCTGACCGCGCCAGAGCAGCACGCCGGCCTGCAGCCCGCAGGCAGCGGTTTCCACGATCCCGTGCGAGTCGAATTTGCGCAGCCCTCTTTCAAGCAGACGACCGGCCAGTTCCGTATCGCCCATCATCACGGCACACTTGGCGTACACCAGCGCGATGGACCCGGTGATGCCCGCTGTGTCCCCCAGCTGACGATCGGCGCGCGTCAGGCAGGCCTTCAGGTCTTTCGACGCCAGCGCAAAGTCACCCTCGGAGGCGGGAATCATGCTTGACAGCAGATAGACCCACGCCACGCCATACTCGCTGTCGGACTGGCCGATGGCCGAGCGGGCCGTCTGCATGTAGCGTCGCGCGGTGCCGAATTCATTTTCCGCACAGGCCAGAATGGCGGCGGCCGTGGCCACGGTGGCTACGTCGAACGGATCATCATCGGGCTGCTGGCTCTCGAGCCACTCCGCCGCAAGTTCCCGGGCGTTTTCGTTGCGGTCGGTGTAGACATGCAGCGACATGTCGATCACGGCCAGGCGCCGCTCGAATTCGCGCGGCGGTTCAACCTCGCCGTCCAGCATTTGCAGATGCTTGAGCTGGGAGCGCGCGTATTCGTAGCGCCGATGAAAGATCAGCGCCCAGACATACCAGTAGCGCGTTTCCTGCCCGACTTCCGCGTTGGCAGCCAGCAGCGATTCGACCCATTCAATGAAGGTCTTCAGATTACCTCGATCTCGTACGATCAGCGCCGCGACCCGTTCGAGCAGCGCGGCGGCGTGCGTCGCGGCCCCGCCGGCCAGCGCGTACTGCACCGCTTCGCTCCAGAGGCTCTGTGATTCGAACCAGACGGCCGCCCGCACCATGAGCTCGGCGAACTGCGCGTCGGACAGCTCACGTCGCGCCAGATCAACCACGTGATCACGCAGCAGACCGTGGAGCCTGTACCAGCGCCCCTCGCGGTCCAGCGGAATGACGAGCGCGTTGCGGCGGACGAGTTCATCAATGAAGGCGCGCGCCTCGCCGTTTTCGGTAACCGCTTCGCACAGGGAAGCCTCGAACCGCTCCAGCGGCGCGATTTTCATCAGGAATGCCTGTAAACCGTGGCTGAAACTTTCCAGTAGTTGTTCGTTGAGCAGCCCCGCGAGCTCGCGGTTGGAGCCACTCAGCTCGGCCAGGACGTCTGCGGGCCGGCCCTCCTGCGACAACCGAATCTGCGTCATGCGCAGGGCGGCGGGCCATCCTTCGGTGAGATCGAGAGCACGGTCGAGCCCATCGGCGCCCAGGGCGCTGGCGAGGTCACGGCCGAACAGCGCCCTCACTTCGCTTTCGCCCAGCTTGAGGTCGTCGTAGCCAATCTCGAGCAGATCGCCCTGGAGCATGAGCCGCGATCGCTGCAGGGGTGGCTCGGAGACCCCGGAGGTGACCAGATGCACCCAGCTGGGGGTATTGAAGACCAGGATATCGAGCACGGGCCCCAGGGTCTCATCCTGGCAGTAGCTGATGTTATCCAGAAAAATCACCGCCGGGCTGGGCATCGCGGAGGCAACCTCGGCAATACGCTCCAGCCGGTCCGTGACGGAGACATCCCCTTCGTGCAGCGCGCTGCTGAGCACCTCATCCGGATTCGATGCCGGCAGGAGCGCCGCCTCGAGCAACCCCAGCAATGCCTCCAGGTCAACGCGGCCATCACGCAGACTGATCCAGCGACCGGAAAATATTACGTTGTAATATCGTAAGCTAACGAATTATTACGATAACGACGACTTTCAGAGCCTGCAGCCCCATCAAGCGCAGGCAGCTTCTGCAAGCGCGACGTCGGGGGACAGCCAATGGCGAAAGTACGACCGTCCAGCCGCAGGCACAGTCTGCGCATAGGGTTTCTTATTCACGACGTTTCGCGACTCCGGCGCATCGTGGTGGATCGCGCGCTGCGGCCCATGGGTATTACCCGCTCGCAGTGGTGGGTGCTGGCCAATCTGGCCCGCCAGCGCAATGAAGGCATGATGCAGACCGAACTGGCCGAAGTGCTTGACGTCGGCAAGGTCACGCTGGGCGGATTGATTGACCGGCTGGAAACTGCCGGCTACGTCGAACGGCGTCCGGCGACGCACGACCGCCGTGCCAAGACCGTCTGCCCCACCGCAGCGGGCCGCGCCCTGCTCGACCAGATTCAGGAAACCGCGGAACTGCTGAACGCGCGAATCCTGGGAGAGCTGTCCGCCGAACATGTGCAGATGATGGAAGACGGCCTGGGTACGATGAAAAAAACGCTCAACGCCATGCTGGACGACGCTCATCCGGTCGAGCGTCGCTGACCGCCAGCTGCATCAGTTCACCGGTGAGTCGCTGCGCCGCTCGGCCGCCTCGGCCAGCTCTTCTTCTGTCTTGGGCGGCGCGTTGCCCATGAGCAGCTTGATGCCCACGCCAAACGGGGTGGCCTCGGCGTAACGCGCCTTCGAATGGGCGATCGACAACACCTGGTCATGATCCACACCCGGGGTCAGATCGATATCCAGCGTCATGTCCCAGACTTTCTAGAGCGTTTCGGCGTTGAAGATCGATTCGCCGTCGGTCCGCTTGATCATGACCGTCATGGTCAGCGGATTACCGAAACTCGGGTGATAGGAGAAGATCGCTTTCAGCTGAACCTTGAACAGGCCAACGGTGAAGAATGCCGTGACCAGCACAAAAAATATGGTCGCCGCCAGCAGGTGGCGCATAATGAAACCGGCCAGGCGGTACTGAAATGAATTGATGTCGCGGAACGCCTACCCGAAAACTCTCTCGCCAGAATGCACGCAGCAGCGCCCAAGTCCCCGACCATGATTTCATCTATGTTTAGTTTTTTGCTTACCGCATGTCTCTAAAGAGCGCGGCAGCGGCTTTGTCAAGCGTTTATGGCCAGGGCGCTGCACTCTGCAGGCAATCATCATGCAAGGGCGCAGCGCCATCTGTACCCCCTGCGCCACGTCTTCTGTTTTCTCGCGAGTTGAAGCTTGCCCCATACCTCCGGGTGTAACAAGCCCCGAACGATGAGAGACCGTCGCGACGAAGTCGGTTGCGCTAACTCGACGGGTTTTTGCGAATGCCAGTATCATACGAGTCAGTGCCACAGACAACTACGACTATAGTCGGAACTGCCCAGCCCCGCTGGCGCCCTTCCCTTTCCTGTCGACCCCGGAGCGATGTTGCAGCAACCCGAGAAAGACCCGCCGAGCACGCCGCAGGCTGATCCGTCCGCCGCAAACCGGGAGAAGAACGGCATTCGGCTCGGCTTCCTTATTCACGATGTCTCCCGCCTGAGGCGGCACGCCTTCGACGCCTACATGAAGCCGCAGGGCATTACCCGTGCGCAGTGGTGGGTGCTTGCGCATCTGTCCAGGAACGACGGGCTGACCCAGATACGGCTGGCGGAATTGCTCGATGTTGGCAAGGCGAGCCTGGGCACCGTCATCGAGCGGCTGGAAGCCAACGGCTGGGTGGAGCGCAGGGCGGACTCGCAGGACCGACGCGCCAAACGGGTTCACATCGCGCCCAAGGCGCGCAAGCTGATCGAGCAGATGACCGAACTCGAACGTGATTTCAACGACGACATCCTGGCCGACCTGTCCGACGACGAGCTGGCCCAGCTGATCCGCGTGCTGCAAAAGGTGCGCGTGCGCCTTACCGATCTGGAAAGCAAGGACGACGCCTAGGGCGAGTTTACAATGACCGCAGTGCCGCGTCGCAGTGCAAAATCATGCCAGTAAAGGCGCGTGCCCTAGAGCCGCGCACGAATCCAGTTCCAGGCGTCCTGCATGACCTGCTCCCGGTCCGGCGGCAGCTCGTTGAGTATTTCGTGAAACAGGCCAGGATACAGCTGTAGCGTCTTGTCGGCAGACCCTGACCGATCGTGAATGGTGCGTGATGCGCTGGCGGGCACCAGCTGATCCTCGCTACCGTGCATGACGAGCATCGGCAGTTTGAGTAGGCCCAGCGCGCGGGGCACCCACTGCACCGTCTTGATGATCTCGCCCAGCGTGCGCACGGGCACCTTGTCGTGCATGTTGAGCGGATCGGACCGATAGTCCTCGACCACCGACGGATCGCGACTTACGAGTTCCGGCTCCACCGCGAACAGCGGCAGGTTGGGCGCCACCACCGTCAGCACCTGGCACAGCGCACGGACAAACCACGGCAAGGCGTCCAGCGACAGCGCCGGCCCTGACAGCAGCAGCCCCTGCAGCTTCTCCTGATGACCGATGGCATAGGCCAGCGCTATGGCGCCGCCCATGCTGTGCCCCAGCAGGAAAATCGGCTTGTCGCGGTTCTCGCGCCGCGCGGCCTCGACGACCTCATCCAGATCCTGCGTCACGTTGACGAAGCGATCGATTTTCGCCCGGCGTCCCTCCGAGCGGCCGTGACCGCGATGATCGACCGCGTAGACCGCCATGCCCTGCGCGACCATAAACTCCGCCACATGGGCATAGCGCCCGCCGTGCTCGCCCAGACCGTGCGCAATGACCAGCACGGCATCGGGTGCGTCCTCCGGCTGCCAGGTCTGCCAGTAAATGCTTACTCCCTCGGCGCCGGTAAACCGGCTTTCTCGATGTTTCACGAGCGCTCCTCCTCGTTGGCTGAAACGACGTCCCCCTCGCCGCAGATCAGCGCGAATGCGTCACGCAGGCAGCTGACGAACAGCGCCGGGTCGGTCACGGACGCAGGATCAGTGTGGGCGCCCGAACAGAATTTGTCGCCTTGGGAAAACATGGCGATCATCAGTGTGCTGCCCGGGCGCGAACGACAATCCACCCCGCCCGCGCAGCGGACCCGGCAACAGAATTCGAAAAAAGTAGAACTCACATCGGATCGCCGTGCAGACTGTTCAACGGAAGGGACTTTTTCAAGCATTGATTGCGGATCAGCCCGAGCATCCGCGCCAGGCAATCATTCGTATGGGTTTTTACTACAAGGAATCTTTTACGATGAGCTCATCGATTCGGCGGCCATGATTCAGCGCCGCCGGCGTCGAGGCCCGACACGCACAACGGAGGAGCAGGCTCAGCCATGCATATAAGGAAGCACGATCGCGGCTTTCGCTCGGTGGTCGATCTCAACCTCACGGCCGGTTTATGCTGAGCAAGGAGGTCTACAACCGCTGGATGCAGGATAATGGCGGCAACATCGTGAATATGGTGGCCGACATGTGGATGGGCTGGCCCAACTACGCCCACTCCGGGGCTTCCCGTGCAGGCAGGATGAATCTCACCGAAAGCGCCGCCGCCGAATGGGCCCCGTCAGGCGTCCGGGTGAATGCCGTGGCGCCGGGGGGCGTGGCCAGCAGCGGCTTCGACACCTACACGCGAGAAGCCCAGGAAGTTATTCTGGAATTCCCCAAGACCGTGCCTCTACAGCGTTATGGCAACGTGGCCGAAGTATCCTCGGCGATCACCTACCTGCTGTCCCTGCGGCGGCCTTTATCACGGGCGCCTGCATCCGGGTGGACGGCGGCGCGCCCCAGGCGCGTCCCTGCTGGATCCAACTGGCGAAACATGACAGATCGAAAGCCTATGAGGGCTTTCACCTGGATGAGCCGCCGCGCCTGCTGACGCACGGGCCCAAACCAGCGGATGAAAAGTGATTGACCGCTTCGAAACTTCTGCACCACAACGATTTATACCGCTCCCGCGTTAATGCATAGTAAGGCGGTAGCGACACAGGCCGCGCCAATAACGCGGTTAATCTAAGGAGGAAGAAAACATGGCGACAGCCAGTGAACAGATGACCGGCGGCGTGGCCGCCGAGCGCGAGCACTTTTTTATCGGCGGCGAGTGGGTCTCGCCCTCGTCCGACAAGACATTCGATCTGGTCAACGCCTCCACCGGCCAGGTCTTCGGCCGCGTGCCGGAAGGTGTGGAAGCGGACATGGACCGCGCCGTTGCGGCTGCGAAGGCTGCCTTTGAAGGGGGCTGGGGCCAGACCTCTGCCCGCGAACGCGCGGAGTTGATGCGCAAGTTTGCCGCCGCGCTGGAAAAACGCGGCGGCGACCTGGCCAGCACCGTGAGCAGGCAGAACGGCATGCCGGTCGCCCTGGCGCAGCAGTTCGAGGGCGGCTTCCCGGTCGCGATGCTGCAGTTCTACGCTGCCATCGCCGACGAGATGCAGGAAGAAGAGGAACGCAAGAACGCCATGGGTCAGCGCACCCTCGTGCGGCGCACGCCGGTCGGCGTGGCCGCGGGCATCGTGCCCTGGAATTTTCCGGTGGTGTTGTCCATGACCAAGATCTGCCCTGCGCTGGCGGCGGGCTGCACGCTGGTGCTCAAGCCGTCTCCGGGCACATCGCTTGACTGGTACATCGTCGCGGAAGCGGCGCAGGAGGCCGGCATTCCGGCCGGCGTGATCAACTGGGTACCGGGTGATCGCGAAGCCGGTGCCTATCTTGTGTCGCACCCCGACATCGACAAGGTGGCTTTTACCGGCTCTACCGCCGCAGGTCGCAAGGTTGCTCA
Organism: Salinisphaeraceae bacterium; assembly: GCA_002683405.1. GTDB lineage: Bacteria > Pseudomonadota > Gammaproteobacteria > Nevskiales > Salinisphaeraceae. The sequence goes on along the minus strand of NYTH01000008.1, from coordinate 8,764 downwards.
GGCCTGTGGCGAGCGACTTCGCCCCTGCACTCTGGAACTCGGCGGCAAGTCGGCCGGTATTATTCTGGATGACGCCACGCTTGACGAAGAGATGGCCCAGGGCATCGCATTCGCCTCCCTGTTAAACAATGGGCAGGCCTGCCTGGCCAGCACGCGCATTCTTGCACCGAAATCGCGGTACGACGACGTCGTGGAGTTCATGGCCGGTGTCGCCAGTTCACTGAAGGTCGGCGATTCCATGGACAGCAGCACCCAGGTCGGGCCGATGGCCTCGCGGGAGCACCGCGAGCGTGTGCTGGGCTTCATCGAGCAGGGCAAGAAAGAAGGGGCGCGCTGCGTCACCGGCGGCGGGTCGGCCAAGGATCTGGACGGCTGGTTTGTCGAGCCAACCATCTTTGCCGACCTCGATAACAACGCGAACATTGCCCGAGAGGAAATCTTCGGGCCGGTTCTCTGCGTGATTCCCTATGAGGACGAAGCCGAAGCGATTGCCATGGCGAATGACTCGCCCTATGGCCTGGGCGGCACCGTCTGGTCGGCGGACCACGAACGGGCGCTGAACGTGGCCCGGCAGGTCCAGACCGGCAGCATCGGCGTTAACGGCTATTCACTGCATCTGGGCTCGCCGTTTGGCGGCGTCAAGGCCAGCGGCCTTGGCCGGGAGTTTTCCGGCGAAACGCTCGGCCATTATCAGCAGCTCAAGTCGATCTATCTGATGAACTGATCGCAGGACCGCTGTCGTATCAAACCCGGCGGGATTGTCCCCGCCGGGTTTTTTTGCATCTGCGCGCCGCTGTGTGGAATTGTTCCGTGGGCCAACAGCAGGCACCGGCGCGCATCAATCCCTACCATTGCAGGCATAAAAAACCCGGCCGGAGCCGGGTCTCTTCAACGCCTGAAACCGCTACTGATTCTCGGCAACAGTGATACGCGAAGTCATGACTTCGTCACCCGGACAGAACGCCGCAATGATCGCCGGGCCCGGTTTGAGCAGAACCTTGTCCAGCGGCAGCGACTTGCTGAACTGGCCGCCATTGGCCGAAGTTCTGAACGCGAGCGTGGTGCCATTCTGATAGGCCACGAAGTGCACCTTGCCCTTCTCGCCCGGACAGGTCCCGGCGGCGTTGATGCGCTGATCGCGGGTGGGCGTCATGACGCTGATCACCAGGGGCATGGAACGCTCACCGTCGGCCAGCCCGCCCCCCCGACAGCGAGATGTGGAACCCGCGGTGCCGGCCGCGCCTGCCGTCGCACTCGGTACAGCCATTGCTGCCGGGCCGGTATTCACCGCGTCGGCTCAGCCTGACAAGGACCGCCGCTTCTACATCGCGCCGATGGCCACCTACGGGGCCTTCGGGGACACCCAGAAAGGCGGTCAAAATGTGTTTGCCACCCCGCCGGGCGGCACGGTTAACCCGTCGCGCAACATTCCGGTCGGTGCAATAAGCACGGATGCCGATTTCGACGCCGGCTTTGGCGGCACCATTGCCATCGGCAAGCCGATTTCCGGCGCGCTCAACTTTGAGCTCTACGCGTTCAAGATCGACGGCGTGGAAACGATTGAATAATACCAAATCGATTGCGGCAAATACGCGCAATGCACTGCGCGCAGATGCAAAATCCGGCGCGGCGGCGCTCACGGCGGCCGGAGGAGGGGCTGCCGTAGAGGCCTGATCGCCTTGATGGCGATCAGTAGGACTTGGGCAGACCGAGTTCGCGTTCGGCGATGAAGGAAAGAATGAGCTGTTCGGTGATGGGCGCAATCCGCTGCAGGATGGACTCGCGGAACAGGCGCTCCACCTGGTATTCCTTGGCATAGCCCATGCCGCCGTGCGTCAGCACCGCCTGTGTGGCGGTGTCGAAGGCGGCGCGCCCGGCGAGAAACTTCGCCGCATTGGCGAACGATCCGCAGGGCTGATCGCTGTCGTAGAGGGTGGCCGCCTTCATGGGCATGAGCCAGGCCGCTTCGATCTGACACCAGCGCTCGGCCAACGGGTGCTGGATGGACTGATTCATGCCGATCTTGCGTCCGAACACCTCGCGATCGTTGGCGTATTCGCTCGCTCGCCGTAGCGCGTCCTGGGCAATACCCAGCGCGCCCGCCGCCACGATGATGCGCTCCGGGTTGAGGCTGTGCAGCAGATACTTGAAGCCCTTGCCTTCTTCGCCAATTCGGTCTTCTTCCGGGATGAACAAGTCCTCGATGAAAATGGCGTTGGAATCCACCGCTGCCCGCCCCAGCTTTTGAATGCGGCGCACCTCGATGTGCTCACGATCAAGCTTGGTGAAGAAGATGCTCATGCCGTCAGTGGGGCGGGACTCATCCAGCGGGGCCGTGCGTGCCAGCAGCAGGATGTTGTCGGCCACCTGCGCGGTCGACGTCCACATCTTGCCGCCATTGACCACGTAGCCGCCGTCGACCTTCTTGGCGAAGGTGGTGATGCGCGTCGTGTTGAGACCGGCATTGGGTTCGGTCACGCCGAAGCAGGTCTTTTGCGAGCCGTCGATGAGCGGCTCAAGCATGCGCTTCTTCTGTTCCGCCGTACCGAGTTTTACGACAGGCTGCGGCGCGAACAGGTTGATCTGTATGGTCGACACGGCCGCCGCGCCACCGCCGCTGCGGGCCAGCGCGTTCTGCATGATGGCCGCTTCGGTCACACCCAGGTTCGAGCCGCCCAATTCTTCGGGCATGGTGATCCCAAGCCACCCGCCTTCGGCCATGGCCTTGTGGAATTCGTGCGGAAATTCGGCCTTTTCGTCCTTGGCGGACCAGTACTCGTCGTCGAAATCCGAGCACAGTTTGATAATGGCGTCCTGGATGGCCTGTTGATCGTCGTTCAGATTGAAGTCCAGCATGCACTCTCCTTCGCCGCAGCCTGTTGGCGCGACTTGGTACGCTTCATATTGATATGCTTGCATACTACTTCAGCGGTACAGGGATGGAAAGGCCCCGGGCTGCGCGCGGCAAAAAAAACGGGCGGTCATGCCGCCCGTCGATCACCGTCAGCGCGGTCTACTGGCGCTGGGTCGTGTCGACCGGTTCGGGGTCGCTGAATTTCCATTCCAGATTGATGCGCGCTGTCCCGACGGAGCTCCCGGTTTCTTCCGATATGCCGTTGAGCGGGAAGGTCAGCCGCTGTTCGACCGTTTCGCTCCCCGACGTTTTCGCATGCTTCAAACGTTCGGTAACGTAGCGCAGCACGCCCGGCGGCATGGGCTGCTCTTCGGTTTTACGGGTGGTGTTGCCGTAAATGGTGTAAGCCGTCTCGCCCACGCCGGAAGGCAGATAGAAATTTTCGAGGTACATTGGCTTATCGGCGTCTTCGGTGTCGATGACAGCCAGAAAGCGGGTGCACAGATCAACGTCGTGCGGCGGATTCTCCTGATCGGCCTGCCGTTTCTCGCTGAATGGGACAAGCTCTTTCTTGGATTTGCTCCAGCGGATACCCTCGATCTCGAGCGTCATCGAGACCTTTGAATAGTCCGTGCAGCCCGGATAGGGCTCGTAATAGAGAAACTGCCCCTCTTCATCGTCGTTTTCCAGCACGTCCGGATTGTCCATTACTGCGAAAATCGCCGCGTAGCGCATCATCGTGTCCTGGCGGCAGCGGGCATCAGTACCGCAGGCCGCCGTCTCCTCTTGCATCTGAAGCGTCAACTGCGAACGACCCTCCGGCGTTTTGGGAATTGTCAGCCGGCCACCGGCCGCCTCGATGTCCTTTTTCGCCTGGCGGGCCAGGTGGATGGTTTTTGCATCCAGCCTCTTCTGCAGCGACGGGTCCAGGATATTCCGCGTGTGCAGCCCCGAATCCGACCGCAGGCGCGTGCGGAGCACCCAGTGCTGTTTCGTCGTGGCCGTAGAGTGCTGGTAGCCGAATTCCTCGGTGCGGCTTTCCCATTTCTGGTCGGCCTCGAATTCGACTTCGACGTAAAGCTCACGCTCGGTGACATCCTGCGCCCAGGCGACGGACGCCAGCAGAAGCACGGGCAGACTCAGGGACAGGGCAATCTTTCGCATGATGAACCATCGCTATTCGGGAAGAATCGGGAGCCGGAAGGCCTGTATTGTAGCGGCGTAATGCGTGAACCAAACATGAACGTCGACAGCATGCTCGCGACCAGGCGGGTCGTTATCTGACCCTCACGCTACCGTATCATCGCCTCGGCGCCCTGCCATTCACAACCGCCAGCTCGAATAGCGTGTTCCACCTTTATCACCACAATGACCTGACCCGCCTGGCGGCGCTCCAGGCCGCGTTGCTGGATAGTCAGCCGCGTCGCAGCCCGCTTGCCCCGGACGTGGTCATCGTGCCCAACCGCGGTGTGGGGCGATGGCTGCAGATGACGCTGGCGCGGCACCAGGGTGTAGCTGCCAATCTCGAGCTGCCGCTCATGGCCCGCTTCATCTGGGACCTGCTTCCGCGCTGTCTTCCCGGCTCGCCCGACAGCCGACCCTATGCCCGGGCCGCGATGCTGTGGCACCTGTACGCGGTGCTGCCCGAAGCCGCAGAAGACGAACCGGCCATTGGGCATTACCTGCGCGATGCGCCGGATTCGCTACAGCGGCTGCAGCTGGCCGGCAAGCTGGCCGACCTGTTTGATCAGTATCTGATCTACCGCCCGAGTCTGCTGACAGACTGGAGCGCCGGCCGCAGGGCCACGGATCACCCCGCCGAACCCTGGCAGGCCGCCCTCTGGCGTCGCCTCAAGCAGAGACTGGCCGAACGCGGACATCCGGCAGACCGCGCTCAGCTGCTCGAGGGCCTGATTCGTCTGCTCGATTCCGATCATCCGATACCGTCGGACAGCCTGCCCGAAGCGGTCTACTGCTTCGGGCTGGGGCATCTGCCTCCCGAATACCTGCGCTTTCTCTACGCGCTGGGCCGGCGAATCGACGTGCATTATCTCCTGCCCAATCCCTGCGACGGGTACTGGGGCGATATACGGGCGCAGCGGCGGCCGCTGGCCGAACCTCCGCCCGATCAGCCGGACGACAACGAACTGACTATCGAGGCCGGCCACCCGCTGCTCGCCAGCCTGGGCCGCGGCACGCGTGATCTGCTCCGGGTGCTCTACTCCGACGAGCTCTCGAGCATTCAGGAGCCGGAGCTCGGACCCGCCATGGCCTACGAGGCCGCGGCCGATGACGGCCTGCTCGGACGCATTCAGCAGGACATCATCGGCATGCGGGTGACGCCCAACGCGCCGGCCGAGAACGCACCCGACGCATCCGTGCAGATTCATGCCTGCCATGGTCCACTGCGCGAGGTGGAGGTCCTGCATGACCAGCTGCTGGACTGGCTCGGCCGCAACCCCGACCGCAGCCCGCGCGACATCGTGGTCATGATGCCGGATGTCGCCGCATACGGGCCCGCCATTGAAAGCGTTTTCGGAGGCGCGACCGGCGCTCGCCACCTACCCTATTCACTATCAGACCGGGCCCGCCACAGTGCGCACCCGGTCGTCCAGAGCTTTCAGACGCTGCTGAACCTGCCGCTGGCTCGCTGGGCAGCCGACGACATTCTTTCGCTGGCTGCCGTGCCCGCCATCGCGCGCCGCTTCCATCTGGACGGCACCGCGATGAACCAGCTGCAGCACTGGATTGGCTCGGCGGGCGTACGCTGGGGTCTGAATGCCGAGACGCGCCGCCAGTTCGGCGCTGGCGATTTCGAGCAGAACAGCTGGCGCTTCGGGCTGGATCGGCTCCTGCTCGGAATCGCCCAGGCCGACGACCAAGTGCTCACGGCCGGCGTGGCTCCCTGGTCGGACCTGGAGGGCGGCTCAACGGCGGCCCTGGGGGGGCTCTGGTTGTTTGTCGACCGGCTCGCCCGCTGGCAGCACGACGTGGAGAACGCTGTCAGCGCCGCCGCCTGGCAGGATCGCTGTAACGCTTTGCTGGACGATCTGTTCCGCGCCGATCCGGATGACCGCAGCGAGCTGGCCGCGCTGGATGAGCTGCGCGAAGCGGTACACGGTCTCGCCGAAGCAGATCGCTGCCTGGACGGCGAACCGCTGGACTGGATCACCGTTCGCGAGACCCTGTTGGATGAACTGGCCCAGACGTCCACGCACCAGCCGTTCCTGTCTGCCGGCGTGACCTTCTGCGGTCTCATGCCCCTGCGCGCCGTGCCATTCGGGATGGTGTGCCTGATCGGCATGAACGACGAGGCGTTTCCGCGCCGCGAGCAAAACCGCAACCTGAATCTGCTGCGCCACGCCCCGCGCACCGGCGACCACAGCGTGCGCGACGATGACCGGCTGCTGTTTCTTCAGGCTCTTACGGCCGCCGGCGACAGCTTCTACATCAGCTACACCGGTCAGGATGTGACGACCGGTGACACGCTCCCGCCTTCAACGCTGGTAGGGGAGTTTCTCGATTTCCTGCACGCCAGTTATTTCGCGGACTTGAGCGAAGAGAGCTTTCGCGCACGCTGGCCGGTCCTTCAACCGATGCAGCCGTTCAGCCCCCGCTATTTCGACGGTGCCGACGGCCACGACCGGGTATTCACCTTTGCGCAGGCCTGGGCGCCGGCCGGTGCCGCCACGGGTCAATCCAGGCGCGCGGCACCGTTACTGTTCGGCCCCGTGACGCACCGCGCAACGGCCCGGCTGGAACATATCGAGCTGAGTACTCTTAAGCGTTTCTTCGATCATCCGCCCCGCTACTACCTTCAGCAGCTTTGGCAGATCGAGCTTGCCGCCGAGGATCAGGCGATCGACGACGACGAGCCGCTGTCACTGGATGGCCTGTCCGCCTACCGGATTCGCGAGGCGCTGCTGGAACAGGCGCAACGCGAGGACCAACCGGTCGAGCTGACCCCGGACGCCCTTTGGCGCGCGCGCGGACTGCTGCCGCCGCCGCCGCTGGATATCCAGCCCTTCGCCGATCAGGGGCGGCAGGCCAACGCGCTGCTGACCGAATGGCGATACTGGCGCAAACAGGCCCAACCGGCCGAAGCGGTGGATGTGGATGTAAAGATTCAGGCCACCCGCCTGACCGGGCGAATCACCCCCGTGTGGACCGATGGTCTGCGCTGGATGCGGCCGGGCCGACTTCGCATGCAGTACCGGCTGCGGCAGTGGATCGACTTCCTGGCTCTCCGCGTCGCGGGCCACGCAGGCGGCCTGCATCTGGCGGGGCTTGAACGGCTGAGCGGCGGCGCCGAGATGTTCACCCTGCATGCCGAACTGCCTCCGGATAAAGCCGAAAGGCATCTGTCGGCGCTGCTGGACATCTTCAGCGAGGGGCAGACCTACCCGCTGCCTGTACTGCCGGATCTGGCAGAGCGCTATCTGGACGCGCTGGAGAAGCGGGGCGATCACCACGACGCCCTGGACGTCGTGAACAGGCATCTTGCCAACAGCTTCTCGCCGCCACCCGAAATGCGCGACCCCTATTTCGCCCCGCTGTTGGGCGACACGCTGCTCACCGACCCGGAACAGGGCGACCGGTTCGGCCGGCTCGCGACGAGCATCTGCGGGCCAGTTTTCGACACGCTGCGCGCGCCCGAGGGGCCGGCATGAGCACGCAGCCTTTCGATCTGTTGACCCTGCCGCTGGACGGTCAGCGTCTGATAGAGGCCAGCGCGGGAACCGGCAAGACCTTCAGTCTCGCCGGGCTTTTCCTGCGTCTGCTGATCGAAAAGCGGCTGGACGTAAGTGACATTCTGGTCATCACCTTCACCCGCGCGGCGACTCAGGAACTGCGGGATCGCATTCGTCAGCGGCTGACCGACGCGGCCCGGCGCGCCGGCGCACCGCAACCCGGTGCGGCGCAGTCGCCGGAAGACGAAATCACGGACGCGCTGCTGGCGGCCGGCGACGAGCCGCGCTCGCAGATTGCCCGTCGCCTCGCCGATGCGGCACTGCGCATGGACGAAGCCGCCATCTTCACCATCCACGGCTTTGCCCAGCGCGCGGTGGCCGACCACGCCTTTGAAAGCGGGCTGCCCTTTGACCGCGGCGAGCAGGTAGACGACGCCCCGGTATTCGAGGAAGTCACTGCCGACTACTGGCGAGCACTGTGCATCGGCCGCCCCGGCCCGCCCCACTTTGCCGAGTGGTGGCCCACGCCGGCAGCGCTGTTCAAGGCGCTGTCGGACCTGCGCACGCGGCCCCATACACGTATCTGGGGCCCTGACGCAGCGGCCATAGGCGCGCTGAGTGAACAGCTGCGCGCGCGTTGGCCCGAGGAGGGCGCGTCTTTTCTGCGCGAGCTGGAAACCGTCTTCAACACGCCGAAAATGCTGAAGGCCGGCGGGCTAAAGCACGCCCTGGCTCAGTATCCCGCCTTTGAAGCGGCCGAACGCGCGCTCACCGACAGTCTCGCGGCCCCGGTTGATCCACCGCCTCTGCCCGTATGGACCGGCTACCTGCGGGACGCCGCTACCGAGTTCTACAAGAAGGAGCGCGCCGCGGGCGAGGCGTTTTTCGGCAAACCCCTGCCCCGTCTGCTCAGCCGCCTTCAGCCGCTCATTCGCCTGCAGGCGCTGCGCGACGCGCAGCAGGCCATCAGCCGCGCCGCAGCCGAGCGCAAGCAGCTGCGCCGACAGTTCAGTTTTGCCGACATGATCGGCGCGCTGGCCCTGGCCCTTGCAAGCGACGCGGGCGGCGAAGCGCTGGCCAGGGCACTGCACGACAGCTACCCCTGGGCGCTGGTCGACGAATTCCAGGATACCGACCCGCTGCAGTACCGGATCCTTCAGCGCATATACCACCGCCCGGATGCGGGCGGGCTTTTTCTGATCGGCGACCCCAAGCAGGC
>NYTH01000007.1 GCA_002683405.1 Salinisphaeraceae bacterium | reverse complement strand
CCCATTTTCCGCCATGCGGCGTTGCACCTCCTCGCCATAGCTACGGCTATGACTCGTCGGCGCGCCTTGCCTGACGAAAAATGGAACTCGGCCTAATGTGCCATCAAATGTGACGCACTACACTAGTCAATGCATGTCGGCCTGTCATGCACTCGATGCACCGAACGTGCCAGAAGAACGGTCAGGGATAGATGTGAATCCGGGTGTCCTGCCCGATCAGCGACCACAGCTCGTCCATGGCGTCGTCAGACACCGCGATACAGCCGTCCGTCCAGTCGCCGCTGCGCTTGCGACTGCTATAGCTGGGCTGGCCGTGGATCATGATCATGCCGCCGGGATCACGGTTGCCGGCGGCGGCGCGTGCGCGGTCTCTGTCATTCGGGTAGGAAATATGCAGCGACCGATAGAAGCGGCTGTCGGGGTTGCGCCAGTCGATGACGTAACTGCCCTCCGGGGTTCGCTGGTCGCCTTCCTCGAGTTTGTGGCCCGACGGATTCAGACCCAGCGCAATCGGGTAGCTGTGCGTCGGCCAGCCGTCCTGGTACAGATACAGGCGCCGCTCGGACTTGATCACGACGACAAGATCGGGTGAGTCCGGTCCGGGCGGGGGCAGGGGTTCGCCCCGTGCGGCTGGCAGGCTGGATAGAATGGCCGCAAGAATCGCGACCGCGATCATCGAAAAAGCGTTCACTGGCTGGCGCATGCACTCATGTTCGACCATCTCTGGCCGAAATTGAAGAACAGGACAATGGGGTCGCTGCTGTTCGCCGGGCGCAGCCCGCAGCACGAGTATCACGAGACCGGCCCATGAGTGCGGTCCCTGCTACATGGAGGGGTATATGACCCCGGAGATTGACGAGCGGCGCGACGCCGCGCGCGACGATACGATAGAGACACTTGGTCTGCACGAGCCCTCTGCCTACGAGGGCTTTCAGGAGGTGACGAACCTGCTGCTCGCCGCGCTCGATGTCGACCTGACCGCCTTCACCGTGATGTACGAGGATATGCAGATCGTCCGGGCCGGCGCCGGTGCAGCGCTGCCCGACCGACCCCGGGACGATTCGTTCTGCCAGGTCGCGCTCAATGCGGGCGACGACATCCTGCTGGTGGAGGATGCCAGGCGCGATGCGCGATTTGCCGATCTGCCGCTGGTGACCGGGCAGGCGGGTATACGCGCCTATGCCGGCGCGGCGGTGCATGCACCCAACGGCCTGGTCGTGGGCTATCTCTGCGCGCTGCACGGTCAGCCCCGGGCCTTCTCCGCCGCCGACATCGGCGTGCTTCAGGACGCGCGAAAACTGCTCGAGGCGGCTCTGCTGCTGCTTGAGGCTGCGCTGCTCGATCCGCTGACCGGCGTATTCAACCGGCGGTATTTCGATGACCGCTTTGATCGGGAGATACGCCGGGCGTACCGGCATCTTGCGCCGATCACGCTGTTCCTGATCGACATCGACGATTTTCGCGCCTACAACGACCTGATGGGCCAGAAGCAGGGGGATGTGGTGCTCAAGCAGATCGCCATGGCGCTGCAGGGCACGATACGCCGCGGCGGTGACCTGATTGCCCGGTTCTCCGGCGGCCAGTTCGTGGTGGTGCTGCCCGATACGAACGCCGGCTATGCCGAACTGCTGGCCGAACGGCTGCGCAACGCCGTGGCCGAGCTGGAGCTTGAGCATCCGGGCGCGTCTTCGCGACGGTTGACTATCAGCTGCGGCGGCGCCGTGGCGCAGCAGACGCGTGATCTCGCCGCCGGCAGCTCACTCGTGCTGGCGGTCGCCGAACAGGCGCTGTATCAGGCGCGTCGTGATGGCGAGGACGGCAGCGTGGTGCACACCATTTCGGAGGCCTTCGGACGGGGCGACAGCGCGGTCATCTGATTCGCTATCATGCGCGGGTATCGACCCCGCGCTGCTCCCGTTTTCATGACAGACCTTCTCCCGGCCCTTGCGCCCTGGATCACGCTTGCCGTCATCGGCCTGGCCGTGCTGGCTCTCGCGCACGAATGGCTGCGGCCTGAACTGGTCATGCTGTCGGCCATGGCCGCGCTGCTGGCCACCGGGGTGCTGGGGCCGGACGAGGCGTTTGCCGGCCTGTCGAACTCGGCGGTCCTGGCGGTTGCGTCTTTGTACGTGGTGGCCGCCGGTGTGCGCGCGACCGGCGCACTGCAGTTCGTGGATGCGCTCATTTTTCCGGCCCGCCCGCACCTGCCGCTCGCCACCGGCCGCCTCATGCTGTTCACCGCGGCATCTTCGGCGTTTCTGAACAACACGCCCATCGTGGCCATGCTCATTCCGCGCGTTCAGGCGTGGTGCGAACAGCACGGCATCTCCAGCTCGAAGCTCATGATTCCGCTGTCGTATGCGGCCATCGTGGGCGGGACCACCACGCTTATCGGCACGTCAACCAACCTGCTGGTAGCGGGCCTGATGGAGTCGAGCGGCTATGAGCCGCCGGGGCTGTTCGATCTAGCCTGGATCGGTGTGCCCGCAACACTGGTGGCCATGGTTTACTTCCTCACCCTCGGGTCTCGACTGCTGCCCGAACGCGCCAATGACGACCGGCAGGCCGAGGATGGCCTGAAAGCCTGCGCCTTTGAAATGCGCGTGGTGCCGGGATCGCCGCTGGTGGGCAAGACCCTGGAGGATGCGGGTCTGCGCGCGCTGGGCGAGGCCTACGTGGCGCATATCCAGCGGGACAGAAAAGTGCTGCCGTCTTCGCCCGACACGCTGCTGGTTGGCGACGACGTGCTCAGCTTCGTGGGGAGCGCAAGCGTGCTGGATCGTCTGCTGGGAGAGACCGGGCTGCAGCCGGTGCAGGAGAGTGTGGACACCGACGCGGGACAGGGTCTGCCGCTGTTCGAGGCCGTGGTGGCACCCGGGTCGAGCCTGGTGGGCCGCTCGCTGCGCGATGCCCGATTCCGTGAGCGGTTTCAGGGCGTTGTGCTGGGCATTCAGCGCCAGGACGCCGCCATCGAGGGGCCGATCAGCCGTGTCCCCATCCAGGCGGGTGACCTGCTGGTCATCGAGGCCAGGCCGGGTTTCCAGCGACGCTGGAATTCCTCGAGGGACGAATTCTATCTGGTGGCCGCGCGCGGCTCCGAACGCCGCAGCCAGAGCAACGGCCGCGCGCCGCTGGCGCTGGGCATTCTGTTTGCGGTCGTCGCGGTGGCCGCGGCCGGCTGGGCCAGCATCGTCACCACGGCGTTTCTGGGCGCGCTGGCCATGGTGGCCGGCGGCTGTATCAGCCAGTCGGAGGCGCGCAAGTCGGTGGATCTGAACGTGTTGCTGGTGATCGTGGGGGCGTTGGCCATTGGCGCCGCCATGGAGTCTTCCGGGCTGGCCGGCATGCTGGCCTCGCTGATTACCGGCCCCGGGCTGGCGGTCGGCACGCTGGGCGTGCTGCTGCTGGTCTATTTCATGACCAGCCTGCTCACGGAGCTGATTACCAACAATGCGGCAGCCGCGCTGATGCTGGGCATCGCGCTCAAGGCCGCCGAGACCGTGGGTGCGCCGCCGATTGCCTTCGGGCTGACGGTGGCGGTAGCGGCGTCAGCCAGCTTCATCACGCCCATCGGATATCAGACGAACCTGATGGTCATGGCGGCGGGCAACTACAAGTTCGGGGACTACGCCCGGGTGGGCGCAGGGCTGAGTCTGCTGATCGGGCTGACGGCCGTCACGATGATTGGTCTGGTGTGGTTATGAGCCGTCCCGCCGACGGGCGAAACTGATGCGGGCGTGACCGGCCAGATCCGCCTCATGGCCGGGGTCGGCAAAGTCGTGTTCGATCAGCATGTCGCGCACCGCGTAGGCCTGATCGGCGCCGTGTTCCAGCACGATGTGGCCGCCGGGTATCAGGCACTCGCCGGCGTGCGCAATGATGTCGCGGAGCCAGCGCATGCCGGATCCCGGCGCAACCAGCGCCCGGCGCGGCTCGAAACCCAGGCTGGGCGCGCTCAGGTGCGGGTCGCCCTCGCGAATGTAAGGCGGATTGGACAACAGAACCTCGATGCGGTCGCCGCGCAGCGCGCCGCACCAGTCGCCCACCCGGAACGTAACGTTGTCCAGCCGGTGAAGCCGTGCGTTCCCCGCCGCAACAGATAGCGCATCGGGCGAGATGTCGGTGGCGATGATCCGGCATCGCGGCCGTTCCGAGGCCACGGCCAGCGCGATGGCGCCGCTGCCCGTGCCCAGGTCGGCGACGGTCCAGTCGGCGCCGGGCGGAATGATGCGCAGGGCCCGTTCGACCAGCGTTTCGGTTTCCGGCCGCGGAATCAGTACGTCCGGCGTGACGGCCAGACGCAACGACCAGAATTCGCGGAAGCCCTCGATATACGCGACCGGCTCGCCGCGTGCCCGCCGCGCGATGACGCTGTTGAAGTCTCTTTGCTGTGCCCCGGAGAGCCGTTTCTCGCGGTGGCTGATGAGGTAGCTGCGCGGTTTTTTCAGGACATGGGCCAACAGCAGGGCGGCGTCAAGCTCGGGCGAATCGCTGACCTGCTCCAGGCGATAGACCGCCGTGGCCAGCGCCCGCGCGATATCCGCCCCCTGGGACATGGTGCTCAGGCGCCCATGGCGGCCAGCTGGTCCGCCTGATATTCGGCGGACAGGGCGCCGATGACGTCGTCCAGCGACCCGGCAATGATGCTGTCCAGCTTGTAGAGCGTGAGATTGATCCGGTGATCGGTGACCCGGCCCTGCGGAAAGTTATAGGTGCGAATACGCTCCGAGCGGTCGCCGCTGCCCACCAGCGCCTTGCGCGTGGCCGCCTGTTCCGCCGCCTGCTTCTCCTGTTCGCTGGTGAGCAGTTTGGTCTGCAGCAGCGCCATGGCCTTGGCGCGGTTCTTGTGCTGCGAGCGCTCCTGCTGGCATTCGACCACGATGCCGGTGGGCAGATGCGTCAGGCGCACGGCCGAGTCGGTCTTGTTGACGTGCTGGCCGCCGGCGCCAGCGGCGCGGAAAGTATCCACCCGCAGATCCGACGGGTTGATGGCAATGCCTTCGACCTCCGCCAGCTCGGGCAGAACCGCCACGGTGCAGGCGGATGTGTGAATACGGCCCTGGGATTCGGTCTCCGGCACGCGCTGCACGCGGTGCACGCCCGATTCGAATTTGAAGCGGGAATAGGCGCCGGCACCGATGACGCGGCTGATGACTTCCTTGTAGCCGCCATGTTCGCCGTGGCTTTCCGAAAGCAGTTCCACCTGCCAGCCCTGGGCTTCGGCAAACGTCACGTACATGCGAAACAGGTCGCCGGCGAACAGCGCGGCCTCGTCGCCGCCCGTGCCGGCGCGCACTTCCAGGAAAATATTGGCGTTGTCGTGCGGGTCGCGGGGAATCAGATGCTTGCGTAACGCAGCTTCCAGTTCCTCCAGGCGCGCTCGGGCATCCTGCAGCTCCTGCGCCGCCATCTCGCTGATCTCCGGGTCCGGCTCTTCGGCCATTTCCGCAAGACTGGTCATCTCGGCCGTCAGCGACTTCCAGGCGTGGTAATCCTCGGCCAGCGGCTCGAGTTCTGCATATTCCTGCGAGTAGCGGCGGAACTTGTCCTGCTGGGCGATGACCTCGGGGTCGGCCAGGGAATGGGCCAGGTCTTCATGTCGCTCGGCGAGTTCACCCAGCTTCTGCTCCAGGGAGGCTTTCATGAGTCGGAGTCGTCCAGACGGTAAATGTCGCGCAGGCTTGAGACTACCTGCTGCTGTTGGCGCCCGCGCGATTTCCGCAGGGCCGTGGTCGGCGCGTGCAGCAATTTGTTGGTCAGGCTGTGCGCCAGGAATTCAAGCACTTCCTGCGGATCCTTTCCCTGCGCGAGCATCCGCTCGGCCCGTTTCTGCACGGCCGCGCGCTGGGCCTCGGCGTTGTGCCGCAACGCGCTGATGGTGGCCACGGCGCGGCGGGATTCCTGCCAGGCGAGAAACTCGTCGATACGACCGTCGATCAGTTCGTCCGCGATCGCGGCGGCGCGCTCGCGGGAGCGCAGGTTCTGGCGCACCACCGACTGCAGGTCGTCGACCGTATAAAGGTACAGATCCTCGAGCTCGCCGGCCGCCGGTTCGATGTCGCGCGGAACGGCCAGATCCAGGGCGAATATCGGCTTGCGGCGTCGCGCCTTCAGGGCCTGGCGCAGCTGCGACAGATGAATCATGTATTCCGGTGCCGCGGTCGAAGCCACGACAATGTCGGCCTCGGCCAGATGCACGCCGATATCCTCGTTGGGGATGGCGAAGCCCTGGTACTGCCCTGCCAGACGCTGGGCGCGGTCGAGGCTGCGGTTGGCGAATATCATGCGCTGAGTGCCGGCTTCCGCCAGGTGGCGGGCCGTCAATTCGATCGTGTCGCCCGCGCCGATGAGCATGGCGGTCAGCGAGGAAAAATCCTCGAAGATACGGCGCGCCAGCCCGACACCGGCGTAGGCCACCGAGATCGCGTGAGCGCCTATCTCGGTCTCGCTTCGGACCTTCTTGGCCACGGTGAAGCTGTGCTCGAAAAGGCGCGTGAGGGTGGGGCCGGCGGTGCGCGCCGCCTGGGCTTCGCGGAACGCCTGTTTCATCTGGCCGAGAATCTGTGTTTCCCCGATGACCATGGAGTCCAGCCCGGCGGCTACCCGCAGCGTGTGCCGCACGCTCTCGCGGTCGCGATGCACGTAGAAGTGCGGCGCGAGACTGTCCGAATCGAGGCCGCGGTCTTCGCACAGCCAGCGCCGCAGGCCCGTGTCGTCACCTGTCTGCGGCGTCACCGTGTAGAGCTCCGTGCGATTGCAGGTGGACAGCAGGGCGGCCTCGCGCACGCCGTTCCACTGCGCCAGGCGCTGTAGCGCGGCGCTGCGGTCGGTCGCGGTCGAGAACGCCAGGCCCTCCCGGATAGCCAGCGGCGCCGTGCGATGATTGAGCCCGACGGTAATAAGATTCATGCCAGATATGATAGCGCGAGCAGCCGGCTGAACGGGCCAGAGCCCGGTAAATGAAAGGGCTGCTGTGCCGGTGCCGACCGTTATATTAAGGTATCGTTTTCAAGCGCTTCGCGAAAACCGCAGCCGCGCCGCACAATCATCAGGGACTTGATGAACAGCAGCCCCGCCCAATCAGATCAGACATTCCGTCCGGCCTTGTGGCCCGTCACCGTCCTGGTGGCGATGGCCGGTCTGGCCGGCTGCCAGCTCGTGCCGGAGATGCCGGACGTGATACCCGAGCCGCCGGATCACATGGTGGAGGTGGAGCTGCCGACACCGGATCCGCAGGTCGAACTGGAATACCACATCCTGGCGGGCGAAATGGCGGTCCAGCGTGGCCACCGTGCCACTGCTGCGCGCGAGTATGTGGCCGCGCTGGAGTACACGCGGGATCCCGAACTGGCTCAGCGCGCTGCCCGGATTGCGCTGTTTGCCGGCGAACCCGACCTGGCGCTCAAGGCCGCCCGTGCCTGGGTCGAGGCCTCGCCCGATTCGCTCGATGCGCACAAGACGACTGCCCGCCTGGCGTTGCGGGCCGGCGAGCAGGCCGTGCTGGCGGCTAATGTCCGGCGAATCATAGAGCTGCATCCCGACGGCCCCGCCGCGGGGCTGCGCGATTTGCCCGAGGTTCTGGTGGGCGAAGACGGGCGTCAGGATGTGGCGCTGAACGTTCTGCGTGACGTGGTCGAGCGCTACGCCGAGGAGCCCGAGGCGCACTATGTGCACGGCGTTGTGGCGCTGCGCTATGACGAGATCGACGAGGCCGGGTCGGCGGCCGCGCGCGCTTTGGCGCTCAGGCCGGACTGGCCGGACGCCGTGTTGCTGCGCGCCGGTGTGCTGGTACAGCAGGGGCAGGTCGAGGCAGCGGAGAAACGGGTGGCGGCGCTGAGCGGCAGCCGGACGGATCGGGCCGAACATCATCTGGCGCTGGCGCGTCAGCTGCTGGACGCCGACGAAATAGAGGCCGCCATTCGCCAATTCGAGCGAGTGCTGTCGCTGGACCCGTCACAGTCGGACGCGCGCTACGGGCTGGGGCTGCTGGCCCTGTCGCTCGAGGACATGGCGCGGGCCCGCACCGCCTTCGAGCGGCTGTACCGCAGCGGCAGCCGGAAGGACGATGCGGCCTACTACCTGGGTAATATTGCGGCGGCCGACGAGAACTACGAGCAGGCGCGGCGCTGGTACGAGCGCGTGAGTGGCGGCAGTCACCTGTTCGAGGCCCGGCTTCGGTCGGCGCGCGCGCTATACCACGACGGCGATCTGGTGGCGGCCCGCGCCGAAATGGCGCTACTGAGAAAGCGGCTGCCGGAATTGTCCGACCGCATCTTCATGGCCGAGGGCGAGATGCTGCTGGACGCCAATGACTACGACGAAGCCGAGGCGGTTTACGACCAGGCGCTGTCGAAGGCGCCCGATGATGCGGACCTGTTGTACGGGCGATCACTCGTGCGCGAGCGGCAGGGTGAAATCGACAGCGCAATCGCCGACCTGCGCACCATACTGGCCAATGACCCCGACAGCCCGAGAGCCCTGAATGCGCTGGGCTATCTGCTGAGCAATCACACGGACCGGTATCAGGAGGCGCTGGGCTACATCGAGCGCGCGCTGGAGGCCGAGCCGGATGATCCGGCCGTCATCGACAGCATGGGCTGGATTCAGTACCGCATGGGCGATCTTGAGTCCGCTCGCGCCTATCTCGAGCGGGCCTACAGCGAGCTGAACGATCCGGAAGTCGCCGCGCATCTGGGCGAGGTGCTGTGGAAGATGGGCGAGACTGCGGAAGCCGAGCGAATCTGGCGTGAAAGCCTGCTGGAGAATCCGGATCATCCGGTGCTGAACGAGACGATCCAGCGGCTGACTCGATGAACCGTCCCGGGGATCTGCTTCTGGCGGCTGTAGTGCTGCTGGCCGTTTCGGGCTGTGCCTTCGTGACCCGCGCCCCGGTTCAGCAGGCCGGTATCGATAACACCCAAGCCTGGCAGGCCCGACAGACGACTCTGCGCAGCCTGATCGAATGGTCGATGCAGGGGCGCGCGGCCACCGGTCGGCTGGTGGGCTGGAGCGGCAATCTGAACTGGCAGCAAAAGGGCGAAACCTTCGATGGCCGCCTCTCCGCGCCGCTCGGCGCAGGCGGTTTCCGGGCCACCGGCACCCTTGAACGGGTCGAAATCCGAACCGACGACGATCGCTTCGTGACCGAAGAACCCGAAGCACTGGTGGAAGAGTTGCTCGGCTGGGCGTTTCCGCTGAAAGGGCTGCGGTTCTGGGCGCTCGGTCTACCCGGCCCGGGCAATATCGACAAGATCAGCGTGGACGAACAGGGGCTCTTGCGCGAACTGGAACAGCGCGGCTGGCGGCTGTCCTACACGGAGTACCGCAGTTACGAGAATCAGATGTTGCCGCGCAAGATCGTGCTGGACGATGGCGACAACCTGATCAAGGTCGTGATTGATCGCTGGTTCAATCTCGAACGCCAAGATTGAACCGACCGCCCCGGCCTCTTAGAATTGCGCTCCGTCGCGGCCGGGGCGTCCGACATCGCGGTCAATCATTGGCGCACGTCGTTCAGCAAACCGCGCCTTGATGACGGACAGAATCGATCCCGTGCCCCGCAGGGGCGGGATCAAAACCTTCGTGCGGAGCGAAGGCTTTGAGCATGAGTTTTGGGGCGTAGCCCTCACCGCAGGGATGCGGTGAGGTGCCCTACCGGCCAGGGATGGCCGGACCTTG
>NYTH01000006.1 GCA_002683405.1 Salinisphaeraceae bacterium | reverse complement strand
CTCGGGACTGAAATTTCTTCGCTTGGACATAGACACTCCTTTGGGCCATTGTGACCTCTTTCGTAAGTGTCCGTGCTAACGGGACCGAACCCGGCTGTTCTCGATGTAGGACCGGGCGAAGGACGCCTCGCGGCCGGAAAGCACGTCGCCCAGGTTATAGATGTCGGCCCGGTTGGCGAGCATGTCGGGAATGAAGAAGGCCTCCCCGGATTCCGGGTAGGGGTTGTCGGCCATGCCCTGCGGAGTGCCTACCCGCGGCCCGGAACTTAAGATCGTTTATTCAGCTTAGACCTAAGTTGACCGGTCAAAGACTCAGCCGCATTTAGCGGACCGACGGTCTAAGCTGACCGGACGATAAGTGTCCCATTTTACTTCACGAAATCGGCGTTAATTTGTGTTGACCGGTCAAACGCCGCCTTAGGAATTCGGTAGTAAAGCTATGGATAACAACGATTTACGACGGTTAGGGGAGTTCGGGAACTGGTACGAACTACTACCCACTTCGGGTTATGAGCGGCCATTCCACTCATCGGTCATGGTGGGCAACGGCTTTATTACCGGCCGCCAGGGCATGGGCCATGTGCTGACCATCGCCAAGGATTATCAGAAGACCGTGGACTTTTACACGGATGTGCTGGGCTTTCGCATCAGCGACTACATCCGCGACTCGGAAACCCTGCCCGGCGTGGAACTCGACGCCACCTTCCTGCACACCCACACCGGCCGCCACCACTCGCTGGCCACCGCGCATATCCCGGCGCCCAAGAAAATGCACCATTTCATGGTGGAGGCCCAGGACTTGAACGACGTCGGCCAGGCCTACGACCGCTGCATAGAAGCCGGCTACGACATGTTTTCCGGCATTGGCCATCACCCCAACGACAAGGTGATTTCCTTCTACGTGCAGTCGCCCTCCGGCTTCGGGCTGGAGTTCGGCCACGGCAGCGTGGTCATCGACGACGACACCTGGGAAGTCAAGAATTACCAGCAAATGAGCGACTGGGGGCACAAGCCCCAGTCCGGCAAACAACTGTTGTAGAGGCGCACATGGCTGTAAGGCAAGAACAACAGATCGGTGTGAATGGCGCGCCGGCCTCGCGCGCCGCCACGCCCGCCCGCGACATACTTGAGCATCTGCGAGACGATGTGATTCCGCGAGCGGCCTTCCGCAACGCCGAGGGCCACTACCAATCCTCGCGCGGCATTTATACCAACGCCCACCTGTTCGAACTGGAGATGAAATACATCTTCGAGGGCAACTGGATTTATGCCGCGCACGAAAGTCAGATACCCGAGGCCAACGACTTCATCACCCTTAAACTGGGCCGCCAGCCCATCCTCATCACCCGCGGTCAGGACGGTGAAATCAAGGCCTTTTTCAACGCCTGCGCCCATCGCGGCGCACGCGTGTGCCGCGAGAAAACCGGCAACAAGCGGGCCCACATGTGCCCCTTTCACGGCTGGACCTACAAGTCCGATGGCAGCCTCAGCCATATTACCGACGAACAACTGGGCGGCTATCCCCCCGGTTTCGACAAGCGCCAACTGGGGCTCAAGCCCGTGCCGCGGGTGGAAAACTATCGCGGCTTCATCTTCGTCAGCCTGGCGCCGGTGGCGGCCAGCCTTGCGGAATTCCTGGGCGATGCCACCCGCTTCATCGACCTGCTCGTAAACCAGTCCCCCGACGGCGACCTGCGGGTGCTGGCCGGCGAGACTGCCTATTCCTACACCGGCAACTGGAAGCTGGCAGTGGAAAACGGGCTGGACGGCTATCACGTGGCGGTGCTGCACGCCAATTACATGATGACCGCCAAGAACCGGGCGGAAAAAGTCGCCGGCGGCAATCTGTCCAACCTCGATGTTTCCAAGTGGGGCAAGGACGCCAGCGTGGAGGCCGGCTTCTTTTCCTTCCGCAACGGCCATGGCGTGCTCTACGCCCCCTACCCCAACTTCGCGGAGCGTCCGGCCTTCGCCGGCTACGATGATTACCTCAGCCGCCTGGGCCAGGTGGACGCCGACTGGATGGGCAAGATGGTGCGCAACACCTTGCTGTTTCCCAACATGCTGCTCATGGACCAGATGAGTTCGCAAATCCGCATCGTGCGGCCGGTGTCGGTGGACCTCACCGAAACCGTGACCTACTGCATTGCCCCGCGCGGCGAAAAGCCGGAACTGCGGCAGAAAAGAATTCGGCAATACGAGGATTTCTTCAACGCCAGCGGCATGGCCACGCCCGACGACCTGAACGAATTCCGTAACTGCCACATGGCCGCCTACGCCGCCGGCAAGGAATACAGCGATCTTTCGCGCGGCCAGGTGCGCTGGGTGGAAGGCGCCAACGGCAGTGCCAAAAACCTCGGGATAGAGCCCATGCTCAGCAGCACCCAGGCGGCGGACGAAGGCATCTACGTGGGCATACTGGGCCAGTGGGCGCAGCGCATGCAGGCGGCGGTGGCAGCCGAGCTCGAACAATAGGGTTGGCGGGACACTTATGAGCCTGGGCACCATCGAACAACAAAGCATCGAGGCATTCCTGCGCCGCGAAGCGGTCGCCCTGGACGACCGGGACTGGGATACCTGGCTGGCCCTGTTCACCGAGGATTGCGAATACTGGGTGCCCGCCTGGCGCAGCGACGGCAAGCTGGTGGACGACCCGGCCAACGATATATCCCTGATCTATTACGACAGCCGCATCGGCCTGGAAGCCCGCGTGTACCGGCTGCGCACTGAAAAAGTCTCCTCGGCCCAGATCATGCCGCGCACCACTCATTTTTTTCAGATAATGCACGCCGACCCGCACGGCGATGCCGTGGCGGTGCGCAGCCACTGGACCGTGCATTCGGTCTACGAGGATCGCGTGGCCACTTATTTCGGCCATGCGCACTACCAGCTGGTGCAGTTCAATGACGACTGGCTGATCCAGCGCAAGAAAACCATCGTCCAGAACGACCTGGTGCATCAGGTGCTGGACTTCTACAACATTTGAGAGGATGCCTGCAAAACTACTGCGCTTGCCATTTCGGGCCCGTACGGCGCTCCCTGATTATAATTTTTGGCTCACGTATTGCACCCTCGCGCAGGTCAAATTCACCGACAGTACGTCCGGTTTGTTCTGGGTCAGAAACTAACTAACCATGGACCGAAGCCGCCCCCAAGCACCGGCGGCGCGCCAACCTCATGCCATGGACGCCGACGCCTGCCCCTGGCCGCAATAAGGGGCGCCTGAGGGAGTCAACGCCATGGCCGGGGTCTTTCCCGTGGGTTGATTGCGTTCAGCCAGACGAGGCAAGACGGCCGTCGTCGGCCTGAATCTCGTCGAACCAGTCGGGCCAGCCGGCTCTGGCGTTGGCCTCGCGGGCCAGCGCCCGCTCGTCCGGCGTGGCGTAGTGCTGGTCCCAGGCCTTGAGCCGGGGCATGGCCACGTAGCGATACCACAGCGGCGGGAACAGGCCGAGCATGAAGCACAGAAAAATGCTCGGCATCTGCGGGCCCTGCAGGTCGGGGCGCAGACGGTAGAAAGGCTTGTAACTGTCCATGTGGTGGTCGGAATGATTGGTGATTTCCACTGCCACGGCGCGAGTCACGGGGGACAGGTGGTTCCACAGATGCCGGCGGTCGTAAGGCGTGCCGGGCACCCGCACCAGCCCGTAATGCTGGTAGTAGTTGAAGGCCTCTACCACCAACTTGGCGATGGCAATACCCATCAGAGCAATCGAGGCCGCGCCGATACCCGCCGCCCAGGCGATCCCCGTGAGGACCGCCGCCACAAAGGCCAGTGCGTGCAGACAACGGTTTCCGCTATTCCAAAAGCCCTTACCCAGCCTTTCCAGACGCGACGTTTCCGAAGCTATGGAATCCCGGTAAGCACCCAGGGTCGCGCGCAGGGGGAAGGTGTACATCGTCTCGCCCCGCCGAGCGGTATCGCCGTCGGCGGGGGTGCCCAGGTTCAAGTGGTGGTTCGTGGTGTGCGCGATATCCCGCAGCGGATCGCCGTACAGTGACCCCAGGATGAAAGCCAGCTTACGCGAGAAAACATCGCGCCGGTGCATCAACTCGTGCTGTATGGGTAGATTGGGCACCACGGACAACCAGGCCAGGGTGAGAATGGCGCCGGCAATCTGCAGCCCGCTCCAGTTGCCGGCGCCCCCGTCCGCCATCGCCCGCCCTGCCAGGGCGACGTAGAGGGTGGGCAGCAAGAAGGCGTGGATATACAGCGGCAGATCCGCCCAAAAGGGGCGCGAAATCTGCCTCTGCGCCGTATCCCGCGGCAGTAGTATATCCGCCGCGGCAAAAACGGCGTAGGTGGAAAACCCCAGCCACAACCAGTTGCCGCCCAGCACGAATCCGACGATGCCGATCAGCACGGCTGCCGGGCCCAGGTAATAACGAAGATAGTCCATCATGGCTGCCTCTCCTCCGAAGTTGCCCCGTTTTTCTATACGCTATAAATATCCAACACGTTGGGAATGCAATCGTTGGCCACGACCACCTTGCGCGCGGCGATGCGCAGGCCCGCCTCGGTGTCACGCAGCCGGTGGGTTTGCTGACCGAAAAAATAACTCGCCGTGCCATGGCGATAGGAATGGGTGGTCCAGTTCGAGCCCACCACGATGTCGTCGCCCTCCCGTTGCACCTGGGCCACCTGAATCATATGGCAGGTGCGCGGCAACGGCGTGGAGGCCAACGATCTTTCGGTGCGCAGCCGAAACACCCGGTCTTCCAGACCCGTGCGGTCGGAATAGTAAATGTGCGAAAGCTCGTTGAGCGGGTCCTGGGTGAGGTTGTATTCGTCATCCCAGCTTGGCAGCCAGTATTCGGCGTCCTCGGTATACAACGCCACCCAGGCATCCCAGTCGCGCTGATCAAGCAGCCAACCCTCGCGGATAACACAGTCGCGCGCTTGTGCTTCCATCTCCGGGGACAGGGACTGGGGTATTTCGGCGGCTTTAAGCGACATGGCGTTGCCCTCCCGCGGCGGCGGCCTGGTGCGCGTCGCGCTCCAGCCCGGCCTCGAGCATTTCCAGCCAGCGGCGGTGTTGATTCAGGTAGATACCCTCGTCCTCCAGGTTGGTGCCGCAATACAGCGGCCGCAGCCCCAACTCCCGGGCCAGGGCATCGGGCCCTTCTACCTGCGAGGCCGCCCCCCGCGAGAGGTCGTTCCACTCCACCTGCCGCGCCTCGAACCCGGCCTGGCTGGCGTTGAAGGCGGCCAGGTCGTCGGGGGTGGCCATGCCACTGGCGTTGAAGAAATCCTCGAACTGGCGGATGCGATGGGTACGCATAGCCGGGTCTTCGTCCACCGGCGCGAAGCACATCGAGGTGACCTGGGTACGGTTTACCGACAGCGGCCGGAACATGCGGATTTGCGAACTCATCTGGTCCATGAGAAAGACATTGGGATAGATGAGCATGTTGCGCATGTAGCCGGTCATCCACTTGGCGATGGTGGGGCCATAGCGCTCGGTCAGCTCGGGCAGCAGCGGATAAGCCGAGCGCGCCTGGGGATTGGTCCATTCGTTCCAGAGCATGACGTGGCCGTTTTCGAAGGCGTAAAAGCCGTTCGGCAATTCACCGCCCAGGGACCCGACGTCCATGGGCTTGACGCCATCCTGCTCGGCGCGGATTTTCTTGCGGTTGGCGATGGTCTGCACATAGTTCGCGTGGATGGTGCCCACGTGATAGCCGTCCACGCCGTTTTCGGCTTGTAGCTTCCAGTTGCCCTCGAACGTATAGAACTGCTTACCCGGCAGCACTTCCAGCTTGCCCTCGGGGTGCTGATCCACGATGTGATCGATGCAGCGCGCCGCCTGCCCCAGGTGCTGATCCAATGGCGGCACGTCGGCATTGAGGCTGGCAAATATAAAACCCCGGTAGTCGGCCACCTGGGGTATGCGCGGCAGGCCCAGGGCCTGTTTGTCGAATTGTTCGGTATAGCGGGTGTTGTCGCTGTCGCCGCAGCTCGCCAGCTCGCCATTGGCGCGGTAGCACCAGCCGTGGAAGGGGCAGGTAAACAGCTTGCGATTGCCGCGGCTCATGCGCTCGATCTGCGCGCCGCGGTGCTGGCAGGCATTGATGAAACCTTGCAGCCCACCGGCCTTGTCGCGGTTGATAATTACCGGCTGGCGGCCGATGTGGCCGGTGATGAAGTCGAAGGGATCGGGCAACTGGCTTTCGTGGGCCATGAACACCCAGCCGCCCTCGAAAATATGCCTCATCTCCAGTTCGAATAAATCCTCATCCGTGAACATGGAGCGATGCACACGATAAATACCCTGGTCGGGTTGTTCGTCTATGAAGCTATGCAAATAATCGGCCGTGACTGCCATTTTTCGCTCTCCCCGTCTTTGTGTCTTCCACAGGTTTCATCTCGCACACTAACAGGGTACCATGTTACTATGTTACTCATTGGGTTTGCAATTCACATAGGGGAGTGTGATCCATGGCCGCTGTCACGGAGTTAGGTTATCTGGGATTGAACGCAACCGATCTGGACGCCTGGAAGGTCTACGCCACCCAATGCGTGGGCCTGGAGGTGCTGAACGAGGGCGAGGGAGATCGGTTCTATCTGCGCATGGACCACTGGCATCACCGGCTGGTGGTACATGAAAGCGCAGAAGACGATCTGGCCTATATGGGCTGGCGAGTGGCCGACGCCGCCGCCTTCGATGCCATGGCCCGCCAGCTTGACGACGCCGGCCTGGAATTTCAGGTGGCCAGCGACGCCGAGGCCGCCGAGCGGCGGGTGCTGGGTATGCTGCACTTGCAAAGCCCCGGCGATATCCGCAACGAAGTGTTTTTTGGCGCCCACGTACTTACCCGCCAGCCCTTCCACCCCGGCCGGCCGCTATTCGGGCGCTTTGTTACCGGCGATCAGGGCTTGGGGCATTGCATACTGCGCGAGGATGACGTGCCCGCCGCGGCGGCCTTCTACGGCGCGCTGGGGCTTAATGGGGGGGTTGAATACCGCCTGCCCATGCCTGACGGCAATGTGGCCGAGCTATACTTCATGCACTGCAACGACCGCCAGCATTCGATTGCCTATGGCGCCGGGCCACAGGCCAAGCGCATCAATCATTTAATGCTTGAATACACCGAACTCGATGACCTGGGCCTGGCCCATGACATCATCCGCGGCCGGGGCATCGACGTGGCCCTGCAACTGGGCAAACACTCCAACGACCAGGCGCTGACCTTCTACTCCGCTACCCCCTCGGGCTGGCTGATGGAGCTGGGCTGGGGGGCCCGCAAGGCACTGGCCCAACAGGAGTATTACGGCGGCGACATCTTCGGCCACAAACCGGAAACCGGCGGCTACGGGCTGGATATCGAGCTTTAGCATGTCCGACAATCCCGAAATTGGCGCAAGCGTGGATGCCGGCGGCATAACCACGAATTATCACGATCAGGGCAGCGGCGCGCCCGTGGTACTCATCCACGGTTCGGGCCCGGGCGTTACCGCCTGGGCTAACTGGCGGCTGTGCATTCCCGAGCTGGCCAGAAAATACCGCGTGCTGGCCCCCGACATCCTGGGCTTTGGCTACACCGAGCGCCCGGACGGGACTAACTACGACATGCCCACCTGGCTGGAGCATATCGTCGGCTTTCTCGACGCCATGGATTTATCCGAGGTCGATCTGGTGGGCAACTCCTTCGGCGGCGCCCTCTCGCTGGCACTGACCATTCGCCATCCCGAGCGCGTGCGCCGGGTGGTGCTCATGGGGGCGGCGGGCACGCAGTTCGAACTCACGCCGGGGCTGGACCAGGCCTGGGGTTATACGCCCTCTCTTGAAAACATGCGCGCGCTTCTGGACTCGTTCGCCTTCAACCGCGATCTGGTCACCGACGAACTGGCGCAACTACGCTACCAGGCCAGCATTCGGCCCGGCATCCAGGAGGCCTATAGCGCCATGTTTCCCGCGCCCCGGCAGCGCTGGATAAAAGCCCTGGCCAGCGACGATGACGACATCCGCGGCATTGAAAAACCCACCCTGATAATCCACGGGCGCGAGGACCGCATTCTGCCGGTGTCCAGTTCCCTGCGCCTGCACGAGTTGATCGCGCCTTCCGAGTTGCATGTATTCGGCCAGTGCGGCCACTGGACGCAGATTGAACACAACGCCCGGTTCAATATGCTTGTCACCGATTTTTTTGCCCGGTAAGCCGCAATGGGTTCGCGTGTTTCCTACATTGCAGACAAACTGGCAGGGAAAGCTTCCAGCCGCGCCGACAAAAGCATAGACATGAACGAATCATCCACTCAGAAGCAGCACCTTCCGCCCGGCTACGCCCGGCCCATGAAGCCCTCCGGCCTGGCCGGCGCGCGCCGGGCCGGGCCCTCGGGCAAGGCAGGGCTGATCGCCGCGGAGCTGGAATACCGGCTGACCACCGGCAAATACGGCTTTGGCGAGGATATTTCCAGCAGCGAACTGGCCGAGGAATTCGGCGCCAGCAGACACCCGGTGGCGGTGGCCCTTAATTATTTGAACACGCGCGGCTACATCGACGTGCTGCCGCAAATCGGCTACCGCGTGGTGGCGCCCACGCGCACCGAAATCGCCGACATGTTCCTGGGCCTGGCCCGGATAGAGGCCCTGATCGCCTCGCTCGCCTCACAGCGGCAAACCCCGGAAGAGGGCGAGCTGCTGGTGCGCATTGCCGAGCAGAATCGTTACGCGGGCCTGGGCGCGGCGGCCGAAAATGAGCACTACATCGCCTGCATCGGCGACTTCCATCAGCAGCTACGCTACATGGCCCGTTCGGCGGTGATCAGCGACGCCAGCGCTTCCTGGAACCGGCTGTCGAGTTTTTATTTATGGCAAGGCCTGCCCGAAGTGCTGCCCAAAACCACCGACACACTCAACGCCGAGCGCGTGGAGATTGCCCACGCCGTGGCCAGTGGCCAGACGGATCGGGCCCAGCAGATCATGGAGGCGCACATCGTGCACAAACCCTATCTCACCGGAATACTCGACTGACATGGGACAGAACGAGCTGCCCCGCATCGGCGTCGTCACGGGCGATCCCAACGGCATCGGCGCCGAGGTTACGATCCAGGCCTGGGCTTCGGGCACAATCAAGCAACATTGCCGGCCGGTAATTATCGGCAGCCCGGAAGTGGTGGCGCGCGCCATCGAAATCACCGGCGCGAAGCTGCGAATACGCGCCGTGCGCGACACCACCGCGCTCAGCGACGAAGCCAATGTTGTGGATGTGCTGGCGGGTTCGCCGTTCGCGGCGGCCGATATTTGCTTTGGCGAAGATCGCGAAGACGCCGGTGCCGCCTCCGGCCGCTGGCTGGACCAGGCGGACGAGTTGGCCCGCGGCGGGGCGCTGGAGGGCTCGGTCATGGGCCCCATCAGCAGCGACGCGCTGAAAATGGCCGGCAAACTGGAAAGCCTGTCCACGCTCAGGGACAAGGCCTATCTGGTATTGCGCTCGGGGCCCCTGGTCATAGCCCATCTCACCGATCACGTGCCTTTGCGCGAGGTTAGCGCCCTGATTACCCAGCCTGCCGTGTCCGGACTGATCCAGCGGCTGGCCCAGGCCATGCGAGCGTGGGGCGTGGGCCGGGGTCGTATCGGCGTGGCTGGTTTTAATCCGCATGCGCAGGGTACCGAGGAAGACCAGGCCATCACCCCGGCGGTGGCGCGGGCCGCCGCCGATGGCCTGGACATCGAGGGCCCGATTGGCCCAGATTCGATTTTTCGCCACTGCATCGAGGGCCGGCACGACGCGGTTATCGCCATGTACCACGATCAAGGCCATATTGCCCTGAAAACCTGGGGGTTTTCGGGCAATAGCGTGGTCTTCCTGGGCCCGGCCTACGTGCATACCACGGTGGCGCACGGCACCGCCTACGATCTGGCCGGCAGCGGCCGTGCCGATCACTCCATGCTGCTGCACTCGATACTCGATGCTGCGAGCCTGGCCCGCGGCCGCGGATTTTTTCAACACGCCTGAACAGTTACCGACAGTACGGTCGTTTAATTTTAAGCATGCAAATATATTAGGCTCGCGACACGCTCAAAAGCATTTTGCTATCCCAGCGGTATTACAGATTGCTTGACGAAGTGAAATCGGCTGCCTGGCGGGCAGCGAACGCGCCGGGCCCGGCATTGAGACGAGTAGCACCGTAGCGCCCGGGCCGGCGCCCCCCGGTAGCGGCCTGGGCGGAGCGGGCGCCGCCGGAAGGTGATACGCCTGCGGCATAGCACCCGTTTTCTCCAGATGATCGAGAATCAGGCGAATCACAGCGGGGGCCTCGATAGCGGCAATGATTCGCACCGCGCCCCCGCTTGGCCGGTGTCACCTGGGCCCGCCACTGGCTGTTGGGTGCGAATACGCCATGGAGTCGGCTGAGATTGACGCGCGGGCGTGGCACCCGGCAGCGTTTGCAGTGTCATCACCTTGCGTCCGGCGTTGGGCCCCACTGCAATGCGCCCCTACGGGTTGCGTGCTGCTACGTAGCGGTAATGGAATGGCCCAGCACGCTGCTCATGGGGTCCTTAATCCCGGTCATCCCGGCAGCCCAGACCAGCTCGTCGACCGAGCGCGTGGACACGCCTGGATGTAGGCTTCCTGGACCACCTCGCGGACCAGATCACGCAGAAAATCGGTCTCGCCAGCCTTCTCTGCTATCGCCGGCAGTGCCATCCTGTCTTCGGTCATTGTGGGTTACCTTTGCAGGGTTTCAGGTCGTCAACAACCCGAATCCTACGGAGACCCGCGGTGGCCTCTCCGATCGCTTTTACACACTCCCGGGGACACTGCCCTGCAACGCTGCAGTACTGTACCGCTGGCATGCTGCTGTGCTGCGCGCACAGTACACTGATGGCGCAGCGCGCTTTAATGCTGCTGTGCTGCTGTGCTGATGTGCTGCCGTAGGATAATCGCACTACCGATCCTCCCGGGTGTGCCAAAGCCTCAGTACATAGATGGTTTCACCTATCAGCTCGTAGCGTATCTCGTAGTCCCCCACCAAAATCCGCCGGACCTCCCGCGGTTCAAACTGGAACAGTTGTTCGCCGATACGTGGATTCGTCAATAGGCGGGTCTGCGCCTTGGTTAGTGCCTGTACCAAGCGCGCGGCGGTGGGATGGTTCACGGGGGCGAGGAACTCGTAGAGACACGCCAAGTCGGCCAGCGCCTTACTCGTCCACTTGAGCGCCATCAGCGGGGCAACGGCAACGGCTCATCCGTGCTCAAACTCTCCGCCCACGTCTGGACGGCCTGGTGGCCGATGACCCGTCCGGCATCAACATCCGCCAACGCCTCACGCGTGAGCCGGTCGCGCTCTTCCTCCTGTGCGATCCAGGAAGA
The DNA here is from genome assembly GCA_002683405.1 of Salinisphaeraceae bacterium. Lineage (GTDB taxonomy): Bacteria > Pseudomonadota > Gammaproteobacteria > Nevskiales > Salinisphaeraceae. Next base: position 101,760 of record NYTH01000006.1, on the reverse strand, counting down.
CAGCGCTTGTTTCAGTATCCACCCGCGCGATCGGTCGAGTCGGCCTGCCCACTGGTCAACCTTTTCTGCCAGCGCCTCGGGCACATGTGTCGTCAGAACGCGGGTTTCAGCTTTCGGCATTGGGTAAGTTTCCTCGCTATTCATCCATACTTAATCATCATGATTAATTGTTAATCGGTCAAGGAGATGTTTACCGATTCACCTCCGCTCCGCGTTCTTGAGCTCTCTCACGCTGCTCGGCGCTGGCCGCCAGACGGTCAGCGTCAGCCCGGTATTCGGCCTGACACGCAGCAACATTCTCCCGGCGCCGCCGCTCCCAGGGGGTTGCCTGCCGTCCGTCGGCCGCCTGCATACTTTTGCGCCCGTTCCAGGGCCTTGTAAGTCTTGTCCAGGGCGCGGCGCTTGCCTTGACGCTCGCGCTCGGCCGGCGAGACGCGCTCGCCCCGGGCCATGTTTTGTTTGAATAGCACGCAGCGCACCGGCGCGAAACGCAGCAGCGGCGCCAGCAGCCAACCGATGGCGCCGATCAGCGCGAACAGGATGCGGAAGGGGCGCGCGACCTGCATGTAGTTGCGGTCATTACCCCAGCCGCCGGCCGGCGACAGCGCAGTCACCGAAAAGGCCGTGCAGCAGCACCAGCCAGGGCCCTTCGCGGGCAAGATACTCGGTATTTCCCGTGGACATCCCCCCGAACCGAATATACTATGCTGGCCCACTACGTTGGCCAGGTCGCCGCTCCGAACCCTACGATAGGCTGGTCTCAAGTGAACTGGCCAGGCAAGCTGCCCCGATGAGCTTCCTCAAGAATCTGTTTACCAGCAAGCCGAAGTACGTGCACGTCGAACCCGGCGGCGAGGAATTCGAAGTGCCCGGCGGCCAGACCATACTCGAAGCCGCCCTGGCCCAGAATATCCCCTACCCCCACGATTGCACCGTGGGCACCTGCGGCTCCTGCAAGACGCTGCTCACGGAAGGCCGGGTGCGCGCGCTCAACGACTTCGGCTATACGCTGTCGCAGGACGAACTGGCCGCCGGCTATATCCTCGCCTGTCAGGCCCTGCCCAAGGACGAGATCACCCGGGTCAAGCTGGAAAACCCGGCTACCGAGGGGGTCGAGCCCGAGGACTTCGAGGGCCGGGTGGCCGCCACCGAGCCGCTCACCCACGACATCGTCAAGCTCACGGTGGCGCTGGACCGGCCGCTGCACTACATCGCCGGCCAGTACGCCAATATCAAGGTGCCGCAGGTCGGGCGCGAGCGCCATTATTCCTTCGCCCAGCCGCCGCTGAAGGATGGCCGCGACGAAGTGAGCTTCTTCGTGCGCAAGATTCCTGGCGGCGCCTTCACCGAGGCCTTGTTCGCCGGCGAATACGACTGCCAGGCGCTCGTGGTCAACGCCCCGCAAGGCCATTTCCACCTGCGCCAGGGCGACGGTCCCATGCTCTGCATCGCCGGCGGAAGCGGCCTGGCGCCGGTGCTGGCCCTGCTGGAGGCCGCGCGCAAGAACCGGGTGCAGCGCGACTGCGTATTCCTGTTTGGCGCCCGTACCCAGGCCGATCTTTACTGTCTGGACCGTATCCGCGAGGTCGAGCAGGGCTGGAAGGGCCGCTTCGAGTTCCACCCCGTCCTCAGCGAGGAACCCGAGGACAGCGGCTGGGCCGGCAAGCGCGGCCTGGTCACGGAGCACGTCGCCGCCAGCCTTCCGGATGCCGACTGGTCGCGGGTGCAGGGATACATGTGCGGGCCGCCGCCCATGATCGACGCCGGCATCCACGCCATGGTGGAGCTGGGCACGCCGCTGCCGCAGATTTATCACGACAAGTTCACCGACGAGAGCCACGGCGCAAAGCATGAAAACGCTTAACCGCAAAGGACGCAGAAAGCGCAGAGGAGATTAAGCGGTTTTTGCTTGAGTAGCCTGTAAATTTCGGTGCGCAATTCCATGTTTTGGAAATAATTATGCTCGCCTTGAAACAAATCCTGGTATTTCTTTTTCTGCGTCCTCTGCGCTCTCTGCGGTTCATGCTTTTGGAACGCATCCACGGCCGGGGCCAGGACGCATGCTGCGATATTAAAAGCGATCTTTTTGGATTGCCCATACCTCGTTATCCAACTGCGTTGAGGCCATCTATTTCGGCCATGCGCACTACCAGTTGGTGCAGCTCAATGACGACTGGCTGATCCAGCGCAAGAAAACCATCGTCCAGAACGACCTGGTGCATCAGGTGCTGGACTTCTACAACATGTAGCAGGCGGCTCCATGAGCACGGGTGAAGCGCACAAGCCTCGAATCGGCATCGTTGCCGGCGACCCCAACGGCATTGGCCCCGAGGTCACGGTCAAGGCCTGGGCGGCGGGCGATATCAAGCAGCACTGCCGGCCGGTGGTGGTGGGCAGCGCGTCGGTTATCGAACGCGCCCTTGAGATAACCGGCGTGCCGCTGAGTGTACGCGCGGTCCGGGACACGCAATCCATATCCGACGAGGCCAACGTGGTCGACGTGCTGGGGTCCAGCGCCTTCGACGCGGCCGACATCCGCTTCGGCGACGACCACGAGGACGCTGGCGTGGCCTCCGGGGGCTGGCTGGACCACGCCCACACGCTGGCCTGCGACGGCGAACTGGACGGCACGGTCATGGGCCCCATCAGTACCCATTCGCTGAAAATGGCCGGCAAGCTGGAGAGAATTTCCACCCTGCGCGACGGCGCCTATCTGGTGCTGCGGTCCGGGCCGCTGGTTATTGCCCATCTCACCGACCACGTACCCCTGGCCGAAGTCACCCGGCACATTACAACCGATTCCGTTTACGCGTTGATCGACCGGCTGAACCGCGCCATGCGGCAATGGGGCGTGGGCAGCGGCCGCATCGGCGTGGCCGGTTTCAACCCGCACGCGGAAGGCACGGAAGAGGACAACGCCATCAGCCCCGCCGTGCAAAAGGCGCGGCAACAGGGCCTGAGCATCGACGGGCCCATCGGCCCGGATTCGATTTTCCGCCACTGCATCGAAGGCCGCCACGACGCCGTCATCGCCATGTACCACGACCAGGGGCATATTGCGCTGAAGACCTGGGGTTTTTCGGGCAACAGCGTCGTCTTCCTGGGCCCGCCCTACATCCACACCACGGTGGCCCACGGCACGGCCTACGACCTCGCCGGAAGCGGCACGGCGGATTCGTCCATGTTGCTGCACTCAATTCTTGATGCCGCCAGTCTGGCCGACAGCCGCGGCTTCGTGGAGCACAAGATGGCATAGCATCGCGTAATTGTGGTGGGCGCCGGACTGGCCGGGTTCAGCGCGGCCTTTGGCCTTCATCAGGCTGGCATGGGTGCAGCGGTAGACATCTCACTGCGATGGATATTCGGCCTGATGCTCGAACACCATCCGCACCGCACGTTCTTTTATCTGGGGTGACTACTTTCCTTTCATAGCGCCAATGTCACAAGATAGGAAACCGCAGGGTTTCTCCGGGCAATTCAGCTTTCACTACCCTCCACAACAACAGGTATCCCAATGCCCTCCATTCATAAACTCAAGGCAGGTCCGGGCTGCATCCGACGTCCGCTTAAAAACGATAGCGGATACCGAATTGCAGAAAGTCACGATCATTGAAAACGTTGGCTTTGCCGGCGCCGCGAAATATCGTTACACCCGCGATACCGCTCCAGTTCTGGCCCACGCGCATTTCCACATTCAGAATGTAGATTTGCCGGCCTTCGACGAAGTTTTCGCCCGGACCCGGAGCGGTATTGTAAAAATCGTGCCAGATAACGAACAGCGGTTCGAAGGATATGCCGGGGAAAACGTTCTCATAACGCACGATGCCGATGATTCTGTAACCTGCGGAAAACTCGTCGGCAAAAAGTCCACGCTCCTGTGTGGGGTTGAAGCGCAGCTGAAACGGGCCGCAGAGCGTGCTGTTGGCCCGCCCCAGATCACTGCGACCGGAATCACCCTGCACCACGCCGGCGGGACAGGCCTGAGCCCCGCTGCCATCGTTGCCCACGCTGGCATGGTTATACGTACCAGGCCCTTCTATCTGCAACTCGTCCCGATCCGGAAAATCCAGTACGTGGGTTGCGCCCAGTTCAAAAAGAAATATTATCTGATTGGAGCGAACCCAGTTACCTGGCCCGATCACATAGGTGGCACCCAGGTTGTACTGCAATACCTGGAAGCGTTCGAAACCCTGGATGTATTCGCCAGGCGCGTAGGTGCCGGGTTCGACCCCGCGATAAGCCGAGAGAAAATCAGGAAATGCGTTCCGGCGCCCGGGCGGATCGGACAGGATGGCGTTGGACGGTATGCCGCTGTTCTGCAGCCCGGCTGCAATACCTTGCAGGTCCAAGCCGCTCGCGGCGAGATTGGCGTCGATGGAATCGACCAGATCAGCAGCCACGGATGCGTCCACCCCGAGTAGCTGACCCACCGCCGCCACCGCGTCACCACTGTTGGCTATCGTCTCAACCAGCCCGGTCACGCCCGGCACACCTATCTCGTACCGGTCGGAAAAGCTTGCCAGGCGGCAATCCGCGCTGCGGTTCTGGGTAACCGCTCCATTGGCGCAGCCCACAGGCGCGCTGGGTTGCAAGGCCGCGAATGCCACGTCTACATCGTCAATCTGCAGCGGCAGGTTGGGCCGGTAGGCGATTTCGCCCTGCACGGATATGGCACCAAAGCTGGTATTGAAGCTGATGCCGTACAATTTAATATCCTCCGGATATTCCAGCAGCCCACGAAAACTGTCGAGCACGTAGGCTTCCGCGCAAGGCCCCGAACCCGGCGGCGCATCGGGTGGACAGGGTATACCGTTACCTCCGGTACCCATGGCCTGATCAAGGTTCGCTGCATTTAACGCGGTGCCCAAAGCATTGAGCTGCCCCGCCGTCTGGCCGCCCACGCTCTCGGCAACCGATCCAAGGAACTGTGAGAAGTCCAGGTTGGGACAATCCTGGATCAGATTGGCCGTATCGGTGGCAATGTCCCCGCTGGGGGACTGCTGGTAACAGGATTCGGCACCCCCGAACACCGACAAATAGGGCAGACGGCTATGGTAGTTGGTGAAATAAAAGCGAAACTCCGTGCCATTGTTGAAGCGCGGCGCGAACCAGGTGAAGGCCACCCCGTACTGCCCGCTGCTCGGCGCGTTGCGCTCGTCAATGGGCACCCGCCCTTCGATATCGGCAACGGCGGTGAGCAACTGTTGCTGGGCCTTCAGGTTGCCATCCGGGTCGTCCGGCGCCTGGCCAAAGCCAGGGTTGGCGATATTGTCGTCGGCCCCCAGAGTGATATCTATGAAGGACAGGAAGCCGCCTCTTGGGGGGATTTCCACCTTTTCCCAGTCGTACTGCCAGAACACTTCCATGCTGGTGTTCAAAGTTAGCGGCGCGCTGAGCTTGACCGCGCCGACCGGCTCGAACACTGTCGCCAGGCTCAAAAAGGCCGGGCGGAACAACGCATTCACATTCGGTGGATTGATGGTATTGAGGCTGTTCACCGACAGAATGGTCGATTCGCCCCAGTTTATGGTCTGCTCGCCGATGGTGAACTGGATGTCGTTCTCCAGCAGGCCGAAAGACGGCAACCGCCCCTGAATGAAAATATCCAGAACGTTGAATGCCTGTCCCAGGAGATCGTCGTAGCCGTCACCATTCTCGCGGAAAACGCGCGAGCCGGGGGTCGGAAACCCGTAGGTCCCGCTCGCCTGCCGGGCGTCGTCGCGGGCGCGGTCTTCAGGCGTATAGAAATTCTCGTAGTACTGATTCCGCTGATAATTTTCGAAATCGTGAAAGGCATTGATACGGGTGAAAAAGAGCACGTCGCGAATGCCGAACCGGTCACCGAACTCCAGAGTGAGGTCCTGATCCAGGACAACAGGCAACTGGGTGATATCCCATTTGTCGAAGTTCTGGTTGCCTTCGTCCGTGTTCAGGCTGGCGATACCGGGCGCGTTGACGCCCACGTCGTTGACAAAACTGCCTTCGGCTTCGAGCCCTAACTGCACACGCCCTGGCACGTCGCCCGGCGCGGTGGACAGATGGGGCTGGCAGGTGGAGCGACAGACATTACGGTTCAGATTGGTCTTGCCGACCAGGTCATCGCGGCGGCTCTGCAACCGGACCTGCGCGGCCAGCGAGATACTGGTGTTGAGCACACCCGTTATGCCGCCGAACTCATCCCATTCGAAACTGAATGCCCGAGCCTGCGTGGCAAATGCCCAGGCTGCGCTTGTAACGACCGCGCAGATAACACCCCAGCGTCCAGCATGATAGCTCCACATGATCTCCTCCCTGTCATTTTTATGACACTTATTGACCTTTTGGTCATTATTTGCTTGACCTTATTTGTGTGCCGCTCCTACAAAATGACTACGGCTATTTTTTTACGTGTGTAAGCCCCTAAGGAATCTCTGGTTGAATCCTGCGCCGATCGCGTTTGCCTAGAAAACTCTGACTACGCAATAGGCCCAACCCAAGGCGGCCGGCGAAGCGCTGTGGCAGAGCCCACAGTCGAGTCGAACCGGCCAACGCTGGAGTTGGGCCTTTGCGCGCGTCTGGTCCGCGTCATAATCGAAACTATCCTCACTAGCTCGACACTACGCTGTTAGCGCCATACCCCCAGGGCCCTGTACCGCATCAACCCAAGGTGACAACCCGGGGATGGCAAAACCCGGGCAGCCGCAGGTATCCCACAAGCGATCATCTCCATACTCGGCACAAGCGCTACCTGGAGGTTCTGCGTTTGAGCGCCTGTGCGGAGAAATACTGATCGTCGTACGCCACGGAAAAATCGTTCGGCTTGCCCTCGTTAATCATTGCAGTGGCGAAATACAGGCCCGATTGCAGGTCGTAGATCAACTCGGGCGCGCCACCCACAAACTGGCCCGTGGTCAGGTGCGTATTGGCCGCTTCCTGGAACTTCCAGAGGTCATCGCGGTTGTCATAGCAATCCACCGCCACGATATTCCAGCCGTCCTCGTCAATGTAAAAGGTACGGCGCTTGAACTGATGGCTGGTACCGTCGCGGAGGGTGGCGTCGACAACCCAGACGCGGTGCAACTCATAGCGCATCAGGTCCTGGTTCAGATGCTTGTCGCCCAGCAGATCGGCTTCGTATTCAAGGTCCGGCTGATTGATGGCGTAGTTGTTGTAGGGGATCAGCATTTCCTTCTTGCCGACCAGCTTGTAGTCGTAACGGTCCATGGCGCCGTTGTACATGTCGACCTGGTCGTAGAACTGCTGGCCGTCCGTGCCTTCATAAGGATTGTCGTACTGGACATTCGGCGCGCGGCGCACGCGACGCAGGCCGGGGTTGTACAGCCAGGCTGACCGGTACCCCACATGCTCCCAGGCCAGCAGGTACTGGCCCGCATTGCGGGGCGGCGAGGTAGTCTCCGACTGGTAGTAAATCATGATGTCGTCTTTGTCATCGATTCGCTGGTGCTCGCCGCCAAGCAGCGTATAGGGGAACTTCACATTCTCGACCAGCTTCGTCACCTGCTTGGAGCCGCTTTGCTGCACGATGGCCTGGTCGTTATTGCGTTCGACATGCTCGCCGCGCCAGCGCAGGCGATGGTTCCACATTACCTCGACACCGTTTTTCGGGATGGGGAAAGGAAAGCCGAACTCCGCGTCGCGCACGCAATCGTTGCAACCGTCCATGTACGAGGTCGTGGCATTCGTTTTCGAATACTTGTAGACCTCTTCGGGATATCCCACGTTCCGGTGCGTTGGGTATACCTGCATCCTGTAGTCGGGGTAGAGCTCGAAAAGCGCCTGGTGACCCTTGGTCAACTTGTCGGCGTGTTCGCTGTAATTGTCCTTGGTAAGAACAGTTTTCGGCTCTTCTTCGAGAAGCTTGCCAATGGTGTCCGGGAAGTTTTCCGCGGTCAGATCCTGGCCGGAAAGATCACCTTTCTGCGGCCATGGGTTCCACTCCGGAATGCTGCCCTCATCGTTGCCTTTTTTAATCGCGCCCACGGGCGTCAGGGTATCGCCGAGTTTGGCGGCTTCTTCGGCTGACACTTTTGCGCTGACTGTAGCGACGGGTACTACCGAAACCGCCAAAACGCAAAAAACCCTGGTTACCAGTCCCCGCAAATTGGCCATACTGCGATCCTCTCAAATAGTGCATAGTATTACTTCGTACTTTGCAATTTACTCAAGCAGCGAAACATTGTCAATCATTGCTCAGGTTTTTGTTCCCGGACGGGTGTAGGGCAAGCCGCTGCGCCTGTCCGGGTTGCCCGGAACATTGGCCTTGCCAGGCTGCCGCAAAGCCCGGGCTATGGTATTTTCCGTCGCCACGGTTACAGGGCTGGTTGCGAATCCTGGTCCTGAAGTGCCTATTTCTGCTAACGGAGCGAATGAGTCCCATGCCTGCCGCCAAGACGCGATACAAGATGCAGCACCTGGAGCAACGTACTGGCGTGAACCGGGAGACCATCCGGTTCTACATCCACGAGGGCCTGCTACCCGAACCGGAGCGCACCTCCCGCAACATGGCGTGGTACAGCGAGCGGCACGTTGAATTGGTGAAGCTGATCCGCCAACTGCAAGAACGCGAATTCCTGCCACTGCGTGCCATCAAGGCACTTATCCATGACACTGATGATTACGAATTCACGCCGCGTCAGAAGGAAGTGTTTGCACTGATCAGCGAGCGTCTGGGGACGGGCCTGGCCAGCCCGGAAACCTCGGCACCGCTCAAGAAAACCAGGGACCGGCTTGGCTATTCGCAAGCGGAGATGGACGAGCTTTGCCGTCTCGGGGTGATCCAGGCCGAAGGCGGCGCCCTCTCCGCCCTGGATGTCGAGATTCTTACTCAGTGGGCCAAGCTCAGAAGATCCGTACTTTCCGCCGAGCGCGGCGTGACCAGCGAGGATCTGGGTATTGTCATGTCGGCCGTGGATTACCTGTTCTCTCGTGAGGTGCGCTTCTTCGTACAAAAACTGTCTGACCTGGCGGACAAGGAGGCCGAGCTTATTCTGACCGAGGTTATACCCGGGGTAAATCGACTATTCGCGCTCATGCACGAGCGCAAGGTGCGTTCGTTCGCCTCGCAGTTCGGGCGTTCCGAAAAGGCTTCCGCCGAATAATCTGTCAAGCGCAAAGCGTAACCGCGCACACCAGATGCCACTACGCTCGCTGTGGTCTTATCCGGTGCCTGCCGAGGATTGCGACATTTCTCAAAAATCACGCCGCAGCCATTCCTCGTTTGGAACAGCCACGGCGTGAATGAGGGAAACTTGCCTGCGATACAGAGCAGGACCTGGCACCCTGGACTGATTGCAGCGAAGACTCTTGTGATCAACCATCCTCTTCCGGCTACCCGAACTCGAAGCCTTCGTATTCCTTGGCGGCCGACTCGTTGCATTTTTGGAGATAAAGGGCCAATCCGCCGGGGAAATTCAGCATTTCCCGTTTCTTTCCCGGAATGTTGGCACCCATGTACCAAGACTCCGCCCGGGGAAACAGCGACATGTCGGCCAGTTCCTGCACGAGCTGACCCCACTGGCGTTCGGCCACTCCGGTGGTTTCCACCCGGTCGATATTCTTGCCCCTCAGATACTTGATGAATTCCACGATCCACTGCCCCTGCCCCTCTGCGCAACTCGGACCATTGCAGAAGCCGGACGGGCTTTGGGGGCCGTAAAGAAACAGCAGGTTGGGAAAACCGGCGCTGGCAACGCCGAGATGGGTTTTCAGACCGTCCCGCCAATGCTCTTTGAGCGTGCCGCCATGCCGGCCGCGGATATCTATTCCGGTAAGACCCCCGCTCACCGCGTCGAAACCGGTAGCCAGCACCAGCACATCAAATTCGTAGTGTTTTCGCGAAGTGGCAAGCCCGGTTTCGGTGACAGCCTCGATGGGCTCGTCGTTACGGATATCCACCAGCTCGACATTGTTCTGGTTGAAAATCTCGAAATAGCCCTGCTCCAGCGAGGGCCGCTTGGTGCCGAAAGGATAGGGCGGCTCGGCTGGCGCCAATTTTTCGGCCGTGGCCGGGTTCTTGATTCGGGGCCGGGTTTTGTCGCGCCAGAACTTGTAAGCCGTGTCGTTGGCCCTTTCATCGAACAGTATGTCGATGTAATTGCCGATCCAGAAATTGAAACCGCCGGCATCCCACAACTCCTGGTACTTGCGATTGCGTTCCTGCTCGCCGGCTTCCAGCGCCGAGGCGTCCAGCAGGTCGAAATCGAAACCACCGAAGGTGTTCATGCGGTTATCGAAGCGCTCGGGGTAGTCCTTTTTCCATTCGTCCTGTGTTTTCCGGTCCAGCTTTTGCTGCTGCATGGGCAGCGCCAGACAGGGCGAACGCTGAAATACCGTCAGGCTGCTCGCCCGCGCGGCCGCTTCCTGCGCCACCTGCACACCGCTGGCTCCGGTACCCACCACCCCGACCCGCTTGCCGCTGAAATCAAGACCTTCCTGTGGCCATTGCGCCGTGTGGTGACACTCGCCCGCGAAACGCTCCAGCCCCGGAATATCCGGTATATAGGGCTTGGAAGCGAAGCCCGTGCATAACACGAAGAAGCGGGCCCGATAGACGCGATCGCGGTTGGTATCGATAAGCCATTCATTGTGGGATTCGTCAAAGCGCGCCGCCGTTGCGCGCGTGTTGAACGCGATATCCCGACGCAGATCAAGCTTGTTATCCACGTGGTTGAAGTAGGCGCGCAATTCCTCCCAGCTGGGAAAGCGTTCGCTCCAGTACCAGTCGCGCCAGATTTCCTCAATGCCGTACTCGTACATCGGCACATGCGTATCCACGCGGGCGCCCGGGTAGCAGTTCCAGTACCAGATACCGCCCAGATCGCCGCCCGCTTCCAAGAGCACTACGGAAAATCCCAGTTCCCGCAGTTTGTAGAGTTGATACAAGCCGGCAAAGCCGGCGCCTACGATGACGATGTCGTACTGGTTTTCGGGCTCGGCGTCCCTTGCATTGTTGACAGTCATGTCCTTGCGTACTCGGTCAGGAAATGGCCAGCCTGGGCCGCAGCCACTCCGCCATTTTCCTGATGGCGTCGTCGGCTTCGGGCGCGTTGCCGGCCAGAAAATGGAAAACGTGCTGCATGTCGTCAAATTCCTCGATGCTCACGTATACCCCCGCCTCGCGCGCGCGCTCGGCAATGCGGCGGCTGTCGTCCAGCAGGGTCTCGGCTTCTCCCACCTGCACCAGCAGCGGGGGCATGCCGGCGTATTCGACATACAGCGGATTGGCCAGGGGGTTGAAACGATCCTCTTCGCTCACAAACAGCCCGCCCAGGCCCTGCGTAGTCTCGCGCGAGACCAGCGCATCACGATCGGCATTGCTGTCATAACTCTCACCCGAGGTGTCCAGCCCGGCCCACGGCGACATGGGCATGCTCGCCGCGGGCAGCGGCAGGTCCTGCTCGCGCGCGGCTGCCATGGTGGTAATCGCCAGCGCACCGCCGGCCGAATCCCCGGTGAATGCAATATGCTCAGGAGCCAGACCCTCCTCCTCCAACAGCCAGCGATAGGCTTTGAGCATGTCGTTTACCGGCCCGGGATGCGGATTTTCCGGCGCCCTGCCGTAATGCACGATCAGCGCCCGGCAACCTACCGCCTTGGCGATATGGGCAAATAGCTTGCGATGACTGTACATGGACCCGACCACGTAGCCGCCGCCGTGCGAGCACAGCAGCGCCCGGTCCTCGCGGCAGCCCTTGGGCAGGGCCCACATGGCGGGAATGCCGTCGGCCTGCACTTCGATGTAATCCACCCCGCCGGGCTCGGCGGTGACGTCGCCCCAGTGATCGAACAGCCGCCGCAACTCCGCCACGTCGGCCTCGGGGTTTTCGGCCATCGCCGCGACCCAGCCCCGGTAGAGTTTCTCCAGCTCCTCCGATTGAACGCTTGCCATGTTCTTGTCTCCAGTATGATCGTCGACGCAACTCAGACCGTGGTGTAGCCGCCGTCCACCACCAGCTCCGAACCGGTCATGTAGGACGCCTCGTCCGAGGCCAGGAATACCACCGCCCGGGCAACCTCTTCGGGTTGGGCCGGCCGTCCGAGCAGAGTGCCCTGCAGGATTTGCTGCTGCATTTGTTCGTCCGCCAGCACTTCCCGGGTCATGGGTGTATCGATGACCCCGGGATGGACCGAATTGACCCGAATACCGAAGGGCGCGTAGTCCACCGCCGTGGACTTGGTGAGCAGGCGCACCGCCCCTTTGCTTGCCTGATAGGCCGCCGCGCCAGGGGCCCCCACCAGACCGTAAATGGAAGACACGTTGATGATGGCGCCGCCGCCGGCCTCGCGCATGGCGGGTAAAATAAGCTTGCAGCCCAAAAAAACTCCTTTGAGGTTGATATCCAGCACGCGCTCCCACTCGACCGTTTCGGTGTCCTGTATCGCCTTGAACAACAGCACGCCGGCGTTGTTCACCAGGATGTCGATGCGGCCAAAGGCTTGCCGACCCGCATCGATGACCTGTCCCCACTGGGCTTCGTCAACCACGTCAAGATGGCAATAAATGGCCCGGCCGCCGGACTGCCCGATTTCCTCGACCACCTCGCGTCCGGCATCATCGGCCACGTCCGAGACAACCACCGCGGCGCCTTCCCGGGCCATATGCAAGGCGTGCTGGCGCCCCATGCCCATGGCGGCGCCGGTAATCAGGGCCACTTTATTTTCCAGTCTTTGCGCCAAAGCCTCTCTCCTACTCGTTATTGATCGGTCACCAGCAGTGATTCCTAATGCGGCACCAGGCTGGCCCGCAAAACTTCACGCTGGTCTGCCTTGCGGAAGGCGTCATCGATCTCGGTAAGCGGAAACTTGCGGCTGACCAGCTCATCCAGCGGTAACTGCTCGCGGTAACGACTCAGGAATCGCAGGGCTTTGCCCAGCACATCCGGCTCGTACAGGGCGACGCCGATGAAGCTCTTGTTCGCCATGACCAGCCGTGAAGGATCTGCTTCGTAGGTCTGGCCGGCATTGATGCAGCCGATGCCCACATAACGGCCGTGCTGGGCGAGCATGCGAATACCCTCCGGCACCACCGCCGCGTCGCCTACCACTTCCATGACCACATCGGCACCACGACCGTCGGTCAGTTGTTTTATCTGCTTGGCGCGCGCTTTCGGATCGGGTAGTTCGTTGATGTTGATGGTCGCGTCTGCACCGAAGCGGGAAGCCATCTCCAGGCGGTCGGCCACGGCATCCACGGCCACCACCATGCGAGCACCGAAGGCCTTGGCCACGGCAGTGGCATACAGCCCCAGGCCGCCGGCGCCCTGGATGACCACGGCCTCGTCAAAACGCAGGGCGCATCGCTCGAAACCGGCGATGACTTGCGACAGCGCGCAGTTGGCGCCCGCGACCACCTCGTCCGGCACGCCTTCGGGCACCTTGTAAATGGCCGCGTTGGGTCGCACGTAGAAATAATCGCCGTAAGCACCCACGAAGTGCGGCCACGCTTCGGCGCTCTGCGTCATGGGCATGCTCAGGTTGCTGCAGGAGGTACGCTTGCCGCGCAAACAGCCGTAGCACTGCCCACAGCCCGTAAAGTAGGTGAACGTCACCCGATCACCCTCCGCGAGCGGCAAGCCATCGGCATCGCGTGTCAGGCCCTGACCCAAGGCCGTGACCACGCCGGTCATCTCGTGGCCGAGTACCGTGGGCAGCACGCCCCCCAGCCCCGCCAGCACGAAGCGGCCGTGCCAGGCGTGCAGGTCCGAGCCGCAGATATTGGCCATGCTGACCTTGATCAGCGTGGCGCCCGGCTCGGGATCGGGCACCGGCATCTCGCGAATCTCGAAGGGTTTCGCGGGCCCGTGAAACAGGGCAACTCGACCGGTATCAGGCATGGCTAAACTCCTGGTCAGATGTATATGCAAACGTTCTTGATTTCGGTATATAGCTCTGCGCCGTAACGCCCGCCTTCCCGGCCATGTCCACTCTGCTTGTAACCGCCGAAGGGCGCTTCGTTCCACAGAGCGTTGTAAGTGTTGACCCAGACGGTACCCGCCTTCAGACCCTGCGCCACCCGATGCGCGCGCGACAGGTTGTTGGTCCAGATGCCGGATGCCAGGCCGTAGGTCACACCATTGGCAATTGCCAGGGCCTCTTCTTCGTCGGCGAAGGTCGTGGTGGCCACCACGGGGCCAAAGATCTCTTCCTGGGCAATACGCTGTTCCGGGCGGACATCGGTGAATACGGTGGGCTTGTAGAAATACCCGTCGCCGTCGCCCGGACCGCCGCCCAGCGCAACGTTGGCCCCCTCCTTCCTGCCAATTTCCACGTACTGGCTGACCCGTTCGAACTGTTCTTCGGACACCAGCGCACCCATGCGGGTCTCCTTGGCCATGGGGTCGCCCGGCCTGATCTTGCTCGCCTCCGCGAGGAAGGCTTCCATGAAGGCGTCGTGAACACTTTCGTGAACGAGTACACGCGAGCCGGCGGTGCACATCTGTCCCTGGTTGTAGTAAATGCCCGTAGTCACCCCCCGCACCGCGCGCTTGATATCAGCGTCTTCGAACACGATGTTCGGCGACTTGCCGCCCAGTTCCAGCGAGACCCGCTTAAGCGTGTCGGCGGCGCCACGCATGATCTGCTTGCCCACGGCGGTGGACCCGGTGAATGTGATCTTGTCCACGTCGGCGTGCGCCACGATGGCCGCACCCGTCTGGCCGAAACCGGGAAGTACGCTGACCACGCCTGCGGGCAGACCCAGCTCTTCCAGGATGCCGGCCAGCGCGAAAGCCGTGAGTGGCGTTTGCTCGGCCGGTTTGAGAATAATGCTGTTACCCATTGCAAGCGCCGGAGCGATTTTCATCGCTGCCATTTGCAGGGGAAAATTCCACGGGATGACAGCGCCTACCACGCCTACCGGTTCGCGCCGCGTGTAGTCGAAAAAGCGCGGTGGTACCGGTAGCACTTCACCGGAAATCTTGTTGCTCCAGCCGCCGAAATACTCGAAGGCGCCCGCGGCATGGGGGATGTCGCCGTACAGTGCCTCCACAAAAGGCTTGCCCGTATCCAGGGACTCCAGCGCAGCCAGGTCCGCGGCGCGCTCGCGCAAGGTCTGACCCACTCGCCAGAGTAGCCGGCCGCGGTCGGCGGCCGGCATGCCGGCCCATTCCTTGCTGTCCAGCGCCGCGCGAGCGACCTGCACCGCGCGGTCTACGTCGGCCGCCCCGGCAATAGCCACCTCATTGATAGGCTCGCGCCGGGCGGGGTTTTCGTTGCTGTAGCTCTTCTGCTGATCCGGGGTCACCCACTCGCCGCCGATGAACAGCTTGCTGCAATCCGGAATGCTGATATCCGCGATCATTTGTTTGCGGCCTCCTGGTCGGTGTGTACTTCGTCATCCACGAAATGCCGGGCGGAAATTTCACGCAGTTCGCGCTTGTCAACCTTGCCCACGCCTGTGCGCGGTAGTGCCGTCAACGTGACGAAATCGTCCGGCAACCACCATTTCACAAAGTATTCCGCCAGCCAGGCACGCAGCTTGTCTGCCATCGGCACCGACTCACCGGCTTCGGCCACCACGTAGGCCAGCGGCCGCTCCTGCCAGCGCGGGTGCGGCGCGGCGACCACCGCAGCTTCCGCGATGTTCGGGTGGGCCATGAGCTGATTTTCGATATCCACCGAGGATATCCATTCGCCGCCGGATTTGATCAGGTCCTTGGCCCGGTCCACCAGCCTCAGGGAACCGTCGGGGCCGACGGTGGCGATGTCGCCGCTCTTCCACCATCCGTTCTCGAAGCCGGCCTGCGAGCGTTCGTCCTCGTAATAGGTTTCGGCTATCCAGGGGCCGCGAACAAAGATTTCACCGGCCTGCTCGTCGTCCCATGACACGGCCCGACCCTGCTCATCCAGCACTTTGAGTTCAACCCCCGGCACGGGAATGCCCTGGCGTGCGCGCACCGCAATGCGTGCATCCTCGCCGGCATCCAGCAGCTCGCGGCGCAGGTGGGTGGTGGTCGCCAGCGGAGCGCATTCGGTGGCGCCCCAGGCCGTGTAGATCGAAACGTCATGCCGGCTGGCGAATTCGCGCATCAGGGCCGCCGGGGTGGCCGAGCCGCCCAGCATGAGTTCACGCAGGCTGGAAATATCACGGGTGCGCTGCTGGAGTTCCCGGGCCATCTGCACACCCACCGTGACGGCGGCCGCGCAGAAAGTCACCCGCTCAGCCTCGATCAGGTCGAGTATCGCCGCGGCGTCCGGCTGGGGCCCGGGTAGCACCATGTTCGCGCCCACCGCTATGGCCGCGAACGGCAGCCCCCAGGTATTGGCATGGAACATCGGCACGACGGGTAGAATGCTGTCGCGTTCGGCAATACCCAGAGAGTCGACCGCACACATACCCAGTGTGTGCAAGTACAGCATCCTGTGGGTATAAACCACTCCCTTGGGCAGACCGGTCGTCGCCGAGGTGAAGCACATGCCGCAGGGGGCGTTCTCGTCGATATCCGGGAATTCGTAACTGGCCTCGCCCTGCTCCAGAAACTCCTCGTAGGCTATAACGCCCTTGACCGAACACTCGTCCGGAAGGTTGCCAGTAACCACGATCTTTTCCAGTGAGGGTAACTGCCCGGCCAGCCGTTCGATGATCGGCAACAGGTCAGGATCGACGAACAGCATTCGATCGGCCGCCTTGTTGATGATGTAGGCCACGTGTTCGTCGGCAATGCGTATGTTCACGGTATGTAGCACCGCGCCCATGCAGGGCACGGCAGAATACAGCTCCATGTGCCGATACGTGTTCCACCCGAGCGTAGCCACGCGATCACCGGCGCGGATGCCAGCCAGCTTGATGGCGCTGGCCAGCCGGCGCGCCCGGGCGCAGTGCTGCCCGTAGTCATAACGATGCAGGCTGCCATCCGCCTGTCGGCTGACTACCGTATTTGCCGGAAAGTAGGTTTCCGTGCGTTCGAAAAAGCTTTTCAGGTTGAGCTGCATGGGCTGGCTCGGAGAATGGGTCGCATGAACACTTGGAGCCTAGAGCAACGGCCGTGCCACTCTCGACAGGGCGACCCCCGAGACGCAGACTTTTCCCCGCAGCCGGCCTGTGCAATACGGCGGCCACCTGCATGGCCGGTCAATGCGAAGGCACCGGCCTGTTGCACCGCCTGTCTCATATCAATACGGCACTGTCTCAATCTGAAACAGCCGAAACGGCGTTTCCCCGTGTGGAAACTATTGATGCTCGCCGGTTGCGCCGATCGGCCGGCAGTCGCATGCCGGGTCTTGCCTCCCTTTTTACATCTGGCATATCGCTTGCCTTATCAAGGGGGACTATTGCGTGACACTTATCCCATTTTTCCGATTGACATGTTCGTCGACGATCATTTTCCCCCATGACGCAGACCCTGAACTTTCCGCATCAGCCGCTTCCCGACAGCGCCGAAAACCTGCGCGCGGACATACGCGCTTTTCTGGCCGAAGAACGCCGCCAGGGCAGCTTCCAACCAGCCAGTGACTCCTGGCTGGCCTGCGACCCGGAGTTTTCCCGCAAGCTGGGCGCCGCCGGCTGGCTGGGCATGACCTGGCCGCGGAAGTACGGCGGAGCGGAGCGCAGCGCGCTGGATCGCTACGTGGTCACGGAAGAATTGCTCTGCGCGGGCGCCCCGGTCGGCGCGCACTGGGCCTCGGACCGGCAAACCGGCCCCATGCTGCTGCGATTTGGCACCGAGGAACAGCGTCAGACGTTCATGCCGCCCATGGCGCGGGGCGAATGCTACTTCGCACTGGGTATGAGCGAGCCTGATGCCGGGTCTGATCTGGCGGCAGTGCGTACCCGCGCCGAGCGAGTGGACGGCGGCTGGAGACTCAATGGCCGCAAGATATGGAGTAGCTACGCGCACCGGGCACACTGCATGGTGGTGCTGTGCCGGACCTCCCCGCGTGACGACAACGATCGCCACGCCGGGCTCAGCCAACTGCTGGTAGAAATGGATTCGCCCGGACTGCAGGTTCGCGGCATCACCAACCTGGCCGGTGTCCAGCATTTCAACGAAGTGCTGTTCGAGGATCTGTTCGTGCCCGACTCTCGTGTGGTGGGTGAAATCGGCAACGGCTGGCAGCAGGTTGTGGGCGAACTGGCCTACGAGCGTAGCGGCCCGGAGCGCTTTCTGAGCTACTACGGCGTGCTCGCGGAACTGGTGGCAAACCTGGCCGCCGGCCCGACACCCGACAAGGCGACGCTGGCGGCCACGGGCGCCCTGATCAGCCAGTTGGCCAGCCTGCGCCAAATGTCGCTATCGGTAGCCGCCCGTCTGGAAGCCGGGGAGATGCCCGCGCTGGAGGCCGCCCTGGTCAAGGACCTGGGGACCCGCTTTGAGCGGCTGCTGCCCGAGCAGGCCCGGCTGATTGCCGGCGCCAATGAAATAAGTACGCACCAGGGGGAGTTCGCCCGCTTACTGCGAGGGGCTATCCTGCACGCACCATCCGCCACCCTGCGCGGCGGCACCAACGAAATTCTGCGTGGCGCCATCGCCCGCGGCCTGGGATTGAGATAAGCATCGTGACCGATATAAGCAATCTGCTGCTGGATGCCGCCGAAAGAATTTTTGCCGACCTGGCCAGCACCGATAGCATTAATGCTTGCGAGCAGGGCCAATGGCCCGAGGCGTTATGGACAGCACTGGAAGAAAACGGCCTGACACGCGCCCTGCTACCCGAAGAACAGGATGGCAGCGGGCTTACGCTACACGAGGCTATTGGGGTACTCCGGCTGGCCGGCTATTACGCCGCGCCCGTACCGCTGGCCGAGACCTGGCTGGCCGGCCACGCGCTGGCAACTGCCGGCTGCGAGATCCCTCGATCCGGCCTCACGGTCCCGTCCCTGGCACTGGACGGCGGCGGCCTGGGCGATCATCTGCATGGGGTGCCCTGGGGTCGACACCTGCCGGTGGTCAGGCTGATTACCGGGCCCACGCGCGACCAGTCCCGGCTGCAGCTGGTCCGGCACGCCACGGTGGCGCGCGAGGGCAGCAACATGGCGGGCGAGCCCCGTGACGATATCGACCTGTCGGCCGGCGAAACCGTCGAGGACACCGTTATCGCCTGGTCGGTGGATTACTGGCTCGCGCTGGCGGCGGTCATGCGTGGCGCGCAGATGGCGGGCGCCGTACGCCGCTGCCTGGATCTGGCCTGCAGCTACGCGGGCGAACGCAAGCAGTTCGGTCGGCCGCTGGCCAAGTTTCAGGCGATTCAGCAGCAACTGGCCCTGCTGGCCGGCGAAGCCGCGGCGGTGGAAACCGCGGTAGAGACCGCCGCGGCCACGCTCTCGCCCGACGCTGGCCTGCTCGATGCGGCAGTCGCCAAGGCGCGCGCCGGTCAGGCGGTGGACAGCGCCACCAACATCGCCCACCAGGTGCATGGCGCCATGGGCTTTACCTACGAACATCGCCTGCATCACTACAGCCGCAGGCTATGGAGCTGGCGGGACGATTTCGGGCCGGAAACGTACTGGAACCGCATCATCGCCGAACAGGCCCTGCAAGCCGGCGGTGACGGACTCTGGCCCATGCTCACGGCCCTGGGCCGGCCTGCCTTGCCTAGAGACCGACCATATTCCCCAGGGCGGCGCGCTGCCTGCTCGATGCCCGCTTTGTCCACCCGTTGCCGGAGTAAACAATCATGAGCCAGGTGCTCGAATTCGATATCCACGAGCGTATCGCCACGCTGACGCTGAACCGCCCCGACCAGCACAACGCGTTCAACGACGAAATGATCGCCCTGTGGACCCGGGCGCTGGAAGAGTGTCTGGTCAACGACGACGTCCGCTGTGTGGTGGTCACCGGTGCCGGCAAGACCTTTTGCAGCGGCGGAGACCTGCAGGAGCTGCGGGGCGACATCGGCAACGCGGCGAGCACTCAGAAAGCAAAGCTCTGGGAGGGCATACACGGGGTGGCCAAGGCGCTGCACCGCCTGGACAAGCCGGTAATCGCGGCGGTCAATGGCGCTGCCACGGGCGCCGGGATGGACATGGCCCTGTGGTGCGACCTGCGTTTTGCCGCGGATAGCGCCCGTTTCGCCGAAACCTATGTAAAGGTTGGCCTGGTGCCCGGCGATGGCGGCGCCTGGCTGTTGCCGCGCCTGATCGGCACCTCGCGTGCGCTGGAACTGTTGCTGACCGGTGATTTCATCAGCGCCGAGCGCGCCCTTGAGCTGGGCCTGGTCAACCGGGTCTACCCGGCGGCCGAGCTGCTGGAGCAAACCTACGAGTGTGCCGGGCAGCTGGCGCGCGGGCCACGGCAGGCCATGCGAATCATCAAACGGGCGGTTTACCAGAGCCACGCGCAGGAACTGCACACGCACCTGGACATGATGTCTTCACACATGGGCGTGGTCATGACCGCGCCCGAGCACGCCGAGGGCGTGGCCGCCTTTCTGGAAAAGCGCGCCCCCCGCTTCGAGTGAATAACCAGCCATGAAAAAGCACATGCAAGCCGTCTACATCAACGGCCACGGCAGCTTGGAGGAAGTCATCGTGGGCGAACGGCCCGTTCCGGTGCCCGGGCCTGGCGAGGTCCGGGTGCGGCTGGCGGCCGCCGGCCTCAATCGCGTGGACATCTACATGGCCGAGGACGGTCGCGGCTTCCGCCATGACCTGCCGCTGACCCTGGGCGTGGACGGTGCCGGCATCGTCGACTGTACCGGCCCCGGGGTGGTCCACCGCCAGACCGGCGAACGGGTGGTCATTTATCCAGCGCGTTTCGGCAGGGATGAATTCAGCTTCCGCGGCGATCAGATGCTGTCCTACTCGCGGGCGGTGCCCGGCGAGAACATCGACGGCTGCATGGCCGAATACATCGTCATGCCGGAGGATTGCATATTCCCGGTGGCCGATTCGCTGTCGCTACTGGACGCGGCCATGCTACCCACGGCTTATCTGACCGCCTGGCGAGCGGTCATGACCCAGGGCGCGGTTACCGACAAGGACTGGGTTCTGATCCACGGCATCGGCGGTGGCGCTTCCATGGCTGCGCTCCAGTTCTGCGCGCTGCGCTCGGCGCGCAGTATTGTCACCAGTTCGTCCGACGCCAAGCTCGAGGTTGCGCGCCAGCAGGGCGCTACCTGCTGCATCAACTATCGCAACGAGGATGTTCTTTCTCGGGTACGCGAGATTACCTGCCGGCGCGGCGTGGATGTGGTCATCGAGAATGTGGGCGCAGCAACCTGGGAAACCTCGCTGAAAGCCACGGTGGGCGGCGGCCGTATTATTGTCTTTGGTGCCACCACCGGCCCGAACCCGCCCACCAGCCTGCAGCAGATTTTCATCCGCCAGTTGCAGATCATTGGCACGTCGATCGGCAATTTCAGCGAATTCGCGGCACTGATCAGTGCCGCGGAACGCGGATTGTTCAAACCCCTCTACGATTCGACCCTCCGCCTTGCCCAAGTCCCTACAGGCCTGGCGCGGCTCGCGGCCAGCCGGCAAACCGGCAAGATCGGGGTCATTATCGACCCCGACGCTTGCAACGCCACATAACCCGAATTTTTCACGCCAACACCCCCGGAGGCCCCATGAGCGCCCTGCCCGACTTCGACCAGAACAGTGTGGAGAGCCGCATTGGCGATATACGCGAAGCCGCCCGCGGCATTACCGAGCGCTTCTCGCGCGAGTACATGCGCGAGTGCATCGATAACCATCGCTTTCCTCAGGAAGCTTGGGAAGCGCTGGGGGAGTGCGGCCTGCTGGGCCTGACAATCCCCGAGTCCATGGGCGGCTCGGGCGGCGGACAGGTGGAACTGGTGGCCCTGGCCGAAGTGCTGGCCGAGGCCGGCCTGATTCTGCCCATGCTCTTTCTCACCGGTTTCGGCCGCGTACCCGTCATAAAGAACGGCAGCCCCGAGCAGTTCGAACGCTTTATCAAACCCACGATGACCGGCAAGGAAAAGCTTTGCTTTGCGATAACCGAACCGGATTCCGGCACCAACAGCTTCGCCATGTCCACGCTGGCCACACAGACAGCAGAGGGCTACAGCCTGACCGGCCGCAAGGTCTTCATCTCGGGGGCCGCGGACGCCGACCGGATGGTGGTCGTGGCGCGCACGCAGAAAGCCAGCGAAGTGGAGCACCGAACGCAGGGCATGTCCCTGTTCGTGGTGGACACCAACGCCCCGGGGGTCGAACTGCAGCCGCTCAACATCGAGGTGGGCTGGCCGGAAAAGCAGTATCTGGTATTTTTCGACGAGGTCCAGCTGGCGCCCGACCGCCTGGTGGGCGATCCGGGCCAGGGCCTGGCCGGGATGTTCGAAGCGCTCAACTCAGAGCGCCTGCTGGTCTGCGCCATGTCCGTCGGCCTGGGCAACTATGCCCTCAAGAAGGCCGTGGCTTACGCTAACGACCGCAAGCCCTTCGGCCAGCCCATCGGCAGCTACCAGGCGTTGCAGCACCGCTTGGCGCTGGCCAAGGCCGAACTGGAAGCCGCGAGGCTGATGATGTTTCAGGCCGCGGCAACTTTCGATGAGGGCGGCAACGCCGGCGCGCATGCCAATATGGCCAAGCTGCTGGGCTCGCGTGCCGGAGTCAAAGCGGTGGAAGCAGCCCTGCAGACCCACGGCGGCTACGCCTTCGACCGGGACTATGACGTGGTCACGCTCTGGCCCTCGTTGCGGCTGATGGAAATTGCCCCGATCAACAACGAGATGCTGCTCAACTACATCGGTGAACATGTCCTCGGCCTACCCAAATCCTACTGATCACAATGCGTCACGAGAACCGCTACGGCAGCCCTTCTCGGTCGCTGACGACAGGAAGCTGGTCTTCTGGCACTGGCCGCAACACGCTGGCCTGCCCCGCTTGCACTGGGCGCATGCCACCGGCTTTCACGCCCGTACCTACACACCACTGCTCGACAGGCTCAGCGGCAACTGGAATGTGGTCGCATGGGACATGCGCGGCCACGGCGCCAGCCACGCCGCCGCGCTCGCACAAAAACTGCATCACTGGGACACCTATTACCGAGACCTGACCCAGTGGCTTGACGAACAAAATGAACCGGTCTGGCTGGCGGGCCATTCCATCGGTGCCACTATCAGCCTGGTGGCCGCGGCACGGCGACCGGGGCAAGTCGCCGGCCTGCTGCTTGCCGAACCGGTACTGCTGGCCGGCTGGCCGCGCTGGCTGGTGAAGTTCGCCCGGCTGGCCGGGGCAACCGCCCGCCTGCCCCACCCGGCCGCGGCCCGGGCAAGGCGCAGCCACTTTCCAAGCAAGTCGCAAGCCATGAATGTTTACCGTGGACGCGGGGCATTCGCCACCTGGCCCGACGAATGGCTGGCCGCCTATGTCGCCCACGGCCTCATTGCCGAGGGGAACAATTTCAGGCTGGCCTGTTCACCCGCCTGGGAAGCCGACACCTTTGCCAGTGTCGATCCGGATTCAATCACCGATATAAAAGCCCTGCAATGCCCTTTGCTGGTTCTGCAAGGTACCCGCCAATCCACCGTATTCGACCGCGCGCGGGCCGGCCTGGAGCGCAGGGCGCCAGCAGCCAGGTTCGAGGCGGTGGCCAATACCACGCATTTCCTGCCCATGGAGCAACCCGAGGCGATCGTGCGCGGACTGTCCGGATTATTCGCCGAGGCTTCTTAAGTGCCCGCCAAAGTCTGCGTTGTCGACCAGGGGATTAAGAAGGTGCACCCCGAGCACCACCCGCCAGTAGCGCATCGACGATGATGCGCCAGAGAAACCCGCCGATCTGGTCCAGATCGTAAGGACCTTCGGGGTCGTACCAGGTGGCTACCCAGTTCAAGCTGCCGATGCCCACCAGCCGCAGCAGCTTGAGATCCACATCGGGTTTTAGCACACCCTCCTGCACCATGGCTTCGAGAATGTCGGACCACAGCCGCTCGTAATCATCGCGCAGCGCGATGATATCGGATTGCGCCTCGCCTCCCAGGGCGCGCCACTCGAACAACAGCACGAATATCAGATCCGAATCCGAGACCAGCGCCCGCAAGTGTGCGTTGATGCAGTAGCGCAGCTGCTCGGACGGGTCCTCGGTTTGTTCGAAGCTGGCCAGCACATCCTGCATGACATCCTCGATGCCATAGCGCATCAGGTCGACCAGCAATTCCTCTTTGGTTTTGTAACGGTAGTACAGGCTGCCGGGCAGCATCTCGCATGCTTGTGCAATTTCCTTCACCGTGGTGCGCTCGAAACCCTTTTTCCGAAACAGCCTGGCGGCGCGCGTGAGAATGAGCGCTCTCTGCGCACCTTCCGTGGCCGCAATAACGGGTTGTGTTTTCGATGTTGGCAATTTCGCGCCTCCTCGCCTGTGCTACGCGCCACATGATAACGCCGGGACGCAAGAAAAGTTGGCTCATTGACCGGCAATCCCTCTTAATATATGCGTAGTGTTTCTACGTAGTTGACATTTGGTTAGTCAACCAAATAAAGTACCGACACACTTGGGAATAAAAATCAGGAGTACGTCCATGGCAGTCAGCAGTCGCAAGATCGGCTACGACGAAGTCGAGCACCGGGATCTGCATTTCGAACTGAGTCCGGATACCGTGCCGCGACATTGGCTAGGCAATAACCCCTGGCTTACGCACTGGTTGAACGGCATTCTCGCGCCTGTGCCGGAGGGCGAGCGCTGGGTTATGCACTCGGCGCGGGCACAGCTCGACAAGCTGGACGACCCTTCTGTACGCAAGGCGGCCATCGGTTTCATTCGCCAGGAACGTACCCACGCCCGCGAGCACGATGTAATGAACGACATCGTGATCGGACACGGCATTCCACTGGACGAGGCGGAAAAACTGTTCGTCCGTATCCGGTCGCTGATGGAAAAACACATGAGCGACGACATGCAAAGCGCCATGGGTGCGGCCTTCGAGCATTTCACCGCAATCATCTCCTCGATCATGCTGCGGCACCCGGAAATTTTCGACGATACGCCGCCCGAACTTGCGGCCATGCTCTACTGGCACTTCGTAGAGGAAACCGAGCACAAGTCGGTTAGCTTCGACGTGTTCGTGGACTCGGTTGGCGGTGGCGCCAGGGGCTACGTAATGCGTATATCGGCAATGGCGCTCGCCACGGCCATATTCGTGCCCATGCTGCACGGCAACTGGCTTTACTTTCTCTGGAAAGACAAGCAACTCCTGCGTCCGGTCAAGGCAGCGCAAGCGGCATGGACCTTGTTGGTCAAGCCGGGCCTTGCACGCAAGCCGTTTATCAGCGAGTACCTGCCCTTCTACAAACCATCCTTCCACCCCTGGGACGAGGACAACCGCGATTACATTCATGCGTGGAAGCGCGCCTACAACGAAAGCGGCGATACGCTGGAGGCCTACTACGCTTACCGGGAGTGGCACGCCAGGAAACACGACCGGGCCAACACTGCGCCTTGGCCTGTTGACCTGGTCCGGGAAGACGAACCACGGAGCGCCGCCTAGGAGTCTGCGCAACCAGCGGTATTTTCACATCGACATAAACAAGGGCACGAACATGAGCAGAAAGAGGTTTGCACCCTCATCGCGCGCAGCCGCCGTAGTGACTGGCGCCGGCAGCGGTATCGGCCGAAGTCTCGCCTACGAGATAGTCCGCCGCGGGGGCTCGGTTATTTGCGCCGATATCGACAAGGCCAGGGCACAGGAAACGGCCGATTTGCTCAATCAGCTCGGCAGCGGTGTAGCCATTGCCCGGAGCTGCGATGTCGGCAAGGAAAAGCAGGTCGCCGAACTGGCCGACGCCGCGCCGGATTTGCTGGGGCGGCCCGTGACGCTGGTCATCAACAACGCCGGCGTAGGCGCCGGCGGGCGGATTGGCGAGGTCTCGCTCAAGGACTGGCGCTGGTGTGTTCA
Organism: Salinisphaeraceae bacterium; assembly: GCA_002683405.1. Lineage (GTDB taxonomy): Bacteria > Pseudomonadota > Gammaproteobacteria > Nevskiales > Salinisphaeraceae. The sequence goes on along the minus strand of NYTH01000006.1, from coordinate 75,969 downwards.
GGTCAACCTCTGGGGCGTGATACACGGTTGCCACTTTTTCGTACCGCAACTCAAGGAACTGGGTTATGGGGGCATCATCAATATCGCCTCGGCGGCGGGCTTCGCGGCAGCCCCGGAGATGACCACCTATAACGTCACCAAATCGGGCGTTTTGTCGCTTACCGAAACGCTACATGCCGAGCTCTGCGGCACGGGTGTACATGTCACGGCGGTCTGTCCCACCTTCGTGCCCACCCGTATCGTGGAGGATTCGCGCCTGCCGGAGTCGCGCAAGAACTTCGCCGGTGCGGCCATGAGCAAATGGGCATTGACCGACGCCGACACGGTGGCCGCCAAGGCCCTGAACGCGGTGGACCGCAACCAGCTCTATGTGGTGCCCCAGCCGGACGGACGGCTGGCCTGGCGGGCCAAACGCCTGCTCCCGGCCCTGTACGCCCGCGGCGTGGGCGAGGTCTACCGCGGATTCGTTCACTAACTCTTACGGTAGAAAAGCATATGGCAAGTCTTCAATCCCGCGTGGTTTCCGCTGCGTTTACCACGCTGCTGAAACATCAGCCTGTCGATGAACGTCAGTTCCTGCGCCGCATGCGCCGGGTGCTGGATGATCTGCCCATGCCCAGCCCGGCGCCGCGCGGCGTGAAAATTACCAAGACCACCGTAGCCAATGAACCGTCAGTGCCGCCGGGCGTACCTGGCACCTGGCTGCTGCCCCCGGGCGAGCCGCGCATGACTCTGGTCTACCTTCATGGTGGCGCTTTCATCGGCGGCCAACTGGCCACCTACCACGGTTTCTGCGGACAGCTGGCCAAGCGCCTGCAGGCGCGGGTATTCCTGGCTGATTACCGACTGGCGCCCGAAAACCCCTACCCCGCGGCGGTGGACGACGCGATGGCAGCCTATATGGCGCTTGCCGCGGATTACCCGGATGAACCGTTGGTGGTCGGTGGCGACTCTGCCGGCGGCGGGCTCACCCTGTCGCTGCTGCTACGTCTGCGCGATGAGAGCAAACGCCCCGGCGCCAAGAAGCGCGACTGTCCTCGCATGCCAATTTGCGCCTTCGCCCTGTCACCTGTTGCCGATCTCACCGGCCGCCTGCCTTCACGCCGCGCCAACGGCCGACGTGACGCCATGCTCAACTCGGCCATGGCCGACATGGCAACCGACATGTACCTGGCCGGGCACTCGGCAACGGATCCCCATGCCTCACCCGCCTACGGCAATTTCAAAGAACTGCCGCCGTTATGGCTGGCCGTGAGCGAGGAGGAAATTCTCCGCGATGATGCCTACCTGGTCGCCTCCAAGGCGCGCCGCGCCGGCGGCGTGGCGGAGCTGATCGCCCGGCAGGGCCTGCCGCACGTGTGGCCGGTCTTCTATTGGTTGATCCCGGAGGCACGCCAGGACACGGCGCTGCTGGCGGATTTCATCGGCCGGCAATACCTCGAAGCGCAGGCCAACCCACCGCCAAGACTGGCAACCGTCAACTCGGCGGCTGCCAACGCCTGACAGGCAGCCAGCGTAACGCTACAAATTTGATCAAGAGGCAACTCCATGAGCGCCACCGCTGAATCAACGCATCTGCAGTCCACCGCGCCGAAACGAGTGCCGGCGGCGCGACGCCGCAAGGTAACGCCCGATCACGAAACCGTAATTATCGGCGCGGGAATCTCGGGCATGGGCACGGCTATTGAACTCATGCGCCGAGGCAATAATCGCTTCATTATCCTGGAGCGTGCCCGGGATGTGGGTGGTACCTGGCGGGACAACCGCTATCCCGGGGTCGCGGTGGACATCACCTCGTTCACCTACTCCTATTCCTTCGAGCAGGAGCCCAACTGGTCCCGAGTATTCGCGCCCGGCACGGAGCTCAATCAGTATACGCGCCGAGTCGCCGCCAAATACGGTGTGTATAAGCACATCCGCTTCGGTGTTGAAATCGAGCAGGCCGAATTCGATGCCGAATACCACCTGTGGCGCATCAGCACAACGGCCGGCGAGCAAATCACCGCCCGCTTTGTGGTCTCGGCCACCGGCGGACTGATCTCGCCCAAGCTTCCCGACATTGAGGGTCTGGACAGCTTCAAGGGTAAGGTGATTCATACGGGTCGCTGGGACGGGGAATATTCGCTCAAGGACAAGCGGGTTGCGGTTATCGGCACCGGCGCGACCGCCGTACAGCTTATCCCGAAAATCGCGCCGGAGGTGGCGCACCTGGATGTGTACCAGCGCACGCCGATCTGGGTGCTCAAGAAGCCGGATGGCAAGATTCCCGCATGGCTGCGAACACTGTTCCGCTGGTCCCCGCTGCTGCAGCGCGCCGTACGCATGGGTACGGACGCTCTCACCGAGGCCGTAATGGTGGTCGCCCTGGTCCAGTACCGCAACATGCCGGGGCTGGTCCACTGGGCCGAGCGCGCCTGCCTGAATAACATGCGCGAACAATTGTCCGAGCGCCCGGATTTGTGGGAAAAACTCACGCCGGCCTACGGTTTCGGCTGCAAGCGGCCCACCTTCTCCAACGATTATTTCCAGACCTACGGCCGCGACAACGTCGATCTCGTTACCGCGGGTATTGATCGCATCAGCGAGGACGGCATCATCGACAAATCCGGCCAGGAACGCCCCGTCGATGTGCTCATACTCGCCACGGGCTACCGGGTATTCGAACGGGGCAACCTGCCCTCCTACGAGGTCTGGGGAAGCAACCGCCGCGAGCTCGGAGAATTCTGGGAAAGCGAGCGTTACCAGGCTTATGAAGGCGTCACCATTCCCGGCTACCCCAACTACTTCATGCAACTGGGTCCCTATGCTCTGCTCGGATCATCTTACTTCAAGATGGTAGAGGGCAACGCCATTCACATCGGCCGCTGCATTGACGAAGCGCACAGAAGGGGGGCCAGCATGGTCGAAGTTCGCCCGGATATTCACAGGCGCTACTTCGAGGATATCCAGGCGCGACAGGAACAGACGGTGTTCCTCAACCACAACTGCGAGGCTTCCAATAGCTATTATTTCGACTGCAACGGCGATGCGCCCATGTTGCGCCCCTCCACTTCAATGGAGATGATGTGGCGTGCCAAGCATCTTTCGATGGATAATTACCTCTATTCCGAACGTAACCGTAAACGAATAGTCCCGAACGACTGATAGCCAGCCGATAGCCGCATGCCACGAGCGCAGGGAGTCAGAGGGTGAAGGTAAAAGTCCCCCTGGAAGAATTCGATGGTCTCCAGCGCGATCTGGTGGAACGGTCCCGGCGCATAGCCCAGGACGAAATAGCACCTCATGCGGCCCATTGGGACAGGGAAAAGGAATTTCCCGAACGCTCGTTCCAGATACTCACCCGCGAGGGCTTCACCGCGCTCACGGTACCCCGGGAATACGGCGGCGCCGGTCTCGGGGTGTTCGAAGGCTGCCTGGTCATTGAGGAGATTGCCGCAGCCTGCCTGAGCAGCGCCATGACGATACAGATGCAGGTCAACGGCCCGCCGCGGGTCATCGCCCGTCTGGGCAGCGAGGCGCAAAAGCGCCACTACCTGGGCCGCATTGTCGAGGGCAAGGCCCGCTTCGCCATTGCCATGACCGAACCCCAGGCGGGCTCCGACGGCACGGCCCTGGAAACCACCCTGAGTCCCGATGGCGACGGCTTCCGCTTGACCGGGACCAAGTGTCATATCACCGGCGCGGCGTATGCCAACGCCTTCCTGGTTTTTTGCCGTGCGCCGCAAACGGCGGGGCCGGACGGGATCGGCGCGGTGCTCATCGACGCCGACGTCGAGGGTCTGGCCCCCATCGAAACCGAGGACAAGATGGGCGGGCGTGGCGTACCGGAGGGCGTACTCAGGTTCGACAACGCCCCGGTCCGGGCCGACCAGGTTATTCTGGAGCCCCGCGCCGGCTCGCGGGACGGTGCCGCCTTCCTGGTACGGCAATTCAACCCCGAGCGTTGCGGCAACGCCGCCATGTCCGTAGGCATAGCCCGTGCCGCGCTCGAACACGCCATTGAATACATGAAGCAACGCGAACAATTCGGTCGTCCGGTCATAGAGTTTCAGGGCATCCAGTGGCGCATCGCGGACATGGCCACCCGCCTGGATGCCGCCCGCCTGCTGCTATGGCGCGCGGCAAAAAGCGACGTTGAAGGCTTTCCCGGCATACGCGAAACCGCTATGGCCAAGCTGTTCGCCAATGAAACCGCGGTAGCCATTTGTAACGAGGCCATTGAACTGCTCGGCCACAAGGGCTATCTCACGCGCTACCCGCTGGAGCGCTATTTTCGCGATGCCCGTGGTCTGGGCATTGGCGGCGGCACCACCCATATCCTGCGGAATATGATAGGCGGGGAAGTCACCGGCATACGCGTTAGCCAGCGCAGGAAATCATGAGCGAAGCCGCGGTTGGTCTTACCCGCCCCCAGCAGGGTGTGGCGCTACTTACCCTGCAGCGGCCCGCCGCCCGCAACGCACTGGATTGGCAGACTTGGGAACAATTACAGACCAGTCTCGCCGAAATCGAAGCTGACGAAAACACGCGTGCCCTGGTGATTACCGGCGCCGGCGGGTATTTCTGCGCGGGCGGCGATATCAAGTCCCCTCCCGTTCGCGGCAAGGGCCTGGGCGCGCCGGCCGCCCGGCTGATTACCGGGCAGAAGGTTCTGCGCGCCCTGGTCGAGCTGCCCAAGCCTGTGATTGCCGCCGTCGAAGGCCCGGCCTTCGGCGCCGGCTGGAGCCTGGCGCTGGCCTGCGACATTGTGCTGGCCGCCGAGGATGCAAGCTTCTCGGCCGCGTTCGTGTTGCGCGGCCTGGTGCCCGATGCCGGCGCGGCCTGGTTCCTGACCCGGACGCTGGGGCGGCACCGCGCCTGTCCTCTACTGTTCACCGGCCAACGCCTGAGCACCGCCCAGGCCGAGCAGTACGGCCTGGTGAGCGAAATCTGCCCACCGGGGCAGGCGTTGACGCAAGCCACCGAGCTTGCCGCCCGCCTGGCAGCCGGACCACCGGAAGCACTGCGCCTGACCAAGGGCCTGGTGCGCGGTGCCCAGGATTTGTCCCTGGAACGATTCCTGGAAATGGAGTGGCTGGCTGCCACCGTCGACCTTACCGGCCCGGACGCCGCCGAAGGCCGCGCCGCCTTTCGCGAGAAGCGGGAGCCGGACTTCTCCCGACTGCGGGAGTGAGCTCCGCGGCAGACTACCCCGCCGCGTTCTTGAACCACTCCATGGCGGCCACCGCCGCATTCGCCAGCCAGCCGATGACCTTGTAGCAGGCCATCTTGAATCTATACCAGAGCGAGCCTTCGGCTTCGATGCGGTCCAGTTCCTGGTGGTTGAGTTCAATAAGGTAGGCGTGAATGGCTTCGGCCTGCTCATTATTGATGGTGCCGGCGAAGCCGGGCATGCCTTGATCCTTCATTGACCCTCCCAGGACGATGCCCATGAAATTGCGGTGGGTGGCAGCATCCATGCTGCGCAGGTCAGCCACATTGGGATGGCTGATGCCGCGGGGGCCATGGCAGTAAACGCAGCTGCGGTGGTACAGCACGTTGCCGCGATCCACCATGTCATCGCTGGCCGTGGCCTCGGGGGGTTCGGGAGTGCGTTGCTCGCGTTCTACCGGTGGCAATTGGCCTTTGGCATCCAGCTTGAAGGTCATCAGCCGGCCCTGCGTGGAGGGCGCATCGACGGTATTGCTGGCAAAGCCGAAGGTCATGCCGAAGGCGCCGCCCCAGCCCACCAGAATACTCAGATACTGTTCGCCGTCGATGCTATAGGTTACCGGCGACCCGATAACCCCTTGCTGCGCGTCGAAAGACCACAGCAGATCACCGGATTCGGCATCCAGGGCGCGGATCAGGCCGCGACCGGTGCCGTCAAACACCAGTCCGCCGCCCGTGCACAGGGCGCCGCTGTTCCAGGGACCACCAGCGTCCGCGCGCCAGGCGGCCTGTTGCTTGACCGGGTCCCAGGCGAGCAGGGAACCGGCCGCCATGGCGCTGCCCACCTTGTTGACCAGTTCGGCGTCCATCCACGGCGGAAAGGTGAAGTCCTTGGCCACGTCCAAGCCCACGTTCCAGTACTCGGGGTCGTACTCGAACTCGGCGTCCTGGCGGTAGATCATGGCCAGTTGCCGTGAGGGGATGTAGACATAGCCGGTATCCGGCGAATGACACATCGGTTGCCAGTTGTGGCCCCCCATGGGCGAGGGGAACTGGTAGACGGCGCTATCAAGATAATCGTTGTCGGTTTCGATGGGCCGGCCGGTTTGCAGATCAACGCCTTCGGCCCAGGACACCGGTACGTAGTTATCCGCCGAAATCAACTCACCGGTTTCGCGATCGATGACGTAGAAAAACCCGTTCTTGGGTGCCTGCATGAGCACCTCCCGGGTCTGGCCGTCGATCTCCAGGTCCGCCAGGATGATGTGCTGGGTGGCGGTATAGTCCCAACCGTCGCCCGGGGTGGTCTGGTAGTGCCAGACGTAGCTGCCATCATCCGGGTTGAGTGCGACGATCGAAGACAGAAACAGGTTGTCGCCGCCTGACGGGCTGCGGATGTGCTTGTTCCAGGGCGACCCGTTACCCACGCCGATGTAGAGCAGGTTCAGTTCCGGATCGTAGGCCATGGAATCCCAGACGGTGCCGCCCCCGCCAATTTCCCACCAGGGCCCGCCGCCCCAGGTTTCGGCGGCCGTTTCCAGTATCGGGTTCTCGAACGGCTCATCGGGATTACCCGGTACGGTATAAAAACGCCAGAGCATTTCGCCATCGTCGGCGTCATAGGCACTGACGTAGCCGCGTACGCCGAACTCGCCGCCGCCGTTGCCAATGAGCACCTTGCCGTCGACCACCCGTGGTGCACCGGTAATGCTGTAGGGCCGTTCCAGGTCGATGGTCAGCTTGTCCCAGATCACCTCGCCGTTTTCCGGGTCCAGTGCAACCAGACGGCCATCCATGGTGCCCACGAAGAGTTTGTCCTCCCAGACAGCCAGCCCCCGGTTGACCACATCACAGCACATGTACTTGGCGCGGCTGCGATCCACATCGAGATCGTTGTGCCAGAGAATTTCGCCGCTACGCCCGTCGACAGCCCAGACCTGGCTGAAAGTGCCGGTGAAATACAGAATGCCGTCGATGACCAGGGGTGTAGCCTCGAGCCCGCGTTTGGTGCCCAAATCGGTAAACCAGGCCAGTCCCAGCCGCTGTGCGGTGTCCCGGTTGATCTGATCAAGCGGGCTGAAGCGTTGTTCGGAATAACCGCGCCCGTGGCTGATCCAGTTTTCGGGTTCGGCATCGGCGGCAATAATGCGTTCGGCATCCACGTTCAAAGAACCCGATGCCGTTATAGCCCACGACAAAGCCATTGCAGCAAGCATCCAGGACCCCGTCGTCCGGGCTCGTTTCATCCCCGCCCCTCCCTTATTGTTCTGACGCACATCCAGGTCTAATCAGTAGGATTTCGGCAATCCGAGGACATGCTGCCCGACATAATTCAGCAGCATTTCATTGTTGATCGGCGCAATCTCCATCAGCCGCACCAGTGGCCATAGCGTGACCACGTCGTAGTCCCGATCAAAGGCATAACCCCCGTGCGTCTGCAGGGCGGCCTCGACCGCTTGGGTGCCCGCTCGGGAGGCAAGCAGTTTGGCCATGTTGGCCTGCCCGCCCGCGGATTCCCCACGATCGAAGGACGCGGCCGCGGAATAGGTCATCAGCCGCGCGGCCTCCAGTTCCGCCTTGGCCAGCGCCATGCGGTGCTGCAAGGCCTGATAGCTACCGATGGGCTTGCCGAACGGCGCCCGGGTATTGGCGTAGTCGACAGCCTTCTTTAATGCGTAGTCGCCGGTCCCCAGGGACATGGCCGCCACCAGCAAGCGTTCGGCATTGAGACTGTCGAACATGCCGGCCAGGCCACGCCCCTCCTCGCCAACCAGGTTTTCCGCGGGCACCCGCACCTCGTCAAAGAAAACCAGAAACTGCTTCTCCGGAGCTTCAGCCTGAATATTGAGCGCCTGCATGCGAATATTCGGGTCCTTGGCGTCCACCACGAACAGGGACATACCCTCGCTGCGGTGCTCTACATCGGAGACCTTTGTGGTCCGGGCCACTACGAGTATCCAGTCCGCTTCATCGGCGCCGGAAATGAAAACCTTCTGCCCGCTAAGCACATAGCCCTCGGCATCCCGGGTAGCCAGCGTGGTCATGGCGAAGCTGTTGGTGCCGGCATTGGGCTCGGTAATGGCGAAGCACAGCTTCTTTTCGCCACTCACCGTGGGCTGGACGAAGCGCTGGATCTGATCGAGCGTGCCGTGCTTGACAATCGGCACCCGCGCCAGCCCCGTCACGATCAGGAACAGCATCGGGATGCCGGCCTCCGCAAGCCCTTCCATCAGCGCGGTCATTTCCAACACCCCGCCACCGCTGCCGCCGTGCTCTTCGGGGATAGAAAGGCCCAGTAGGCCGAACTCGCCCAGCGCCCGCCAGCAGTCTTCCGGAAACCGGCCTTCGGCGATGCATTTGAGCAGATATTCCCGCGGATACTGCTCGGTCACCCCGCGAGTGGCCTCCTTGACGTCGCGAATACGCTGTTCGGTTGATTGTTCGCCCGGAAGTTGTTGTGCCGCTGTAGCCATGATTCATGTCCTCCAGATTATTCGACGTCACCCTGCTCGGGCAGACGCGCGGTGACCGTTGCGGGCACGCAGACGCCGCGTTCGGTTCTCAGCTCGATTTCGATATCCGCCAGCGCGCTACCGGCATCGTCACGATATCGGCGAGTGACCTGGCCTTGCGCCGACAGCGTGTCGCCAGGGTAGACGCTTTGCTGCATGCGGATCCCGCGGCGCACTATAAAGGCACGGGGCCCGGCCCAGTCCGTCACCAGGCGATCCACCACCCCATGAAACAGAATCGTGCTGGCGTAGATGTTTTCCTGCCCCTGGGCACGGGCATATTCGGGATTGTGGTGCCCGGGAAACCAGTCCCAGGTACTCGCCGCGTTGAGCACGATGCGCTTGTAATCAATGGGCAATTCCAGGCCGGGAAGCTGTTCGCCATCCTCCACCTGCTGCCAGTATTTTTGCGGGTAATCACGCCACCCCGGACGTTGATCCGTCTGTTTCATGAAGTTTCCTCGGCCTGCCCGCCGCGGGCCTTGAAGCGGTAGAGCGTGTTGCGATTACGCCCCACGAGTTCGCCGCGCGAGTTGTAGAAATGACCATCGGTGACAATGAAATGCCCCGTACCCAGCCGGGTTGATTTCTCCGGCGACACATCAACGATTTCGTCGATCACGGTAATGCGATCGCCAATGTAAACCGGCTGAAAAAATTCGGTCTCGGTGCCCGTATTGATAATGGTATCTCCGGGCAGGGGCACCTTCATGGCGAGCATCGGTGATTCCCGCTTGCCGGCCGGATCCCACTGCAGGGGCATGACCCAGGTCATGAGCAGCCCCGGCGGGGTAATCAGCCCGCCCCAGTGCATGGCGGCCCAGGTTTGGTCCCAGTAACTGGGATTGCCGTCCTCGGCCAGGGTGCAGTAATACTTGGAACGGGATTCGTCGACGGGCACGTCGGCCACGTACATCTGCGAGCGCCGCCCGATCCACGCCTTGGCCTGCTCATAGTCGCCGAAGGCCAGCTTGTGGCCGGTAGCTTCGCTGTTTTCCGGTTCTTTCATTTGCTTGTCGCCAGTTCAAACTGAGGTATCTTGAAACCGCCCGCGCGCTCCTCGAAAACCACCCGCACCGCGTCGCCCACCTGCAGGCTGAGCGGGTCGCAATTGAGCACGTTAGCCATCAATTGCGCGCCTTCCTCCAGCCGGATAACGGCGACCACATAGGGCACATCGGCCGCGTAGGCCTCGTAGGGCGCCTGGTGCACCACGCTGAAACTCTTGATGTGCCCCCGCCCGCTTACCTGCTCCCAGGTCACCTGCGCCGAATAGTCGAAAGGCGACCAAGGAGTCGGATACATGAAGTAGCGTCCGGTCTTGCCGCAGCGCGGCAGCACCAGTTGTCCTTGCCGCGCGGCTTCCCAGTAAGGCTGCGAGGTTTCATCGACTTCCGGCAGGGGTTTTGCTTCACTCATATTACTCGCGCCCCAGAATCAGAGTGGCGTGTTCGCACATCATGCCGCCGTAGCTGTGCACCAGAGTCAACTCGCCGGGTAACTGCCGCTCACCGGCAAGACCCATCATCTGTACCGCCCCCTCCACAATCATGGACATGCCCGACGCATCGCCGGTGTGGCCGAACGAGAGCAGCCCCCCGTATGTGTTGACCGGCAGCTTGCCGCCCGGGTCGCAATAACCGGCTTCCAGAAAACTCCCGCCCTCGCCTGCCGGGCAGAATCCCAGGTCTTCCAGCAGAATGATGGGATTGATGCTGAACGCATCATAGAGTTGGGCATGGCCGATATCAGCGGCCGTGACGCCCGCCATCTCGTAGGCCTGGCGTCCGCTGTCCTTGGCGCCCAGCGTGGTGAGATCCTCCGCCTGGCTCACATGCCCGAAACCGTGGCGCTCGCCGTAACCCAGCAGGCTAGCCGGCTGGTCAGTAATGTCCCGCGCCATGGCCCGGGAGGTGACCAGAATGGCCGCGCCACCTTCGCAAGGCACCGAGCAATCCAGGAGCTTGAACGGCGAACAGATCGGCCGTGACGACATCACGTCATCGACGGTAATTGCGCCATGCTCCCGCATGAGCGCCTGGGGATTATTCAGCGCCCACTTCCGCGCCGAGACGGCCACGCGGGCAAGTTGCGCCTCGGTGGTGCCATACCTTGCCATGTGAGCGCTGGCTGCCTGCGCGTAAAGCGCCGGGATATAAGCCCCGTAGATGAACTCGAATTGCGGGTGACTGACCATTCGTGCCATTTGCTCGCCCCCGCGGTCGCCCACCTTCGGAAACTTCCCCGCGCCAAGACATAACACGCTTTCCACGTAACCGGCCTCGATCAACGCGGCGGCACGTTGCAGCATGACCGAATAGGTGGCGCCACCGACATTGACGGTTTCCGCCACTTTCGGCTGGATACCCAGTTCGTGGAACAACGTCTCGTGCGCGAACAGGCTGGCCGCGTCACCGCTGGCCATGCCTGGCGGACAGACAAACAGGCCTTCGATATGACGCGGCTCCAATTGCGGCCACTCGTCGAACAAATGCCTGAGCGTGTCGCGGGCCAGACTCAGTCCTCCGCTGTCCGGATAACGTCCGGGCGAAAGTTCGCTGACGGCGGCTATGCAAACAGCGGCATTCATCGGGTTGCAAACTCCTGGCGAGGCTGGGCACGAATCCGGCAGGCCCGGACGATAATTCTTATTGACCTTTCGGTCAACTGTACAGCATGATGAGGGACAGCGACGCCGTGGGTCCCGGGTCAGACTGCTGGCTCTGACAGGCCCCTGGAAAAGGAATTGCAAACCCTTGCGAAGTATTCGAGCTTACAGGCAGCCGCGAAAAACCGGGAATATGCGGCACACGGAAAGCAGGCTTCGCGGGGCTGTAAACACAGCCTCGTTCCTGTCAGCTTCCGAGCGCGCCCGAAACCATTCTGTGTATGAAAGCCTGCATTTGCTTGCCGGAAACCCCGGCAAACTGGGTCAGCGCAATGGTATGTCCACCGCCGATAAAGACTCGCGCGGCCGCCCTGGCGTCCAGCCCGGCGGACAACCGGCCGGCTTTCTGGCTTCTGCGTATGGAGGCGGCAACGCTGCGATGCATCTGGTCGAGCATATCCACGTAGGCCGACCACGCCTCGTTGTCCACTCCCGTACTCCAGTCCAGCCACACCTTGACGATATCCGGATTGTGTTCCGCGTCATGCGCAAAGCGATAGGCGAGTTCGGTCAGCGCTTCGAGGGTATCGTCGTTACGCGCGAGCACCCGCGACACGGTGCCGCGAAGGTAGCGATCCACGCGTTCCAGCACCTCCTCCACAAGATCGTGGCGGGTGCGGAAATAGCTGTGCACCGTTGGCTTGGACACGCCCGCCAGCTTCGCAACATGCGAATGTGTTGCTCGCGAAATTCCGTGCTCGGCGACCGCTTGAATGGCGCATTCAAGCAGTTGCGCCCGACGCTCATCGGGAGGCAGGCGCTTGCGTTCACGTAGGTTGTTGATGTTCTTTCCTGATTACGAGAGCACGAAGCCGATTTTCCGCCGGCAGTCTACAGCATCCCGCGCAAGTCGCTGCTGCCGGTCAGTAACGCCTCCTCCGGGGGCAGGAGTACAAGCATGAGGAAAGACGAGACGGGACTGGATTCCATTAAACCCGAAACCACCAACGTCATGCGCGCGTGGGAAGCTTTCCTGAGCGGTGAACCGGTGCCGTCGTCGGGGCTGAGACCGGTGGTGTTGCAGTCCTGGCAGCGCAGCCGGTCCCGCGAGGTTGATCCGCAACGGCAAAAGGCTCCCCTGCAAAGCGCCCGGCTGCAAACCAAGCAACTGGCCCACGACGACCTGCTGCAAGCCGCCCAGCCAGTCCTGGCGGATACTGTTGACCTGCTAACGGATCAGGGCGCACTGGTGCTGTTGTGCAATCCCGAGGGGCTGATACTGGAATCGCGCGGCAGCCGCTCCAGCCAGGAGGCCGGGGTCGAAGCCAACATCGTCCCTGGCGGGCTGTGGCAAGAGGAAATCTGCGGCACCAACGCGGTGGGCACGGCGCTGGCGGCCGGGCAGGCAGTACAGGTACACGCCAGCGAACATTATTGCGCGGGGGTCAAGAGCTGGACCTGCGCGGCCAGCCTGGTGCATGACCCGGGCGACGGCAGGCTGCTGGGCGCGCTCGATATCTCCTACCAGAACGAGATCCTGGACAGCATGGCCCTGCCACTCATCGTGGCGGCCGCCCGCCGCGTGGAGGCCATATTGCGGCAGATGCAGTCCGAGCGGCACAGCCTGCTGCTGGATAGATACATCGACTCCCTGCCTCACCAGGGCAACGACGGTCTGCTGCTGATCAACAAGCACGGCCGGCTGTTAAGGCAGAACGAACGGGTAACGGCCATTCTGGAAACACGCGGCGTGGATTCCAAGGTACTTGCCGGCGGCCACCTGGGACGCGCCGATGCCCGGTCGGCGGCGCAATTCCGGTACCCGGACTGGATTGAACCCGACTGGGTCAAACCGGTACAAATGCATGGCCGGGACATCGGCGCCATCGTGCAGATCCCGGCGCCGGGTGCCACGCCCCGGTCGCACGCTCGAACCCCGCAAGCCGAAATTCCCGACCGCGGCGACATGAGCGACCCGCTGGCCAATCATCGCACTCCGGCCATGCGCGATGCCGTGGCCGCGGGCATTCGCGTGGCGCCCTTCGACCTGCCCGTGCTGATCCAAGGCGAAACCGGTACCGGCAAGGAGCTTCTGGCGCATGCCATCCATCGCGATAGCCCCCGACGCGACAAGTCCTTCGTGGCAGTCAATTGCGGCGCGATTCCCCGCGAACTGCTCGCCAGCGAGTTGTTCGGACACGAAGAAGGGGCCTTCACCGGCGCGCGGCGCGGCGGCGCCGCGGGCAAGTTCGAGCAGGCACGGGGAGGCACCCTGTTCCTGGACGAGCTCGGCGAACTACCGCTGGACTTGCAACCCTATCTGCTTCGAGTCCTGGAGGAACGCGCAGTGACTCGGCTGGGCGGCACCGCTGCCCAATCCGTTGATGTACGCATCATAGCGGCCACCAACCGTAATCTGCTCGAACAGGTCCGGGCAGGCAGATTCCGCGACGATCTCTACTACCGTTTCCGCTTGAGCATCAGTCTCCCGCCGCTGCGCGAACGCGTAGCGGATGTTGATCGTTACCTGGACCGGGCGCTGGCTTGCGCTGGCTCGAATTACGGCTGCACGAAGCGTCTTGACCAGTCGCTGCGAGAGCTGCTGCGAAGCTACGCTTATCCGGGCAATCTGCGGGAGCTGACTAACATCATCGAATACCTGGTGGTCATGAACGACGCCACGCTGCTTACGCCGGCCCATTTGCCGGCGCTGATGGCCGACGGTGCGGAACAGATGGGTGCCCAGACCGGCGGCCCGCATGGCGATTTACGCCGCGCTGAGCAGCGAGCCATTGAGCAAGCCCTGAGCGGTAGCGGTGGCAACCGCAGCGAGGCAGCACGCCGGCTGGGAATATCCCGGGCCACGCTCTACCGCCGCCTGCAGCGCTACGACGATGACCCCGGCGCCGCGAACCGCCCACAAGGACAACGACTCGACTCATGATACGGGACCAGAACACGTTAAACGGCATACTCGAGGCGGTAAGCCGCTTCGTGCGCGAGCGGCTTGTACCAGCGGAAGCCGAGGTGGCCGAGCAGGATGCCATCCCCGACGACATCGTCGCGGACATGCGATCACTGGGCCTGTTCGGGCTATCGATCCCCGAGGAATACGGTGGCATGGGGCTTACGCTGGAGGAGGAGCTGGAGGTCATCATCCGCCTGGCCCATGCTTCGCCGGTGTTTCGCAGTCTTGTCGGTACCAATAACGGCATCGGCTCGAAAGCCATCCTCTACTCCGGCAACGAGGACCAGAAGCAGCGCTACCTACCGCCGATGGCAAGGGGCGAACTTATCGGGTCCTTCGCGCTGACGGAACCGGAAGCCGGGTCGGACGCAGCGTCCCTGAAAACCCGCGCCATTCGCCACGGCGACGTCTACGTGGTCAATGGCGGCAAGCGATATATTTCCAACGCGCCCCAGGCCGGGGTCTTTACCCTGATGGCGCGTACCGATCCGGACGAACCCGGCGCGGCCGGGGTGTCCTGTTTCGCTGTGGACGCCGATCTTGATGGCATTACCCTGGGCAAGCCGGATCGCAAGATGGGCATGGCCGGATCGCATACATGCGACGTGATTTTCCAGGATTGCCGGGTGCCCGCCGGGGCACTGCTGGGCAGCGAGGGCGAAGGCATCAGGATTGCCATGCAGGTGCTGGACCGGGGCAGGCTCATGGTGGCAGCGGCGAGCGTCGGCGCAGCCGAGCGCCTGCTGCGCGACAGCCTGCGCTATGCCGAGGAACGCCGACAGTTCGGCAAACCTATTGCCGAACAGCAGCTCGTGCAGGCGATGCTTGCCGACGCACGCGCGGAATCCTACGCCGCCCGCAGCATGACCCTGGATGCGGCGCGGCGCTACGACGAGGGCCTGCCCGTCACCACCGACGCCGCCTGCTGCAAGCTGTTCGCCAGCGAAATGGTGGGCCGGGTGGCCGACCGTGCCGTGCAGATCCATGGAGGCGCGGGCTACATGCGCGACTACCGCGTGGAACAGTTCTACCGCGACGTGCGCCTGTTCCGGCTATTCGAGGGCACCAGCCAGATTCAGCAGTTGGTGATCGCCCGCAACCTGCGCAAGGAGGCGGCCTGGTGAGCCAGCCGCAAGTCGACTACGCCGCCCTGCGGGAGGCCATGCGCGGGCTGTGCCGCCGCTATCCGGACAGCTACTGGCGCGAGCTGGACCGCGACGGCGGCTACCCGGACGAATTCGTCAACGCCATGACCGAATCCGGCTATCTGGCCGCCCTCATTCCCGAGAACTATGGCGGCTCCGGGCTGGGAATAGCCGAGGCCTCCGTGATCCTGGAGGAGATCAATCGCTCCGGGGGTAATGCCGCCGTCTGCCACGCCCAGATGTACATCATGGGCTCGCTGCTGCGTCATGGCAGCCAAGCGCAGAAAGAGTATTACCTGCCGCGCATCGCCAGCGGCGACTTACGTCTACAGGCCTTCGGCGTGACCGAACCCGACGCCGGTACCGATACCCTGTCGATCCGGACTACCGCCAGCGCCGAGGGCGAGGGCTTTCGGGTCAACGGCCAGAAAATATGGACATCGCGGGCCCGCCAATCCGACCTGATGCTGCTGCTGGCCCGTACCACACCCGCCGACCAGGTGGACAAACGCAGCCACGGGCTATCGTTGTTCCTGTTCGACCTACGTCAGGCCGTGGACGATGGCCAGGTGGAAATCCGGCCGATCCAGGCCATGATCAATCACCACAGCACGCAGGTCTTCTTTCACGATCTCATGCTGCCCGGGGATGCGCTGATAGGTGAGGCGGGGAAGGGGTTCAAATACATCCTGGACGGCATGAACGCCGAGCGTATCCTCATCGCCGCGGAATCCATCGGCGATGGCTACTGGTTTGTCGAGCGTGCGCGCAACTACGCCAGCGAACGCAGGGTATTTGGCCGTGCCATTGGCGCCAATCAGGGCATCCAGTTTCCCATTGCGCGCGCCTACGCCGATTTGCGGGCGGCGGACCTGATGCGCTTCGAGGCCGCCACGCTGTTCGATGCCGGCCAAGCCTGCGGGGCCGAGGCCAACATGGCCAAACTGCTGGCAGCGGACGCGGCCTGGGACCTGGCCAACGCCGCGCTGCAGACTCACGGTGGCTTCGGCTTCGCCACCGAGTACGACATCGAACGCAAGTTCCGCGAAACCCGCCTGTATCAGGTCGCACCGGTCTCCACCAACATGATTCTTTCCTACCTCGCCCAGCACGTACTGGGCATGCCGCGCAGCTATTGACAACATGGCCATGGACGACGACAGATTGCCGCTGGCCGGCATCACGGTGATTTCCCTGGAACAGGCGGTTTCCGTGCCGCTGGCTACACGGCACCTGGCCGACCTGGGGGCCCGGGTGATCAAGGTCGAACGGCCCGACGGCGGCGATTTTGCCCGCCATTACGATACCCGGGTCGAGGGACAGTCCGCCTATTTCGTCTGGTGCAACCGCTCCAAGGAATCCCTGACGCTGGACCTTAAAAGCTCCGAGGCGGCCGAGGTGATGGACCGACTGCTGGCCGGGGCCGACGTGTTCATCCAGAACCTCGCGCCCGGGGCTAGCGCCCGGCTGGGCCTGGGCGCCGCGCGCTTGCGGGCCGAATTTCCCACGCTCGTTGTCTGCGACCTGTCGGGCTACGGCGAGGATGGCCCCTACCGGGACCGCAAGGCCTACGACCTGCTGTTGCAGGCCGAGGCCGGCATCCTGTCGGTTACCGGCACGCCAGAACAGCCATGCAAGGTCGGCCTGTCCATTGCCGATATTGCCGCGGCCATGTACTGCCTCACCCACATCCTGACAGCCCTGTACACTCGCCAGCGTGACAGTCGCGGGCGACACATCGAGATGTCCATGCTGGAGGCCATTAGCGAATGGGCCGGCCACCCGCTGTACACCGCGCAATCCGGTGGCCGGGCACCCCCCCGAGCCGGCGCCCGGCATGCCACGGTGGCGCCATACGGGCCGTTTTCCACGGCTGACGGTCACGTGCTCATGATCGGGCTGCAAAACGAGCGCGAATGGGCCGGCTTTGCCGCGGTCGTGCTGGAAGCACCGGAACTGGCCGCCGACCCGCGTTTTGCGAACAACGCCCGGCGCGTGGAAAACATCCAGGCGCTGGAAGCCATCGTGCGCCAGCGCCTGGGCAGCCTGCTCCGCGCCGACACCATCGCACTGCTGGAACGCGCCCGTGTGGCCTACGCGGAAATGCGAGACATGCATGGCCTGGCCGCCCATCCGCAACTGGCGGCGCGATCGCGCTGGCAGGAAGTGGCCCTGCCGGAGGGCAGGCATTTCCGGGCCCTGCTGCCGCCGGGACGCGTGGAAGGCCTGCGGCCACGCATGGACCCGGTACCCGGCCTAGGCGAACACAGCAAAAGCATACTGGCGGAACTGGGCTTCCCCGCCAAGAGGATCGAGTCATGGCAAGCGCGAAAAGTCATATGAGCCGGAACGACGGACCCTGTTTCGAAGATTTCGAGCCCGGACAAGTCGTGCGTCACGCGCAGGGGCGAACCATCAGCAGCGCTGACAACAGCTGGTTCACCCTGCTTACCTGCAATCCCAACCCGGTGCATTTCGACCATCATTACGCGGCCAGCACCGACTTCGGGCAGCCCCTGGTGAATTCCTGCCTCACGCTGTCCGTGGTCACCGGTCTGTCGGTGGCCGACATTTCCCGCAACGGCGTGAACCTGGGTTGGGAAAGAATCAGCTTGCCCCACCCCCTGTTCGAAGGGCAGACACTGTACGCACAGAGCGAGGTACTGGAGGTACGAGCATCACGTTCGCGGCCGGAACACGGCATCGTGCGGGTACTTACGCTCGGTTATACCGAGGATGGCACCGTGGTACTCGAGCTCGAGCGTGCCGTGCTGGTTCAGCGGCGGGCATACGCCCAGGCGCGGCAACCGCCGGGGCCGGCCCCCCGGTCATGAGTTTTCATCATTTCGCGTTTTTCCAGGAGTATTCGTGAGCAAGTATCCAGTCGATTTTCGTGACCGGGCCGCCGTCGTCGGCATCGGCGAAACCGAGTACGTGCGCGGCGCGGGTCGGCCCTCGGCCGAGGCCATGATCGAAGCCACCCGCACGGCCGTCGCCGACGCCGGACTGCAACCAGGCGACATCGACGGTATCGTTCTGCCACCGGTACTCATAACGGCCGAGGAGGTGGCCGCTAATCTGGGGATACGCGATATACGCTATACCGTGGGCATCCACATGGGCGGCGCCAGCCCGGTTACCGCCTTGCAGAGTGCGGCCCTGGCGGTAGCCAGCGGTATTGCACGCAACGTGGTGATCATGGTGGGCTGGAACGGCTTTACTGCCCTGCGGCCCAAGCCAGGCATAAAGCATCAGGAAACGATTTCGCTGGCAGCCATGGAGCGCACGCTCACCAATTACTACGCCCCCTATGGCGCTGCGTCCCCGGTGCAGATGTACGCCTGGATCGCCATGCGGCACAAGCTCACCTACGGTATCAGCGACCAGGCCACCGGCGCGGTGGCCCTGGCCTGCCGCCGGCACGCTCAGCACAACGCCCGGGCGGTCACCCGGGGACAGCCCATGGATATGCAGGCCTACCTGAACTCGCGCATGATTTCCGAGCCATTCCGCCTGTTCGACTGCTGCCTGGAAACCGACGGCGCTTGCGCGGTGGTGGTGACCTCGGCCGAGCACGCGGCCGACCTGCCACACCGCCCGGTGCGCATTCTCGCAGCCGCCGAGGGCCATCCCTATCCGGCGGACGATATTGCCAACCGGCCCGACATGTTCCATATCGGCCTGAACAACTCGGCACCCAAGGCCTTTGCAATGGCCGGCATCAAACCCACTGACCTGGACTTTCTCCAGGTTTACGACTGTTTTACCTATGTGGTCCTGCTTCAGCTCGAGGCTCTGGGCCTGTGCGAGCGCGGCGACGTGGAGGCCCTGGTGGCCGATGGCAATCTGGAAATCGGAGGGAAATATCCTCTCAATACACACGGCGGGTTGCTCTCGCAGGCCCACGTATGGGGGCTGAATCACGTCGTGGAAGCCGTTCGCCAGTTGCGCGGCGACGCCGGCGAAATGCAGGTTGCCGACGCCGAGATCGGCGTGGTGACCGGCTGGGGCGATTTCGGCGATGGCAGCCTTGCAATTCTGCGGCGATAAACATTTGCGAAGTAATAATCATGAGCGACAACCTGCCCAACCCCGCGCCCGCACCCACCTCACAGCATTATCTCGACCAGCAGTTCTGGGATCACTGCGCGCAAGGCGTGCTCGCCTTTCAATGCTGCCTGGAATGCGGCACCTGGCGGCATGTGCCCCGTTACATGTGCGCCCATTGCGGCTCACCGGCCTGGGGCTGGCGCGAGTCCAGCGGCCGCGGCACGGTATATTCCTGGACCGTGTGTCACATGCCCATGTCGCCGGAGTTCGAAACGGTCTTTCCCTACGCGGTACTCGTTGTGGAAATGGAGGAAGAGCTGCGCATGGCGGCTGGCCTGACGGGCCTGGATTACCGCGAACTCGAACTCGGCATGCCCATGGAGGTAGAATTCAAGCCCCTGCGCAGTGGTGGCAAGCTCCCGTTCTTCCGACCCGTGGCGCGCTAGCGCGGCTCGCCTGCGCGCAGCAATATGGTCCTTGCCGCCGCCACCAGCGGCGCGTCGATCATGCGGCCGTCCAGGGAAATCACGCCACCGGCACCGCTGGCCTCCCAGGCATCCAGTAACCGGCGCGCCCAATCCCGGTCAGATGCGCTCGGAGCCAGCGCTGCATGCACCGGCGCGATCTGCCCCGGATGAATCAGCAGCTTGCCATCGAAGCCCAGCCTGCGGGCAAGATCGGCCTCGGCGCGCAGACCCTCGATGTCCCGATATTCGACAAAAGCGCCATCTACCACGCCGCTGAGCCCCGCGGCACGCGCGGCATTGATCAGCCGCGATCGCGCGTAATTCAACGTATCCCCCGTGACGCTGTACTCGCCCTGAATCGCGGCCAGATAGTCCAGACTGCCGAAACCCAGCCAGTCGACACCAGGCAGACAGGCCAGATCGAACGCGCGCTCCACGCCCAGCGGGGTTTCTATCAGAAGTAGCAGGGGCCACCCCGCCGCCGCCAGGCGCGTACAGAACTCGGACGATTCGGCCTTTGGCAGGACCAGACCAGCCAGGGGCAACTCGCGCGCCGCGGCGAGATCATCTGCATGCCAATCGCCGTGCGCATTGATGCGCAGCCATGGTCGCCGCGAGGAAAGCGCTGAGAGCGCGGCAGCGGTGGTCGTGCGGGCCGCAGCCTTGTCGGCCGGCGCGACCCCATCCTCCCAGTCAATAATAACGGCGTCGGCAGCGCTATCCAGTGCCTTGGCGATGCGTGCGCCATGGCTGCCCGGCACGAACAGCCAGCTACGCATCACCGCCGACCATGGAGCCGCTGTCGACAAGCGGCGCCGACCGCGGAGTATCAACTGCCATCGGCGCCCTGCTGACGCAGATCGCGTTTGAGTATCTTGCCCACGGGGTTGCGCGGAATGGTATCCACCAGGCGCAGGTACTCCGGCAGCTTGTAACTGGCCACCCCCTGCTCGCGCATCCAGGCTGTGAGGTCCTCCAGCCCTGGCGTTTGCTCACCGGGTTTGGCAACCACGCACAGGCAGACCTTTTCGCCCATCACTTCGTCCGGCACGGCAATGGCGGCCGCATCGCCCACTCGCGGGGGGGCCTGGGCCAGATTCTCAATTTCAGCGGCGCTGATATTGAACCCGCCCCGGATGATGATGTCCTTCTTGCGATCAAAGAAGCTGACAAAGCGCTCGTCCAGAATCTTGAAGTTGTCGCCAGTAAAGAAAAAACCCTCTTTATCAAAGGATTTTTCGTTGACGTCCGGCCGCCTGAAATAGCCGGGAAAAAGATTCGGCCCGCGGTATGCCAACTCGCCCACGGCCCCGGGTTCGGTCAGGCTCTCGCCGTTGTCGCCCACAATCTTCACCCGCACGCCGGGTATGGCCGAGGGCCAATCGACCGCCTCGCGTCCCCACCAGGGCATGTGGTCCACGCGCTTGTTCAACTCGGGCACGTCGTGCGGACCCGCCACCAGCGCCGTGCCCTCGTTCTGGCCCCAGAGATTGGTAATCTCGATTCCCCAGCGCCGCTTGAATTCCTCCAGCGCGAATGCCGAGGGCGGCGCCGATCCGGTGGTTACGGTCCGTATATGGCTCAGATCCAGTGAGTCCACATTCGGCAGCTTGACCAGCATGTTGAGCATGGCCGGCACCAGAATACTGTACTGGGGCTCGGCGTCGGTAAGCTGCTGCAGCAGCAACTCCATGTTCAGGGGGTGGTGCAACAGGAGCGTAGCCGCCTTGAACACCCAGGGCAAAAGCATCGCGCCGACGCCGGTCATGTTGACCACTGGTGCCACGCATAACAGGCGGTCGCCATCGCGCACGTCAACCAGCCCCAGAACGCGGTCAGCCTGAAAGAACCAGTTGTTATGCGTCAGCGGCGTACCCTTGGGCAGCGATTCGGTGCCGGAAGTCCAGCACAGGGTAAACACGTCGTTTGCATCGATCACCACGTCGCGTGGCAGGCCAGCGTCGCCGGGCTTATCCGTCCATTCGCTGATCCGGGTAAGGGGAATACGGTGCTCGATGCGATGGTCGTCCTCGAGTTTGTCCACAAGATCCAGGTAATTCATTCCCCTGAAATTGTCGGCGGCAATATAGAAGCGTGCACCCGTGGTGCCGGCCACGTGCCCCAGTTCATGCTGGCGCCACTGCATTGGCAGCGGCGACGGGATACCGCCGATGCGGCCCACGGCGAAGTAAAGCACCAGTAGCTCCCAGACATTGGGCGCCTGGAAGATCACCACCTCATCCTTTTCCAGGCCCATATCCTGCAGCCGGGCCGCCACGGCTTCCACGGCCCCCGCGATCTGCGCCCAGGTCTTCTCCCGTGGCTTGGTACCCAGCAGCTGCTCGCGGTCCGGCGGGTCCACGACCGCCAGCCGGTCGCGGTGCGCCGACGCCTGCTCCCGGAACTCGTCGATCAGCGTTCGCTGACCCCAGTAACCGGCTTGCGTGTATTCACGAATAAGGGCTTGGTCGTGCAGAATCATGAGCAATCTCGCTAGGCGATCAATCGCCTTAGATGGGGCAGTCCTGATCCCAACGCGGTTCGCGTTTTTCCTTGTGCGCGGCCACGCCCTCGCGTGGCTCGTCGCCGGAGAATCCGATCATCTCCAGGGCGGTCGAAGCATCAAATGATGGCCCGAGCATGCGCAACACGTTGTTGAGCGCATACTTGGTAAAACGTATGGCCGCGGGCGGCCCGTTAGCCAGCCGGCGCGCGACGTCCAGGGCTTCGTCCATGACCTTGTCGGCATCGGCCACCTTGGCGACCAGGCCAATACGCTCGGCCTCCTCGCCGGTAAGCGGGTCGCAGGTCATCAGATAGTATTTCGCCTTTGCCATGCCACAGAGCAGCGGCCAGATGATTACCGCATGGTCGCCGGCGGCTACACCCAGCCGGGTATGACCATCCACCAGTTTGGCGCCTCTAGCGGCGATGGGGACATCCGCACATAGTGCGGCCACCAGCCCCGCGCCCACCGCCGCGCCGTTGATGGCAGACACAATGGGTTTGCCGCAGTTGAGGATGTTGTAGACCAGATCCTTGGCCTCGCGCCAGGTTTCCAAACGCGTCTTGGGGTCGTCCATGATGTTTTCGATCATGTCGAAGTCACCGCCGGCGGAGAAGGCCTTACCTTCGCCGGTGAGCACCACGGCGCTGATGTCGCGGTCCTTGTTGACCTCCTCCCAAACGTAAGTGAGCTCGCGATGACCATCGGCATCCAGCGCATTGAGGCGGTCCGGGTTGTTGATGGTGATTCTGAGGATGCGTTCCTCGGGGTAATCGAACTTGAGCCGTTTGTAGCCCTGATATTTCTGTGTCATTAGCTTGTTTCCTGATTGCTGTTACCGGACGGAGGCCGGCGAAACAGGCGGTAGATGCCGTGGCCCCGACAGGCCACCCGCCCCTGGTTGTTGTATACCCGGCCGTCCACGAACACCGTGCTGCCGCCGCGCCGAATAACCTCGGCCTCGCAGAGGATTTCCGTATCCGCGGTAGCCATGTCGAGAAATTCCAGGTTCAGCGTCAGCGTGACCTGGCCGCCGATATCCGGCGGGTTGCCCGAATGCACGGCCACGCCCATGACACCATCCAGCATGTAGGACAACACCCCGCCGTTGACCGCAGCCGTGCCGCCGCCGCCTCGGTGATGGGGCTGCACCGGCAGCCGTAATTTGGCGTAATCGTTCCTTGCTTCAACTATTTCCAGGCCCATCCAGGTGAAAAATGTCGACTCGGCCCATATATGGGGGCCCGTATCGTTCCCCTGCGGCAGACTCTGACGCACGTCATCGCCATACATGTTCTGTTACCCCTTTGGATCATGCCATGGTCAGCCCGCCCGAAACGGACAGGGTCTGGCCGGTGACGAAGGCGGCTTCATCCGAGGCGAAAAAGGCGACCGCACCGGCCAGGTCGTCAGGCGTACCCAGGCGACGGAACGGTATTGCCTTCTTCAGTGCCTCGACGATCTTGGGGTTATATCCTGCAATCTGCTCGAACAGCGGCGTATCCGAGGGGCCGGGGCACACGGTATTAATGGTGATCTTGTAGCGCGCCATCTCGCGGGCCAGAGTCTTGCTCATGGCGATAATGCCGCCCTTGGTAGCCGAGTACACTGCTTCGCCCGAGGAGCCCACACGACCCGCATCCGAGCCGATGTTGACCACCCGCCCATAGCCCTGCTCCGCCATGATCGGCAATACCTTGTGACAGGTATGAATCACGCCATAGAGATTGATACCGATCACTTTGTCCCAGAGCGCGGGTTCATTGTCGAGAAAGGGCTCGATCTTGTCCCAGCCGGCACAGTTGACCAGCACGTCAATGCGGCCGTAGCGCGCCTTCACCGCCTCCACCATGGAAGTCACCGCCGCGAAATCCGCGACATCCGTCACGAACGCGGCGCTGTCGCCACCCGCGGCACCGGCCGCCTGCTCCGCGCCCTGTTCATTGACATCCACCACCGCGAGCGTCGCGCCGCGGCCGGCAAGCCGCTCCACGATCGCCCGCCCGATCCCGCTGCCGCCGCCTGTTACCAGGGCGACGCGATCCTGCATATCCACCATGTATTACCTCTTGAACTGATGACCCGTCTAATGTCGTGATTCGTTTTCAAGACCAGCTTACCGCCCCATGTTCAAACGCGGACAACTAGGGTATCTTCGATAATAACCCATTGGTCAATAACTGTGGAACCGGTGCAGCGAAATGAATTTTGTAATCAGCGACGAATTGGCAAGCGTCGGAGAAACCGCCCGCCGTTTTGCAACTGAACGAGTCGCGCCCGGATATGCCCGTCGCGAGCAAGACGCTTGCCTGGATGCCGAGCTGACCCGCGAGATGGGGCGTCTGGGGCTGATTGCCCCGGAATTGCCCGAGGACCTGGGCGGCGCGGGGTTGCCCGGCGTGGCCAGCGGAATCGTCATGGAAGCCATAGCCGCGGCCGACCTCAACGTGGCTTACGCGCAACTGCTCGGCTCGCTCTGCGGCAAGATAATCGCCGGCAACGCCGATACCGACCTGGCCCGCGAATGGGTGGGGCGCATTTGCCGCGGCGAGAGCCTGGTCGCGCTCGGGCTGACCGAGCCGCACGCCGGCTCCGATGCCAGCCAGGCGCGGGTAACAGCCGAAGCGGACGGTAATCATTACGTTATCAGCGGCGAGAAAACCTCGATTTCAGCCTGCACTCAGGCTGATGCCATCGTGCTGTTCGCCCGCACGGGGGCACCCGGATCGGGCGCGGGCGGGATGACTGCGCTGCTGGTGCCACTCGACGATCCGAACGTGCGTAAGACCGTCTTCCATGATGTGGGCTCGGGGGCGGTGGGACGCGGGTCGCTGTTCTTCGACGGGGTGCGCGTTCCCGCGGATTACCGACTCGGTCCGGAAGGCCAGGGCTTCAAGGAAGTCATGCAGGGCTTCGACTACAGCCGCGCGCTTATCGGCTTGCAGGTTGTGGGCCCGGCACGGGCCTCGCTGGACGAGACCTGGGCCTATACCGCCGAGCGCCAGGCGTTCGGCCAGCCGCTGGCCCGCCACCAGGGCGTGAGCTTCGAACTGGCGGACGCCGAGGCCCGGCTGGAAGCCGCGCGTTTGCTCTGCTACAAGACACTGAGCCTGCGCGACGCCGGCCTGCCGCACACCCAGGAAGCCGCCATGGCCAAGTACCTGGCTCCCAAGACCGCTTTTGAGGTCATCCACCAGTGCCTGCTCACCCATGGCCACGCCGGCTACTCCGACGACTACCCCCACCAGCAGCGCCTGCGCGATGTCATGGGCCTGGAAATCGGCGATGGCACCGCGCAGATCATGAAACTGATCATCGCGCGACAGAAGCTGCCGCGCGGTGTGGCACCCTGATGAAAAAAAGGAGAACACGGGCATGAGCGAGCAACTGGTCATCCTGGAGCGCTTCGAGCAGGGACAGGTTGCCCTGCTTACTCTCAACCGCCCCGAGGCCCTGAACGCGCTGTCGCGCGAGTTGATGCAGGCCATCGATGCCGCGCTGGACGAAGCGTCCGACTCCCGCGTGCTCATCATTACCGGTGGCGGACGTGCCTTTGCCGCCGGCGCGGACATTGCGCAGCTGGCGCCGCTGGGGGCCGTCGATGTCATGCCCTGGGTACGACAGATGCAAGACCTGTACAAGCGCATTGAGGCCCTGCCGCAACCGGTCATCGCGGCGGTCAACGGACTGGCCCTGGGGGGCGGCTGCGAACTGGTGCTGGCATGCGATCTCGTGCTGGCTGCCGAATCCGCCCGCTTCGGCGTGCCGGAGATCAAGATCGGTGTCATCCCCGGTGCCGGCGGCACGCAACGGCTGACACGGTTACTGGGCCGCAATCGCGCCAAGCAGTGGCTCATGTTCGGCGAGCCGGTGGCTGCCGACCGGGCTTGCGAGGCCGGCCTGGTCAACCACGTGGTCGCCGACGCCGAACTGCTGGACCTGGCCCGCCAGTGGGCCACAACACTGTGCTCGCGCCCGGCCCTGGCCCTGGAGGCCGCCAAGACCACGGCCAACATAGGCCCGGATGCCAGTCTTGCCGTGGCCCTGGAGGTGGAGATGCAATGTCTGGCCCGGCTGTTTGCCAGCCAGGACAAGCGTGAAGGCATGGCCGCATTCGTGGAAAAACGACCGCCGGTATTCAGAGGCGAGTAAGCATGGCCGACGCCCGTTACCAGCCCAAGGACGAAGCCGCCGAACTGACCGAGTTCCGGGCCACCGTACGCCGCTTCGCGGAGGCCGAAATCCGGCCGCGTGCCGCTCAGGCCGAGGCCACGGGGCAGACCCCGCGCGAGTTGTTCGCGCAGGTCGGCAAGCTCGGCTGGCTGGGCATCAACCTGGACGAGTCACTCGGCGGTGGCGGTGCCGACAAGCTCACGGAAATGGTCTTTATCGAGGAACTGTGCCGCGTCAATGCCGGCATCGCCGGCGCGCTGATGATCCAGGGAGGCATTACCGCGGAAATCATCGCCCATCATGGCAGCACCGAACAGCAGGAAGCGTTCCTGCGACCAGCGCTGCGCGGCGAGAAAATCGCCTGCTGGGCGCTCACCGAAGCCGAGGCCGGCTCCGACGCCGCCGCCATTCGCACCACCGCGCGGCGCGAGGGCGATGACTACGTACTGGACGGCTACAAGGTCTTCATCACCAACGCCCCCATTGCGGATTTTGCCGTGGTGCACGCCAAGACCCGCCCGGAGGCCGGGCGCCGCGGCATGAACGTGTTCCTGGTGGAAATGGACCGGCCCGGCATGGAATGCGTGCGCACTCTTAAAAAATGCGGCAACCGCTCCTCCCAGGTTGGCGAACTACGCCTGGAAAACGTACGTGTGCCGGCCAGCGCCATGCTGGGCAAGGAGGAAGGCACCGGCATGAACATGATGAAGTCGCTGATGGCCTCGGGAAGGATTACCTACGGCGCACGCACCACCGGTGTTGGCCAGGCCGCGCTGGAAAAAACCGCGGCCTACGTCAACGAGCGGCGCCTGTTCGGCGAGCGACTGGCAAACATGCAGCTCACCCAGACCAAACTGGCACGCATGGCCATGCACCTGGACGTCATGCGCAGCTACACCCACCGCGTAGCCGGGCTCTACGACCGGAACCTGGATGTCAGAGCCGAATCCTCGATGGTCAAGGTGTTCTGCTCCGAGCAGCTCCAGACCATCCTGTTCGACGCCGTTCAGTTGCATGGGGGTTACGGCTATATCGAGGAATACGGCATCGAACAGCTATGGCGTGATGGACGGCTGTACACCATTACCGAGGGCGCCAACGAGGCGCTCACCCTCAACATGGCTCGAGTACTCGGCCTCGTGGACCGCGCCTAATGCCAACCGGGAAACTGCTAATCGTCTGCGACGATACCGAACTCGCCGATGCCATCGCCGGAGCGGTACAGGGCTACGCTGCCAGCATTCTGCCCTGGGGCCGGGACGAGTCCGCCGGTGCCGCGGTGCCCGAGGACATCGATGCGCTGGTCAGCGTGGCCCCGCTCTGGCCGGAGCGGCCGCTGGCCGAGGACGAGCACGCCTTCGAGGACGCAGCCATGCAGTGGCTGGACGCGGCCTACGGCATCCATCGCGCGGCCGCCCAGTACCTGAGCGCGCGCGAGCGGGGCGCGATGGTGCAGGTTCTGTGGCGCGAACTCTATGGCGGCGCGGGTGCCGGCACCGCATTGACCAGCCTGGTCAACGCGGGCATGACCGGTTTCACCCGCAGCCTGGCCATGGAGGCCGGCCGCAAGGGTGTTCGCGTAAACACCGTGGTGGCAACGCCACCGGCAACCGCCTATGCCGAACGCCAGGCCCCCGGCCGAGCCATGCGTCAGGCCGGCTATGCCTGGCTGGGACGTGGGGCCGGGCTAGACGACCTGGCCGCCCCGATCGCCTTCCTCCTCTCACCTGCGGCCGGCTTTGTCGCCGGCGCGCAACTGGACGTTGACGGCGGCGCCGGTCTGGGCCAGAGCCGCTTCTAGCAACGACCTCTAGCGGAGCAACAAGGTTATGGGCCTCTATTACGAAGACCTGGAAATCGGCCGCGAGTTCGTCTCGCCCGGCCGCACCATCACCGAAACCGATGTAGTTCAGTTCGCCGGCCTGTCCGGTGACTACAACCCCATACATACCGATGCCGAATTCGCCCGTGACAGCGCCTTTGGCGAGCGTATCGCCCACGGCCTGCTGGGCGTCGCGGTCATCAGCGGTCTATCAGCGCGCCTGGGTATTTTTGACGGCACAGCGGTTGCGTTTCTGGGGCTGACCTGGGATTTCACCGGACCGATTCGGCTGGGCGATACCGTGCATCTGCGCATGACCATCGCCGCCAAGCGGGAAACCTCCAATCCGGAACGCGGTATCGTCGAGCGCGAGATGCGGCTGATCAACCAGCACGGCGAAACCGTGCAGAAGGGCATATTCAAGCTCATGATCCGGCGCCGAACAGACGAGAAGGCAGGTTGAGCATGGACAGCCTGCGCTTCGATGGCCGCATTGCCCTGGTTACCGGCGCCGGTTCGGGAATCGGCCAGGCCTGTGCCGCGCTGCTGGCTGAACGGGGGGCAAAGGTCATGGTGCTGGACATCGACCAGGCCGCCGCGGAACAAGCCGCCGCGGCCATGGGCGTCGGCGCGCAACCACTGACCTGCGACGTGACCGACCGGCACGCCATGCGGGAGGTGGTTGCCCGGATCGAGGCCCGGCATGGGCGGCTCGATATCCTGGTGAACAATGCCGGCATCATCCGCGACAAGCAGATCAGGAACATGGCGCCGGAGGAGTGGAAGGCCGTGCTGGCGGTCAATACGCGCGGCGTCTGGAACGGCATACAGGCCGCCGTACCCGGCATGCGCGCAAGGGGCTACGGCAAGATCGTGTCCATGGCCTCGCGCGCGGCGCTGGGCAACTTCGGCCAGACTAATTACGCCTTCTCGAAGGCCGGCCTGATCGGCATGAGCCGCGCATTGGCGCTAGAACTGGGGCCGGACAACATCACCGTCAACGTGGTCGCGCCGGGACTGGTGGAAACCCCGCTTATTCGCCAGGCCAACCCCGAACTCCACGAACGGGTAGCCCGGGCCACGCCGTTGGGCCGCGCCGCCCAGCCCCGCGAGATCGGCGAAGCCGTCTGTTTTCTGGCTTCCGAAGCGGCAGCCTACATCACGGCGCAAACACTGTTCGTCTGCGGCGGCCGTTCGGCCAAATCCGCGCGCGAAAACTGGAACTGAAACCCACGAATTAACCCAGGGAGCCCGTATGGCAGACCGGCCCGAACCCAGAACCTACATCTCCACCCATACCAGCGACGCCATCTACATCCGCGACAAGAGCCTCGTGGATGAACTCATCGGTGAACTGAGCTTTACCGAGATGGCCTACTTCCAGATCATGGGCGAGCGCCCCACGGCCGCCCAGCGGCGTATCCTGGACGCGGCCATGGTGGGCCTGATGGAGCACGGCCTGACGCCAAGCGTGGTGGCCACGCGCATGGTCTACATGAGCTGCCCGGAAGCACTGCAATCGGCGGTGGCGGCGGGCCTTTGCGCGGTAGGCAGCGTTTTCGTGGGCACCATGGAAGGCTGCGCAAGACTGCTCGACGATATTGTCGCCGCGCCCGACAGTGCCGCCCGGGCCAGGCAAATCGCCACTGAATACCGCGCGGAGAAAAAACGCCTGCCGGGTTTCGGTCACAACCTGCACAAGCCCGACGACCCACGCACGCCCCGCTTTCTGGAAGTAGCCAAGCGCGAGGATATTCCCGGACGACACATCGCGGCCCTGCAACTGCTGGGTGAGGCGGTAGACGAGGTCTACGGCCGCCATATCACCATAAACGCCACCGGGGGCATTGCCGCGATTCTGCGCGAGATCGACATTCCCTGGGACGTCATGCGGGGTATTGCGGTGATCGCGCGCGCGGCCGGGCTGGTGGGCCATATACGCGAGGAACGCGCCTACCCGGCTGGCATGCGTATCTGGGAAGCCGCGGAGGAAAGTATTCCCTACGCCGGCGAAGCCCCTTTCAACGAGTAGACTGTCATGGCCCTGCTGGAAGGACTGAAAGTCGTCGATTTCACCCGTCTGCTGCCTGGACCGCTGGGCACGCTGTTCCTGGCCGATTTCGGCGCGGAGGTCATCAAGATCGAAGAGCCGGGTGGCGACCCCGGCCGGGTCAACCGCGATGGCAGCCCCGCCCCGCGCTTCGGCTACCTCAACCGCGGCAAGAAGAGCCTCGCCCTGGACCTCAAGACCGACGCCGGCCGCGATGCCGCTCTGCGACTGATCGCGCAGGCAGATGTGGTGGTCGAACAGTTCCGTCCGGGTGTCATGGCCCGACTGGGGCTCGACTATGCCACTCTGTCCGCGGACCACCCGCGACTGATCTACTGCGCCATAAGTGGCTACGGCCAGAACGGCCCATACGCGCAGAGGGCCGGACACGATGGCAATTACCTGTCGCTGCTCGGGCTGATCGACCAGAACCGCGCTGCCGCGGGGCCGCCCCATGTGCTGCCCACCCAGGTCGCCGACATCGGCGGGGGCTCGTTGCTGGCGGTGATCGCCGTGCTTGCTGCGCTGGTGGAACGCAACCGTAGCGGCCACGGCCAGTTCATCGATGTTTCCATGTTCGAGGGCCTGCTGCCCTGGCTGGCGGCCAGCGGTATACCCGTGCTGGCCGGAGAGCCGCCGGAAGCGCCGGGAGAAGGCCGCTTAACCGGCGGCTTCCCCAGCTATGGCGTCTACCCCACCGCCGATGGACGCTACATGCTGGCCGGCGGTCTGGAATGGAAATTCTGGGAACGGCTGGTAAAGACCCTTGGCGTCGAGGACATCAAGGATCAGGCTTACGCTCTGGGGCCGGCCGGGCAGGCCGCACGCGCGCGCCTGGCCGAGGCATTCGGCCGCAGAACCCAGGCCGAATGGGAGGTGATTTTCGCCGAGGTGGACTGTTGCGTCACCCCGGTGCGCAGCCTGGACGAGATTGCCGGTGATCCGCATTTACGCGCCCGCGGCATGCTGCTACCCCGCCCCGAGGGCGGGCTGATGCCCGACCAGCCGCTACGCTTTTCCCGAACCCCCACCGAAGTGGACTGTCTTTGGCCGGAGCTCAATGCCGATGCCCACCAGGTACTCACCGGGCTCGGCTACAGCGATGAGCAAATCCGCGCGCTGGCACCGCGGCAGGAATAACGATGAGCAAGTGCATGCCGGTCAACGAGGCCGTGGCCCGTTTCCTGCGGCCCGGCATGCGCGTGCATACGCTGCAAACCGGGCTACGCTGGCCCACCGCGGCCATGCACGCCGTGGCCCGCCGCTTCTGGGGCCAGGCCCCTGGCTTTGAACTGATCGCATTTTCCGCCAATCACCCGCATGCAGTCTGGGTGGCAGGAGGCCTGGTCAGCAAGATTATTGCCAGCTATTGCGGTGAGCCCTATCGCACCCCCGGCCCCAATCCGGTATTCCAGCGAGCCTGGAAGTCGGGCGAGCTGGAACTGGAAATGTGGAGCATTCTGAGCTTGCCGCTGCGGCTCAAGGCCGCCGCGCAGGGCGTGCCCTGGCTGCCCACGCGCTCGCTGCTGGGCAGCAACATGGAAACCGATAACAGCCATGCGCTGACCGTCACCCAAGACCCGCGGGGCCACGGCCGCCTGGCGCTGGTGCATGCACTTTACCCGGACCTGAGCCTGGTACATGCCTGGATGGCCGACGAGCAGGGCAACACCGTATTCGGTTATCCACAGGCCGAGAATGCATACGGGGCGCTGGCCGCCCGCGAGGGCGCTATTGTCACCGCCGAACACATTGTGGACAGCGAGACACTGCGGCGACACGCGCACCTGGTGCAACTGCCCGGCGACTATGTGCGCGCGGTCTGCCCCGCGCCCTGGGGCGCGCATCCGGGAGGCATGAGCAGGGCTGGCATACCGGATTTTTCCGGCTATGCGGAAGACTACGAATTCGTGAACCAGGCGCGCACGGCGGGCGAGAAACCAGCCACACTGCAAGCGTGGATCGACGAGTGGGTGCTAGGCTGTGAAAGTCCCGAAGCCTATGCCGAACATCTGGGTAAAGCCCGGCGCAGGCGACTGCGCCAGCGTGCCGACGACGATGCCGCCGGGCGGGCCCGTGCGCTACCCGTACCCAAGACCGGCCCACCCAGCACGGTCGAACGCATGCTCTGCGCCGCGGCCCGGATGATCCGCGAACGAATCGTGGTGAGCGGGCTCGGCAGCCTGCTGGCCGGAGCCGGACAGGCCAACCTCGCTGCCTGGCTGGCGCACCGCGCCCTGGCCGGCGGCGAGCACGCATTCCAGCTCATGGCCGAAGTCGGTCTGTACGGCTACGCACCCGCCGACGGCGATCCCGCGGTGTTCAACCAGGCCAATTACTTCTCCTGCACGTCGCTTACCGACACCCCCCGGCTCATGGGCATACTCATGGCCGGTGCTCAGGCCCGCTGTCTGGGCGTCATGGGCTTCGGCCAGATCGATGCGCAGGGTGACATCAACACCACGCTGATTCCCGGCAAGCTTTTCATTGCCGGCTCAGGCGGTGCCAATGACATCGCCAGCAATGCCCGGGAACTGCTGGTGGTCGGACGGCTCGCGCCCAACCGCTGCGTGGAAAAGGTGCCCTACGTCACCTCGCCGGGTCGACGTTTGCGCACCCTGGTCACGGACCAGGCCGTATTCGAAAAGCCGGCCGGTGTGCGGCGCCTGCGCCTGACACGCCTGCTATCCGACGGCAGTGATCGCAGCGAAGCCGAGCGCGTGCAGGCCATCCGCGATGGCTGCGGCTTCGCCTTCGAAACCGCTGCCGAAGTGAGCTGGCTGGAGCCCCCGGATGACGAGGAACTCGCCCAGCTCCGGCGTTTCGACCCGCAACGCTGGTTCCTGGACTGAGCTTCGCGACCAACCAGTTCCCTGACTCGACGAGCATGCCAATGAGTGAAAAACCGTTAGCCGACCAGGTTGCCGTGGTTACCGGCGCCACCGCCTACATCGGCCGCGCCTGCGCTGAAGAGCTTGCCCGGCTAGGCGCGCACGTGGTGGTCAGCGGCCGCAACCGCAAGGACGGCCAGGCCGTGGTGGCCGCCATTAGCCGGGCCAGGGGCAGCGCTGAGTTCGAAAGCGGCGATCTACTGCAACCGAAGGCCATGCAGGCGCTAGCCGAGCGCGTCGTGGCCGCGCACGGGCGCGTGGATATCCTGGTGGTTACCGGCGCGGGCGCCAGCCATGACTCACAGGCCTTCCGCCTGTTTGACGACATGTAAGCAGCCCACTGGCAGCAATACATCGAGGCACACTGGCTGTCACGCGTGTATGCGCTACAGGCCTTCGCGCCCCATATGCGCGCCACGGGCGCTGGAAGCATCGTGCTGGTAGGCACCGATGCCGGCCGCATTGCCACAGTGGGCGAATCCATGATTGGCGGGGCTACCGGGGGCATGATGCAGATGAGCCGGGCACTGGCGCGCGAGTTCGGACGCGAGGGCGTGCGTATCAACGTGGTCTCGCTGAGCTTCGTCAGCGACGCCATACCTCGCTGGCAAGCCGGTTCCGCGGCCCTTATGGACAATCACGACGGCATGCTCCAGCAGTTGAAAAAACGCATGTTGTTTGACGTTCGCTGCGAGGATATCGCCGCGGCGGTCGCTTTCTTCGCCGGGCCGGGTGCGCGCGCCATTACCGGCCAGACCCTCAGCGTTAACGGCGGGTTGAGTACGCCGGGCTGAACAACCCAACTGATACCACTGTCGAGGACAACATGGCCGATTATGTCTCCCCCTGGATGGACGAGGAACTGGAACTGTTCCGCGACAACGTCCGCAAATTTATCGCCCGCGAAATCAAACCCCACGAGGAGCGTTGGGCCGACCAGCAGCATGTGGACCGTGAACTCTGGAGCAAGGCCGGCCAGGCCGGGCTGCTCGGCACTGATGTCCCCGAAGAGTACGGGGGAGCGGGCGGCAGTTTCGCCCATGAGTCGGTGGTTTACGAGGAACTTGCCTACGCTGGCAACACGAGCTGGGCCAAGGCGGTGCACGAGATCGCAGCCCACTACATCGTGGGCTGCGGCACGCAAGAGCAGAAACGCGACTGGTTGCCACGGCTGGTGTCCGGAGAGCTGGTGGGCGCCATTGCCATGACCGAGCCGGGCACCGGTTCCGATCTGCAAGCGGTACGAACCCGCGCGGAGCTGCGCGGCGACGAGTACGTAGTCAACGGCGCCAAGACCTTCATATCCAATGGCCACGTACACGACCTGCTGCTCATCGTCTGCAAGACGGGCAAGAACGAGGGTGCCAAGGGCATTTCCCTGCTCCTGGCCGAAACCGGGAAGCTGGAGGGTTACCGCCGTGGACGTATTCTCAGCAAGATTGGGCAGAAGGGACAGGATACGAGCGAGTTGTTCTTCGAGGACATGCGCGTGCCCGCCGAAAACCTGCTTGGCGGTCGGGAAGGCCAGGGATTTTATCAACTGATGAACCAGTTGCCCCGCGAGCGGCTGATGATTGCCGTGGGCGGCATCGCCGCAGCCGAGGCGGCTTTACGCCACACCATCGAGTACTGCAGCGCACGCCAGGCCTTTGGCCAGTCGGTGCTGTCTTTCCAGAACACCCGGTTCCGCCTGGCCGAATGCAAGACCGAAGCCCGCATCGGCCGGGTATTCATCGACCATTGCATTGCGCAGCTAAACCGGGGCGAACTCGACGCCGAAACCGCCTCGATGGCCAAATGGTGGGCCACCCAGAAGCAGTGCGAAATCGTCGATGCCTGTCTGCAGTTCTTCGGCGGTTACGGGTACATGCTGGAGTATCCCATCGCCCGCCTGTACGCAGACGCGCGCGTGCAGAAAATCTACGGCGGTTCAAACGAGATCATGAAGGAACTCATCGCGCGCGGCCTGCACGCCTGAGGGCGGTCCATCATGTCCCAGTCCGCCCGGTATACCCCTGAAAAAAGGCTCGTGTACATGGCTGGGCGCCGCCGGTAAGTCGCTGACGAGAAGCCGACCATACCCGGCTTTCAATCTAGCGAAGATAGCGGGCGTGCAAGCTCCTGAGACGCCCCGCGGCTACGACCCCGTTTGCCTATTGGCCGCGGCAGGGTCAGGGCGCTGCGCCGTGCGCCGCTTTTCGCGGTCGGCGCGATAATCGGGATTGCCGGCCAACTTGATGCGTTCCAGCACGAAGCCGCTCAGGCGTTCGGCTGTCGCCGGCACCATGCGCTTGGCAAAATCCATGACATAGGTTTCCGGGGTAACCAGAACGCGCATGCGGTTGCGCTCGATGCCCCGCACGAGCTTGCGCGCCACCAGCTCCGGGGGCCGGCCCCAGCGATCGAACCATTCGATGAGCCTTTCGTGCAAGCGAGCGTCGGCGCTCCGGTTCACCTTGAGAATGTTGGTGCCGATCAGGCCCGGGTGTACCGAAGTCACTCCAATGCCATATTCCGCCAGTTCGATGCGCAGCGATTCCGAAAAACCCCGAACGGCGTATTTGGTCGTGCCGTAGGACACCATGCCGGGTGTGGAAATAATGCCGGCCAGGCTGGAGATGTTGACGATGTGACCGCTGCCCTGCCGGCGCATCAACGGCAGGAACAGCTTGGCGCCGTACACCACGCCCCAGAGGTTGACATCCACAACTTTCTGGAACTCGTCCAGGCTGTTGTCCACGAAATCCTCCAGGATGCCTATGCCCGCGTTATTGATAACGATATCGACGCGTTGATGCGCGCTTTCCACCGACCGGGCGAAAGCTTCCATCTGCTTGCGATTGCCCACGTCGACCACGTGCTGACTACTGTGGCTGCCTGTCTTTGCGATTCGCCGCGCCGTCTCCGCCATACCGGATTCATTGATATCCGCCAAGGCCACGACCACGCCCCGGCTGGCGAGAAGCACCGCCGTGGCCTGACCAATGCCACTGCCCGCGCCCGTCACGACTGCGACCTGTCCCTGTTCTATTTTCATCTGCCCCTTGCCTCCTCTTATGCCAACAAGAACTCGCGGCGCTCCGACTGAATGCTAGCAATTTGTTGCGTAGAGCGTATACGTACTTTACTGGATTACAGCACGCACGGACATACCGTGGCTACAAGCCCGGATTGGGCCTATCCACGGTAAAGCACCGATGAGGGAACCCATTCAAGGGAACCAGGGCTGTTCCGTAACGCAGACCCCTCGCTGGACGGTGCGGATTCGAGTCGATGGCACGGCCACCACCCCGATAAAATTGCGCGGGGCACTGCCCGGGATCGACAATATCCTGGCCCGTACCGTGACCCACAGTGATGTGAACGTATGCCGACCCGAGAAACGGCACGCTGTTGCCGCAAAAACCCCACGCCTTGACCGCTACGTGACCTTGGTGGTGGTCCATGGCAACAGCCAGGCCGCGCATGCCTTCGCTGCAATGCGGAAAGATAGAATACAGGCCAATCGTGCCTTCTATGCCTATCGGCGGCGGGTGGCCTCACAGGTGTTTGGCGCTTATTCCCACCGACCCTGAAATTCTGACAATTACCAGGAACGGATTAAGAATGTACTGGCGTCAGGGCACGGGTTCACTCAGTACATCGCTCTGGAAGTCCGCGGCGCTCAAGGTATTGAGCACACCCGGATATTCCCGATCAAAAGTATCCCGTATTTTCTGCAGTGGAACATCCGCGCATTCACCGTGAAAATGGATGTATTCCATGTGGCGTTGACCGGATTTGTCGAACGGATGATAGATCGAATCATTACGACCATCGAAATCTAGCGGGTGTAGGCCAAACCTGTCGCACAATTCGATATTGAAGGCGGGGGTGGCTTTTCGCCATGCGCCATCAAGCCAGATGTCCGTATAGCCGTGGTAGTAGAAAACATCGGTTTTGAGCGTTTGCCGCAAGCGTTCAGTCGACAGGTGATTGCGCACATCGGCGTAGCCCAAACGAGATGGTATGCCGATAGCGCGACATGCCGCGGCCAGTAAAACGGCTTTGGTGACGCACCAACCATAACCCTTGTCCAACACGCTGCTGGCACGCAAGCCTTCGGTACTTATTTCGATTCGGTATGGGTCGTACCGAAATCCGTCTCTGACCGCGTAGTACAGAGACACCGCACGTTCCCGGTCGCTGCCGCCTTTCGTATGGCTTGAAACGAAATCTTGGACTTTCTGTTCCTTGAAATCCAGAAAATCGGTTGATATCAGGAAAATCGAGTGTTTATCTGCATTCATTGCAAGGCGCTTTTTTACATTCGTTACGGCAGAAAGAGCGGCCCGATGAAGCGTTCGCGGCCATACAGGTTTGGTACCTGAATTTACTACCATGGGCTTGGAAATATGCGGACCTGGTGAAATCGGAAGTTCGAAATGAACGATGTTCTGCCAGGCCCTTATTACCGCTTAAACAGGATCATGTCATAGCTGAGGCAGCATGCAAGTGAGGATTTTGAGCCGCGGGTATTCTTCCTCTCGTAGCCCGTACGAGCCGCGCTGGATAACACGAATCTTGTTGTTCAGTCCTTCTACGAAGCCAAGCGAGACTTTGTTTTCGGGCTCGCAGTAGACGGCGATTCCATCCCAATGCCGATCAATCATCTCTGCGAACTTCTCGAAGGGCTTGAGGCGCTTCCACTTCAGGGACTCTCGCCAGTTCCCGAAGAAGCGCCTGGCCCAGGCTTGGCTTCGGTAGTTCCAGAGCTGGCCGAAGCCGAAGGATTCCTTGAGCAAGTAAGCGACGTTCAAGCGCTTGTTGGCCGCAAGCAGAGTCTTCAGGGATTGGCGGCCTACCAGCGTCAGATTTTCCCGGTTGGACAACAGCGTGAACTTCCGTCCCTTGATGAATCGACGATCCTTGCCGGACAGGTGCGCATATTCGCTTTTGCGAACCTTGTCGAGCGCCTCGCCCAGATGGCGCATGACGTGAAACTTGTCGAAAAGAATCGCCGCCTGTGGCGAATGGGCCTGTGTGGGTTTGCGAAACGGCTTCCACATGTCCATCAGGGCCAGGCGAATCTTTCGGCTCTTTTTCTCGCCCAGGTCGCGGCATAGAACTGCGCCATGCTCGCCTCCGAGCGATCTTCGCCGCCGAACCAGATCGGCCGACCCGGATCCAGAGCGCTGAACACGATGCGATAGCTGTGCCGCTTCTTGATCGAGATTTCGTCGATGCCAATCCGCTTGGGACCCGAGGTGCCCGCCTTGGCCAGCTGGGCCTTCATGTACTGCTTGTCCAGTTATCCAACGCCTTGACGCTGTCCCAGTCCAGGTGCAGCTCCTTGGCGACCGTCGATACCGTCTCGTTGCGACAGCGCCGACCCACGTAGTAGGCAAAACGTTTCGTGTAAAACGGGCTGTCCGACAGAAAATCTAAGCGCTCGCGCTTCACCTTCTTGCAGCGCTTGCAACGCACACACCGGACCCGGAACTCCAGGAAAATCCGATACGGCCCACATGGCATATCGCGAACCCGCCGGGTGCGCCGGTCGTACCAACCCGAATGCGCGCAGCCACACACGCCGCAGATCGTTTTTTTTTGAGCGCCGGACCAAGGTGACCACACGCGCGTGTGGATCACCAAAAATGCCGTTGATCTGCTCGAAGAGCCGAAAGCCCGGAAACCGGTATGCGTCTAAAAGACGCTTCTTTCTGGGGCTAGCCATGTGCGCATAATGACAAGCCTCACCACCACGCTACAGCCGCCCAACCGCGTTGCCACACGGTCCACCAGCCCTGCAGATCCTCGATTCCACCTACACGATTACCGGAAGAGCCGATCGTTATTATCTTTATCATTCGATTGAATAAAGAGCAGCGAGAATGTAGCTGCATCGACAGGCTATTCCTGCAATTCCTTGCTCAGCCGTCGTGCCGATTGCTAAGCCGACCTAATGCTGCCCCTCCGGAGTGCGCACGACGAGGCCATCCAGTTCGGGACCAAGCTTGATCTGGCAACCCAGCCGTGAAGCCTCGGTACGATCATCACAGAGTGCAAGCATCGTATCTTCGTCGTCGCTGAGCGGGGGGAGTTTCGCCTGCCATTCATCGTCAATAAATACGTGGCAG
The DNA here is from genome assembly GCA_002683405.1 of Salinisphaeraceae bacterium. Taxonomy (GTDB): domain Bacteria; phylum Pseudomonadota; class Gammaproteobacteria; order Nevskiales; family Salinisphaeraceae. The sequence goes on along the minus strand of NYTH01000006.1, from coordinate 36,507 downwards.
GTCGCGCACGCGCAATCACCGCCGCAATCGCCATCGATGCCAGGCACCAGATTATCCAGTGCCACGTCCCTAAGCGTGCCGTCTTGGGCGGCTTCCACTTCCATGGCGGTACCGTTGTACTCGATAAACGTTATCTTCATGAATCATCTCCGTAGCGAATAAAAGGGACCACCAGGTACGGGGCTTGGGCCCCGCATCCCGGTGGAACAGCCGGGCTTCAGGCGTTTATACGCACCGGCAGGCTTTCGTAGCCCTTGATGAAATTGGACAGAATCCGCTGCGGCTGCCCCGTCACCTCGATCTGCATGGGATCGGGCCAGCGCTGCAACAGTTCCTCCCAGAGTATACGCAGCTGCAATTCTGCAAGACGGTTGCCAACACAGCGATGGATGCCGAATCCGAAGGACAGGTGTTGGCGCGGCCGCTGGCGATCGACAATGAACTCGTTGGGCCTGTCGATGCTCCGTTCGTCACGGTTACCGGACACGTACCACATGATGACCTTGTCGCCCTTGCGGATTTTCTCCCCAGCGAACTCAATGTCGGTATTGGCGGTACGCCGCATGTGAGCCAGCGGCGTTTGCCAGCGTATTATCTCCGGCACCAGCGAGCTCTGGACGAGCTCGGGATTGGCAGCGAGCTTTTCGTACTCCCCGGGGTGCTGATTAAGAGCCAACAGCCCCCCGCTCATCGAGTTGCGGGTGGTATCGTTTCCACCGACAATCAACAGGAACATATTGCCCAGAAACTCTTCGGGCGACATGTTGCGAGTCTTGTCCGAGTGCGCCAGCATGGACAATACATCGGGTCCGGGCTCTGAATTAACACGCTCGTTCCAAAGCCGCGTCATGTACTCGGCGCAGGCTTGCACCTCGACCATTCGCTCCTCTTCGCTATCGATCAGCCCGGCACCCGGTAGTGTCGTCGCGATATCCGACCAATGGGTGAGTAGGTGCCGGTCCTCGTAGGGGAAATCGAAAAGCGTGGCAAGCATCTTGGTCGTCAGGTTTATCGACACTTCCTGCACCCAGTCGAATTCCTCGTTCAACGGCAGTTCGTCGAGTCTCTCAGCGGTACGTTGACGGATTAAATCCTCGAGCTTGGCGAGGTTGTGAGGCGCCACGATGGGACTGACCACTTTCCGTTGTGCATCGTGCTTGGGGGGGTCCATTGCAATGAACATGGGCAGGGTAGCGACTTCATTGCCATCCATTATCGTGATGCCGCCACGGGCCGCCTCCGAGGAGAACGTCTTCGGCTGCATCTCGATATTCATGATGTCCTTGTACCGGGTCACGGACCAGAATGCGCCGAAGTCGCTGTCCGGCGTGTAATGCACAGGCGCCTCCTGCCGCAGCCGGGAAAAATAGGGCCAGATGGCGTCGGCCTGATGCAGCTTAGGGTCGCTGACATCGATTTCGCTTAATGGCACCGAATACGCTCGCTCCGCCGCTACTGACTGGATTTCCGCGTTTGCTTGCATATGCTCCTCCGTGTCCTCGGCCACGCCGCGCGTCGGCAAAGCCGGCCTAAGTTCGATTTTGTTGAAGGGAAATCTTGCACTGCGGGCAAGCCGCTGTCACCTGATTAAAGTCAGGTATTTACAGGAGACCCATATCCGGCTGATCTGGCCACCTCACGCAGTCGAAAATTACTGCCAAAAATCTTCATACTGCCCGCCCGGGCGCCACATTCTCGTAGCTTTCCCAATCGACCGACTCTCCAAGCAGTGTTTGGGGCTTGGCAACAAAGCGCGGTTTGATCAGGGTAATCAGCAAAGGGAGTACCAGCAGCGCGGTGACCATGTTGATGCCCATGATGGCCATGATGAGCAGGCCCATGTCGGCCACGAATTTCAGCCCCGACAGGAAATAAAGCGGCGTGATACCCACGGCCATGATGCTGGCCGTAAACAGGATGGCCTTGCCCGTGGTGCGCAGGGCCGAGCGCATGGTGCTGTCCCACTGCCCATCGTTGAGCTGGTATTCCTCGCAAATGCGCGAGAGCAGGTAAATGCCGTAGTCGATACCCACACCCAGCCCGATGGCGGCCACGATCATCGAGTTCACGTCCAGCCCCACCCCCAGAAGGTGCATGCAGGCGATCATGGCGAAATGCGCCAGGTTCACGGGCACCAGCAGGATCAGGCCGGCCACCAAGGAACGGTAGGCCAGAGAGAACATGATCAGGATAAAGGCGTCCAGCAATAGCACCACCACGTGGTGGTAGCGTTCGACCACCCGGTTCACCGCCTCCTGCAGCGGGATGATGCCCGTGGCCACGCGCAGCGTGAACGTCGGGTGGTCGGCGCCCACCTGCGCGACCGCTTCGTGGGCGGCTTGCAGCGCCGCATCCACCGTTTCCTGCTTGTTGTCCGGATACCAGGCCGACACGGTGAGCTGTTGGGCATCGAAAGTCATGACGTGGCTGAGGTTTTTCGGGCTGGTGCCGAACATGGTGGCCATGGCGCTACCGCTGGCGGCTTCCTGAGTGGGGTCGATCATCAGCCACTTGGGGTTGCCGCCATTGAAGATGCGGTGCGATTGCATCACGTAATCGGCAAAGGACAGGGTGGCGCGCGGCGGGTTCTCGCCCCGTTCCAGGATTAGCTGTAACTCCAGCGCCGTTTGGATTACCTTTAGATGCTGGGCCGTCCAGCGTGGGTTGTTCGGGTCCTTGGCCTGGATGACGATTTCCAGCGTATTGGCGCCGGGGAAGTGGTCATTAAGCTTGCGCACGGCCGTGTTGAACTCCGAATCCTGCCAAAGCAGGGCGGTGCCCTCCACGGGATTTCCAATCTTGATCTGCGAGGCCGTGGCCAACGCGGCCAGGCCTACTCCGGCCACGAATACCGCCGTGAACCGCGCCTTGCCGCCGGTCACCAGGCCGGCAACATGGTCCAGCGCGCCGTAGAGAACCTTGTGAAACCCGGACATCGAGTCTCCACGCACCATCTTGTCAACGTTTCGCGGCGGCGGCAGGGTGGCCAGCAGCAGCGATATGAGCACCACCCCCGTGGGAATCAGCCAGACGGCCCACATGCCGCAGAAAATGGCGTGCTTTACCATCGCCGGGATGGGCGCGGCCATGACCACGGAAATACCCATCACGTCGGTGACGATGCTCAGTACCGAAGGCATCATCATCACCTTCATGGTGATCTTGGCCGCCTGAACGCGCTCACCGACCTCCGCGTAGATCTCGTAAAAGCGCTCGGTGAACTGAACGCTGTGCGAGAACGAGCGCGCCGTGAGCAGCAGCGGCACCACCATGAGCAGCGGTTCCACCGAAATGTCCAGCCAACCGACCAGGCCGAAGGCCCAGATGGCGGCCACGCTGCTGGTGATAATGGGTGTGAGCACGCCCACCAGGTTGCGCATGTAGAACACCAGCGCGGCGACGAGGGCGAGTATGGTCAGCGCGAAGATGGCGGCCATTTCCCACTCGTAGCGATAAACCCAGCCAGTCAGCGCCGGTTGGCCGGCGAGATGAACTTCATGGTTCTCGTCGCGCGCGGCCTCCACCAGTGCCTGCACGAACTCGAAGGTTTCGCCGTAATCCAGCAGGTGCTCGATGAAGGTGGCCTGGATGATGGTGGCGCTGCCGTCGGGCGAAATCATGAACGCGCGCACGTTGGGCGCCTTATCCACGCGCGATCGGAATTCGGCCATTTCTTCCTCGTTGGCCGGCGGGGAATCCCCCATCAGCGCCTCCGAGGAAATGCCGGCGGGCGTGGCGTTGGTGTAGCGGGCCTTGGTGCTGGCAATGGAGATCACGGTGTCATGATCCACCGCCGGGGCCAGGTCGATATCCCGCGTGAGCGTCCATACCTTGGACAGCGTATCCGGATGGTAAATGGTCCCGTCCTTGCGCTTGACCATGACCAGCATGGTCAGCGGGTTGCCGAAATAGGGGTGCTCCTTGAAAACCTGGACGTAGGGATCATCCCGGGGCAGCAACTCCGAGAATACGGTTTCGAGCTTCACATTGGGCAGGCCGGCGGCGAAAAATACCGTTATCAGGCCGAAGATTGCGTAGGCAAGCCCGCGGTGGTCGAGAACCCATTCCGCGAATCGGTGACGAAGCGAATACACTGGGTTAATTCCTCTTAAAAATCCGTCCGAATCCAGGCAGCGTTTTTCTCGGGACCGGCGACGATTACCAGCCGGAGCAATCCGGCGCTTACCCCCAGTACCTCAGGATTCCGACAGCCTGCAAGGCACTGCTCGCCCGTCATGGCCGGCCTCGCCTCGAACACAGCGTTCATGCATAATAGCACCGTTATTGACCTTTCGGTCATGAGAGATGGCCATGAGCGATCAAGCTAGCAGCTGGCACATACCGCGACAGCGTCTGAACCTGCCGAAGCAGATGCTTAAGGGCCGGGGCCAGGTCGTGGTTATTTGCGCGCCGGCCGGCTACGGCAAATCCACGCAGATTGCGCAGTGGGAGCACACGTTGCGCAAACAGGATTGGCAAATCGTATCCTTGCACGCCCGCTCCGACGACCATCAGGGCGACCGGCTGGTCATGGATTTGGCCAAAAACCTGGGCAGTTCGGGCGCGCGGGCCAGGATGTCCCTGCTTGACAGCACGGGGCAGATCGGCCGAGGGCCCCTGCTACGCGCATTGCTTGCAGAACTGTCGGCTGGCAATCCCCGCTCTGCCTTGGTTATTGATGATGTACACGAGCTGCTGCAGAAGCCCGCAGAGAACGTGCTGCGGCAGATTCTGAACGCCCAGCCGGAAGGGCTGACTTGCATCTTCAGTAGCCGGACCCCCCTCGCAGGGCTGGTTAGCTCGGCCCTGCTCGAGGGACGACTGCATCGATTGGGCATCTCGGAGCTAGCGTTTTCGGTAGAGGAAAGCGCCGCCTTGCTCCGCCAGCACGGAATTGTGCCGCGCAAGAGCTTTCTCGAAGAGTTGCAGACTCGCACGCAAGGTTGGCCGGCCGCGGTACGTCTGGTGGCGCTGTCGCTGGACGGTGACGACGCCGCCCAGGACCAGTTACTCGGTGCGCTTCAGGGCGATTCGCAGCTGATCACCGACTATCTGAATGACAGCGTGATAAACCGGATGCCGCCGCGCATATACGAGCACCTGCTCAGACTCTCGCTGCTCCCCTCTTTCAGCACAGCCCTTGCCGGTGCGGTAGCCGGTTGCCAGCAGGCACAAGCGCTGCTGGATGAGCTAGCCCGGCGGGCGCTCCCCATCACCCGCGTGGGGGGCCAGCGGGAGGAATACAAGCTTCATCCTCTATTCCGGGGCTGGTTGCTCAAGCGTCTGCAATCCGGGGAACACCCGTTCGGCGATTTGCTGGCACCCTCCTACGCCCGTGCCTACAAATGGCTGCTGGACACCGGTGATGTGGACAAGGCAATTGAAGTCTGTCTTAACGCCGGTTATCCCGACCAGGCCGCCCAACTGATTGGCGATCATGCGCAACGTACCGCCCAACAATACGGCCAACACAATACTTACCTGTACTGGACCAATAAGCTGCCTGCGGACGTGTTGGCCCGGCACCCGGAAATTCGTCTCCACCAGGCCTGGTCGCTGAACTTTCTGCGCCGATGGGAGGAGGCGGATGCCATTCGCGCGAATCTGCAGGCGCATTTGGCGAAGGAGCACAAGCTGGGAACGTCTACTAATCCGGCCGTCCAGCCGCGGGTGATCGAGGCCGGAATCGAGCTGCAGCAATGCGCCAAGGCCGGCCTGAGTGATCAGGCGATGGCCTGCGTATCCTCCACGCAACAGTGGCTATCAAACTGGCCGAAAGCGAGCGCGTTCGACCGCGCGGTGGCCCACGTCCTGCTGGCGTTTTCCATGAAATCGCTCAGCCAGTTTCCGGCCGCGCTCGAGCACATTCGTACCGCGCAATCGCTCTGCCGAGAATGCCAGGGCCATTACGTGCAGTCCTGGGCCTGCATGCTGGCGGTGACCATCCTCGTCAAACAGGGCCGCTACCGACAGGCCCTGGACGAGTGTGATCTTGCACTGGACGAACTGGCGCCGGCGCTGGGTGTCGAATCGCCCGCCGCCACCATGTTGCACGCCATGAGGGCGGGCCTGCTTTACGAGTTCAACCGGCTTGGCGAAGCGCGGGACGCGCTGGGACATGGTCTCACGGCGTTGATGGAGCAAAGCTCGACAGACCCGATTATTGTCGGCTACGTAACACTGGCGCGCCTGCAATTCGCGGCCGGCGACTCCCTGGAAGCCCTGCAGACGCTGGCCGAGGGCGAAGCCGCGGGCCGGGTTCGTGGTCTGCCACGGGTGGCCATTTGCCTTGGCGCCGAACGCGTGAACCTGCTGCTTCGCTCGGAAGAAAACGACCAGGCCAGCGGGCAGTGGGAGGAATTGCAACAACTCTCGTCAGGGCCTGCCGTACACGAACCCTGGCACAGGGTGCTGGAGGATAAGGCAAATCGCATCCACGCACGCATTGCCCTGTCGCGAAACAATGCCCCAGCGGCTATCGAACTCACCGACGAGGCGCTTGCCCACGCGCGGGCAAGCGGACAGAAGCGAAAACAGACAGAGATACTGCTGCTGCGCGCCATGGCTCTGTACGCTGACGAGTCACCGCATGCCCTGGATTGCCTGCAAGACGCACTGGATATTGCCCTGGCCGAAGGCTACCAGCGCACCCTGCTCGACGAAGGCAAGCGCTTACAGCCCCTGCTGACGACCTACCTGCGTGACAAGTCCGAATCATCCACCAACGGCCCCGGTATCGAGTACGCGCAGCGGCTGCTCAACGCGCTGGGCAACTGTGGCTCAAGCTGCCAGCCGGCGTCCGACAGCGAAGATCGCCAAAAACAACTCACCGCGCGAGAACGCCAGATTCTTGCCCGCATGCAGACCGGCCCAGGCAACAAGCAACTCGCCGATGCCCTGTTTATTACCGAAGGCACGCTTAAATGGCACCTGACCAACATTTACGCCAAGCTCGGCGTGAAAAACCGCGTGGCGGCCATTGCGGCCGCCAAGGATATGAATCTGCTGGAGGGCAGCGAATAGAGGGCTGGGATCTAGGACCGCGGCTTCGCCCGCGGTCGCATCAGGGTCACCGTACCCTGCGCCGCGCTGCAGGGCCGACCGTCGTTTTCCACATCGATACGCACGACCGCCGTGGTCTTGCTCATGCTGACGAGCGTTGCACTGGCCCGCAGCGTGCCGCCGGTCACCGGCGCCAAGAGGTTGACCTTGAACTCCGTGGTGGCCGCCCAGGCGCCCTCCTCCATGTGCGGATAGCAAACGCAGGCCAGCAGGTGATCGGAGAAGGCCGAAAGCACCCCGCCGTGCATATTGCCCATGGCGGTAATCAGCTTTTCTTCCACTCGCAATTCGGCTTCCGCCCGGCCGGGCTCCATGCCGATCAGCCTGATGCCCAGGTATTCCGGCAGGCCGGCCATGCTGTTGCTCATCTCCACGAAATGCCTGGCAATTTTCTCATTGAAGGGGGGCAGTCTCTCGGGGCTCATACTTCGTCTCTCGCTTGGAGGGGATACCGGATAAATGTTGCTGGCGGCAACCGCGGGCTAGCCCGCTGCGCTGGCCGGCGCACGACCGTCGGGCGGCCAGGCGGCCACGCCGTCCTCCAGGGGCACCTGCAAGCTGCGCAGCAACTGGGAAAACATGGTCCAGTTACCGATCGCAACCACCAGCTCTATACGCTCTTCCGGCGTGGTCAGAAATGCGGCACAGCGCGACCAGGTGGCATCGGAAATCTTGCCCGCTTCCAGGGTTTCGTCCACCGCCTGGAGAATGTCGCGGTCCTGGTCGGAAAGTGTGGCCTTATCACTGCGCCAGTCGCGCACGGCGATCAGGTCGGCTTCGGGGATTTCCAGATCCATGGACAATCGCCAGTGCTGAGTCCATTCGTAAACGGATCCGGTGACCCAGCCAATGCGCATGATGATGAGCTCGCGCAGACGCGCATCCAGCCGGTTGCCCTCGAAAAGCAACTGCTTGAGCGTGCCTTGCAGCTGGTTCGCCAGGTCGGGGTGGTGCAGCAGGATGCGAAAAACGCTCAGCGGTGCCAGCTCTTCCATCATCCCGTGCTCGGCGGCTATTTGCGCCGCGCTCGCCTGCGGAAGCATCTCGATCCGCGGCTGCTCTTCGGTTGCCATTGTTCATCCTCCTTGGTTTTTCCGATTTCACCCAGGCCTGGTCATTCCGCCTGGAAGGTATACGACTCAAAAGGAGCCTCACATGTTGCCCAGTAAGACCCTCGCCATGGTTCAGACCGCCCCGCGCAAGCTGGAAGCTCATGAATTTCCCATGCCGCAACTGGCCGATGACATCGCAATCTTGCGTATCGAAGCCTGCGGCCTGTGCGGCAGCGATTACGAGCAATATGCGGGGGTGCTGCAAATGCCCATGCCGGTCATCCCCGGTCACGAACCGCTGGGCATCATAGAAGCCATCGGCGACCGGGCGGCGGCCCGCTGGAAAGTGGATGTGGGCGACCGCGTGGCGGTGGAGACCATGCTCGCCTGCCACTGCTGCAGCACCTGTTACGGCGGCCATTACCACCTGTGCCCGGACCGTCAGATTTATTCCTATATCCTCACCAGCCAGGCGCACGGCCTGTGGGGCGCTTACGCCGAATACATGGTGGTCGCCCCCAACGCGGTCGTGCACAAGGTCGACAAGAGCCTGCCACCGGAACTTGCCGTGATGTTCAATCCCCTTGGCGCGGGATTCCGCTGGGCCGTGGAAATGCCGGGCACCACCGTGGGCGACAGCGTGCTGATCATGGGGCCGGGGCAACGGGGCCTGGCGAGCGTCATCGCGGCCCGCGAAGCCGGCGCGGCGAACATTATCGTGACCGGCCTGGCCGCCGACGAGAAAAAACTGGAACTGGCCAGGCTCTACGGGGCTGACCATGTTGTCGACGTGGAAAACGAAAACCTGCTCGAACGGGTCAACGAGATCACCGACGGCCGCGGTGTCGACGTGGTGGTGGAAGTAACCTCCTACTCCACCCAGCCCATTACAGACGCCGTGCAGGCCGTTCGCCGAGGCGGCACCATCGTGCTGGCCGGGGTGAAGGGCTTCAAGCCCATCCCGGATTTTATCTCCGACCATATCGTGCTCAAGGAAATCCAGGTGAAGGGGGCCATTGGTGTGACCTCTTCCGGCTATCGCAGCGCCATCAGCCTGATCGAGTCGCGCCGCCTGCCCCTGCAAAACATGCATACCCACGACTTCGACCTCGAGGACGCGGAGCTGGGCATCCGGACCCTGGCACGCGAAATTCCCGGCGAGGAATCCATCCATTCCATGCTGATTCCCGGCCTGGGTCGCTGATCCGGATACGGAAGCCGACAGGCCGAACCGGATCATTCCGAATCCGCGGCCCGCGCCGCCGCCGACAAGCCGGATTGCCGGATTGCGGGGTACCCCTGGCGGCGCTGTTCGCCCAGTAGTTGGCGGTACGGCCCCAGACCGCCCAGGTAGAACATCACCGCGCGGGCCTTGCCCGGCACGTTGCTGCCGAAAATCCAGGAGTCCGCCTGAGGGAACAGGGTTTGATCCGCAATCTCCCGGCATGTCGACAGCCATCGGGACTCGGCTTCGGCTCGGGCTTCCAGAATGGGCCTGTCTTCGCGCAGGCCATGAGCGATAAGCCCGCTGATCCATTCCACCTGCGTTTCTATGGTCGGCGGCAGGTTGGTAAACGGGCCGTTCGGGCCCTCCACCATGAACAGGTTAGGAAAGCCATGATTGGCCATGCCCGCATAGCTGGTCGGCCCGTCGGCCCACACATCGGCCAGCAGTTGCCCCCCGCGTCCGCGAATATCCATGCGGGTGTAATTGCCCGTGACCGCATCGAAACCGGTGGCGAATACGAGCATATCCAGGGGGTATTCGCCCGCACGAGTCCGCACGCCGCCGTGGGTGATGGTCTCGATGGGTTCGGCCCGTACATCGACGAGTTCCACATTATCGCGGTTATAGACCTGGTAATAGCCGGGGTCGCACAGCGGCCGTTTGGCATAGAGGTCATCGGGCAGCAGCTTTTGCGCGATCCGCGGGTCCTTGACGATTTCGCGAATCTTGCCGCGGATGAACTCGGCGGCCATTTCGTTGGCACGCGGGTCCGTGGCGATATCGTTGAAACACCCGAACATGAAGCGAAACCCGCCACCCTCCTGCCAGCCACGCTCGAATTCAGCCTGGCGCGCAGCCTCATCAACTGATAGCGCCGATACCGTTGCCTCCGGAAAATCGAAAGCCACCCCCGAGCTGCGTACCCGCGCCCATATCTGGTCGTAGTTTTGCTGGATTTGCGCCTGGGTTTCCTCCGCCAGGGGCCCGTGACGCGCCGGTACGCTGTACTGGGGCGAACGCTGGAAGACTGTCAGGTGTTCGACCTGGCCGGCGATTTCACTAATGAGCTGCACCCCGGTGGACCCGGTGCCGATGACCCCCACCCGCTTGCCGGCAAAGCCTACGCCCTGCCGCGGCCAGTTGCCCGTGTGGTACTGCTCTCCGCCAAACGACTCGCGCCCCGGAATCGCCGGCAGGTTGGCGGCCGAAAGCAGACCCACTCCCGCGAGCAGATAGCGGCAGTCGATGCGACGACCCTGGTCGGTTGTAACCTGCCAGCGGCCGGCATCGTCGTCGTAGTGAGCGGCGATTACGCGCTCGCCGAAAATGAAGCTGCGTTTCAGATCGAACTGATCGGCAACAAAGTTCAGGTATCTCAGGATCTCGGGCTGTCGCGGGTAGCGATCGCTCCAGCGCCATTCGCGCAGCAACGCCTTGCTGAACGAGTAGCAGTACACCTGGCTCTCTGTGTCCGAACGCGCGCCGGGATAGCGGTTCCAGTACCAGGTACCGCCGACGTCGCTGGCGGCGTCAACGCCAATTACCTCCAGACCCAGCAGGTCGCGCAGCCGGTACATAAGGTACAGGCCGGCAAAGCCCGCCCCTATGACAAGTGCATCAACGGATCGGTGTTCGGTCATCGTGCTCACCCTTGGTGCCCTTCCTCGCGCACTCCCGATCATGTACGCGTCGGCACGCGCGGATCCTGATTCGGAGGGCAACACGTCAGGCACGCAGCCCACCCCCAATGGCGCAAGGCCTTAGCCAGCGGACACAATTTAGCTTATTGACCGAATGATCACCTAATCGGTGTACAAATTCCACTCGGGTCGGTCACGGCGGGCGTCAAGGGGGTTGCTAGTCCTGCTTGGGGGTGAGCTTGACCATCAGTTCGGAATAGCCGCGCACGAAGTTGGACTGTACCCGTTCCGGCTCGCCCACAACTTCGATGTTCTCGAAACGCTTGAGCAACTCCTCCCAGAGAATGCGCAGTTGCATTTCAGCCAGCCGGTTGCCCATGCAACGATGGATGCCGAAACCGAAGGACAAATGATTACGGGCGCCTTTCCGGTCAATTATGAATTCGTCCGGCCTATCGATCTTGCGCTCGTCGCGGTTGCCGGAGGCGTACCACATCACTACGCGGTCGCCCTTCCTGATCGTCTTGCCGCGCATTTCCACGTCCTGCGTCGCGACGCGGCGCATGTGCGCCAGCGGTGTTTGCCAGCGGATGATTTCCGAGACCATATTCGGAATCAGCTCCGGGTTGGCCTTGAGCTTTGCAAATTCGTCGGGGAATTCGTTCAAAGCGAGCACGCCACCACTCATGGAGTTGCGCGTGGTGTCATTGCCGCCGACGATCAGCAGGGTGAGATTGCCCAGAAACTCCATCGGTCGGCGAATCATGTCCTGGGTGTCTTCGCTACCTTGCAAGAGGCTGATTACGTCGAAACTACGCGGCTCCCCCGCGGCGTGACGGGCCTGCTTGTCGCGCCACAGTTGGGTGAAATCACGGGCCATGTCGGCCACGGCCTCGAATAGCTCGTCCGGATTATTGTATTCGCCGCCCGTGGATTCGGCCGTGCCAGTTATCCGATCCGACCAGTACACCAACTTGTGTCGGTTTTCGTAGGGAAAATCGAGCAACGTGGCCAGCATTCGGCCGGTGAGTTCAATTGATACTCTCGGCACCCAGTTGAACGGTTCGTTCAGGGGCAGATCATCGAGCACCTCTTCGGTGCGGGAGCGGATCAGGTCCTCCATTTCCTTGAGATTCTGCGGCGACACCACGCTCTGCACCGCGCGCCGCTGCTCGTCATGCTTGGGCGGATCCATCGCAATGAACATTTCCATGGGCAAACCCTCAGGGGTGTCACCCAGAATAATCACGGGTTCGGAGGAGAAAAGCTCGTGATTCTTGTCGACGTAAATAATGTCGTCGAACCGGGTTACCGACCAGAAGGGACCAAACAGGCTGTTCTGCTGGTAATGCACCGGCGCCTCGTCGCGCAGGCGTTTGTAATAGCTGCGCCATTTATCCTGTCGGTAGAGGAACGGGTTGCTGAGGTCGATTTCGTCCAAGGCCAATGTGTTCACATCGGGCACCGGCGCTTCAACCACATCCGGCACAGAACGCGCGCCCAAAGTCAATTTCTTGCCTTTCAGCAGCAAGCGCAGCGCGCGGATTTGCCAGTGCATGGGCACCAGATTGGCCGCTACATTGGCGGCGCGGGTCTGAAAACCGCTTATAACTTCAGATTGCGTGGACATGTCAATCCCTCCAGGAATTACATTTGATATTCGGGCAAACGAACGACCAAGTCGTCCATGGCTTCGGTGGTTTCGACCTGGCGGGCCAGGCGGGAAGTTTCCCCCCGCTCCGGCTTCATTTCCAGCATCTGGCGTTCGTTTTTCCCCGCTTCACCGAATCGCTCTTCGCTCACTATGACGTGGCAGGTACCGCAGGCACAGGAGCCGCCACAATCGGCGTCAATAGCGGGTACCCTGTATTCCACCGCTGTTTGCATCAACGCCATCCCGGTCCGGAACTGCGCTATATGCTCGGTATCGTTGCGCTCGATAAAGGTAACTTTATCCACTGTCCGTGTCCTGCGGGTTCGGTTTCGGTCAATTGCAAGTCTAGGCACGCAAAGACCAGTCGACCCAGGTCATTTTTTGACATTTTGGGGGTCATTAAAAGACAATTCTTCACAAACAGCAGGTGAAGATCACATGACTCGGCGTAGAAAGGCGTTGCTTGCCACAGGGGCCGGGATTCCGGCGAACTATTCGCGGTTGATCGCCCGGGAACTTGGCCTGAACGCGAGAAGCCTGTCCAGACTGCTTCAGGGTACGGGAATTGACGCCGCGTATTTCCTGAAAGAGGACAGTCTGCTCACCCACACCCAGCAGGTACGCATTCTGCACAATGCGCTTGATCTGTCCCGAACGCCGGATTTCGGTTTGCGACTGGGACAGCGCTTGACGCCAGGGACGCACGGGGCAATGGGGTTTCTGGCCAATAGCAGCCCGGACCTGCTGACCGCGCTACAAGCCATTCACAAATTTCTGCCGACCCGCGCCAGCTTTGTCCGGCTTGAATTACGGCAAGCCGACAACTGGCTGGAATGTTTGCTTGGTTTCGAGCTATCGCTGGACGCAGAGCTCAGCCGGTGCCTGGCCGAAACAACCGTGAAGGCACTGTTCGAAATCGGGGAATTCGTAGTGGGACGCCCGTTGTCTGAGGCCGAGACACTCTTTGCCCATCCTGCACCCGAGTACCACAGGGTTTATCCGGAATACCTGCCCGGACAGGTTCATTTCGACTGTAGCAGCCTCAAGCTCAAGCTGCCGATGGCGCTATGTCGTGAACCCAACGCGTCCGCGAATCATGAGAACTATCGCCTGGCTCTGGAACAATGCGAAGCCATGCTTGTCCAGCTGCAGACACTCAAGCCCAGCTATCAGAACCGCCTGAAACGAATAATGCTGTCGCATCCACCCGGGACACTGAGTGAAGAAGAAGCGGCGGCCACTCTTTTCATGAGCAAGCGTACGTTGGCGCGGAAACTCAAAAAAGAAGGCAGCTGCTTTCGAAAGATCCGCGAGCAAATCCTGTCCGCTCAAGCAGCCGGCTACTTGAGCAAGACCCGGCTTTCGAACGAGGCAATCGCCGCGCTACTCAACTATCACGATAGCGCAAACTTCCGGCGAGCATTCAAGCGCTGGTTTGACGTTACGCCAGAGCAGTATCGCAGGGGCGCGGCAGCTCAGCAGGACCACCGGAAACAGGCCCCCGACGCCCCATAGGCACTTTGACTCGAATGGCAGAACGTCCGCGGGCTGGAATGCACGACGTTCGCGATAAATACTAGTGCCTCATAGTGCCGTTTTGAACTTTCGTGGACGCCGGGTGAAGGCGTCTCAGAAAAAGCGTATTTAGGCAGCCCACATGCGATACAGGAATGTACTGTAAAAATCATGCATGACAAGTGTTTCATTTTGGGAGGCCGGTGAAAACCGAGTTTTCGTCGGCCGACCCTGAGAAAGGTCAGGACGACCTTTTCCAGCAGCCCCCGAACGCCTACTTAGCCCGGGGACCTTCCCACACGGGTACAAAGTCGGGCTTTTCCCGAACGGCGCAGGAAGGACAGGCCCATCTATCGGGTATCTTGCACCACATCGTACCAGCGGCAAAACCCTCTGAATCGCCCCCGAGAAACCCGGAGGCTCCTAATCTTGAGACAATGGAGCAACGGAAGAAAGGTAATCACCCGCGGTGAGCGTGCGGGAGGTATCGTGTGTCGCAAAGATTAGCGGGGGGAAGATCGCGGACCCGCATTCGCCATTAGGTCGTATGGATTATGCCAACGCATCAATCCCCTTGCGATCAACGATATTCAGCAGCTTGAGCGAGGGCCCATTCGGATGCTTCTCGCCCCGCTCCCACTTCTGCACCGTTGAGAGGCTGGTATTCAAATAGGCCGCGAACACCGCCTGGCTCGCCTTGTTCTTGGCCCGCATACGCTTGATCTGAGCCGCGGTATAGGTTTTAACGGGCGGCAGGCAGAGCGCATCGAACTGGCGCATGGTCATCATATCCATGCTGCCCGCTTGACGCAGGCCTTTGGCCGTCTCGTGGACTACATCCAATATGGAATCACTCATCGTCTTCTACCTCCAGTAGCTCATCCGCCCGCACCAAGCGCTTGAGTTGCTTTTCCTCGTAGCCCATAAATTCACGCGCCAATAGCTTTAGCGCTTTCAGTTCCCTCGCACTTATATTGTCGCGTTGGTTCTTGGCAAAGCCATAGATGAGCACCGCCCTATTCCGGCTACGCCAAGCGACCAGTGCGCGCGTGCCGCCGCTCTTGCCTTTCCCAGAGTGGCCAACACGCTTCTTGAACAGGAGGCCGCCAAGGTCGGCATCAACCAGACCGCGTTCCATCTCCTCAATCGCCGCCGCCAGCGCCGCATCACTCAACGGCTGACCTTTAGCCCAACGGGCAAACCATTTGGTCTCGTATATCCGCATCCAGTGACGCTTATTGTTGACGAATTTATTATAGCACCTGGTGACATATTTAATCCTATCGACGCCGCCGAGCCGCCGAGCCGCCGAGCCGCCAAGGAGGGGTCGCGGACCCTTTAATCATTTAGGGATTCACAACGAGCCAAGCACGATTATTGTCATGAACGGCTATGGGGCCTCCTACCGCATGCTTCTTTTTCGGCTCGCGTCCCCCTGACAAGAAATGTCTCCGGCAGCCACATCCGCGATCCAATGTAGACAAACGTATGAGTTTGACCGGTCAATAATCCACGCCGGTTTGACCGGACCGAAGGTCGCGCCTGACCGTACGGTCAGTGTCCCATTTTATTTCACGAAATCGGCGTCAGTCGGTGTTGACCGGTCAAACGCTGCTTTGGTAATTCGGTCGTAACGCTATAAATAACAACGATTTACGACGATTTGGGGAGTTCGGGAACTGGTACGAACTACTACCCACTTCGGGTTATGAGCGAAGGAACTCAGGCTATAGGCGGTATGAAGGGTGGGTCGGTTTGGGGCGGCGTCAGCGCTGGGGCGGTGGCCAGCGTATAAGACGAGGTCGAATCAAAAGCCGGGCTGATGCTAGTGGAAGTCAGCGCCACCAGATGGGCGCCGGCGTGGCAGCAGTGATCGCAGCGATCCACGAGGTCGCCGCTATCGCTATGCGCATGGCTGTCGGCTACCTGCACGGTTTCATCGGCCGAAACCGGCATATCCACGTGCCAGGCCCAGGCGAGGGCGCTCACGCCCAGCATGATTGCCACCAGCCAGTGGACGGCGTTCGCCTGTCGCGGGAATTGGCGCATGAACTGACGCATTGCACGAGCAGACTACGCAAACCGGTAAGAGTTCACAAATACCGGCACGGATTAGCCATGGACTGATGTGATGCCAAGACAAGGTTTCCAGTGGGTGGCCGTGCAGCTTGCTTGCCCATACAAACTACCCGGATACTAGCAGCGCGGTCGCGAACATAAGGGCCATCCCAGTCAGCAGGCCGCCCGCCAGCAGCGGCTGGCCGGTCAGGCCCTGCGCCGAGGCTGTGCGACCGTGCAAATACAGGCCGACGTCGATCAGCACTTGCAGGATGGCGCCGGCGCCCAGCGCCAGGCATAGGGCCGCAAACTGCGGCGAAAAAGCGTAGGCGCCGATCCAGCAACCCGCCACCGCCGGTAGCCCGGCCAGGGCCGCCAAACCTGCCCAAGTTGGTAATCTTGGCTGCGATTCGGTCAGTGGCGCGGCGATGCCGATGCCTTCGGTGACATTGTGCAAGGTGAAGCCGAGCACCAGGAAGGTGCCCAGGGCGATCTCCCCGGCGGCCACGGCGCTGCCGATGGCCAAGCCCTCGCCCAGGTTGTGCAGGCCGATGCCCAGGGCAATGCGCCAGGCCAGTGACACGCCGTCCGCGCCGCCACGAGAAACCGCGCGCAGACCGAAGAAAGCCGCGGCAGCGCCGAGCAGTACCAGCATCGGCCCTTGAAACAGGCTGGCCGCACGCTCCGCTTGCTCCAGCGCCTCCAGCAGCGTATCCACGAACAGGAAAGCGAGCAGCCCCAGGGTAACGGCGAGCGCGAAATCGATAACCCCACGGCCCGAGCGGCGCAACGCCGGATAACACAACATGCCGAGCGCCACCGGAAACAGCCCCACGTATAGACCGACCCAGGTCCACGCGCCGAACTTCGCCAGGGTCGGCTGGGGCGTGGCCTGGGCCACGTCGACGCTGTGCTCGAAGGTCGCGCCGGTCGAGCTCACCAGGGTCAGGTGATGGGCGTCGCCGGCGACCCACATGTAGGGAATCCGGATCCAGGCGGCCTCGCCGCGGGACAGCGGGCCCTCCGGTTGCTGCGTGAATTGCCAATAGGCGCCGTCCACTTGGACCTGGGCGATGGTGACCGGGTCGGGGCTGTCGACCCGGTATTTCAGGGCGATGCCCTGTTCGTCGAGCACCACCCGCTCGACCACGACGTCCTCGAACGGCGCCGGCGCGCCACCCAGCTCCACGAGCCAATCGCCTTTGAACAGCGCAAAGATGGCCACCGCCAGCAAGGCCGGCGGCAGCAGCCAGTGCAGCCAATAGCGCGCGGTGCTCATACCACCTCGAAGTGCGCCATCCAGCCGAGCTCCACGAACTCGCTCTGGTGGGCATGGAACATGTATAGCCCCGGCTCGTGATCGGCAAAGCTCATCTCGAGGATGCCGCGCTGGGCCTGGCACTGCATGACGGTATCCACCGTGCGCAGAGTGGGCGTCAGCGTGGTGCCGTGGTCGTAATAGTCGAAGAAATTGGCGTGCACGTGGAAGGAGTTGATCGGGTCGAACTCGGTCACGTTGATCAGATACACGCGAATCGGCCGGGCCCGCTCGATCCGGATCGGGCGCTGGTTATAGGCATGGGCCACCGTATTGACCGCGTAGACCTCGTTTTCCTCGTCGAAATTGGTGTCGAAACCGTTCATCACCATCACCATTTCCTGCCAGCGGGCGTTTTGCGGGGTCCCCAGCAACCGCGAGCGCGCGGCCTCGGCATGCTCCGGATGCCGCGCCGGGTCCGGGTCCACGATGAAGGCCCCGTACAGCCCTTTGTGGATATGCCGCTTCAAGGGCACGGAATGGCAGTGGTAAAGATGGCAACCGAACGGCAGGGCCTCGAACTCGTAGATGAACTGGCCGCCGGGGTAAACCTCGCCGGCGCCGGGCACGCCGTCCATGCGGGCCGGATGGATGCCGTGAAAATGAATGGTGTGGGGATGGCTGCCTTGATTGCGGAAGACGATGCGCACCACATCGCCCTCGGTGGCCCGCAGGGTCGGCCCCGGCACCCGGCCGGCATAGGTCCAGGCCGGAAAGAACAGCCCCGGCGCGATCTCGATCTCGCGATCCTCCGCCACGATCTCGTATTCGCGCAGGCGCCGCCCGTCTGGTAGCCGGGATACCCGGCCCCCATCCCAGTCGGTAAGCAGTTCATGCGGGTCGAAACCGTTACGGCGGTGATCGACCTCGCCGACGGTGGTCATGCCGCCCGTATGCAGGGCGTGATCACCCCGGCCATGCGCCGCCGATAGGCCGAACAGAGAACCCATCGATCCGGTCAGACCCAGACGCAGAAAATTGCGCCGGGAAAATCCGGGCAGCCACCCGCTCGATTGCTTCACGTGATGCCAACACAAGTTAAGTACATACTAATTAAATTAGCATAGGCTTATTTTCGTGTTAACCCCGGCCCGATTGAGCCACCCACAAACGAACTGATTGTCGGCCAAAACCCTTCAGTTGCTGCCGGTCACGCAATTCGACAAATTCGGCATGCAGATCCGGATCGCTGCGCCGCGCGTGCTCCAATACGCCTTGCGTGACGATAATGCCGTCGGCCGGCGCCAGCGGCAGGATGCGGGCGGCGCGGTTAATGCTGGGGCCGATAAAGGACAGGCCGCGCCGGAATCGGGTGCCGATGTGGCCGATGACCAGGGGCCCGGCGTCCACCGAGAAACGGGCCTGCGGCAGCGATGGCTGCTCGATCCGGTACTCAGCCAGCGCCGCCCGCAAGGCAAAAGCCGCGGGCAGCGCTTCGCCGGGGCCGGCGAAGTAAAGCATGGCGCCGTCGCCTTCGAAGTCGTGCACGTCGCCGCAGTGATGCGCCGCCACGTCGACCACGATGGCCATGAAGGCTTGCACCCGCCGCAGTACTTAGGTGGCGTCGTGGCGCAGCAGCAACCGCGTCGAGTCGACCATGTCCACGAACAACACCGCCATGTCGCGCCGCAAGGGCAAGGCCTGGCCGAATAGAAAGGCGGCTTCGGCGAGTAGCGGCGCATCAATGGCGGCCGCATTGCCGGTTTTAGGGATATTCATCCAACGGCCGGTCTCGCGCGTCCAATCCAGGGCGGCCAGCGGACGGTTTTGCGCTTCCCACTGCGGCAGGCCACCGTCGAGCACGGCCACATGTTCGTAGCCGGCGGCCAGCAGCCACAGGGCGGCGCGTGTGCTCGACGCCTCGCCACTGCACAGGCAGTACACCACGATGGGCGTGGCGCGTGGGCGGTCCGGAATCCGCGGGGGATCGGCGTCCAGCAACAATGGCAGCGCTGTCTCGATGCCGCGCGGCTTGCTCTCGAACGCAGCGCGCCGGCGCACATCCAGCAGCAGCGGCGGCTGCGGCCCGGCCAGCCGTTGTGCCAGGGTCGCGGCGTCGATGCGCTGCAAGCGCGGGGTGTCGTTGGTTTCAGGCATCGCGGACTGGGTTAGCCTTTATGGGCTGCATAGATCGCCATGGTGCCGAACAGGGTGGGGATGTTTCGGATCACCCGCACCCGCTCGAAACCGGCTTGCTGCATCAACTCCGGCAACTTGCCCTGCACATTGGGCCGGGTGGTCTCGAAGCCGTCCAGCAATTGAATGCCGAAAAAGGCCAGGCGCATCAGCCCATTCTGCGGCGCGCCCCAATCCGCAACGTACAAGGCGCCGCCATTCCGAGTCACCCGATGGATTTCGCGAAAGCTGCGCAGCTTGTCTTCCAGTGTCAGATGGTGGAAGAACAGGCTCGACAATACCCGGTCGAAGCGACCGTCGGGATACGGCAGGTCATAGGACATGCCCTCGGTGTAGACAATCTCGAGCCCGGATCGGGCGGTCTTGGCCCGCGCCCGCTCCAGAATAGCCGGGTCTCCGTCAAGACCGTGCATCCTGAGCGACGGCACCCGGCACCCGGCGCATGGCCGCGATGGCGAGCGTGCCGGTCCCGCAGCCGACATCGAGCACCTGCTGGCCAGACTCCAATCCGGCGGCATCGAGCAGTGCGCGCTTGAAGGTCTTTTCGCGCGTGGTCAGGGCCACCACCGGATCGTAAAGGCCGGTCAGGGCCGAATAACGCAGGGAGTGGATATAGGGTTTGCCGCTTTTGTCCATGGTCATCTTTTCACCGCTTTTTTTGTGAAACGCAAGGGGCGGCCGGCACCGCGCCGGATCGTCAAAAACAGCAGCAGGACGGTGATCGTGATCAGTAGCGGTGCATCCCGCCATCGAAGATAGGGCGTAAGCCCCGTGCGCGGCACCAGGTTCGATACCAGCTTTACCGCCTCGAATTGCTGTGCCTGGGCGCGCACCCGGCCACGGTCATTGATCACCGCGGTCACGCCGGTATTGGTGGCCCGTAACACATAGCGTTGGGTTTCCATGGCCCGCATGCGCGCAATCTGCAAGTGCTGCCAGGGCCCGATGCTGTCGCCGAACCAGGCGTCGTTGCTCATGTTGACGATAAAGTTCGAGCCGGCTGCCAGACTGGCGACCTCGCTGGGGAAGATGATTTCGTAGCATATCGCAATGGCGGCACGGTACTCTGCGACCGGCAGCAGGGTGGCTTGCGCGCCGGGGGCGAAGTCGGATTCCGGGGCACCCAACACGTCGAGCAGGTCGCCGAACAACCCGCGCAGGGGCACATACTCCCCGAATGGCACCAGGTGTCGCTTGGCATAAGCGGCGGACGTGCCTACGGCGACGGCGCTATTGAAAATGCGTCCGCTCTCGCCGCGGGTTGGGGCGCCCAGGATCAACGTGGCCTCGGCCGCATCCAGGCGCCGGGTGAGCTTGTCCAGGTAGGCCGTCGGCAGGTTTGCATAAAGCAGCGGCATGGCGGTCTCCGGCCAGACGATCAGATCGGCCTGTTCCAGCGGCTCGCTCAGCGTGGCGTAGCGCGCAAGCGTTTTGCTGCGATTTTCCGGCCGCCATTTCTCGGCCTGGTCGAAATTACCCTGCACGAGCGCGACTTCCAGCGGTGGCCCGGCCGGCCGGGTCCAGTCGCGTGTCAGCCCGGCATGGGTTGCGGCGCCAAGGGCCGCGACGGCAATGGCGGTCACGGCCCAGCGTCGCCAGCCGCGTCCGGCGGCGCACCAGACCAGGGCTGCGGCCAGCAGGGTAACCACGGCGCTCAGGCCGAGCACGCCCGTCACCGGCGCCAGGGCCGCCGCCAGTGGCGCATCGGTTTGACTGTAGCCGAGCAGCAGCCAGGGAAAACCGGTGAATAGCCAGGTGCGCAGCCATTCCAGTGCCAGCCAGGCCGCGGGCAGCGATGCCCATAATGCCCAGGCATCGGCTTGCGGCCGTAACCCGCGCGCCAGACACAGGGCCAGGGCCGGAAACAAGGCCAGGAGGGCGATCAGGCCGCCGGTGGCGATAAAGCTGGTCACCGGCCCGCCGCCGCCATACTGCGTCATGCTGACGTGTATCCAGGATACCCCGACCCCGAACAGACCCAGACCGAACAAGTAGCCCAGGGCAAAGGCCCGGCCCGGTGACGCGGTCCAGGCGTTGTGAAACAGCACCGCGACGCAGAACGGCGCCAGCCACCACCAGGACCAGGGCGCGAAGGCCAGCGGCAGGACCGCGCCGGCCGCCGTAGTGCTCAGCCACGGCGCGAGCGAACCCGGCCTGGATCGGCCGAGATGCAACAGGGCCTTGGCCATCGGCGGTCAGTTCCGCAATTTGAGTATACGCCGGGCGCCGTCGAGCACCACGAAGCCGATAATGGTGCCGATAATCAAATCTGGGTACCGCGAGCCGGTCCATGCTACGAGCACTGCGGCCAGGATTAACCCGATATTGGCAATCACGTCGTTGGCCGAGAATATCCAGCTCGCCTTCATGTGCGAGCCGCCGTGGCGGTGACGATAGATGAGAAACAGACAGGTGACGTTTGCGGCCAGTGCGACTGAACCCACGGTGATCATCAGCATTGACACGGGTTCGCTGCCGAATATAAAGCGCCGTCCGACTTCCATGAGCACGCCCAGGGCCATCAGCAATTGCAGCCAGCCGGCCAGGTGCGCGGCGCGGGTTTTCAGTTGCATGCTGCGGCCCACCGCGTATAGAGCGACACCGTACACCGCGGCATCGGCAAACATGTCCAGCGAATCGGCCAGCAGGCCGGTGGATTGCGCCAGCCAGCCCAGCGTGAATTCGGCGAAGAACATGAAGCCGTTGATGGCCAGCAGTATTTTCAGCGTGCCGGACTCCTCCGCGTCCGCCTCGCGGCTTTGTTGCAGCGCTTGCAAATCGTCGTCGTCCGCATCGCGGGTGCCCAGCAAGCGCGCCCCCAGCCCCAGGGATTCGAGCTTAGGCGTGATCTCGTCCACATCCTGATCGTGTAGCACCTGGACCTGCCGCTCGCCCAGATCGAATACCAGGCCATGCACGCCGGTAACACCATCCAGGGCCATGCGGATCATGCCCTCTTCGGAGGGGCAATCCATCTTGGGCACGGAAAATTCGCTGATCCGGAGATCTGATTTGTTGTCAGCCATGTTGGCTCCGCGCATGAAAACCAATAGCTTAATCGCTACAATCGTTATAGGTTCAACCGGCAATCATCATGTATTTAACTATTGGCGAAACCGCCCGCCGCTGCGGCTGCTCCGTACAATCGCTGCGGCATTATCAAGCGCTTGGACTGTTGCAGCCCGCCGACCATACGGCGGGCGGCCAACGCCTGTACGACGCGGCCGGCCTGCAACGTGCGCACTTCATCCGCGCGGCGCGAGCCATGGGCTTCGGCCTGTCCGGCATCGGCGAGATGCTGACGCTCAGCGACGCGCCCGACGCCGACTGCGAGCAGGTGCGCGCCTTGGCCTGTGCCCAGCTCCGCGAGACAGAAAAACGTATGCGCGAACTCAGATCGCTTCAAGCCGCACTGAAGCAGTTGGTGGGCGCTTGTTCCGGGGGAAGCGCCGCGGACTGCCGGATTCTTGCCGCGATGAATGGCGACGGTCTCGCTTCCAATCGGCCGGGAGAACCGCGGTGGGCGTAGTGCACTAACTTGTCCGCGAATTGCATATCTTCTACCCTAGCGCTCCGATGCGTACCCTGATCTGCCAAATACTCACCCTGCTGGTAATCACCGGCAATTTGGCGTGGGCGGCTGATATTGACCAAGGCTTCGCTACCTCGACAAGCCAGCAGACCTCCGCAGCGCATACAACGAGTCCACGAGCTTTAGTGTGCGACACGCAGGAATCGGCCGTCCCCGAACAAACCAATTTTTGCTACGACCTATGCTGCCACGGCAGCACCTGCTGCTCGGCCTTGACCCCCCATATCCAAAACCTGGCGCCGACGCCCACCGTCGCGTTCAACATCGCCGCGGCCACCGTTTTCCGCACACGCGCGGCCGACGCACCCCCCTTCCCCCCTAATATTTAGTCTCCAGCTGTGATCTGACGATGCAGCCTGCGCGCCGTGGGCTGTTGTTTCTTTGATCCTTGCCTGGAGGCTGAATTTTCATGTCAACCATTTTTTTGCGGCGCGTGTCGCGTGTCTTCCTGGCGGCGGCTATTGCCGCTGCGTCGGTAAACCTCGCGCTTGCCCAGACCTCGCCGAAAACCGAAGCCACGAGCCCGGTTTTACGAGGGTTTATTCAAACAACCCTGGAAACCAACCCCGGTATTCTTGCCGCGCGCGCCGAGATTGAGGCCGCCGGGGGTCGGGTTGCCGCCGCGGATCGGCCGATCTACAACCCGCAACTGCAAATTGAAGCGGAACAGTCGGAATCCCGATTGGGAACCGTGGGCCTGGAACAGGCCCTGGATTGGTCTGACAAACGCGGTGCCAACACCAACATTGCCAGCGCCGAGCTACAGGTTGCGCGCGCTGAATATATCGTCAGACGTCAGGAGCTCACCGGTGAACTGCTTAGCGGCTTGGCTGACTACCACACCGCCGAGGCGGCGCAGGCCCTCGCGCAGGAGCGCGCGCGCCTGATGACGGATTTCTCCGATCTCAGCCAAAAGCGCCGCCGCGCCGGCGATCTGAGCCAGATCGAACTGGACCTCGCGAGTCTCGCCCGCACCCAGGCGGACCTGGAATTGTCGTTGGCGGCCACCGATCTGGCGCAGGCCGGCCAAAATCTGGCGGCGGTGACCGGTCAGGCGGTTCAGGACTGGCCTGAGTTGCCGGCGGACATCCCCGCGCCCGTTGATTTTAACGCGCAAGCCCTGCTTACCGCGCTGCCGCAAATACGTGCACTTCAGGCGCGCAGTGCTGCCGCCCGGGCGCGGGTGGAATTGCGCCGGCGTGAGCGCCGTCCGGACCCCACCGTGGGCGCTACCGTGGGTCAGGAACGCACGTTTCGCAACGGCGAAGACGGCAGCTTCGGCGTGGTCGGCCTGAACCTGAGTGTTCCCCTGTTCGTGCGCAACAGTTTTGCCGCCGAAGTGGATACCGCGAGCGCGGAATTGGCCGAGGCCGAACAAACCAAACATGAGGCGTTTCGCCGCGCCAGGGCGCGCCTGCTCTCGGCCGCCGAGCGCTACCGGCTGAGCCATGCGGCATGGCAGGCCTGGCAGCGCAGCGGCCGGCCGAGTCTGAGCAGCCAGGTTTCGCAGCTCGATCGCATCTGGAAATACGGCGAGATGAGCACCGCCGATTACCTGGTGCAGCTTAACCAGACGCTGGAAACACGGGCCGTCGCGCTGAAAATCCAGAACCGGCTGTGGGACGCCTGGGCCGACTGGCTGGTGGCCAGCGGCGAGGTCGATGACTGGCTGACCCGCAAACCCTAGCGCGCATCCCTTACCAATTACTATGGAGTCAAAGTACATGAACAAATGGATCATAGCGGCATGGGCCGGCGCATTGTTGCTGCCCATTAGCAGCGTATTCGCGGATAGCGAATCGGACGCGGAGCATGTGGAGGAACAGCCCTTGCGCATGAGCCCCGCGCAGCGGCAGGAACAGGGCATTGAAACGGCAGCGGTAGGCCGGCGCGCGCTCACCGGAAGCATTACCGCGCCGGGCGAAGTGCGCATCAATGCGTATCAGTCGGCGCAAATCACCCCGCGCGTCAGCGCGCAGGTCGCGGCCCGGCACGCGCGCCTGGGGGATGAGGTCAAGCAGGGGCAGCCCCTGGTCACCCTGACCAGCGTAGAGGTCGGGGTCGCCCAGGCCGACCTGATCGAAACCGACCGCGAGTGGCAGAGGGTGAAACAACTCGGCAAGCAGGTGGTGTCCGACCGGCGATATGTCGAGGCCCAGGTGGCGCGCCAGCGCGCGTATGCCGCACTGCGGGCCTACGGTATGAACAAGACACAGATCAACGCGCTGCTGCAAGGCGCGGATGCCTCGCGCGCCACCGGCGAATTCGAGCTGTTCTCGCCCCAGGACGGGCGGGTTATTCGCGATGATTTTGTGCGCGGCGAGTATGTAGAGCCCGGCCATGTACTGTTCGAGGTCACGGACACCAGTGCGCCCTGGGTGCAGGCGCAGCTCGACCCCGCGGTGGTCGCCAGACTGGCGGTGGGCGCGCCGGCACGGGTGAGCCGCGACGGCCGTGAGTGGATCGACGGCCGCATCGTACAACTGCATTACAGCCTGGACACCGACACCCGCACCCGCGCCGTGCGTATCGAATTTGAACCCGGCGCCACCACCTTCGCCGCCGGCGAATATGTGGACGTGGAACTGCAAACCGCAGGCGAGGACGCCGCGCTGGCCGTGCCCACGGACGCGCTGGTGTTGATGAATGGCGCGCAAACGGTGTTCACGCTCAACGGCGACGAATTCGAGCCGCGGCCGGTCGTCACCGGCGCGACCCGTGGCGGCTGGACCGAGATCAAAAGCGGCCTCACCCGGCAGGACCAAATCGTCACCCAAGGTGCGTTCCTACTCAAATCAATGGCGCTGAAATCGCAGATTGGCGACAGCGACTAATAGACAGAGAATCATCCCCATGCTGAATAAACTGGTCGAAGCGTCGCTGCATTACAAATTTCTGGTGATTATCGCGTTTCTGGTCCTCGGGTACCTCGGGGTGCGCGCGGTCAACAACATCCCCATCGACGCCTTTCCGGATGTCACCCCGGTACAGGTCAACATCTATACCGAATCCCCCGGCCTGGCCGCCGAAGACGTCGAGCAGCTACTGACCTTTCCGGTGGAATCCGGAATGGCAGGTCTGCCCGGGGTAACCGACATCCGCTCGGTCAGCCTGTTTGGGCTGTCTTATGTTTCCGTTTACTTCGAGGACGACGTAGATATTTACTTCGCGCGCCGGCTGGTGCTCGAACGTCTCCAGGAAGTGTCAAACCGTATGCCGTCCGAGTACGGCCAGCCCGAGATGGGGCCCAATAGTTCCGGCCTGGGGCAAGTGTTCTGGTACACCGTCGAACGCGCCGACGAGCAATTGGAGCAAGAGATTTCGGACATGGACCTGCGCACTATCCAGGACTGGACGGTGCGGCTGATCCTGCGCACCGCGCCGGGGGTGGACGATGTGATGTCCTGGGGCGGACAAGAGCGCCAGTTCCAGGTCGTGATCGACCCGTTGAAGCTGATCAAGTACGACCTCGGCTACAAGGATGTCATGGAGGTCATCGAGTCGAACAACCGCCAGGTGGGCGGGCAGTACGTCAATCTTGGTCCCGAGCAGTATCTGGTACGCGGCCTGGGCCTGGTGGCCGATGAGCAGGATATCGGCAATATCATGCTGAAAACCGTCGCCGGCACCCCCGTGTATCTGCGCGACGTAGCCACCGTCAAGCAGGCCCCGGCCCTGCGCTTTGGCGCGGTCACGCGCGATGGCAAGGAAGTGGTACTGGGCATGGCGCTGGCACGTATCGGCACCAACGCCGACGACGTGGTCTCCGCCGTTAAGGAGAAGGTCGATATCGTCAAATCGGCGCTACCCGACGGGGTCGCCATCAACCCGGTCTATGAGCGCACGGAACTGGTGGAAGAAGCCGTTTCTACCGCGGAGCGTGCGCTGATCGAAGGCTCCCTGCTGGTCGCGCTCGTGCTGTTCCTGTTCCTCGGCGAACTTCGCTCCGCCATTGTGGTGATCTCGGCCCTGCCGCTGGCCATGCTGATCGCTTTCATTTGCATGGAGCAGGCCGGCCTGTCGGCCAATCTGATGTCACTGGCGGGTCTGGCGATCGGGATCGGGATGATGGTGGACGGCGCGGTCGTGATGACCGAGAACGCCTTCCGCATCATGGCCGAGTGGCGCGAAAAAGGCGAAGAGGTCGACCGCAGCGCGGCGGTGTTGCTGGCGGCGCGCGAGGTGGCCAAACCCATCGCCTTCGCCATTCTCATCATCATCGTGGTGTTTCTGCCCCTGTTCAGCTTGCAGGGGCTGGAGGGCAAGCTGTTCAAGCCCATGGCATTCAACATCAGCTTCGCCATGGCCGGTTCCCTGCTGCTGACGCTGACCATCATCCCGGTGCTGGCGGCGCTTATCCTCAAGCCCAAGGCCGAACGCGACACCTGGCTGGTGCGCGGCATCAAACGCGTCTACCTGCCCAGCCTTGCCTGGTCGCTGGCGCACAAGAAAACCATTGTGGCCGGCGCCGGCGCCGCGCTGCTCGCGAGCTTGGCGTTGTTTCCCTTGCTGGGCAAGGAATTCATGCCGCAATTGCAGGAGGGCTCGATCATGTGGCGGGTCACCTCAATCCCCTCGACCTCGCTGGAACAATCCATCGAGATTTCCAAGGATATTCAACGCGCGCTGGGCCAGTTTCCGGAGGTGCAAACCACCATCGCCATGATCGGGCGCGCCGAAAAAGGCGAGACGGCGGATGTCAATTACATGGAAATCTATACCGGCCTCACGCCCAAAAGCGAGTGGGACCGCTCCATTGGCGAGTTGGCTGACGCCATGCGCGAGGCGCTCGAAGAAACCGTGCCGACCTCGGTCATCGCCTTTACCCAGCCGATCCAGATGCGCGTGGAGGAGTTGATCTCGGGCGTGCGCGCCACGCTGGCGGCCAAGCTATACGGCGAGGACCTGGCCGAGCTCGACCGTTTGAGCGCCCAGATCAAGAACGCGATTGACAACGTCCCCGGTGTGGCCGACCTCTCGCTGGAGGCCAACATCGGCAAGCCGCAGATTCAGATCAAGGTCGACCGCGAGGCCCTGGCCCGCTACGGCATGAACGCCGACGACGTGCTGACCGTGGTCCGCACGGGCATCGGTAACCAGCCGGTTTCGACGCTGATCGACGGCGTCAAGCGTTTCGACATCACCGCCCGGATTCAGGACGCTTCCAAGGCGTCGGTGGCAGCCATCAATGATATCCCGCTGCGCACTGCCAGCGGCGCCATCGTGCCACTGTCGCGGGTGGCCGAGGTCAGCACCGCCGAGGGCTATTCCTTTGTCCGCCGCGAGCAGTTGCAGCGCTACGCGGTGATTCAAATGGATGTGCGTGGCCGGGATGTGGATTTTTTTGTGCAGGACGCCAACGCCGCCATCGAACAAAAGGTGGACCTGCCGCCGGGCTACTGGATCGAATGGGGCGGTGCGTTCGAGAACCAGCAGCGGGCGCTCTCGCGCCTGGCGCTGATCGTACCTTTGACCATCTTCTTTATTTTCGTGCTGCTTTATACCGCGTTCAATTCGGTGAAGTACGCCACCCTGATCATCGCCAATGTGCCGTTCGCCACCATCGGCGGTCTGGTCGCGCTGTTCATCAGCGGTCAATACCTGTCGGTGCCCTCGGCCATCGGTTTCATCGCGGTGTTCGGCGTCGCCATGCTCAACGGCATTGTGCTGGTGAGCTTTATCAATGAATTGCGCGAAAAAGGCCTGCCGGTGGCCGAAGCCGTGCGGCGCGGCGCGGAGCTGCGCCTGCGGCCGGTCATGATGACCGCCAGTGTCGCCATTTTGGGCCTGATCCCGATGCTGCTCTCCAGCGGCGTCGGCGCGGAAACCCAGCGCCCGCTGGCCGCGGTCGTGGTCGGCGGACTGATTACCTCAACCCTGTTGACGCTGGTCCTGTTGCCCGTGATCTACGAGTGGATGGAAACCGACAAGGAGGACAAAGCATGAAAGAAATCAAAGCCTTCATTCACCGCAACCGGATAGCGGATGTGGTGCACGCGCTGCACACCGCCGGTTACGAAAAGCTCTCCGTCATTGATGTGCAGGGGCTATTACACGCCCTGAGCAGTGAGGAACAACGTTATTCGGTGGAAATCGGGGCGGCGGTCATTACCGAAGTCAAGCTGGAGATCGTGTGCATGCAGGACGAACGTGTCCCAGCGGCGGTGGAAATTATCCGCGAACAGGCCCGAACCGGCCAACCTGAAAGCGGCTGGATTTATGTCAGCAATATCGAATCCGCGACACCTATCGAGGGATGAAGCCCTGTCCCGACAACGGGCGCGGACTCAGCCCGTCCGAGGAGGTAGCCATGTGAAGAAAGTAACTGAACGACGTGTTTATCATTGTTTCTCAAGGAGACCATTATGAGTTTACGTTTAGGCGATATCGCCCCGGATTTCGAAGCAGAAACCACCGAGGGCACGATTAACTTCCACGACTGGATCGGCGACGGCTGGGCCGTGCTGTTCTCGCACCCGGCCGACTTCACGCCGGTGTGCACCACCGAGTTGGGTGAAACCGCCAAGCTCAAGGAGCAGTTCGCCAAGCGCAACTGCAAGGTCATCGCCGTGTCCGTGGATTCGGTCGAGGACCACAAAACCTGGGTCGGCGACATCGACGAGACCCAGGGCTGCGCGGTCAACTTTCCAATCATCGGCGACACCGACCGGCATGTATCGGAAACCTACGATATGTTGCATCCCGGTGAAGGTGATACCTCGACGGTGCGCTCAGTATTTGTGATTGATACGAACAAGAAGATTCGCATGACGCTGACCTACCCCAAGAGCGCCGGCCGCAACTTCGACGAAATCCTGCGGGTCATCGATTCCATCCAGCTCACCGACGGCTACAAGGTAGCCACCCCAGTGAACTGGAAGGACGGCGAGGATGTGATCATCGTCCCCAGCCTGTCCGACGAAGAGGCCAAGGAGCACTTTCCGAACGGCTGGAAGACCTTGAAGCCTTACCTGCGGGTGACCAAGCAGCCGAATCGTTGATACGGCGTTAATATCCACCCATGGGGGCGCGGATTTTCCGCGCCCTTTTTAGGTCGAAACCCAAAACGACCAAGTATGTTCATCGTGACAAAACACCGAATTAACCCTTCATGAGCCTATTGCAATACCTGCTGATAGCCACGACCGCCGGCGTCCTGCTGAACCTCACCCCGTGCGTGCTGCCGGCGCTGCCGATCAAGCTGCGCAGCATCGGCCGCGTGGTGGGCGACGGTCCCGGCAGGCGGCTGCTGGCGGGCGCTGCGCTGCTGGCCGGCACGCTGACATTCTTTGGGGGTCTGGCGATTGCTACCGCCTGGCTCAACTGGACCTGGGGCACGATTTTCCAGTCGCCCAGCTTCCGAATCGCATTGGCGCTGGTGTTGGGCGGCCTCGGCGTATGGAGCCTGGCCGGGCGCGGCCTTCAGCCGCCGCAGTGGGCCTACCGGGTCCAGGGCACGGGCTACGCCGAACCCTATCTGGCCGGCCTGCTGGCCGCGGTGCTTTCGGCGCCGTGTACCGGACCGTTTCTGGGTGGGGTACTGGCCTTCGCGTTGACTCAGTCGCCCGCCGCCATCGTTGCCATTTTCCTGGCCGTTGGGCTGGGCCTGGCCTTGCCTTATCTGGTGCTGCTGGCGCGACCGGGACTGATCGCGAAAATGCCGCGCGGCGGTGCCTGGCTGGTGCGCATTCACCAGTTTCTCGGCTTGATCCTGCTCGCCGGGGCGGGATTTTTCGCCGCCACCGTTTTGCCCGGTCATGCGGCGGCGTTTTTGTGGAGTGGCTGGGCCGGCATAGTGACATTCTGGCTGCTGCGCGCGCTAATTGTCGGACCCGACCTGGGCGCGCGATTGGTGCCGGGGCTGGTGTTGGCGGGCACCGTGGTGAGCGCGTTCGCGGCCTGGCCGCAACCCGGCGCCGACGCCGATGCCGCCCTGGCGTGGCAACCGCTTACCGAACAGAGCTTGCAGGACGCCCGGGCGGCCAGGCGCCCGGTGTTAATCGAATTCACCGCCGACTGGTGCATCAACTGCAAGGTGCTGGAACAAACCGTGTACCGGAGTGCCAAGGTGATCGAAGCCGCCCGGCTCGCGCGGGCGGCAACCTTGCGCGCCGACCTGAGCCAGCCGGACGAACGCCTGCAAGCGTACTTGCGTGAATTCGGCGGCGCCGGGCTGCCATTCGCGGTGGTGCTGGACCGTCAGGGACGTATCCACAAGCGCCTGCCCGATCTGTTCACCGCGGACACCCTGGCAGCGGCGCTGCGCGCTGCGGGAGACAAACCATGAATAAGTCAGTGGTTCTCGGCTGGGTCATCCCCGGTCTGGCCGCCTTAGCGGTGGCGGGCGTCCTGCTGGCATGGCAATGGCCGGCGCCTGACGCCGGCGAGGGTGTTGCCCAGTCTGGGCTGGACGATAAGGCAGCCAAGACCACCGCCGATCTGGTCGCTATCCGTGCCGTGAGAACGGATGCGCGCACCCTGCGCGTCACGCTGGATATCGCCGGGGATTGGCATGTCAACGCCAACCCGGCCTCACTGGACTTTCTGATCCCCACGGTGCTTTCCGCCGACACGGACGCCGGGGCGGCCGTACCGTTGACGGTCGACTACCCCGCCGGCCGCGACATCGACAGCGGGCTCGGTGACGCGCCGTGGCGTGTATACGACGACGGCAGCGTCATCACCGCCACCTTGCCCGAAGCAAGTGCAACCGAGCCTCTGAGCGTTGCAGTACAGGTACAGGCGTGCCACGACAGCGGACGCTGCCTGACGCCGGATACCGTCCGCGCGCAGGCCGACGCGCCATGACGGCGACACCCAACAACCGGCCCATGCGTCGAACCCTCCCATTGCTGCTCGCCGCGGCCTTGCTGGCCGCCGGCACCGACCTCGCGACCAAAAGCTGGGCGCAGGCCATGCTGGCGGGTCAGCCGCCGCTCCCGCTGCTCGGCGAGACCCTGCGGCTGCACCTGGGCTTTAACACCGGCGTCGCCTTCAGCCTGTTTGCCGGTGGCGGGCTTTTCGTGCCCCTGCTGAATCTGGCGGTGCTGTCCGGGTTTTGCGTCTGGCTCGGGCTGTTATTGCGGCGGCAATCCCTGGGGCCTGGTGCCGGCTTGTGCGCCGGCCTGTTTTTGGGCGGCGGCATCGCCAACCTGCTGGACCGGCTAGTTGACGGCCGGGTCACCGACTTCATCGACGTTGGCGTACAGAGCCTGCGCTGGCCCACCTTCAATCTGGCCGATATATTCATCGTCATGGGCGCGCTGGCATTCGTACTGCTCCTGGAACGTCAGCCCGCAAGTGGAGATTCGCCGCCGGCAAGTGGGGACGGTTAACCCGGCCATGGTGGACGAGGGTCTCCTGTCGTGGTTGCGGTTGCTACTGCCGTGGGAGCCGCTGTGGCCGCTGATCGCGACCTTCATGCTAGTGCTTGCGATTTATGTGCGCGGCCTGGGCCGGCGTTCTCAGCTTAGCGACATGCCGGGCGCGCTCGGCTTTCTGACCGGGCTGGCGATGATGTACGCGGTGATGCAGACGCATCTGGATTATCTGGCGCAGTACATGTTCTTCGTGCATCGCGGCCAGCACTTGGTGTTGCACCATCTGGGCCCGTTCCTGATTGCCTTGAGCGCACCCTCGGCGGTGCTGGCCGCGGGGTCGCCGAATTGGCTGCGCGCTGCGTGGCAACGACTGGCCGGCAGCCTGCCGGTGCGCGCCATCTACCGGGTCGTGCAACAGCCGGTGATCGCCGGGTTGTTGTTCGTCGGGCTGATCTACTTCTGGCTGATTCCGTCGGTGCATTTCGACGCCATGCTCAACGCCCGCTACTACTGGCTGATGAACCTGAGCATGGCGATCGACGGTCTGCTGTTCTGGTGGCTCATGCTCGATCCGCGGCCGCCGGGCGCCACGCCGGTGACCCGCGGTATCGGGGTGCGTATCGCCGTCCTGTGCGCGGTGATGCCGCCGCAGATCCTGCTGGGCGCCTGGATCGCACTGTCACGCGATGTCATCTTCGATGTCTACGCCGTCTGCGGCCGGGCCTGGCCGATTTCGCCAATGGTGGACCAGCAGCTCGGCGGACTGCTCACCTGGATCCCCGCGGCCATGATGAGCGTGCTTGCCACGCTGGTCTTGCTCCGCCTGCACTTCCGCAACGAGCGGGCCCGGCGCAGCCCGACCCCTTACCCAGCAACCTCGGAGGCACTATGAACACGCGACCCCTGCGTCTAATCTCGTTACTCTTTTTGGTGGCCGGGCTCACCGCCTGTGGCGAGTCCGAGCCGCCGTGGCGAGGGCATGACATCACCGGCGTCATGCCCGAGCTGGCCTACAATCTTGTCGACGAAAATAGCGAGCTCGTCAGCGCTGGCGCTTACGCCGACAATATCCGGTTGCTGTTTTTCGGCTTTACCCATTGCCCGGACATCTGTCCGGTCACCCTGGGCCGGCTCAAGGCGGCCATCGCTACGCTCGAACCGGCGCAGCGCGAACGCATCCGCGTGCTGTTCGTCAGCGTCGACCCCGAACGTGATCCTCCGGCGGTCTTGCGCCGCTACACCGATAATTTCGGTGAGCGTTTCATCGGCATGACCGGCAGCCAGGCGCAGTTGCGCGAACTGACCAAACGCTACCGCGTGACCTACGGCTATGGCGAAAAGGACAAAAACGGGTTTTACCCCGTGTCCCATAGCAGCGCTGTTTTCGTGTTCGACCCACAGGGTAATGCCCGCTTGTTATTCAATCAGTCATTGACGGTTACAGATATCGCCGCCGATCTGGAGCGTTTGATCGATGCGGGTGCCACGGTTGAAACTAGGGCCAAAGGAAGAAAAGCCGTCGCGCAAGCGGCTACCGGCGCCGGCACAGCCAATTACCCATGACCGGCCAGATATCGCTTGACTCCGTACCCAGGTAAAGGCTTTAGGCTTGCCGCAATCGATTTGCCGTGGGTCGGGTTTAATCCATCACGACCCTCACAAATTCCATCTGGCAAATCCATCGGGATTTAACCTAAACTAAACTTGTAATGACACTGCTACGCGCCATACTGATCGCCTTCCTGGCGATTTCCATACCGCTGCCGGCCACGGCGGCGGCGTTTGGCGCGCCCCCTTGTATGGAAATGTCCGCCGCCGAGACCTCCGCGGCGGAGTCAGCTGTTGCCGATCAAACGCAAATGAGCGAGGCCGAGCAGGAGGACGAGTGCGGCTGCGGACAATGCGATAACTGCGCTGCCTGCGACGCACCCTGCGCCACCGGTGGCACAGCGACCCTTAACAAAGCCTCTCAGGCATTCAACCTGCTGCCGTTGCAAAGCCCGCGTACCACTGCGTTGCGTGCCAGGGCCCTGCCGGCGCACCCCGAAGACCTCATCCGTCCCCCGTCCCTAATCCAAAGCTAGACGTTTACTCGTCGACGCCTATGCGCGTCGGTCTGTTCTACTGCTTTGGAGATGGGGCATGTCCCATTCATATTTCGCGCAGCATTGTGCTGCGACACTAAGACGCCGCTATACGCTTTGGTCACCAGGCCCGCTACGGTTCGGGCTACGCATATGGCTTCTGCTGCTGTCCATCGCGACCAGCGGAATAGCGAATGCCGGCCAACTCGGTGACAACCGCCTGCATGCCGATGATTTGGTCAAACAGGTGCTGTCCGCGAACGCCGGACTCGCCGCCATGCGCTCGGCCGTGGATGCCGCCGAGTCGCGAATCGAACCCGCCGGCGCCCTGCCCGACCCGCGTCTGCGTGTCACCACCGCGCCGAGAACATTCGACGGTTTTACCACCCCGGCAGGCGAAGATCGCGGTATCAGCGGCGTTATTGAGCTCAGCCAGGAAGTGCCGTGGCCCGGCACGCTTGGGCTGCGTGCGGACGCGGCGCGGCGTGAAGCCGCTGCAGTCGGGGATGGCGTCGAGGTCATGCGACTGCAGCTGGAAGCCCGAACACGCGCCTATTACGCCCAGTGGGCCTACGTGCATCGGGCGTTGGAGATCAACGCCGCCAACCAGGACCTGGTCGATGAACTGCGGCGCATCGCCGAGAACCGCTACGCGGCCGGTCTGGCCCGCCAGCAGGACGTGTTGCAGGCCGAAGTTGAACTACAACGGTTAAAAAAACAGGCCTTGGTTTTCGCCCGGTTACAGGACGCCGTAAGCGCGCGCCTTAACGCGCTACTTAATAGAGACGCGGACCGGCCATTGCCGCCCCCGGCCAACCTGCCCGGTCCGCGCAACTTACCTGCATACACCACGCTTCGAGATGCCGCCCTGCGCCAGCATCCCGAACTGGCGCGCATGGACAAACTTCTGGCGGCCAATCAGGCGCGCGAAGGTCTGGCGGAAAAGGCCTTCTATCCCGACCTGAATCTGATCGTGCGCAATAACGATTACCGACCCGCCAGCGAAACGCGTTCCGAATTCGGCCTGAGCATTAACCTGCCGCTGGACCGTAGCAAACGCCGCGCCGCGCTGGATGCCGCCAAGGCGGACTCCATGCGTCTGCGCTACGAACTGGAAGATACCCGGGCGCGCCTGTTGGCGGACCTTAGAGAAGCGAGCACGGATACCCGCAAAGCGGCGGAAACTATCGTGCTCTATGAAAACGAGCTAATCCCCCGCACGCGGGAGAATTTAAGCGCTGCGCGCTCCGAGTACGGATCCGGCGGCGGCGCTTTCCTGGACGTGATCACCGCCGAGCAACTCAAGCTCGAAGCCGAACTGGAATTGGAAAGCGCCCGCGCGGATTACCACACCGCGCTAGCCGAATTGAAACGCTGGACCGGCGGTGAACTCCCTGCCGTCGCCACCACCCCCAAGAATACGGACTCCCCACAGGTGCAACATGAAAAACCTTAAATTCACGCTGTTAATCGCGCTGCCGGTCGTATTGATCGCCGGCGCCATCGGCTTTTTCGGCTTCCGCTATTTCGCCGGCGCCGGCATGGCTCCGATGAATATGGCCGACGCCACGACCTATGAATCCGGCCCGTTCCGGGTCACGGTTGACATCAACCCCGAGGCGCCTCAAGTCGGGGATAACCAATTCATGGTTAAGGTCGCCGACGCTCAGGGCGAGCCGGTAACCGGCGCCTCCATCAAGGCCTACGGCGAGATGGCGGCCATGGGCGCCATGGCATCCATGCGCGCGCCGGCCGACCTGGACGAGGTACAACCCGGCCTGTACGCCGGACCGCTGAATCTGGAAATGCGCGGCGAATGGCCGCTGTCCCTTTACATCCAGAAGGACG
>NYTH01000005.1 GCA_002683405.1 Salinisphaeraceae bacterium | reverse complement strand
TAAGCGAACGAAGGCGAATGCGCTCATGAAGAATTTGAACCACAAAGAGCACGAAGAACACAAAGGGATTTTTCTCTGTGCCTCTGCGTCTCTGTGGTTCTCTTAATAAAGGTCTGAACATGAAAGTACAGATGACAGAAAACCTGCGGATCGATCTCGAAGCCGAGATGTGGGAATGCCGCAAATGCGACACGCCACTGGTGTCGGCCCGGGAAAACTACAAGCGTGGCCTGCTGGTCTACGACCGCGACCCGCGTGAAATTCACGCGCCGATCATCGACCCCGAGAAATACGACTACACCTTCTCGCCCGACCCGGAGTGGATTCACATCCTCGAATACTGCTGCCCGAACTGCGGCACCCAGATGGAAGTGGAATACCTCCCCCCCGGCCACCCGCCGGTGCACGACATGCAGATTGATATCGATGCGCTCAAGGCACAGTGGGCCGAGCGTGAGGAACTGGCAGAGCCCGTGCTTGGACCCAAGGGTCGGGTGGTTTGATCGTGAAGGCATTGACCACAGAGACGCAGAGGCACAGAGATTTGTTTTTCTTCACTTTGTGCCCTTCGTGCCTTTGTGGTGAATAAACGAACCAAGGCGACTGCGCTCATGAAGAGTCTGAACCACAAAGAGCACGAAGAGCACGAAGGGCACAAAGGGATTTTTCTCTGTGCCTCTTCGTTTCAGTGGTTTCTCTTAAAAAATCGCGGCGCCGTAGGCCGGATGCAGCAAAGCGGAATCCGGCGAAACGCCAAACACGGACAACGCAAGACGAAGACATTAACCACAGAGGCACAGAGCACACAGAGATTCTTTTCTCTTCACTTTGTGCCCTTTGTGCCTTCGTGGTGAATAAATAAACGATGGCGACTGCGCCCATGAAGAATCTGAACCACAAAGAGCACGAAGGGCACAAAGAATTAATTTCTCTTTCTCTGTGCCTCTGCGTCTCTGTGGTCAATCTTTCTTAAAGGTAAGAACAATGCGAAGAGTATCCGTAGACATCGGCGGCACCTTTACCGACTGCTTTCTGGTCTGGGACGACCAGCAGGTCGAGGCCAAGGCGCTGACCACGTACCAGAACCTGTCGCTGGGTTTTAACGAAGCGCTGGAAACCGCCTACAAGAAGATTGGCCTGGACCTGGAAACGGTCATGACCGGCGTGGATTCGGTGCGTTACGCCACCACCCTGGGCACCAACGCGCTGATCGAGCGCAAGGGCCCCAAAATCGGCCTCATTACTACGGCAGGCTTCGAGGATTCGGTGCCACTGTCTCGCGGCCGCGGCTATGGCGAGGGCCTGCCCGAACGCCTGAAGCGCGATCTGCCCCAGGCGCAGCGCCCCGACCCATTGGTGCCCAAGACCATGATCGTGGGCATCCGCGAGCGCGTGGCCGAAACCGGCGACGTGGTGCTGGGCCTGAACGAGGACGACGTGCGCGAACAGATCCACAAGCTGGTAGACAAGGGCGCGCAGGGCTTCGTGGTGTCGCTGGTCAACTCGGTGGTCAACCCCGAGCACGAGCTGCGCGTGGAGGAAATCATCTTCGAGGAGTATCCGGCCACCATGCTGGGCGCCTTCCCGGTGATCCTGTCGCATCTGGTCGTCGGCCGTAAAGGCGAATACGCCCGCACCTCCTCGGCGATTATCGATGCCTTCCTGCATCAGGCGATGTATCACGGCCTGTCGGCGCTGGAGCTGAACCTGCGCGACAACGGCTACAACAAGCCCATGCAGCTGATTCACAACTCGGGCGGCATGGCGCAGCTGAACTCTACCGACGCGCTACAGACCATCCACTCCGGCCCGGTGGCCGGCATCCATGCCTCGGAGCATCTGTCTACCGAAGCCGACCTGGGCAAGGTGATCTGCACCGACATGGGCGGCACGTCCTTCGACATCGGCCTGGTCGTGGAAGGCGGCGTGAAGTTCTACGACTTCAACCCCGTGATCGAACGCTGGATGGTCAACCTGCCCATGGTGCACCTGGTGACCCTGGGCGCCGGCGGCGGCTCCATCGCCCGCTACGACCGTATGAGCCAGACCGTGGAAGTGGGCCCCGAATCCGCCCGCTCCGACCCCGGCCCGGCCTGCTACAACCGCGGCGGCAACAAACCCACCACCACCGACGCGGATTTCGTGCTGGGCTACATCCGCGCCGATCGTTATGCCGGTGGCCACATCGAGCTGTCCGAACGCCGCGCCATGTCCGCCATGAAGCGCCAGCTCTGCAAGGAGTTGGGCAACAGCGAAGTGGATGCCGCCCTGCTCATCAAGGAGAAGGTGGACAACAACATGGCCAACGGCATTGCGCAGGAACTGCGTGTGCGCGGCTATGAGCCACGTCACTTCACGCTGCTGGCCTACGGCGGCAACGGCGCGCTGCACGCCTGCGGCATTGCCAATGTGCTGAAGATCGACCGCATTCTGGTGCCGCCGTTTGCCTCCATTTTCTCGGCCGTGGGTGCCGGCAACATGGAACAGCTGCATATTCACGAAACCTCGATCTTCCTGACACTATTCGACACCACCACCCGCGAACTCTTCCACGACTACGAGCGCTTCAACGGCGTGGTCGAAGGCCTGGAAACCCGGGGCCGCAACGACCTGCTGCGCCAGGGCCTGCCGGAAGACGCCATCGAGCATCGCCTGGAGCTGGATCTGCGTTACGGCAACCAGCTGGCCGAAACCGCCGTGGTCTGCCCGAAGAACCGGCTGGAATCGGACGAGGACGTCATGGACCTGATCGACCTGTTCAGCCACGACTACGGCGCCCGCTTCGGCGAAGGCAGTCAGTCGCCCGAAGCCGGCATCCGCGTCAACGCCATTCGCGTGGCCAGCTACGTGCGCTTTGACACGGTGAACTTCCAGCAGATTCTGCCCACGGCAGACGATCTGAAACCCGCCGCAAAGGCCCCCGAAACGCACACCTGTCACTTCCCGGCCGGCGGCGCGATGGACACGGGCTTCTACCACTACGACGACCTGAGCTTCGGCGAAGTCATCGCCGCGCCGGCGGTAGTGTCTTCAGCCTCGACCACCTACCTGGTCGAACCCGGCTGGCAGCTTGAAATCGGCCAGTATGGCGCCGGCTGGATGCGGCGTGTGAAGCAGGACGCCTGAAGATGAAAGGCATGAACCACAGAGGCGCAGAGACACAGAGTTTTTCGTTTTTAACTTTGTGCCCTTCGTGCCTTTGTGCTGAATGAACAAACGAAAGCGACTGCGCTCATGAAGAATCTGAACCACAAAGAGCACGAAGAACACAAAGGGTTTTCTCTGTGCCTCTGCGCCTCCGTGGTTTGCCTTAACGAACGCAGCGCCGTAGGCCGGATGCAGCCAAGCGGAATCCGGCGAGCAAGCTACTATCAATGCCAGTCAATGAAGACATTAACCACACAGACGCAGAGGCACAGAGTTTTTTGGTTTTTAACTTTGTGGCCTTTGTGCCTTAGTGGTGAACAAACGAACGAAGTCGACTTCGGTCATGAAGAAACTCGAACCACAAAGAGCACAAAGCACACAAAGGGATTTTTCTTTCCTCTGTGTCTCTGTGCCTCTGTGGTTTGCGTTAACGAACGCAGCGCCGTAGGCCGGATGCAGCTAAGCAGAATTCGGCGAGCAAGCAATTATCAATGCCAGTCAATGAAGACATTAACCACACAGACGCAGAGGCACAGAGTTTTCTTTTCTTTACTTTGTGCCCTTCGTGCCTTTGTGGTGAATAAACGAACGAAGGCGACTTCGATCATGAACACCTTAAAACCACAAAGAGCACAAAACACACAAAGGATTTTTCTTTTCTCTGTGCCTCTGCGCCTCTGTGGCTTCTCTTAACGAACGCGACTGAAACTCCGAATCGGAGGAGACAACAATGGATGACATCGTCAAATCGCCCAACGAGCGCATCGAGAAGTTTCTCAACGAGTCCAACCTGTTCTACGGCCCGGTGCCGGAGATCATGGACTACCACGGCCTGGCCGAGCGCAGCGAGATGGAAGACGCGGCCATGACCGCCGAGAACGACCCGGCGCGGCTGTCCATCATCCGTGACCGGATGCAGTCGGCCCTGGATGAGGCCTTTGACATGCTGGCCAACATCTCGGTGGCGCCGGGTGCCAAGTGGGGCGACATGGTCACCTCGCTGTACACCGCCAGCGGCGACCTCACACTGGCCTCGACCGGCGGCGTGGTCATCTTCTCCAACCTGGTGCAGTACTCCACCAAGTTCATCAACAAGTACTGGGTGAACGACCCGACCGTGGGCGTGAACGAGGGCGACGCCTTCATGCATAACGACGCCCGCTACGGCACGCCGCATAACGCCGACCAGGCCATGCACGTGCCGCTGTTTCACGACGGCAAGATCATCGCGTGGATCGGCAACATCATTCACGAAGGCGAGTGCGGCGCCAAGGAACCGGGCGGCATTCCCGGCACGGCCGAAACCATCTGGGACGAGGGCTTCAAGATGTCCCCGACCAAGGTGGCCGAGAACTACACGCTGAAGCGCGATCTGGTCACCTTCCTGCAGAACTCCTCGCGCGAGCCGCGCCTGCAGTACGGCGACATGAAATCCAAGCTCACCGCCTGCCGCCGGGTGGAGGAACGCCTGAAGCAGACCATCGAGGAATTCGGCGCCGATGCCGTCATCGCCGCCCTGCGCTTCAACCTGGAAAACACGCTGCGGGAAACCAGGGAACGCCTGAAGGAATGGCCTGACGGTGAAATCCGCCACGTGAACTTCGCCGACCACACCCTGCGTGAAAACGCGATGATGAAGATCAACCTGAACCTCATCAAGAAGGGCGACACGCTCACTTTCGACTTCCGCGGCAGCTCCCCCGAAATCACCAACCGCTCCAACAACAGCCTGGCGATTACGGTAAAGGGCATGCTCAGCCAGTTGTTCCTGACCTACGTGTGGCCCGACATGCCGCGCAACCAGGCGGTGCTGTCGGCCTTTGATTTCATATTCGACGAACCGTCCATTCTGAAGCCCGCCTTCGGCACCCCCAACGCGCAGTCCATGCAGACGCTGTTCCATGCCTGGACAGCCGGCGCCCAGTGCGTGGCCAAGTACGTGTTCAGCTGCCCGGAGAAGTACACCCGCTTCAACGCCAGCCACTACACCATGATCAACACCTTCCAGTTTGGCGGCATGACCCAGCACGGCGAAATGGCCGGCAACATCGCCGCCGACATCAACGGCATGGGCGGCGGCGCCCGGGCAGACGGCGACGGCGAGCACTCCCCCGCTCCCTTCTTCGCCACCATGGCCGACATCGGCGAGCAGGAATTGATTGAAGAAGAGCTGCCCTTCATGCAGATCATCTCGCGCAAGATCATGCGCGATAACCACAGCTTCGGAAAATACCGCGGCGGCCAGGGTTATCAGATGGCGGTAGCCGTGCATAACTCGCCAGCCTTCGGCTTCATGGCCACGGCGCAGGGCTCGAAAACCTGCAACACCCACGGCCTGTTCGGCGGCTACGCCTGCCCCTCGTACGTGCTGTGTCGCATCAACGGCATCGACGTGTTCGAAGAGTTCAAGAACGCGCCGGACAAGTTCAAATACACCATCGAAGAACTGATGAACGAGCAGCCCTTCGAGAACGCCGAATACTCCAGCGGCCCGCTCGCCCTCAAGTTCGATCTGGCCAAACGCGGCGAGCTGTACATGATGACCCAGGGCACCGGCGGCTCCTACGGCGACCTGCTCGAACGCGACCCGCAACTCGTGGCGAAGGATCTGGAAGAAGACCTCATCTCCCACGACTCCGCCGAGCGCATGTACAAGGTCGTCTACGATAAGGACACCCTAATCGTCGACGAGGAAGCCACAAGGAAAGCCCGTGACGAAGAACGCCAGGCCCGCATCAAACGCTCCATCCCCTTCGACAAATTCTGCGAGCAATGGGTCACCGACGCCCCGCCGGCCCACCTGCCCTACTACGGCTGCTGGGACGACCCCGAAATCCTTTACTGCGGATCACCGGATGTGAAAGGCAAGATGCATGAACTACCCATGGTGATCATGCCCGATCCGCTGCAGGTGGAAGTGGACAAGCTGAAGGCGGAGTTGGCGGGGATGAAGAAGGCGGGATAGCGCGTTCCGACAAGCCACTTCTCATTGGCAAGCCGGGGGCGGATTGGCCTCCGGCTTTTTCGTTGAGATGCTGGCGGTTCCAACATATCCGCTAGAATGCCTGTAAAGTGCCCGGCAAATAATTCGCTTAGGACAGGCAATGGTCTTCACAGCATTGCGCAGCGCTTTGCAACTGCTCGAGCAACTTCCCGAACAGTCGGGCTGACGAGAAAGAAAGGCGTATTGACCGAGGAAGACTTGGACCGAATTCTCAGGTCATGATTACTGGAGAAGTCAGTCATGGAGCATTTGCTCAACCTGCACATCGAAAAGTTGCCTGAAGGACTTTATCTTGCCACTTCGGACGAAATGCCCGGCCTGGTGGCGCAAGGCAGAACGATTCAGGAAACGCTGGAAATTGCGCGCGATGTCAGCAAAAAGCTGATCGAAGCCCGTGCGGAGCGGTCTGACGCCCCAGAGTTACCGCCCGCCGCAGACTCGTTTGATTATCAACTCGTAGTCAGTGGTTAGATGGGCCGACACGGCGGACTCAAATATCGCAAGATCGTCAAGAAGCTAAAGAAACTCGGTTTCGAGGGGTTCGGTCCCGTTAGCACGGACACTTACGAAAGAGGTCACAATGGCCCAAAGGAGTGTCTATGTCCAAGCGAAGAAATTTCAGTCCCGAGTACAAGC
>NYTH01000004.1 GCA_002683405.1 Salinisphaeraceae bacterium | reverse complement strand
TTTACATCCAGAAGGACGGCATCGGCGAAACCCGGCTGGGCTTCGATATGGCCACCGGTCGCCAGGGACTGTCCATTACCTCCGGCGGCACGCCGGTGGCCGGCTCCATGAGCCAGAAAGACGGCATGGGCGGCGACCTGATGGCCGGCCAATCTCCGGAGAAAAACGACCGCGGCTTTTACACGGTGGGCAAATACCAGGTGAAGGTCGAGGTGCTGGGCAGCGGCAGCATGGTGCCCAGCGACGCCATGTCGGGCGACAAGATGCAGCCCGGTGCCATGATGCAAGACGACGGCATGCGCGGTGAGGACACCATGATGACCGATCAGGGTATGTCCAGCGATGACCGCATGATGCAGGACGGCGCGATGTCCAAAGGCATGTCCGGCGAAAAAGGCATGCGCCAGGGCGACTCGATGTCAGCGGATGGTGGCAGCGCCATGTCCGATTCCATGTCCGATACCGGCGACATGATGCAAGAAAACGGCATGGCCATGGACAGCGGCGACGGCATGTCGGGCGACACGCCCGAGGCCATGGAGGCCATGAAAAAGGGCACCGCCATGATGGCCGGCCGAAACCTGCTACAGGTCACCGTACTGGATGAAAACGACCAGCCCGTAAACGGCGCCACCGTGCGCGTTGCCGCTCAGCTTGAGAAGGGCGCGAGCATGCAGGACCAGGGCGCCATGATGGATAACAAAGCGTCATCCGGCGGCAACCGCATGATGCAAGACGATGCCATGAACGATGGCGATTCGATGATGCGCGACGATGCGATGTCCAGAGGTATGTCCGGAAACGGCATGCAAGGCAAACGCAACTCCGAGGTCGTGCAACTGGAAGCCAGCGGCGACGGCGTCTATCGCGGGGTGTTGGATGTCCCCGGCGAGGGCGATTTTGTCCTGGCGGTGGATGTGTCTACCGAGCAACAAGGCCACGGCGATCTGGTGCTGGCCTTCGCCACCGGCGAATATGGCCTGCGCGCCGCCACCGCCACCCCGGAAGGCATCGCCTATTACACCTGTTCCATGCATCCCTCGGTCAAGGAGGCCGGTCCCGGCCAATGCCCGATTTGCAGCATGAATCTGCAGCCGGTTACCAACGAGCAGATTCAATCCGGCGTGGTCACCATTGATGCCCGGCGCCGGCAGTTGATCGGCGTGGAAACCGGCAAGGCTCGGATGCGCGATGTGACCAAGACCATCCGTGCGGTCGGCCAGGTGGATTACGACGAGCGCCGCATGAGCAACGTCACACTCAAGTTCGATGCCTGGATCGGCGAACTCAAGGCCGATTATGTCGGCACGCAAGTGGAACAAGGCCAGGTGCTGTTTACGGTTTACAGCCCC
This sequence comes from Salinisphaeraceae bacterium, assembly GCA_002683405.1. Taxonomy (GTDB): domain Bacteria; phylum Pseudomonadota; class Gammaproteobacteria; order Nevskiales; family Salinisphaeraceae. The sequence continues at coordinate 29,714 of NYTH01000004.1, read as the reverse complement.
GAGTTGCTGTCTGCTCAGCAGGAGTATCTGGAAACACGCCAGCGTCTGGCCAGCCGTGGCCCGGACGACAGTCTGGTGCGGGCGGCCCGCAAGCGCCTGATGCTGTGGGACATCTCCCCGGCGCAGGTGCGCGCCATCGAGCGCCGTGGGGAGGCCTATGAATATCTGCCGATCTACGCGCCCAAAAGCGGCACCGTGGTCGAGAAAATGGTCAACGAGGGCAGTCACATGAAAACCGGCGACATGCTGCTGCGTATCGCGGATCTGTCCACCGTGTGGGTCGACGCCGAGGTCTATGAGGCCGACCTGCCGCTGATCGAAAATGGCATGACCGCCGAGGTCAGCCTGCCCTACGGCCCGGACCAGCGGTACCAGGCCAAGGTGGACTACATCTATCCCTATCTGGAAGGTAAGACCCGCACCGCCCGCATCCGCCTCGTGCTGGACAACCCGGACGGCGCGCTCAAGCCCGATATGTATGCCGAGGTGAAGTTGCAGGCCGACCTGGGCCGCCGCCTGATGGTGCCGGAAGGCGCGGTGCTGGTGGCCGGCGAGTCGCGGGTGGTGTTCAAGGACCTGGGTGAAGACGGCAAGCTCAAACCGGTGCGCGTGAAGACCGGCCAGCGCGTGGACGGATTCGTTGAAATAACCGAAGGCCTCGACGCCGGTGACAAGATAATCACCTCCGGCAACTTCCTGATCGCATCTGAAGCCAAGCTCAAGACGGGTATCGAACAATGGTAGATCACACGCATAACCACACTCCAGAGACCAGCGCCTCAGATGTCGGCGGGCATGACCACGGCGACTACCGCCGGGGCGCCCTGGCCGGCCTGATCGCCTTTTCCGCCCGCAACTGGTTGCTAACCTTACTCGTAGTGGCAGTCGCCAGTTTCTGGGGCTATCGCTCGCTGACCAATGCCCCGCTGGACGCCATCCCGGACTTGTCAGACGTACAGGTGATCATCCTCACCGACTGGCCGGGGCGCAGCCCGGATCTGGTGGAGGACCAGATCACTTATCCGCTGACTACTACCCTGCTGGCGGCCCCCAAGGTGAAGTTCGTGCGCGGCCAGAGTTTTCTCGGGCTGTCCTTCGTCTATGTGATTTTCGAGGACAACACAGACATCTACTGGGCACGTTCGCGCGTGCTCGAATATCTGAACTCGGCGGCCCAGGACTTACCCGACGGCGTATCGCCGACGCTGGGGCCGGACGCCACGGGCGTGGGCTGGGTTTACCAGTACGCGTTAGTCGATAAGTCTGGTAAAAATAGCCTCGCCGATCTGCGCAGCATCCAGGACTTCAACCTGAAATACGCGCTGGAATCGGTGGACGGCGTGGCTGAAGTAGCCTCGGTGGGCGGCTACGAGAAGGAATACCAGATCAACGTCGACCCCAATCGGTTGGCTTCCTACGACATCCCGTTGCAGAAGGTGATCGAGTCCGTGCGCCGCTCGAATAACGACGTCGGCGGTCGGGTACTGGAGATTTCTGGTCACGAGCAGTTTATCCGTGGGCGGGGTTATGTGAAGTCCACCGCCGATCTGGAAAAGGTCGTACTCGGCACCAACGACAACGGCGTGCCGATCCGCGTGTCAGACGTGGCTGATGTGAGCCTTGGGCCTGCATTGCAACGCGGCGCTTCCGAGTTGAACGGCGAGGGCTTGACCGTGGGCGGCATCGTGGTCATGCGCTACGGCGAGAACGCACTGAACGTGATTGAGCGGGTCAAGGCCCGAATCGACGAAGCCAAAGACAGCCTGCCGGACGGTGTGGAAATCGTACCCGTATACGACCGCTCCGGCCTGATCGAGCGCGCCATCAACACGCTGAAAGTCACACTGACCGAGGAAATGATCATCGTCTCGCTGGTGATCATCGTGTTCCTGCTGCACCTGCGCTCGGCGCTGGTGGCCATCATCACCCTGCCCATCGCCATCCTGCTGGCCTTTATCCCCATGTACTACCAGGGGCTGACCGCCAACATCATGTCGTTGGGCGGTATTGCGGTGGCGATTGGCGCCATGGTGGATGCGGCGATTGCGATTATCGAAAACGTGCACCGGCGCTTAAACGTCTGGGAGGCCGAGAACGATCAGGACAAGTCCAAACCCAGCCGTACCGAAGTCATTATCGATGCGATGCAGGAAGTCGGCCCCTCCATCTTCTTCGCCCTGCTGATTATCGCGGTCTCCTTCCTGCCGGTATTTGCGCTGGAAGGCAGCGAGGGCCGGCTGTTCCAACCACTGGCCTTTACCAAAACCTATGCGATGTTTTTCGCCGCACTACTGTCGGTGACCCTGGTGCCGGCGCTGGCAGTATTAATGATCCGCGGCAAGATTCGCGGCGACAAGAGCTGGCTGAATCGGACTCTGGTCAATGGCTATGCGCCCGTCGTGCGCTTTTGCGTGCGCTTTCGCTGGGGGGTGGTCGGTGTGGCCGCGCTTGTGCTCGTGTCCACCATCATTCCGTTTCGCGGCCTGGGCAGCGAGTTTATGCCGCCGTTGAACGAGGGCAGCATTCTGTACATGCCCACGGCCCTGCCCGGCATGTCCATTGCCGAAGCCCAGCAGACGCTGCAGACCATGGACAAACAGCTCATGCAGTTCCCGGAGGTCAAGCGGGTCTTCGGCAAGGCCGGACGCTCGACCAGTGCCACCGACCCGGCGCCACTATCCATGATGGAAATCAACGTCATGCTCGAACCCAAGAGCGAATGGCGCGAGGGCATGACCTGGGACAAGCTCATCGAGGAGATGGACCAGAAGATGCGCTTCCCCGGCATGCCCAACATCTGGTGGATGCCAATCCAGACACGCACGCAGATGCTGGCCACCGGCATCCGCTCGTCCTTGGGCATCAAGGTGTTCGGCCCGGATTTGGGCAAGATAGAATCCACCGCGACCGCCATCGAAGAGGCGCTGCAAGCCGACGAACGCACCGCGCCCTATACCCGTAGCGCCTTCGCCGAGCGCACCACCGGCGGCTATTTTCTGGACTTCGACATCGACCGCGCCGCGGCCGCCCGGCACGGACTGAATGTGGGCGACGTGCAGGACGTGATCGTCGCCGCCATCGGCGGCAAGGTGGTCTCGCAAACCGTGGAAGGCCGCGAGCGCTACGACATCCTGGTGCGCTACAACCGCGACTATCGAAGCAGTGTGGAGGCGCTGGAACGCACGTTCGTCACCTCGGCCTCGGGTGCCCAGATACCCATTACCCAGGTGGCGGACCTGAACTTTCGCACCGGCCCGCCCATGATTCGCAACGAAGATGGCCAATTGGTCGGCTTTGTATTTGTAGATGTAGGTGACGGACTAGGTATCCCGAACTACGTGGAACAGGCCAAACAGGTGGTGGCCGAAAAGGTCAACGTACCCGAAGGCTACCGCATCGCCTGGGCCGGCCAGTTCGAGAGCTTTGAGCGCGCCAAGGACAGATTATCCATTCTGGTGCCGCTTACGGTATTCCTGATCTTCTTCATGCTCTATTTCCATCGTAAATCGTTGGTGGAAACAATGGTGGTCATGCTCGCGCTGCCTTTTTCCCTGGTGGGCGCCGTCTGGCTGCTGTGGTTTCTGGAATACAAACTCTCAGTGGCGGTGACGGTGGGCATTATCGCCGTGGCCGGTCTGGCGGTGGAGCTCGGCCTGTTGATGATGCTGTATCTGGACATCGCCTGGCGTAGCTATCGCGACGAAGGCCGCATGCGTGATCGGGATGATCTTATGGAAGCCATCGTCGACGGCGCCGCCAAGCGTCTGCGCCCCAAGCTGATGACTGGGCTGGCTCTGTTCATGGGTCTGGTGCCAATCATGTATTCCAGCGGCACCGGCGCCGATGTCATGAAACGTGTCGCCGCGCCCATGCTGGGCGGCGTAGGCACGGCATTGCTGATGGTGCTGATCGTCTTTCCAGCGATCTTTGCCTTCTGGCGTGGCCGGGGCTTAAGCACCGAAACTCGACAGCAACACGGGCCAAACCGGCCGCCCGAGCAGCCGCAACCTTCGGTTAACTAACAGAAGCAAACCATGTCAAAACACCCAATGATAAAAACCACTGCGCTGGCGGCAGTGACCCTGCTGCTGACGGCCCTGGTGGCCGCCTGCGGCGAATCGGCCACCACCGGAGTCCGCTCGGGCCCGGAAGAATTGCCTGCAGGCGTAGACCGGGAGGACCTGGCCACCGCCGTGTTCGTCGCCGGCTGTTTCTGGTGGGTGGAGGAAGCCTTCGACCCGGTGCCGGGGGTAGTGAAAACCACCTCCAGTTTCATCGGCCGTCGGCTGACCAACCCGACCTATGAATTTGTGGAACTGGTGGTAACGAAAAAACAGCTGACGCTTCACGCGCGTGACGACCGGGCGCGGGTTATTGACCTGTCCGACGCGCAAGCCAACGCCCTCGTATGGAGCGATAATGGCAGCCGGAGCGTGCCCTTTGCTGCCCGTAGTGCAACGGCGTTAACTGCGGCTGCCGACCTCCCCACCACAGGCAAGTTTCGCATCGTGGTCAGCCTGGAACTGCCCGGCCAGGAAAAAACGAGCCTGCTGTTCGGGCCGATGCGGCTTTGAAAGATTGCCGCCGAAATGCTTGCGCCCGTACCATGGTACGGGCTTTATACTTGAAATATTGCTGAATGTGCCGGACGATATTGTTTAGATAATGAAAGCTTTGCGGACATTACTGTTGGTGACACTGGCCGCCGCCCAAATCCTGGTGGCAGGGCAGGCATTTGCCATGCCCGAGTGTCATCAGATGAACATGAGCGACATTGATCATTCGGCCATGTCACATAGCAGCAGCCATAGCGACAATGAAGATTCGCAAGATCAAACTATGCAATGCCAATGCCCACAAGGGCAACATTGCGGACACTGTTCGGTAGTTATCATAAAGTCCAGTGCCTTGGGTATTAACAGCACGGAAACCCCGATTTATACCCCTCTTCCTCGCCCGGCAACCACGCTGGGTTTTAGCCATACACTGGAAAGACCGCCCTCACATACTCCCACCTGATTGCTGCCAGGCCCTATGTGGCCTGCGTCACTCATATCCATCGGGAGTATTTTTCCGTGTTTTTCGCCATCGGCCTGCTGGCCGGCTATCTGCTAACTCGTAGTCTCTATTTCCCGGCACATTATGCCGGGGCTGGAAGCGCGTGCGCCGTTGTAACTCAAGACACGGCACCGCTGCGGGTGTGGCCTGTAAACACCTCTTTCCACTATTCGGCTATCGCGGCGATGCAGCCGCAGAGGAATAAATCATGCGAAATTTAATTATAGGCGGTATTGCCGCACTGGCCTTGGCTGGCACAGTCGGGCTGGTATTCGGCCTCGGCGGTTTCATGAACGTGGCCGCGACCTATCCCGACCCGCCCCCGGTCGGCTGGTTTTTGCACACCACCTACCGCCAATCGGTGGAACGCCGCAGCAGCGACATTCAAGTACCAATTGATCTGGGTAATAAACAGCAGGTTTTGCGCGGCGCGCAGAATTTTATCGCCATGTGTAGCGGTTGCCATACGCCGCCGGGGCTGTCCGAAACGCCGGTGAGCAGTGGATTGAACCCACCGCCGCCCGATCTGGCGGAAATCATCCCGCACCGCACGTCGGCCGAAGCGTTTTGGATCATCAAGAACGGCGTGCGCATGACCGGCATGCCGGCCTTTGGCCCCACCCACAAGGACGAAGAGCTGTGGGCCTTGGTGGCCTTTCTCGACGAAATGTCTGAAGCCACCCCCGAGGCCTACAACACCTTGGTAGCCCAGGCCAAACGCAGCGCACCCGCCGACGATGGCCACGGCCACCGGCATGGCAATGAGCCTGAACACTCCGGCCAGAGCGGACATGATGCCGGCGGACACGGCGAACCCGGCCACCACGACGCCAAGTCGGAGCAAGGGCAAACCGGCGGTATGCAAGGCATGCGCATGCAGGAGAATGGTGCCGCAGCCGAGGCCAACGAATCCGCCAGCCCGAGCCACGGCGCGCCGGGCCGCCATGACGAAAAACCCGCCAGCGATGGCCATGACCATCAGCATTAATCGAAAGCTCTCGCACAAACCAATCGCTTTAACTACGAGGTAGACATGCACCATCTAAACTACAACAAAGACCGCCGCGGCCTGTTACAGGCCATGGCCTCCGCGGGCCTGCTGGCCAGTTTCGACGCGCTACTGCCGGGCTACGCCCAAACCAGCGGCGGGCATCTGGCTACGCCGACCTCGGACGTGCCCGGCGGGCGCCCCGGCCCGGTAACCATGGACATCGCCATCCGCCGGGAGGGCATCAAGATTGCCGGCGGCCAGGCTTCGGCCACGACCCTGAACCGCACTATTCCCGGACCCATTGTCGAGCTATGGGAAGGTCACGACGCCGTGTTGCGCGTCCGCAACTACCTGGAAGAAAGCAGTTCCATCCACTGGCACGGCATTCTGCTGCCGTTCCAAATGGACGGCGTGCCGGGCGTGACCTTCCCCGGCATTGCGCCCGGTGAAACCTTCGAGGCGCGCTTCCCGGTGCGCCAGTACGGCACCTACTGGTACCACAGCCATACCGGTTTACAGGAGCAAACCGGGTTGTATGGCCCTATCGTTATCCATCCCAAAGATCCTCAGCCATTCAGCTACGACCGGGATTACGTGGTGCAGTTATCCGACTGGACCTTTGAAGACCCCTACCGGGTCATGGCCAAGCTCAAGAACATGAGCGATTACTACAACTTTAATCAGCGCACCGTGGGCGAGTTCGCCGAGGACATTCAAGCCGCCGGCGTGGGCCCCACACTCCGCGACCGTATGGCCTGGGGCAATATGCGCATGGCCCCCACCGACATCGCCGACATTACCGGCCATACCTATACCTACCTGATGAACGGCCGGCACCCGGCCGGTAACTGGACCGGGCTGTTCAAACCCGGCGAGCGCGTCCGCCTGCGCTTCATCAACTCTGGCGCCATGAGCTTTTTCAACGTGCGCATTCCGGGCCTGCCCATGACCGTGGTCCAGGCCGACGGCCAGAACGTGGAGCCGGTGGAAACTGACGAGTTTCAGATCGGGGTGGCTGAAACCTACGATGTGATCGTCGAGCCGCAGGCCGACCAGGCCTACACGATCATGGCCGAGTCCATGGACCGCAGCGGCTACGCCCGCGGCACCCTGGCGCCGCGCGCCGGCATGACCGCGGCGGTTCCGCCGCTGCGCGAACCGCCGGTACGCACCATGATCGACATGGGCATGGACATGAGCGCTATGGATATGGGCGGCATGCAAATGTCTGGCGACAAAATGGCGATGACCGAATCCAAGCCCGACGGCATGAAAAGCATGCAGCAGCACAAGGGCCACGACATGGGGGCAATGCAGAAAAGCGCCGACAGCGGCATGGCCGGCATGCAGGGTATGGACAATATGAAAGGCATGAAAGGCATGGAGAATATGCAGGGCATCGGCAGCATGATGGAAGCGGCCGGTCCCATCGTGGCCCGTCATGGACCAGACCAGCACGGCCCCGGCAACATCACCGTCGCCGACGTACAGCGCGACCGTCTGGCCGAGCCCGGCACCGGGCTGGAAAACGTCAGCCATCGGGTATTGACCTACTCGCAGTTACGCAACGTCAAACCGATGGCCGACACGCGCGAGCCCTCGCACACGTTTGAGCTGCACCTGACCGGCAACATGGAACGCTATATGTGGTCGTTCGACGGCAAGGAGTTTCACGAGGTCACCAGCCCCATCGACTTCCCGTATGGCGAGCGAGTACGACTGATCCTGGTGAACGACACCATGATGGAGCACCCCATTCACCTGCACGGCATGTTTATGGAGCTAGAAAACGGCCAGGGCGACCGCCTGCCGTTCAAACACACCATCAATGTCAAGGCGGCCGAGCGGGTATCTTTATTGATTACCGCAGACGAGCCGGGTCGCTGGGCCTTCCATTGTCATCTGCTCTATCACATGGAAATGGGCATGTTCCGCGTGGTGCGTGTCATGGATCAATCGGGAGCCAAAAATGTTTAAGAATAAATCGTTGACCCGCCTGCTGCTCACTGCGAGTTTGGCCGCCGCAGTCGGTCTGGCGCAAGCCGAAGACAACGCCGGGAAGGCGCCGCTGGACAGCGTGGTGCCGGACGGACCGGTGGAACCACGCAGCGGCGCGCCCAAGGAATGGCCCTACGGTTTCATGGACAAAAAGCCGTTTGGCATGGCGCTGATAGACCGGCTGGAATACGGCGACGGCGAAGGCCCGAATACCTATCTTTGGGATGCTCAGGGCTGGTACGGCGGCGACTACAACAAGTTCTGGTGGAAAACCGAAGGCGAGGGCCCCACCCACGGCGGCGGTCCGGAGGACACCGAGTTCCAGGCGTTGTACAACCGCACCATCAGCCCGTTCTGGGGCGCCCAGGCGGGCATCCGCTACGACACCAATCCAGGGCAAGACCGCGGCTTCGCCGTGCTCGGTATCCAGGGTCTGGCGCCGTATTGGTTTGAATCGGACACCGCGTTTTTCGTCAGCGAGGACGGCGACGTGAGTTTTCGCGGCGAGTTCGAGTACGAGTTGTTGCTCACCCAGCGTTTGATTCTGCAGCCGCGGCTGGAACTCAACGCCAGCGCCAACGACGTGCCTGAATACGGCCTGGGCCAGGGCATCAACAACACCGAAATGGGGCTGCGCCTGCGCTACGAGATCAAGCGCGAGTTCGCGCCCTACATCGGCGTACGCTGGGAACAACTTTATAGCGAAACCAAGGATATCGCCCAGCGTGCGGGTGAAAATACCTCGAATACCTCCTTCGTCGTAGGGATTCGGGCATGGTACTAAGCGTCTTGCGCCACCGGTTTCGCTGGCGATTGCTAAGCCTGATGCTGGTTACCCTCACCCTGGCCGCTTGCGGCCGGGGTGAGGCGCCCGCGCCGTCGGCGACCGACTGGCCCAACGCCGTGGTTTACAAAAGCCCTACCTGCGGTTGTTGTACCAAATGGGTCGAGCACCTGCGCGCGAACGGCTTTGCGGTGGAAATCCGCGAACCGGCTGATCTGAATGCGGTAAAAGACCGCCTGGGCGTGCCCGCCGATATGCGCGCCTGCCATACCGCCGAGATTGACGGTTATGTCATCGAAGGCCATGTGCCGGCGACCGACGTCCAGCGGCTGCTGCGGGAAAAACCGAAAGCCCTGGGCCTGGCCGTACCCGGCATGCCCCTCGGTTCTCCCGGCATGGAAGCAGACGACCGCCGGCAAGCCTATACCGTATGGCTGCTGCAAGACGATGGCAACCAATCGTTTACCGACTATCCGGCTCGCAATCTGGAATGATCGAGCATGCCGTCAAACAACAGATAGACCCTTGACTCCGTACCATGCTAAAGACTCTAGACTCCACAGTGTCAACACCTGGAGATGCCATATGAGTTATTCCATTGGGCAATTGGCAAAAAGCGCGGACACGGGTGTCGAGACCATCCGCTTCTACGAGCGGCGCGGTCTAATGCCCGATCCGCCGCGCGCGCCCAGCGGCTATCGCCGCTATCCGCGCGACGCCACGGATCGCCTGCTGTTCATCCGCCGCGCCAAGCGCCTGGGCTTCACCCTGGACGAGATCGGCACGCTGCTGGCCCTGCAAGAAGGCGGTGGTCGCGCCGCGGTGAAAGCCATCGCCCAAGCCAAGCTGGCCCAGATCGAGGCCCGCATCGACGACCTGCGGCGCATGCGCAAGACCCTGGCCGAACTGGAAAAGCAGTGTTCCGGTCATGGTCCCGTGCCCGGCTGTCCGATTATCGAAGCCTTAAGCGACGGGAGCGAGGCATGAACGAGATGATGACCAAAGATCCGGTTTGCGGCATGACCGTGGATCCCGAGCAGGCGCTCAGCCACGCGCACGCCGGCGAAACCTATCATTTCTGCAGCACGCGCTGCCGGGACAAGTTCGCCGCGGACCCCGAGGCGGTTCTGAATCCGGATGCGTCGGCACAGCCAGCCGCCCAAGCCAAGGCGGATAAGTATGTCTGTCCGATGTGCGCCGGCGTGGAGAGTGATCGGCCGGGCGACTGCCCGAAATGCGGCATGGCGCTGGAGCCCGCGTCCCCGCCCAAGCGGCGCACCCAATATACCTGTCCCATGCACCCGGAGATCGTGCGCGACGAGCCGGGCGATTGCCCCAAGTGCGGTATGGCGCTGGAGCCTATGACCGTGGCCGGCGACGAGGAAGATCCCGAGCTTGCGGCCATGAGCCGACGCTTCTGGGTCAGTGTGCCGTTATCTATCGCGGTGCTGGTCCTGGCCATGGGTGAAATGGTGCCGGGCCTGGGTGTCCGCGAGTTTTTCGGCAATGCCTTCGGCTGGATTCAGTTCGTGCTGGCCACGCCGGTCGTGCTGTGGTGCGGCGGTTTCGCCTTTCAGCGGGGCTGGAAATCCGTGCTCAACGTCAGCCCCAACATGTGGACGCTGATCGCGCTGGGCGTGGGTGCCGCTTATGTCTTCTCGCTGTTCGCCTTGCTCTTTCCGGGCTTGCTGCCGGCCGCGTTCAAGAGTGCGGATGGCCACGTGCCCATCTATTTTGAAGCCGCCGCGGTGATCATCACCTTGGTGTTGTTGGGCCAGGTGATGGAGGCGCGCGCCCGCGGCCAGACCTCGCAGGCGCTCAAGTCGCTGCTGGATCTGGCGCCGCCCACAGCCAACCGAATCAAGGACGACGGCGAGGAAGAAGAGGTTTCGCTGGACGCGCTAAAGGCCGGCGACAGACTGCGCGTACGCCCCGGCGAGAAAGTGCCGGTGGACGGCGAGATTATCGAGGGCCGCTCGACCCTGGATGAATCCATGATTACCGGCGAGCCGATCCCCCAGGAAAAGAATGTGGGTGACGCGGTCACCGGCGGCACCGTCAACCAGACCGGCGGCTTCGTCATGCGCGCGGCCAACGTGGGCGAGGACACCGTGTTGGCGCGCATCGTGGATATGGTCGCCCAGGCGCAGCGTTCGCGCGCGCCCATCCAGGGCCTGGCCGATAAGGTGGCCAGCGTATTCGTGCCGGCGGTGGTGGCTACGGCCCTCGTGGCCTTTATTATCTGGGCATTGGTTGGCCCGGCGCCGGCCCTGTCCTATGCCCTGGTGGCGGCGGTCTCGGTGCTGATCATCGCCTGCCCCTGCGCGCTGGGCCTGGCCACGCCGATGTCGGTCATGGTCGGCGTCGGCCGCGGCGCCCGCGACGGCGTGCTGATCCGCGACGCCGAGGCGCTGGAGCTGATGGAGCAGGTGGACGTGCTGCTGGTGGACAAGACCGGCACCCTGACCGAGGGCAAGCCCAAGCTGGTCGGCGTGGAAACGGTCGACGGCGTCGATGAACAGGAGTTATTGAAGTTCATCGCTTCGCTGGAAAATGCCAGCGAACATCCGCTGGCGCGTTCGATCGTCGAGGGCGCCGACGAGCGCGGCATCAAGCCGGTGGACGTCGACGATTTCGACTCGATCACCGGCAAAGGCGTGCGCGGCACGGTCGACGGCCGCGCGGTGCTGATCGGCAACAGCCGGCTGATGCAGGATAACGCTATTGATCCGGGCCCCCTGGCCGATGCCGCGGACAAGCGCCGAAGCGAGGGCGAGACCGTCATGCTCGCCGCGGTGGACGGCGAGATCGCCGGCCTGATCGCGGTGGCCGACCCCATCAAGGGTTCCACCCGCGAGGCCGTGCGTATTCTGCATGAGGCCGGACTGCGCATCATCATGCTTACCGGCGACAACGAAAAAACCGCGCAGGCGGTCGCCGATCAACTGGGCATCGACGAGGTCCAGGCCAACGCCCTGCCCGAGGACAAGCACGCCCTGGTGGAAAAGCTGCAAGGCGAGGGCCGCAAGGTGGCCATGGCCGGCGACGGCGTCAACGACGCCCCGGCGCTGGCCCAGGCCGAGGTCGGCATCGCCATGGGCACCGGCACCGACGTGGCCATGGAGAGCGCGCGCATCACCCTGGTCAAGGGCGACCTGCGCGGCATCGCCAAGGCCCGCCGACTGTCCGAAACCACCATGCGCAACATCCGCCAGAACCTATTCTTCGCCTTCGTCTACAACGGCGCCGGGGTGCCGGTGGCCGCCGGGGTGCTGTATCCGTTCATCGGGCTGTTGCTGAACCCGATGATCGCCGCCGCCGCCATGAGCTTCTCGTCGGTGTCGGTGATCGGCAATGCCCTGCGGTTGCGGCGAGTCCGGCTGTGAATTTGATCCATGGTCAATGGCGGATCGCGATATAAGGGCAAGGATTCGGTTGATCTGATCGAGAGACAAACGAAATGGAGCACTGCCATGAGTGATTCGACCCAAACCACGAACAGTCTGCGCATCGGCCCGCTGGGCCACAGCCTGTCCCTGCTGCTACTGATCAGCTATCTGCTATGCGTGGGATTCGGCCTGATCGCGCCCGAGTCCATGCAAATGTACAAGGCCTGGGCGCCCCTGCTGCCCGGCTTCGAGTGGCTGAGTTTCTCCGGCTTTCTGATCGGGCTGGTGGAGGCCTATCTGTATGGCTGGTATATCGCCATCGTGTTCGTGCCGCTGTATCGCCGGTTTGCCGGCAGCAACGGTTCTTAAAAGTAGGAGGAACCATGAATCAAGAACATAGCGGCCACGGCCATGCAGGTCACATGCCCTCCAGCGGGCCGGGCATGGCGATATCGGCCTGGCTGACCGGGATCTACTTCGTCATCGAGATGGGCATCGGCCTGTGGACCGGGTCGATCGCGGTGATCTCGGATGCCTTCCACACCTTCTCGGCGGTCGGGGGCGTGCTGGTGGCGATCGTCGCCGCCCGTCTCGCGCGCCGACCGGCCGACGAGGACCGAAGCTTCGGCTGGTACCGGGCCGAGATCATCGGCGCGCTGGTCAACGGTGGCTTCCTGCTGGGTATGGCGCTGATAGTGATCGTGATGGGCGCGATGCGGTTGGCCGAGCCGATCGACTTGCCCCCGGGCCCCATGCTGCTCGCCGCGGCCGGCGGGCTGATTACCGAGTTTATCTCGCTGGGCCTGATCTGGAAGCAAAGCCGAACCGACCTGAACGTGCGCGGCGCACTGTGGCACATCATCCAGACTTTCGTGGGCAGCCTGCTGATCATCGTCACCGCCCTGGTGATCCACTTCACCGATTTCCTGCTCATCGATCCGTTGCTGGGCATGGCCTTCGGCTTCGTGCTGCTATGGGCGAGTTGGGGCCTCCTGCGCGACGCCGTCCACCTGCTGATGGAAGGCACGCCCGCCGAGATCAGCCTGGCCGAGGTGACGGAAACACTGGAAGCGCTCGACGGAGTGAAGAATGCCCATCACGTGCATGCCTGGGCCCTGACCAGCGGGCGCTACGTGTTTTCCGGCCATCTGCGGGTTGCCGAGGGCGCCGATAGTCAAGTGGTGCTCAAGTCCGCTTATCGGATGCTCAAGGAAAAATTCGGCTTTTTCTTCGCCACCCTGCAGGTGGAGAGCAGCTGCCTGGACGAATCCGGCGCCGAGGCGATCGACATCACACGCACATCGGGCGAGGGCCAGGCATGAAGACACTGCTGCTGTTGGCCCTGATCACGGTCTCCGAGGCGACCATCGGCGTGTTCGTCAAACTCACCGACGGGCTGATTCCGATCCAGACGCTGACCTTCTACGCCATGGCCTTCGCCGCGGCCTTCCTATTCGTCGCGCGGGCCGTGGCAACTCGGCAATGGCCCCGGTTCCCGAGAGGCAATATCAAGGACACGGCCATCATCGGGGTGCTCATTGCGGCCCAGGGCGGCGCGTTCAACTTCGCCATGTCGCTGGTGCCGATCGCCAACGCGGTGATCTTCTGGAGCATCGCGCCGTTTTTCGTATTCATCTTTTCAGCGTTGTTTCTGGGCGAGAAGGCACGCAAGAGCCACATCCTGATTTTCGCCATCGCCCTGACCGGTATCGCGCTCGCCAATCCGCTCGGCGGCGGTCATATGCTGGGTAACTTCGTGGCCCTGGCCACCGGGGCGATCTATGCCGCGATGGTCACTTACATGCGCTACGAAGGTAAGACCGAGACCGGCAACGACATCGCCTGGTCCCTGCTGGTCGCGGCGCTGGCGCTCTCGCCCTTCCTGTGGATCGCCGGTCCCGGCCAGGTGGCAACTACGATCGCCTATCCGGCACTCGGCGTGGAGCTGCCAGTGATGCTCTGGGCCGCGGGCCTGGGTGTCATCTCCACCGGCTTCGCCTATTTCGGCATCTCCATCGTATTGAAGTCGATCAACGCCAATGTCTATGCGCTGGTCGACATCATCGTCTCGCCGGTGGTGGCCTCGACCTTGGGCTACCTGATCTTCGCCGAGGTGCCGGGGCAAGGCATGATCTATGGCGGCGCCATGCTGCTCGCCGCCGGCTTCTGGCTGACGCGGGAGATGTCGCGGGGCCGGGAAAGCCAGCCCGTGCACCCCTGCCACAGCACACCGGCGTATTCGGCATGTTGAATCAGGTCGCCGCGATCGATGCCTTGTCCGCACGCAAACCGGGTCGTTCGCACGAGGCCAAGAGGCAGGGCATTACCCATTGCCTCGGACGCCACCCTGCGCAACGCCCCAATCGAGGGAGCCGCCCGGGCGGGCCGGCTCCCGTTTCCTCACCATGACGACATAGGAGCAATGTCATGAAAACACTCGTAACGACCGCTATATTGACGTTCGCATCGGCCCTGCCGCTTGCGCACGCCGGCCAAGGGCATGACTCGGACAAGCACGGCCATAGCTCAGGCATGGGCATGCACAAGGGCATGATGGATCAGGACGCCATGCACCAGCGCATGCAGAAGATGCGCCAGACCATGCAACAGATCCACAAGACCCAGGATCCGAAAGAGCGGCGGCGCTTGATGAAGGAACACATGCAGCAAATGCAGGCGGCCATGGGCGACATGCAGGGCATGATGGGCGATGGCGCCAAGCACGAGAAGATGCACAAGAAGATGCAGGAGATGGATCCGGAGAAGCGTCAGCAGATGATGCAAAAGCACATGCAGATGATGGAGGAGATGATGCAGCAGATGCAGCAGCACATGCAGGCGCAGGAATCGATGAAGCAGGACAAGTAGGCATTGGACGGTCCCGGGGCGCCCAGACGATGGGCCCCCGGGCCTATCCGGATGTCTTCCTGGCCCCAAGAGGGTTGATCCGCATGCTCCCGCTGGCACCGTCTTCCAAGCCGTGGCTCGCCCCCGAGTTGCCCCTGGCGTTGTTCGGCTTTCTGCTCAACTTCGTCTGGGAGATGTGGGCGGTGCCGTTCTATGCGGCGATCGGCGCGGCAAACCACTGGGATGTGATCTGGCTGTGCACGCAAGCCACCTTCGGCGACGTGGTGATCCTGCTCGCGGCCTTCTGGGGTGCGGCGATCGTCGCCCGCACGCGCGCCTGGGTGTTGACACCCAGGCCGCTGCCCTTCGCCGTCTACCTCGGCATCGGCCTGGCGGTGACCGTGGTATTCGAGCACCTGGCCACCGAGATGTGGGACCGCTGGGCCTATGCCGAGGCCGCGCCGGTGCTGCCCTTGCTCGGCACCGGCCTGGCGCCGCTGCTGCAATGGCTGCTGCTGCCGCCGCTGGCGCTCGGCCTGAGCCGCAATCACCTGCTGGGAGCTGCGCACATCCACGAATCCATGAACCAGTCCGATCAGGAGTAACGTCATGACCTCACAACACGATCCAGGCCCACGGCATCAACGCCGGGCGCAACCGAGCCCGACGCGATTCTGGCCGGTATTGCTCATCTTTCTGGCACTGGCGGTCTTCCTGCTGTGGGAAGAACACCAGGCGCATATCCTCGGCGCCCTGCCATGGCTGCTGATCCTGGCGCTGTGTCCGTTGATGCATGTGTTCATGCACGGCGGCCACGGGCACGGAAGCCACGACGATCACGGCAACCACCGCCGTCAGGACGGGGAGGACTAGCCATGCACGAAATGGGCTCATCTTACGGCCTGTGGGGGTTGGTGCTGATCAACTCTTTCATATTCATATTCTTCGCCTTCAGCTTCTTCAAGCCGCAGACCAAACGCGACTGGCGCAGCTTCGGCGCCTTTTCCGCCTTCCTGGTGGCGTTGTTCACCGAGATGTATGGTTTTCCGCTAACCATCTATCTGGCCTCCGGCTGGCTGCAGAGCAACTATCCTGGCGTGGACTGGCTGTCCCACGACGCCGGACATTTACTGGAAATGATGTTCGGCTGGGAGGCGAATCCGCACTTCGGCCCGTTCCACCTGCTCAGCTTCGCCTTCATCATCGGCGGCTTCATGTTGATATCGGCTGCCTGGCGGGTGCTCTACGCGGCCCAGCGCAACGGCGAGTTGGCCACGACCGGACCTTACGCTCGCCTTCGCCACCCGCAGTACCTGGGCTTCATCCTCATCATGTTCGGCTTTCTGCTGCAGTGGCCGACCCTGCTCACTCTGGCCATGTTCCCGGTGTTGACCTATATGTACCTGCGCTTGGCGCGGCACGAGGAGCGCGAGGCCGAGGCCGAGTTCGGCGCCGCCTGGCGGGCCTATGCGGCCGAGGTGCCTGGTTTCATCCCACGGCTGGCTGCTACCGGACGAGCGTGAGGGCAAAGCGTGCCATGTCCAAGCCACGCGATCTGAGCCATGAGCATCCGCGACACCCTGCTCATGGTCCTGGTCGCTTTCCTCTGGGCGATCTGCTTCCCGCTCATCGAGGTCGGTCTGGGCGACGCCCCGCCTCTGGTCTTCGCGGCAACGCGGGCGGTCTTGGCCGGGGCGCTGCTGATTCTGCTGGCCGTCTGGCTGGGCCGCCCTTGGCCACGCGGCTTCGTCAACCTGGGCCTGATCGCCGCCATCGGCGTCTCCTTCACTGGTCTGGGTTTCGGCGGCATGTTTCTCGGCGGGGGCAAGATCTCGCCCGGGCTGGCCACGGTGCTGGCGAATATCCAGCCCCTGATTGCCGCCGTGCTGGCTGTGATCTTTCTGTCCGAACGGCTCACGCCGCGTATCGGGACAGGATTGCTCCTGGGGTTTATCGGCGTGGTGGTGATGTCGCTGCCCAGCCTGTCGGGATCGGAGCACGCGGCCGGCATGCAAGCCTTCCTGTGGATCACCCTCGGCGCCGTGGGAACGGCGGTGGGCAACGTCCTGCTCAAGGCATTGGCGGGCCGGGCCGATGTCCTGATGGTCACCGGCCTGCAACTGCTCATTGGAGCGCTGGCGCTGGCGGTCGGCGCGCAAGCCGTCGGCGAAGACTGGAGCGTAGATTGGACAAGTCGATTCGTCGCCAGTCTCGTCGGGCTCGCCGTGTTCGGTACCGCGCTCATGACCGCGCTTTGGTACCACCTGCTGCAACGCGCCTCTTTAAACCGGCTCAACACCTTCACCTTTCTGACGCCAGTCTTCGGACTGCTGCTGGGCGGCCTGTTCTTCGACGAGCGGCTCGACTCGATACAGCTCATCGGCATCCTGGTGACCATCCTGGGCATTCAGCGGGTGGCGACGAGGCCGTCACCTACAAAGGAGCGTGTCTTGTAATGGGCCCTTATATTCCATCGAGACGAGGAGAACGATCATGATGCACGAAACAATGTGGTTCGGCGGCCATTGGCTGTTCATGCTGCTCTGGATCGCCATCATCCTGCCGCCATTCTGGCAGATCTTTTCCAAGGCGGGCTTTTCCGGCTGGCTCAGCCTGCTGCTCCTGATCCCGCTGGTGAATCTGGTGGTGCTCTATATCGTCGCCTTTAGCCAGTGGCCAGCATTAAAGGGGACTGCTACCAGCGAGGGCGGGCAGTCTCGCGGCGAATAACCCAATACTGGGCCGAACGACAAGGAAGATACCAACCATGAAAACGCGACAGGCGGCCGACAACCCGATGCGATTCGAGCAGGTCAAGGAGGTGCTGGAACACGTCATCGACTACCACCGTGAGCTGGCGGCCGAGTACCGCAAGTTGGCCAAGCAGGCGCATGACGGGCGCGTACGCATGCTGCTTATCTATCTGGCCGATCACGAGGACCGGATGCGCACGGGCCTGGAACGCTACCAGTCCGGCGACCACCGCTCGGTGCTCAACACCTGGATGCAGAACGCGCCTGATCTCGGCCACCCCAAGATTCTTGAGGAACTCAAGGGCTGCTTGTGCTGCACCTCCGTCGAGGAGGTGCTGGAACTGGCCGAGAAAATCCACGACACGCTGACCGACATGTACCGCACCCTGGCGTCACACGCGGCCATCGCCGACGAACGGCTGCTGTTCGAGTCCTTGGCCGATCGACAACTCGCCGAGAATCGGCGCCTGAGCCGGGACGCCGCGAGGCTGGACATGTACTGACCAACCACCAACCTCGCTTGCTTCTGCGGAGCCTATACGCGGAAAAGTCAATGCTCGTCTTTCTTGCTGGGCATTGCCCAACGAGGCCGTCGCCTGAGTCAGCCGCCTGGCAGCATTACTTGTCCCGTTAGGGCTTGCGACCCTCGGTCGCGATCAGCGCGCGATCATGGCCGGGGCGTATCCTGGTGTTCATTCATTACCTTGAGCACCTGCGGCATATCATGGCTGTTTGCAGGCCGCGTAAATCGTCATCGTGCCAAACAGGGTTGCCATATTTCTGATAATGCGCACTTCGGAAAATCCGGCTTCGCGCATCAATTCCGGCAATCTACCCTGCACGTTGGGTCGCGTGGTTTCA
The DNA here is from genome assembly GCA_002683405.1 of Salinisphaeraceae bacterium. Lineage (GTDB taxonomy): Bacteria > Pseudomonadota > Gammaproteobacteria > Nevskiales > Salinisphaeraceae. The sequence continues at coordinate 11,033 of NYTH01000004.1, read as the reverse complement.
AAACCGTCGAGTAGCTGGATGCCGTAAAAGGCAAGCCGCATGAGTCCATGGGGTGGTCGGAGCTGTTCATGGTCACTGCTCCGGTTACGGATTTTCCCTAGCATGGCATGCGAGGTGTGGTTCCGGCTTGTAAAAAGCGGCTGCATAGACTGATTGCCGCGCGGATTTATCGATAATATAATCGTTTAACGCTTTACCTATCGATAGGCCCGACCATGAAGTGTCAAAAAGTATCTTCCAAATACCAGGTGGTCATTCCCAAAGAGGTGCGCGAAAGCATGGATCTAAAACCCGGCCAGGAGGTACAGGTGGTGGAACTGGACGGGATCATTCATCTCATTCCCGTCAAGAACCTCAAACAGATGCGCGGCTTTGTGCAGGGTATAGACCCCAGCATAGAACGGGAGCCGGATCGAGTGTAGCGGCGCATGAACCTGGTCGATTCATCGGGCTGGATTGAGTACTTCCGCGACGGCCCCAACGCGCAACAATTCTCCGCGCCACTGCTCGCGGCCGATCATTTGATCGTACCCTCTGTCGTGGTCTACGAGGTCACCAAGGTCATGCTGCGCGAGGCGAATCGCGCTGCCGCGCTCGCGGCCATAGCGCAACTGCGGCGTGGCAAGCAGATACCGCTGGATGGCCAACTGGCCGCCAACGCCGCGCGCTTCAGCCTGGAGCATAAGCTCGCCATGGCGGACAGTATTATTCTGACCACGGCAAGCGCCTTTGCGGCCACCATCTGGACGCAGGATGAGGACTTCGAGGGCCTTGCCGGGGTGCGGTATTTTGCCAAGGAGTGAAATTGTCACGCAGGGAAACCCCGATGAATTGCCGCCGTGCATCTACCTGTGGCCCGACCGTTTCTTCTATCTTGGCCCGAGTTTTGGTACGGCTCGCCACCGCCACCATGCCGCACAGGTTTTAGTCGGGCTGGACGGTCCGTTTCGGCTACGCGGCGATGCCAGCGCGGATTGGTGCAGGCTGTACGCGGCACTGATTGATACCGATACCCCGCATCTTGCGGATGCCACCGGCACCGGCATGACGGCGCTTTACGTGGAGCCGGAGAGCGCGGTTTATGCGGCCATGCGCAAGGGTGATCATTTCCGCGCCGGGGCGCTTTCGCCGGGGCTTTACGATTACAGCGTCTCGCCGGATCTGCATCAAGCACTGAACCATGCTCGTAACCAGGGCGCGGATTGCACCGCCGCCTGGCGGCTGGGCTTAGCGCTCTTGCGTTTGCAAGACGAGCTGGAGACAGCGCCCGAACGGGACCCTCGGGTCGAGGCGGCATTGTCTTTTATACGCGGCGACTATGCGGGCCTCGATGACCTGGCGCGGCGCGTGCACCTGTCTCCCAGCCGATTGGCGCATCTGTTCCGCGAGCAGGTTGGCGTCGCCATCCGCCGCTATGTATTGTGGGCGCGTTTGCGGCACGCCGTGCAATACGCGCTCAATCGCGCGAGCCTCACGGAAACAGCCCATGCGGTGGGCTTTACTGATTCCGCGCACTTGTCCAACAGTTTCCGGCAAATGTTCGGTTTGCCGCCTTCGTTCCTGTTCGACCGGCGCATCGATCTGGATGTGCACCTGTGCTAGCGCTTCCGCAAAGTAAGAAATTTGGAAGGCTCTTGACCTAGAGTAGACTCCAGGTATTAACGTTTGATTTTTAGTGTCCGATCTGATTGAAATATACAGCGCATCGCACTGCCCGCATTGCTCGGCCGCGACCGAGCGCATACGCGACTGGCTGGCGGACGTGGATTTCGAGTTGCAACGGCATAACGTGCTGGACGATATCGACCGAGCGGTCGTGCTGGGCATCCGGCAAACCCCGGCGCTGGTCATCAATGGGCGGCTCGTGCACCAAGGCCCGATCACGGAAAAGCATTTACAGCGCCTATTAACGCAACAGCCATGGCGGGACTGAGCATCGGCGAAACGGCGCAGCGTACCGGCCTGTCGGCCGATACGCTGCGCTATTACGAAAAGATCGGCCTGTTGCCGCGCGTCGCGCGCGACCCTGGCGGCCGGCGCCGCTACGACGAGCGTGATCTATCCCGGTTACGCTTCATCCAGCGCGCTCAACGCTGCAACTTTTCCCTCAAGGAAATCGGGCAATTGCTGAAACTGCGTAGCGCGGCGGACGCGTCGCGGCCGCAGGTACAGCGGCTGACCGAGCGCAAGCTGGCCGAGGTCAAGGCGCAGATGGCTGATCTGGATCATCTCCAGCGTGAGTTGGAGCTGTTGCTCAACCTGTGCCACGGCAGCGAAGAGGGCTGTCCGATCATCGAGGGCCTGGAGTCGTGATGTCGTGTTGAGTCTTCGATGTTTCAGCCCGCGCAGCAGGAAAGCTGTTCGACGTCCTTGGTGAAGGTCTGGGCGCAGAGCTTGAGCGCCTCCACGTGCACCAGATACGGGAACAGCAGGTCGCCCAGGTCCTCGACCGTCATGCCGTGATGCACCGCCAGCGCGGCGGTCTGGATCATCTCGCCGGCCTCGGCGGCCAGGATTTGCGCGCCCAGCAGGCGATGGCTACCAGCCTCGGCGACCAGCTTGACGAAGCCGCGGGTCTCGAAGTTGGCCAGGGCGCGCGGCACGTGCTCCAGGTCCAGGCTGCGGGTCTCGGTTACGATGTCGCGTACCCGCGCCTGGCCTTCGTCCAGGCCCACGGTGGCCACCTGCGGCTCGGTGAAGATGACCGCCGGCATGGCGGACAGATCCAGCTCGGCCTCGCCGCCGGTCATGTTCACCGCCGCGCGCGTGCCGCCGGCGGCGGCCACGTAGACAAGTTGCGGCAGGTCGGTGCAGTCGCCGGTGGCGTAGATGTGCTCGACGCTGGTCCGCAGGCGTTCGTCCACTTTGACGCCGCCGCGCTTGTCGGTCTCGACGCCGATCTGTTCCAGGCCGAGATCGCGGGTGTTCGGTGCGCGGCCCGTGGCAATGAGCAGCCGGTCGCCACGGATCGAGCCGTCCTGGGTCTTGAGGATGAACTGGCCCGACTCGTAACCGAGCGCGCTGGCCTGGGTATGTTCGCGTACGTCGATGCCTTCGGCCCGGAAGGCGTCGGTGAGACCCGCGCCCAGGTCCGGGTCCTCGCTCGACAGCAGGATGCTGCGGGCCAGGATCGTCACCTTCGATCCTAACCGTCGAAACGCCTGGGCCTGCTCGACCGCCACCACCGAGGCGCCGATGACCAGCAGGTGCTCGGGCGTCTCGTCGGTGAACACCGCCTCGTCCGAGGTCCAGTAGGGCGTGTCCGCCAGACCGGGGATCGGCGGAATCATGGGCGAGGCGCCGGTGGCGATCAGCACGCGGTCGGCGATGATTTGCTCCTGGCCGCCGCCCTGCAAGTCGATGCGCAGGGTGCGTGTGTCCTCGAAGCGGGCGCGACCACGGATCATGTCGATGCTCGGGTTGTCGTCCAGGATCTTCTGATACTTGGCCTGGCGCAGCTCCTCCACGCGCGAGTGTTGCTGGGCCGCGATCCGCGGCCGGTCGAGGACCGGCGTGTGATCGGCCAGGCCCGCGAAGGGGTTTTCCCGTTGATGCTGGGAAAGCTGGGCCACCCGAATCTGAATCTTGGAGGGCACGCAGCCCACGTTGACGCAGGTGCCGCCGATCACCTCGCCGGACTCGATCATGGTCACGCGCGCGCCGGCTTCCGATGCGCGGATGGCGGCGGCGAAGGCGCCGCCGCCGCTGCCAATAATGGCGATATGCATGGCGATCTACTCCTTGTGTTGTGACGGATAGCCGGCGTTGGTCGTGGCTGCGGTCAAATCCGATACCGTCGCCGCCTCCGGGTCGTAGGTCACGGTGGCGGTCTTGGTCTCGAAATCGACCTGAGCGGATTGCACGCCCGCGACCCTTTCCAAAGCCTTGCGTACCGCGATGGGGCAGGTCGCGCAGGTCATGTTCTCGACCGTGAGCGATACGGTTTCGGTAACGTCCGATGCCGTCTTGGCCTCGGCGCCGGCATGGTCGCCACAAGCGGAGAGGGATACCGCAAACAGGGTCAGCAGGGTAATGAAAACGGTCTTGTGCAACATGTCATCCGTCCTTTACAGCAAGGCTGGGGCGTACCAGGGGAACGCGAGCAAGGCCAACACGGGGAGGGTGATGAGCCAGAAAATCAGCCGCTGGCGGCGCTTGACCGCCGGGTTGGCGCAGGCTTCATCGGGCGCGCAATCGTCTTCGCGGCGATATAGCCGCCAGCCGGTGAACCCGAGCAGCGCTAGGGTGGCGATGATGAAGACCGGCCGGTAGGGCGCTAGCGCGGTGAGCGAGCTGACCCAGGCGCCGCCCACGCCAATGGAAAGCAATACCAGCGGTGCGACACAGCACAGCGAGGCGCCGATTGCCGCCAGCACGGCGCCGATCTGGGCCCAGACGGTGCGGCTGGAATTGTCTGTGGTTTCGGTCATGGCTTGCCTCCGTCGTTCTTGACAGGAGCAAGCCTACAGGCGGTACCTAGGTACCGTGTCAAGCGCTTGGGGCCTAATTTTTAGCCGTTGCGGGACAGGGTCTCGATCAGCGGGCAATGGCCGGGGTCTCGCTCATGCCGGCAGCGCTCGATCAATTCATCCAGGGTGTCTTGCATCGCAGTCAAGTCGGCAACACGCTTGGCGACTAGCGCGCGTTGGCTCTCGGCCACACGTCGCACATCGCCGCAACGGCCGTCGCCGAGTTCCAGCAACTCGCCGATTTCCGCCAGGCTGAAACCCAGTTCCTGCGCACGTTTGATAAAGCGAATACGATCGACTGCGCCGCTGTCGTAGTGGCGATAGCCGGACGGTGGTTTGGGCGGCTGCTCGATCAACCCGCGCCGCTGATAGTAACGCACGGTTTGCAGGTTGACGCCGGCCTGCCGGACCACGGTTCCGATTGTCATGCCCACAGAGTTTTCAGCGCGACTGGTCATGGCATACCTTCCAGTATCTTTTGCTAGCGCATGGATAACGTGATTTTAGCGTGCAGCAAATTTTCTTATATCGCTATTGACCTGGAGTGCGCTCCAAGTAATAGGCTCGCCTTGAATGCACAGACAGGAGTTAAGTCATGTTTAAACAACTATTGCTTTTGTTAGCCGGCCTGATGTTCGGTATGTCGGCCTTGGCGGCCGGCAATCAATACAGGCTGGGGGTGAAGGGTGTCGCCTGCCCCTACTGCGCCTACGGCGTGGAAAAGCACTTGAACAAGGTCGACGGCGTCGAAAACGTTTCCGTCGACATCGGCGACAGTGTCGTGCGCGTGACTATGGCCGAGGGTGCCACGTTGCCCGAAGGCAAGGCGCGTACGGCGGTCAAGGAGGCTGGCTTTACGTTGCAGTCTTTCTCCCAGGCGGAGGCGAAGTTAGGAGAAAGCAATGACTAATAAATGGTGTGCCATGATCGCGCCGGTCATGGTGACCGGCGCGTTTGTATTTTCAGGCGCGCCCGCCACCCACGCCGCACCCAACACCTTCAACACCGCGCTGCCGGTGGCGCAGGGAGAGTTCATCTGGCGCGAGCAGGCGGTGTTCCGCGAGCGTTCCAGCGGCGGGCCGCGGGATCGCGACGTCTCGATTGTGGCCCTGGCCAGCGCACTGGGCTACGGCGTCAACAGCCGGCTGGCGGTGTTCGGCGTGATGCCGTACTTCTTCGGCAAGGCCTTGGACGTGACCACGCCCATGGGCCGCATCAACCGCGACACCGACGGTTTCGGCGATGTCACCGCGTTTGCCCGCTACACCCTCTACAAGAACGACTTTACCGGTGGCACTTTCCGCATCGCGCCGGTGGCCGGCGTGACCGCCCCAACCGGCGACGACGACGAGACCGACCGTTTCGGCCGGCTGCCGCGCATGTTGCAAACTGGCGACGGCGCCTGGGATGGTTTCGGCGGCGTGGTGACCACCTACCAGACCTTGCAATACCAGGTCGACGCACAGGTGCTCTATCGGGAGAACGGCCGCCATGACGGTTTCGCGCGCGGCGACGAGGCACGTTTCGACGCTTCACTCCAATACCGCGTCTGGCCGGCCAGTCTGGAAAACATCTCCGGCACCCCCGGCTTCGTCTACGCCCTGTTGGAAGCTAACCTGGCGGACCGCGACCGCAACGATGTCGGCAGCGGTGTTGATCAAAACTCCGGCGGCACCCAGTGGCTGATCGCGCCCGGCCTGCAGTACCTCGGCCGGCGCTGGATCTTCGAGGGCACGGTGCAGTTGCCGGCGGCGAGCAATCCACACGGCAACGCCCTGGAGGATGACGCCATCGTGCGCATCGGCTTTCGGCGCAATTTCTAGTGTCCGGGGTAGCACATGATCAAGGTCGGTCAATGGTTGGGTTACAGCGTTATCGGGCTGGTGGCCGTGCTGGGCCTGTTCGCCTGGATCGGCGGCGCCATCAACTGGAATCAGGAGCCGCCCTACGAACGGGTGCAAAGTTGGGGTACTAAGGGCGATGCACAGGGCCGGTTCAACGATCCCACCGGCGTGGCGGTGACCGCAGACGAGGTATTCGTCTCGGATGCGCGCAACGGCCGCATCCAGGTGTTCGACAAACAGGGCCGCTTCCAGCGCGCCTTCGGTCAGGATCGGCTCGGGCGGCCGATGAACCTGGCTATCGCCAACGGCAAGCTCTACGTGCCCGACTACTTCAAGGACGCGGTATTCGTGTTCAGCCTGGCCGGCGACTACGAGCAAACGATTAAAGCCGAAGACGGCTTCGACAGCCCCGGCGGGGTCGCGGTCCGGCCCGACGGCAGCCTGCTGGTGGCCGACACCTACGCCCAGCGCATCGTGCATCTGGGCCCGAGCGGCGAGGTGTTGCAAAGCTGGGCCGGCGCGTTCAGCTATCCCACGGACGTGGCCCCGGCCGCGGACGGTGGCTTCTACGTGGCCGACGGCTATAACGACCGCATCCAGCAGTTCGGTCCCAGCGGTAAGTTGGTCCGCAAATGGGGTGGGCCATTTGCCATGAATGTCTTCGGGCCGTTTAAGGGCTGGTTTGCGACCGTAACGTCGTTGGCGATCGGGCCGGAAGGCAGCGTTTTTGCCGCGGATTTCTACAACGACCGCATCCAGAAATTCAGCGCCGACGGCACTTTCCTGACTGCATTTGCGCCACCACGGCAGCCCGGCCCTGGGCACAGTGAAATCGGACTCGCCATCGCCGGCGACGGTACGGTCTACTCAGCCAACTTCAAAGCCAACCGGATCGAGCGGTGGCAACCCACACAGCGACCGTGATCGCTGCTTTAGCAACAATGCTCGCCGCGCCAAGATTTGTGGTTTTCGGTCAGGATGATGGGCACCATGACCAGGCCGCTACCGGATCGGCCCACCGCCACCCCAGGATCGCGTTCAGGCGCAGGCCCACGAGCTGGACTTCCACCGACCCGCAACCCCCTTTTTTTGAACACGTACCGGGCTTCAGCTAACGCACTACTCACCCCCTCCAGCGCGCCGATATTGCGTCGGACCCTTAGAGTCGGGACCATTGCGTAATGGATGACACTGAGAATGCCAACACCCGCGCCGAGCGCTTCCTGCGCGAAGCCGCCGATAACCAACAGGTGTGGGGGCTGACCGATGGCGACGGCTGGGCCGTGTGCGGCGACGACGACATCACCACCGTGGTCTTGTGGTCACAGCGTCCGGAGGCCGAGGCCGCCCTGCCCCGCTTTCCCGGCTACGCCACGGCCGCGATTGAGTTCGTGACCCTCGTCGAAGCAATTCTGCCGGCGCTGGCCCGACACGGCGTCTGGGTCGGCGCCAACCTCACCCCCGAGCTGGCCGGACTGGACTTGGACCCCGAAGAGTTGCGCGCAGCCCTGCAAGATTCACGTTCTTGAGTGTTTTCCACCGTCATCTTTCAAAATTGTTAGTTACTGTCCTATTCAGACAGTAACGCTGACACCCCCAGTTTTTTTGACTCGCGATCAATGAGTTAGAAGATCACTGTCCGATAACAGACGTTTAACGGACCTCTAAAACGCGCCCACAAAGTGTCGCTGACACGCCCTGATCCGACTTGGTGCGCCGTCCCGAAAAAAAATCCAAAAAAAGGGGTTGCGGGGAGAATTCAAACGGGTAACTTCGAGGCGAAATCACCCCCGGCTACCCCGTGTGCCGGGCGCCACCGGAGCCCCGATAATGACCTCACAAGACCTTTGTCCTGGATTTGCTCACCCCGTGCCGACCACCCGCTGGCCCCTACCCCGGCCCAGCAAGCGCCTGCGCCTGTTCCCCCGTCGACGCGGCGCCGGGCAGCCGATACGCGAGGTGGCTTTCGAGCGTGTCGCCGATGCGGCCGGCTACCTGCTGGTCCACAGCGACCAGGAGCTGATCCAGACCACCGCCCGCTTTGCGGAGACCCCGGATGACGGCGGCCATCTCGTCTGGCTGCGGGAGCTGACGTGGCAGGAAGCCGCCGGCGGTCTGCAGCTGCCGTTTCAGGACGGCGATCCCGCGGAACTCCCGATGATCCTGCGCGCCTACGAGTGGCTGGTCCAGACCGGCCAGGAGCCGGCCGAGGTCCGAATGAGCTTTGGGAAAAACGGCTGGTTCTCGTTGGACTCGCCCGAGAGCGTGAAGCTGCGGCTGCCCGAGGCGGCGTTCGTGGCGACCGGCGGCGAAATGCCCCGGTTTGACCCGTTGGCCGGCCGCTGAGCCGGTGCCGACATGATCCGACAGGTACCGTCCCGACGCCCTGAAAGTCAGACCCCACCGGGCCTCGGGGTAAGACAGGGCCTCGACGGCAACCTCTAGCAAGACCCCTTCGATCGACAGGAGAATCCCCATGGCACGAAAACACCTTGTCCCCATTCGGGTCAGGCATCCAGGCGAGTTGCAGAATTATTGGGTTGCCGCGGCGGGTGCGCTGTTCTCCGCGGGACTTATCTTTGGCGCGGGCCCGGATCGAAATGGGAGAAAACCATGATGAATAATTTACTAACGCTTTTTGGCGATCCCTTGGTCAGCGTGATGAGCTTTTTGCTGGGCATCACGCTGCTTGGCCTCGTCGGGGCTTTTATGACCCTGCCCGAGAAGACGGACAAGTCTCACGCGGATGGGTCGGCGTCGGGGCATCCCGGCCCGGGTCGGGCCCGCTGGCGATGGCTTGGGCTGCTTATCCCGCCCGTCACCTTGATAGGGCTCGGTCTGGCCGGCGCCTTGCACACGACGTTTGCACCGCAGCCGGCCTCGGCAGCGGCCAAGACGCGCCTGATCGAGAAGCTGCCGTCCTGCCCCACGGTGCGTGCGCAGCTGCGCACGGCCTTGGATGATGAGTTACTTACGCGGGAGGAACACGACGTGCTGATGCAGGCTTGCGCCGATCAGGCGCTGGCGCAGGCGGCATTAGATCGGCCGGGGCAGTCTGATGAGCGATAAATACTCACGATCAGACCGCCCAGAAGACGATCCCAGGGCGGGGGCTCCGCCCCGTACAGGCGAGGCTAGGCACGGGGGCACTCCACAGCGGCACGCCAACTATTGTGAGACGGACTGGGCTTTCCGGATACTGATCACGGGCGGTGGCGCGTTGTCAGTTGGCCTGTTGGGCTTATTGGTATACCAAGCCGTTGTTTCCCAGGAGGCCTCAACGGCGGCTAAAACAGAACTACTCGAACGATTGGCTGCCTGTCCCGCGGTCCGCGACGAACTGAGTGAGGCGTTATCGGATGGCCCGCTCACATGGCCCGAACACGAAACCCTGATGGCGGCCTGCGCCGATCAGGCCCTGGCGCGGGCAGCCACGGCTAACCCTGACAGGTCTGTAGCGGAATAAGTTTATGCGGCCGATCCGTGCTGTAGGCGGCCCAGAATCTCGATCACCCTATCGGCGCCTTTCGGATCGTCGGCGGCAACTTCAATCGGGGTTTTGTCGCCCAGCATCATGTGGGGCAACTCGATGAATTGCCGAGCCAGTCGGTCGGTTTTGTAGACCTCGAGGGCCTTGGTGTAGATGCGGTCGGTAGGGGTCATGGTGTCCCTGTCAGAATTGTCGCCTGTAGATGTAACCAGAAATCTACCCTAGTTACCTCTTAGATATAAGCGGCTTTGCTACGCAAGCAAAGCCCGCGTAGCAAAGCCGCTCTTCAAAGATTTGGCCTCCTAACCACCGAGCAACCGACCCGCCTCGATTAAGAATTGGCCAGCTGCACTACCCGAAGCCGCTTCAAGGACTCTCCGTACGGTTCCTAAACTTTCGCGGACAATCATTGTTTTGGGTTTTGGGGAGTTTGTTTGAGCATGGAGAGTGTCAATCTCTGAAAGTAGCTCATCCAGGTCCTCGGGCGAAAACCCTAGGTTATTGACCGATGCCTCAAGCCTTTCTAAGAATTCGGAGACTTCCGCGATATTGATGTTGGTTGCGACCTGACTGGCGCCAGGCGAGCCTTGCTGCACTTGTGCGTTTTGAACAGGCCCATAGAAGTTATTGATGTTTTGCGACGTTTGTGCAGCCGCATGTTTCTCCTCTAAGGAAAAAGTAAGCCCTTCGCCAAGAATGCCCTCTTCCTCCAACTTCAATGCCCAATTCAGCAGGATGGTCCGTACAGCGTCTATGATACCTACTATTGCCACATGACCAGTGAAGAGACTGATCTGAGTTTGGTAACCAAAGCCTGAGCTGAGGCGCTGCTGGACCTCATGGCTAAAAGGCATATGCAAAGCTGACCGATCTGATTCGACCAAATGCTCAAGCTGAGCAATCGATTGGCCAGTTTTTCTTTTCGAGAAAAATTCAGCCTCTTTGGGATCCTCAAAATGCAGAGGAATCCAGCCATTAAATGGATTCCAACCGCGGATTTGTCCCCGTACCCCACGATAGTCGGGCGTGTCGGAATCACCATAGCCGTTTAGTTCGCTATCTATCCACTCTCGGAACTCGTGTAGTCCAAGGGGTTCGGTCCCGCTTACACGGACGGTTTGGTAAGGGCTGTGGACTGCCCACGGTACGGAGGACACTTCCGGCCTATGATTTAGCCATAGGAGGAAGTCATGAACTCACCGCGATACACCCCGGAATTTAAGGAAGAAG
>NYTH01000003.1 GCA_002683405.1 Salinisphaeraceae bacterium | reverse complement strand
TTTTCGTCAGGCAAGGCGCACCGACGAGTCATAGCCGTAGCTATGGCGAGGAGGTGCAACGCCGCATGGCGGAAAATGGGGCCGGTATAAGGGCCAGACAGTGTGGCGCACTACAGTAGTATTCGCCGGGGTAGAAAATATCGGGCGCGCAGGCTGCAGGCGGGGCACGAACGGTCAACGGGGTGGGCCGTACCTGCACGGCCGGGGGTGCGCCGATATCCAGAAAGAACATGACGGGTCGGGAGCAAGCGGGGATGTCTGAGGAACCACTTGTGGTAGTCGTGGATGATGACGAATCAATCTGCGAGTCTCTCACCACGCTGTTCGAATCCGTGGCGCTGGAAGTGACCTGCTACACCAGCGCGGAGGATTTTCTGGAATCCTGGCAGAGCGGACGACCGGGCTGCCTGGTGCTGGATCTGCGCATGCCGGGCATGAGCGGCCTGGAACTGCAGGCCGAACTCAATACCCGCGGGCATCACCTGCCGATCGTATTTCTGACCGCCCACGGCAACGTCACTGCCGCCGTTCGCGCCATGCAGGCGGGCGCCATGGACTTCCTGACCAAGCCGGTGGATGACGAGGAGCTGATCGAGACGGTCCGCAAGGCCATCGAGCAGGACATTCGCAGCCTGCGCGATCGCGCCGCGGCCGACCGTGTGCGCTCACGTCTGGCCAGCCTTACCCCGCGTGAAACGGATGTGCTGGAAGGCGTGGTGGCCGGCAAGTCGAACAAGGTCATTGCCCGGGATCTGGGCATCTCCCACAAGACTGTCGAGCTGCATCGCGGCCATCTCATGGAGAAGAGCCAGGCCAACTCCGTCGCCGACCTGGTGAAGATGTACCTGTCGGTTTACAAGGCATGATCCGTCGCCGGGCCGAACGGCTACGCCGCGGCGCCGCTTTCAGCCGGCAACCGGCAGCCGCGGACACATGATGATGCCCCCGATGCCGGTGGTCTCGGCCCACAAGAGGCCGCCGTGCTCCTCGGCAATCGAACGCGCAGCCGCCAGGCCCATGGCGTTCAATCCAGACCGAAGCCGGACAGGAAAACCCCCGCCAGGCGGGGGCTGAAAAACCGCGCCGGCAGGGATTGGCGCGGTGGCGTCCGGTTGTATCGCAGAACGAACCGCCCGACGGCCCGACTCAGTAGACCCTGCTGCCGAGCCTCAAACCACCCGGCGAAGCGGGTAGTCGACCTGGGGATTCCCCCTGAGCCCCGGCGCCGCCGTGCCCGCGCGGCACCGAGGCTTTATCATGCACCCGTGACGGCTGCCGCGCGCCACACCGTTTGGAAAGGGGAGAACCTTGCAGGCATTGACCATACCCAGGCCCTTGGCTACCCGGCTTCTGTTCGAAGCCCAGAAGCGCCCCGACGTGGAGGTCTGCGGGCTGCTGGCCGGCGTGGACGGCGCGCCGGTAGCGCTTTATCCGGTGACCAACCGCGCCAGCGACCCCGCTACCGCCTTCGTGATGGACAATCAGGAACAGATCGACGCGCTGCGCGACATGCGCGAAGCGGGCCAGAGCCTGCTGGCCATTTATCATTCCCATCCGTCGACGCCGCCCGAGCCCTCGTCCCGGGACATCGAGGAACTGGGCTATCCGGACGCGCTGCTGCTGATTATTTCGCTGAACATCAAGGGCGTGCTGGAAATGCGCGGCTGGCAGTCGGTTGACGGCCGGGCGCGCGAAGTCACGCTGCGCGTCATGGAGTAACCCGCACCCGGTTCCGCCACGATTCCGGCAGGCGTCGTGTCTGCCAGTAGTGTCCCGCCCAGTAGGGATTTTGCACGCTGGATATGATGACGCCCTGGCTGGTCGAGGCGTGCATGAACCGGCCTTCCTCCAGATAAATGCCCACGTGCCGGCTCTTGCCGCCGGTGCGGAAGAAAATCAGGTCCCCGGGGCGCCAGTGGCCTCTGGGCACCCGCTCACCCAGATGCACCTGGTCGCCGGTCACGCGCGGCAGGGCCACGTTCAGGATGGACTGGAAGGTCAACAGCACCAGCGCGGAGCAGTCCAGACCCGCCTGGCTCATGCCGCCGAACCGATACGGCGTGCCGCGCCAGAATTCGAACTGCTCGTAAAGCGCCGCGCGCAGGGCAAGATCACGCGACGTCAGCGTCTGCGGCACGGGCGGCGGGCCGTATCCGCCGGACGGACGCACGCTCTGGCTGCCCCCGCAGCCGGCCAGAAGCGCTGCCGCCAGCAGCGCCGCAACCAGAGCCGACCGGCCAGCCGGCACGCTTGATTCGAAGTCTGTGCCCGAGTCAGTCCGCATCCAGAAATTCCAGTATGGCCTGCAGGCATTCCTGCGGCGCTTCGAGCTGCGGGTAGTGCCCGCAATCCAGCGTGCGAATATCGGCCCAGGGCAGCAGTTCCCGATACCGCTCGGCCATGTGCCAGCCTGATACCGGATCCTGCGCGCCGTTGATGAACCGCAGCGGAACGGCCGCGTCGATCAGCGCGCCCACCCAGCGGTCCCGGTGCGTGCGCCGCTCTGCCATGTACCGGATCAGCCGGTGATACACGCGCAGCCCGCCGTTGTGCCGCGCCAGTGTCCAGAACGTCGCCAGTTCGGCCTCCGACGGCGGCGTCTGCGCGCCGAATATCTGCCGCATGCTATGGCGAAACGCACGCTCGGTCAGCAGCCTGACCACCAGCCAGCCGAGCGGACCCGCCAGCAGCGTCTGCACCGGCCGCGGCCGATGCACCTCGGGGAACAGGCCGCCATTGAGCAGGCAGACTCGCTTCAGCCGGCGCGCCTCGCCGCGCGCGGCGCGCTCGGCATCACGAGCCAGCAGCTCCTGAGCCACGGTGTCGCCGTAATCATGCGCGAGCACCTGGTAGCGCTCGAAGCCTGCCGCGTCGGCCAGCGATTCCACCAGGTCGGCCTGCTCCAGAATGCTGTATTGGCGCCAGCAGGGTTTGGCCGAGAAGCCGAAGCCCAGCAGGTCGGGCGCCAGGCAGTCGAATCGACCGACCAGCGCCAGCCAGAGCTTGTGCCAGTCCCATGAGGCCGTGGGAAAGCCGTGAATCAGCACCAGCGGCGGCGCACCCTGCGCCCCGCGGCGGGCGGCAAAGACGGCGTGACCGTCAAACCGGTGCATGCCGCCCAATCCCTGCCAGGCCTCCAGGCTGAACGATGAATCCATGATGCGCGCTGCTTCTTGATGTCCGACCAGTTAGAATCCGGGCCCGTTTTCCCAGCCAATCAGGTTTTCGCCGTGCGACTGTCTCGCTTCCCCCTGTTTACCACAAAGGAAACGCCCGCCGACGCGGAGATCGTGAGTCACCAGCTCATGCTGCGGGCCGGCATGATCCGCAAGCTGGCCGCCGGCCTGTACAGCTGGACCCCGCTGGGCCTGCGCGTGCTGCGCAAGGTCGAGGCCATCGTACGCGAGGAAATGAACGCGGCGGGTGCGCTGGAAGTCCTGATGCCGGCGGTCCAGCCGGCCGAACTGTGGCAGGAATCGGGCCGCTGGGATGTGATGGGCGATCTGATGCTGCGCCTGCAGGACCGGCACGAGCGTCGCTTCTGTTTCGGCCCCACGCACGAGGAAGTAGTCACCGACCTGGTCCGGCGCGACTACGCCAGCTACAAGCAGCTGCCCGTCAATCTCTATCAGATCCAGACCAAGTTCCGCGATGAAATCCGGCCGCGGTTCGGCGTCATGCGAGCGCGCGAGTTCATCATGAAGGACGCCTACTCCTTCCACCTCGACGCGGCGGACCTGGACCGCGAGTATCAGAACATGCGCGCCGCCTATACGCGGATATTCGAGCGTCTGGGGCTGTCCTTCCGGATCGTGGCGGCCGACAGCGGCGCGATCGGCGGACGGCTGAGCGAGGAGTTCCACGTGCTGGCCAACTCCGGCGAGGATGCCCTGGCCGTATCCGACGGCAGCGAGTACGCGGCCAACGTGGAGGCCGCCGAACTGCCGGCGCCGAGCATGCCCCGGCCGGCGCCGACCGCCGAACTCCAGGGCATCGACACGCCCGGCATCCAGACCATCGAGGCGCTGTGCGAGCGGCTGAATATTCCCGCCGAGACCACGGCCAAGGCCGTCGTGGTGGACGGCGACGAGAACGAGCCGGTTCTGCTGCTCCTGCGCGGCGACCATCGCCTCAACGAGATCAAGGCCGAAAAGCTGCCGGGCGTGGTGTCACCGCTGCGATTCACGGGCGAGGAGCGCATCCGCGCCCGTTTCGGCGCGGGGCCGGGGTCGCTGGGTCCGATGGGCGCGACCGTCCGCGTTGTGGCCGATCATGCGCTGCAGGCCAGCGCCGACTGGGTCACCGGCGCCAACCAGGACGGCCGGCATCTGACCGGCGTGAACTGGGGGCGCGATCTGCCCGAACCCGAATGGGCCGACCTGCGCGAGGCCGTGGCGGGCGATCCCAGCCCGGACGGACAGGGCCGACTGCAGATTCTGCGCGGTATCGAGGTCGGCCACATCTTCCAGCTGGGCAACAAGTACAGCCAGGCGCTGGGACTGTCGGTGCTGGGCGAGAACGGCAAGCCGGTGACACCGGAGATGGGCTGCTACGGCATCGGCGTCAGCCGCATTGTCGGCGCCGCCATCGAGCAGGGGCACGACGACGCGGGCATTCGCTGGCCGCAGGCCCTTGCGCCCTTCGAGCTGGTCATCATCCCCATCAAGGCAGACAAGTCGCAGGCCGTGCGCGAAGCCTGCGAAACCCTCTACACGCAGTGTCGGGAACGCGGTATCGACGTGGCGCTGGACGATCGCGGCCTGCGGCCGGGCCCCATGTTCGCCGACGCCGAGCTTATCGGCGTGCCGCACCGCATCGTCATCGGCGATCGCGGTCTGGAAGCCGGCACTGTCGAATACCGTCATCGCGCCGATAACGAAAACAGCGATATCCCGCTGGATATCGACGCCATTGTTCGACTTATCGGGGAAAAGCGCGACGCCGCATGGTCAATGGACGCTACGCAAGACGGGCCCGGCTGACCGCGGCCGCGCTGCTGGTCCTGGCCGGCAGCGCGGCGGCGCAGACGCCGGCCGGCCCGGCGCCCGATCCCGAACTGCGCCAGGCACTGGTCAACGCCGTGGGTCAGGCGGACAGCTTTGCCAACCGCTTTGAAGCGGAAGTCTGGCTACTCGACATGTCCACCCGGCTGGCCCGACGCCTGCCCGATGCCGAACGCCGGCTCACGCTGCTGCGGGCCGTGCACCGCGAGGCCGCCCTGGCCGGCCTGAAGCCCGAGCTGGTGCTCGCGGTCATCCACGTAGAATCGGCCTTCAACCGCTTTGCCATCTCGTCGGCCGGGGCCCGCGGGCTGATGCAGGTGATGCCCTTCTGGATGGACGAAATCGGCCGGCCCGAAGACAACCTGTTCGACCTGGACACCAACCTGCGCTACGGCTGCACCATCCTGCGCTTCTACCTGGACAAGGAAGACGGCAATCTCTCGCGGGCGCTGGCGCGGTACAACGGCAGCCTGGGGCAGTACTGGTATCCTGCGCGCATCAACACCGCCCTGCGCAGGCACTGGTATCCGCAATAGTCCGAATACCGGTCGCGTCGGCGCGGTCACAGGATCAACCGTTCAATATCTTTTTTGTTCACGGGTGCGCCGCATGCTGCGTCTCTACCACAACCCCCGCTGCTCGAAATCCCGCCAGGCGCTCGAGCTGCTGGAAGCGGCCGGCAAGCAGCCGGAGATCATCAAGTATCTGGAGGAGCCGTTCGACAAGGAGCGCCTGCAGAAACTGATCGACAAGCTAGGCCTGCGCGCCATGGACCTGCTGCGGCGTAACGAGCAGGCCTTCAAGACGCTCGGGCTGGGCCGGGAAGGCACGACCGATGCCGACGCCTTCGAGGCCCTGCTGACACAGCCCAAGCTGCTGCAGCGTCCCATTCTGGAAGTCGACGATCGAGCCCTGATTGCGCGTCCGCCCGAACGCGTGCACGAACTGCTATCGGACTGAATCGGCAATGTGCTGCGAAATTCTGGTGCTTTACTACAGCCGCCACGGCGCCACCGCGGCCATGGCGAACGAAATCGCCCGCGGCGTTCACGCCGTGGCCGGCTGCGAGGCGCGCGTGCGCACGGTACCGCCCATCGAATCCGGCCGGGCCGATGACGCAACACCGCCCGCAAACGGTCCGCCCTTTGCCGAGCTCGGTGATCTGGAGGCCTGTGCCGGGCTGGCGCTGGGCTCGCCCACGCGCTTCGGCAACATGGCCGCGCCGCTCAAGCATTTCCTGGACGGCAGCGCCGCGCAGTGGCTCTCCGGCGCGCTGACCGGCAAGCCCGCCGGCGTGTTCACGTCCACCGGCAGCCTGCACGGCGGCCAGGAGACCACGCTGCTGAGCATGATGCTGCCGCTGCTGCATCACGGCATGCTCATATGCGGCCTGCCCTACAGCGAAAAGGCCCTGCACGAAACAACCAGTGGCGGCACGCCCTACGGCCCCAGCCACCTCGCGGGGAGCGACAGCAGCCAACCACTCACGGCCGAGGAGAAACAGCTGTGCCGCGCCCTGGGCAGCCGGCTGGCGCGGCTGGCGCTTCAGACCCGGGATTCTTCATGCTGAGCCGCTACGCGAACTGGCTGGCGCTGTTCAGTCTGCTGGCGCTGATCGCCAGCCTGGCGGTCTGGCATCTCCAGCCGCCGGCGTGGAGCCTGACCGGGGTGCTGCTGTTATGTGCCCCGCTGCTGCTGCCCCTGCCGGGCATGTGGCGCGGCAACGCCTATACGCACGCCTGGGCCAGCCTGCTGGTGCTGTTCTACATGGTGTACGTGCTCACGGAACTGGTGGGCAGCCCGGATGGCCGGCTTGCTTTGCCCGCGGCGCTGGCCAGCGCCGGTCTGTTTACCGGCTGTCTGGTGTATGTGCGTCTGCGGGCCCGGGAGCGGGAGGCCGGCCGCTAGCGCCGGCGCGGGCTACTGCTGCACGGCCCGGAAGCCCGCGGCCCGCAATCGTGCCGGCAGGCCGTCTTCGCCGATCAGGTGTATGGCGCCGACCACAACCATCACGATGTCTCCCTCGGCCAGCATGCTCCGTATACGCTTGACCCACTGGCGATTGCGCGAGGCTATCAGGCACTCGTGAAATCCCGGGTAGCGCTGCCGGCTATCGAGCATGAGCGCCTCCAGTCCCGCCACGTCACCCTGGCGCCACAGCTCGAACAGCTGCGCCGGCGCGTCTTCCAGCCGCTCAAGCTCCGCCAGTGTCGCCGCCAGGAAATTCTGCTGCTCGGCCTCCGTCATGCCGGTCAGAATCTCCAGGTGCCCGGCGATCGGCTCCAGCGACTCGATCGACTTGCCGTCTGCACGGGCTCGATCGTAAAAGTGCTGATCCAGCCCCAGGTCCGGGCGGTAGCCGCTGTTCATGAACAGCGTCATTTCGAGCATCACGGCCGCGAACCAGGGCCTGAAACCGTCCACCAGCGCCAGCGGCATGCTGCCGTCCTTCAGGCGAGATTCAAGACGCGTTCGCAGATCCGCGGGCAAACGCTCGGACAGCGTCTGACCGGCGGGCAGCGTGGCGGCCGACAGCAGCTGCATCTGCGTGGCGGGGTTGTTCAGCGCCCCCATATCGGTCTCGAAGACCAGCCGATCGGCGCGCCGGTAGGCCTGCTCGAAACTGGCCGGCAGCGGATAGGCCTCGGGCGGCAACAGGTGCACCGACCCCGCCAGATAGGCGGTACCGGCGCCCCCCTCGACTCGCCAGAGCAGATCGGCTGCCGAGGCGACGCCGAGCCACAGCCCGCACAGCGTGGCCATGACCATGCGGCCAGCGACGCGCCTTCGGCACAGGCCGTCAGTCACCGCCCAGCACTTCGCGAATGAACGGAATGGTCAGGCGGCGTTTCGCCGCGAGCGAGGCGCTGTCCAGCCGCTCGAGCGCGGTCATCAGGCCGTGCAGATCGCGTGACCGCCTGCGCATCAGGTAGCGGGCGGCCTCTTCGGACAGCGTCAGTCCGCGCGCAGCGGCCCGGCGACGCAGCAGCTTTGCCTTGTCGTCATCGTCCAGTGGCGCCAGTTCGTAGACCAATCCCCAGCCCAGCCGTGATTGCAGATCGGGCGTGACCGGCTCGAATCGGGCCGGCGGCCGCCGACTGCTCATCAGCAGCGCGCCGCCGCCCGCCCGCACGCGGTTGATCAGTTCCACCAGGCGGATTTCTTCCTCACGCTCACCGGCCACGTCGGAAATATCGTCCAGGCACACCAGCTGGAGCGTCTCCAGTCCGGCCAGCAGAGCCGCCGACGGCACGGGCCCGCGCGACAGGGATAGATAGGCGGCGGCCTGCTGCTTCTCGGTGGCGTAACGCGCCAGGGCCTGCAGCAGCGTGCTCTTGCCGGTGGCAGGCGCGCCCCAGATCAGCATCTGACCGGGCTGATCAAGCAGGTGACAAGCAGCAGTGATCGCCTGGCCGTTGGGCCCGGCGACCATGGTGGTCAGATCCGGAAAATCGCGCAGCGCGACATCCAGGGCGAGCTGGCTCTGCGCCGCGCTCATTCTTCCGGATCGTCAGGGCGTGCCGGCGGGCCGCTTCGATAAAAGCTGCTCTGTTTCCAGCGGCGGCCGCCGTAACGCACCAGCACGGCCAGCGCGGCCGCCACCGGCAGCGCCAGCAGTACCCCGAGAAAACCGTAGAGCTGGCCACCTGCCAGTACGGCAAAGATGACCGCAACGGGATGCAGGCCGATGGCATCCCCCACGAGCAGCGGCTGGAGCACCGCCCCTTCCATGGTCTGGCCGATGCCGAACACCAGCGCTACCCAGATCAGCGAAATCGGGTCGCCGGTCTGCACGAGCATGGCCAGCCCGGCCGCCAGCAGGCCGAACACAACGCCCAGATAGGGCACGAAACTGACCACGCCCGCCGCCAGACCGATCAGCAGGGCCAGATCCAGACCGGCCAGCCAGAGCCCCACGGTGTAGATCGTTGCAAGACTGGTCATCACCAGCAGCTGGCCACGGATGAAATGCCCGAGCACCGCATCGGTCTCGCTCGCCAGTTCGGTCACCGTGGGCAGATAGTGTCGCGGCAACAGATCCCGCAACCAGGCCACCAGATGATCCCAGTCGCGCAGCAGATAGAACGTGATCACCGGAATCAGCAGCAGGTTGGCCAGCAGCGCAAACACGGCAGAGCCCGACGCGAAGGCCGACTGGAAGACCTGGCCAGCCATGCCGCCGGCCGCCCCCCAGTGCTTGCTCACGAAGTCGCGAATGGCGGCCTTGTCGAGCGTCTGTTCCCCCGGCATGACCATCGCCAGAACCGGCTGAAGCTGACGCTGAATCCACTCGCCGTAACGCGGCAGATTGGCGATCAGCGTACGAATCTGCTGCTCGAGGACCGGAAAAAGAAGAATCAGTGCCACGCCGAACAGCAGCGTGAGCGAGGCAAAGACCACCAGCACGGCGCTGGTGCGTGACAGACGCCAGGTCTCGAGCCGGTCCACCAGCGGATCGCCCATGTAGGCCAGGCCCGCGCCGATCACGAAGGGCGTGAGAATGGGCCCGAGCAGATAGACGGTAAGCCAGGCAAACGCGACGAGCGCCAGCCCGAAGACCCATTGCGCACGCGCTGACGGCAGCGGATCGGTCATCTCTGGCGGCTAGCGGGCAACGCGGTAGCCCAGGGCGTTGCCGTTGCTGAACAGCAGCGCCGTCTCGCGGGCCAGATCATCCTCGGTGAGCCAACCGGCCAGCGCCATGCCGCTGCGCAGCTGTTCGGTGCTTCCGGCAAGCTCCAGCCGGAACACCGCCGACTGGCCGGTGACCTGCAGCGGAATGGCCTGCCCCACGGCCGTCATCCTGCTGATGAAATTCAGCACGCGGGCGTAGGTCTGCAGGTCGCTGACCCGGTCAACCGCGACCACCGTACTGCCGCCGCCCTGGCCTGCCCGCACGGCGAACTGGCTGGCGTAGCGACCGGCCAGGTGATTCATGGCGTCGGTCTGCAGCTGCGCCAGACTGCCGGCCTGGCTCTGCCAGCTATCCACGATGCCGCTCGGCCCGATCAGCTGCCAGCGGCCACGCCAGTTCCCGCCGGCCGGCTGCAGCTCACCAGCCAGCGCATAGCTGGCCCCGTATTCGCGCTGCAGATCATTCAGTGGCTGAAAGAAACCGGACTGGATATCGGTCGCCGACAGGCGCTGGCGCGCGTCGCTGCTGGTGGGAAAGGCCAGCGGCAGACCCCGTTCGCCGGCCGCGGCCTTGAGTGAGGCGGCCGCCTCGCCGGTTTCGGTCAGAAAGCCGCTCCCGGTGTTGATCGCAATCAGCGTGCGGGGCCGCTCACCGCCCCAGACCGGCAGCCGGGCGCGTTCCATCTCGCGCTTGACCGCGTTGGGATCAAATTGTGCCTCGAGCATGAGCGGTTCCGGCGTTTCGCCCTCTTCCGGCTCGCCGCCACCGGTGTAGCCGAATCGCTTGACCAGCTGGCGTGCCCTGCCTAGCACATCCGAAGCGCCCGCCTGGCGGGCCACATCGGACTCGCCCGAAACCCGCACCAGAACCTGCTCCAGCGCCCGCGAAAGCGCCTGGTCCCGCGCCTCGACGCTGTGGTCGTCCACGGGCACGGTGACCTGGTAGACCGAGGCCGGCTGGGCCAGCGCCACGAGCGGGGTCCACAGTCCGAAAACTACAATGAAAGCCAGCTTGCGCACGCCATGCTCCGCGAAAAAACCTGGGTAGCCGCGCCCGGTGGAGCGCCTGCGGTACAATAGCAAATAGATCAACCCACGGCTGCCTCCGGGACTGCTTCGGCCCGGACCAACCGGCCGTTCTGGCCAGACACATTCCCGACCCAGTTGAGCGCAAGTGAGCGATCGTAAACCCCTGAGCTATCGCGATGCCGGCGTGGATATCGACGCCGGCAACCGCCTGGTCGAAGACATCAAATCCGTCGTGGCGCGCACCCACCGGCCCGAAGTCCTGGGCGGCCTGGGCGGCTTTGGCGGCCTGTTCCGCCTGCCGGTCCATCGCTACCGGGATCCGGTACTGGTGTCCGGCACCGACGGCGTCGGCACCAAGCTCCGACTGGCCATCGACAGCGGCCGCTACGAGGGCATCGGCATCGATCTGGTGGCCATGTGCGTGAACGACGTCATTGTCGCCGGCGCCGAACCGCTGTTCTTTCTGGACTATTACGCCACCGGCAAGCTCGAAAACGCCGTGGCCGAGGCCGTCATCGCGAGCATTGCCGAGGGCTGCCGGCAGGCCGGCGCGGCACTCGTGGGCGGCGAAACCGCCGAAATGCCCGGCATGTACCAGGCGGGCGATTTCGACCTGGCCGGCTTCTGCGTGGGCATCGTGGAATACGACCGCATCCTCGACGGCGGCGCCATTGCGCCGGGCGACATCGTGCTGGGCCTGGCGTCCAGCGGGCCGCATTCCAACGGCTATTCGCTGATACGCAAGGTGCTGGAGACCTCCGGCGCCTCGCTGGACGATGCGTTCGGCGACGGCCGTCTGGCCGACGCCCTGCTCGCGCCCACCCGCATCTACGTGGCGGCACTGCAGAAGCTACTGGACGCGGTCCCGGTCCACGGCCTGGCGCACATCACGGGCGGCGGTCTGGCGGAGAATTTCGCGCGTGTGCTGCCGGCCGGCAGCGCCGCGCTGATTGACGCTGGCAGCTGGCAGCGGCCCGCCATCTTCGACTGGCTGCAACAAAAGGGCGACATCAGCGAGGCCGAAATGCGCCGCAGCTTCAACTGCGGCGTGGGCATGACGGTCGTGGTCCCCGCCGCACAGGCTGACCAGGCGCTGGCCACGCTCAACGCGGCCGGTGAGCAGGCGTGGCGGCTGGGGCGGATCGTCGCGCGCGGCGAGGATGACGCGGCCGTCAAGATCGGCTGATGCCGGACCGCGGCATTGCCAATCGCCTGGTCGTGCTGATCTCCGGCAACGGCCGCAACCTGCAGGGCATGATCGACGCGGTCGCCGCCGGACGGCTGTCGGCCGAGCTTGTGCACGTGTTCTGTGATCGCCAGAACGCCGCCGGGCTGACCCGCGCCTGGCGCGCCGGCATTCCCACCACCATCGTTTCGCGGCGCGACCATGAAAGCCGGGCCGCCTTCGACCGGGCCCTGGCCCGCCGCATCGTCGCAGAGCGGCCGGACTGGATTGCGCTGGCCGGCTTCATGCGCATCCTGAGTTCAGAATTTGTTCAGCAATTCGCTGGCAAGCTGCTCAACATCCATCCATCACTGCTGCCGAAATACAAGGGTTTGGACACACACAGCCGGGTACTGAAATCGGGCGACCCGCGGCACGGGGCAACCGTGCACTTCGTGTCGGACGATCTGGACGGCGGGCCACCGGTGCTGTCGGGCAGCGTTGCGGTTCGTGAAGACGACGACGCCGCAACGCTGTCTGATCGGGTGATGCGGCGCGTAGAAGTGCACATCTACCCCCGGGTGCTCGAATGGGCCGCACAGGGCCGGCTGGCACTGCGTGATCAATCCGTTTTTCTGGATGGCGAGCCGCTTGCCTCGCCCCTGCACGAGAGCTTCGATGATGATCAATAAGCCGCTGCTGACCGTACTGACCGCCCTGATGGGCGTCCTGCCGCTGGCCGCTTCCGCCGGCGCCCTGAGCCCGTTCAAGGCCGTTTACGAGGTCCACCGCGGCAATCTCGGGCTGGGTGAAGCCGAGTTCTCTCTCCAGCCCTGGGGCGACCGGCCCGAGTGCATGGCCTATCGCGCCGAGGCTCATCCGCGCGCGCTGATTCGCGTGTTTGTCGGCGAAATCAGCGACAAGAGCTTTTTCTGCGTGGAGGACGGCCGCATTCGCGTTCAGACCTTCCAGCACTGGGAGGAAAACGACGAGGAAGACAGCTACGAGCTGCGGTTCGACTGGGACAAGGGCACGGTGAGCTACAGCCACGGCGGCAGCATGAAGCTGCCCGCCGACGCGGTTGATCCGTTCTCCCTGCACCTGGCGGCCCGCCAATGGCTGGAGAACGTCGAGGACCCGAAGAACGTCGAACCGAGGGACTTCGTGCTGATCGACGAGGACGAGGTCAAGACCTACCGGCTGGCCGTAACCGACCACGGTCGCATCAAGGTTCCGGCCGGCGAGTTCGACTACGTCCAGATTGAACGGGTAGACGATCCCAAGCGCAAACTGCGCTTCCTCGCCGCGCCGTCGCTGGCCTTCCTGCCCATCCGCGTGGAACACCAGAAGCGGGACGACCCGGTCTTCAAGACGGAACTGGTGAAGCTGCCGGAGCCGCCCACGGCCGCCACCGAATAGCGGGCAATCAGGTCCGGCCGGCTCGTCATTCCGGCCTGGATACCACCTTGATCTTCGGAAAGCTGGCGCTGTAGTCCCTGGGACGCAGCGCCAGGCGCGCAGCCGCGCGACGGGCGATCTGCCGGTAGCGCTGCGCGAGTTCGCCGTCCGGGTCGGCGAGCACGGTCGGCTTGCCGCGGTCCGCGTGCTCGCGAATGCGGATATCCAGCGGCAGACGCCCAAGCAGGTCCACCCCATGCTGGCGGGCGAACTGCTCGCCGCCCCCGTGGCCGAACAGCGCTTCCTCGTGACCGCACTGGCTGCAGACATGACTGCTCATGTTCTCCACCAGCCCCAGCACGTGCAGATTGACTTTCTCGAACATGCGCAGACCGCGCCGCGCGTCGAGCAGGGCCAGGTCCTGCGGGGTCGTCACGATGATGGCGCCCGACACCGGAATCTTCTGGGCCAGCGTGAGCTGCACGTCGCCGGTGCCGGGCGGCAGATCCACGACCAGATAATCCAGATCGTCCCAGAGGGTCTGGTTGAGCAGCTGCGTGAGCGCCTGCGTGACCATGGGGCCGCGCCAGACTGCCGGTGAATCCTCGGCCAGAATATAGCCCATGGACATGGTCTGCAGGCCCTGCGCCATGATGGGCTTCATGTACTTCTCGTCCACCGCTTCGGGCCGCGCCTGCTGCCCGAGCATGAGCGGCTGGCTCGGCCCGTAGATATCGGCGTCCAGCAGGCCGGTGTTCGCGCCTTCGGCCGCCAGCCCGAGGGCCAGGTTGGCCGCTACGGTGGACTTGCCCACGCCGCCCTTGGCCGAGGAGACCGCAATGATGTTGCGCACCGACTTCATGCGGGTGGCCTTGGGCTGAACGGCGTGCGCCCGGACGCGGCATGCCGCATCGACCTGCACCCGCCGGATGCCCGGCAGCGCCTCCAGCGCCCGGCGGATCTGCTCGGACAGACCGGCGAGCTGACTGCGGCAGGCGTAGCCCACGTCCAGCGCCAGGCGCAGCGTGCCGTCATCGATGTCCAGATTGCGAATACGGCTGCCGGCCAGCAGCGCCTCCTCGAGATCGGGCAGTTGCAGCGTGTTCAGGCAGGTTTCCACGGCCTGTTGATCGGTCATGTCGGCGGGTTCCCGCGAATGAGGCATATGAGCGGCGCCATGCTATTACAGCCACCGCGTCGCCGGCCAAGGGGCGACGGGCCCTGTGGCATAATGCGCGGCCGCCAGGCCCCTTGAATTCATACCACCAGTCGGACACAGAGCATGTCACGCGACATTCTTGTCACCAGCGCGCTGCCCTACGCCAACGGCTCCATCCATCTGGGGCATCTGGTCGAATACATACAGACCGACGTCTGGGTGCGCTTCCAGAAAAGCCGTGGCGCGCATTGCGTGTACGTCTGTGCGGATGATGCCCACGGCACGCCGATCATGCTCAAGGCGCGCGACGAAGGCATAGAACCCGAAGCGCTGATCGAGCGCGTGGCCCGGGAGCACAAGGCTGATTTCGACGATTTCCACATCGGCTTCGACAACTACCACTCCACACACTCGCCGGAAAACCGCGAGCTGTCCGAGCTTATCTACAACCGACTGCAGGCGGCCGGGCATATCGCCCGCCGGGAAATCCAGCAGGCGTTTGACCCCGAACAGCAGATGTTCCTGCCGGATCGCTTCATCCGCGGCGAATGTCCGAAATGCGGCGCCGCGGATCAGTACGGCGATTCCTGCGAAGTCTGCGGCGCGACCTACCAGCCCACCGATCTGAAAAACCCGGTGTCGGTCCTGTCCGGCGCCACTCCGATACAGAAGGCTTCCGAGCACTATTTCTTCCAGCTGGGCGACTTCGAAGCCTTCCTGCACGACTGGACCCGCAGCGACCATCTGCAGGACACCGTGACCCGCAAGCTGGACGAATGGTTCGAGGCGGGCCTGAAAGACTGGGACATCTCGCGCGATGCGCCCTATTTCGGCTTCCGGATTCCCGGCACCGAAGACAAGTACTTCTACGTCTGGCTCGACGCGCCCATCGGCTACATGGCCAGCCTGCAGAATCTGTGCGCGCGCCGGGGCGATCTGTCGTTCGAGCGCTACTGGTCGAAGGACTCCACCGCCGAAGTGCATCACTTCATCGGCAAGGACATCGTCTATTTCCACGCGCTGTTCTGGCCGGCCATGCTCGAAGGCGCGGGGCTGCGCAGCCCCACGGCGATCCACGCGCACGGCTTTCTGACGGTCAACGGCGAGAAGATGTCCAAGTCGCGCGGCACCTTCATCAAGGCGCGCACCTACCTGCAGCACCTGCCCGCCGAATTCCTGCGCTACTACTTCTGCGCCAAGCTGTCCGGCCGCGTCGAGGATCTCGACCTCAACCTCGAGGACTTCGTCTATCGCATCAATTCGGACCTGATTGGCAAGTACGTCAACCTCGCCAGCCGCAGCGCCGGCTTCGTGCACAAGCGCTTTGGCGGACAGCTCGCCGATCAGCATGACCGACCCGCCCTGGTGCAGCATTTCGTGGCGGCGGCCGACCCCATTGCCGATGATTTCGAGCATCTTCGCTATGCCCAGGCCATCCGCCGCATCATGGCGCTGGCGGACGAGGCCAATGCCTACGTGAATGATCGCCAGCCCTGGGTCGTGGCGAAGCAGGAGGGCCGCGATGCCGAGCTGCAGGCCATCTGCACCACCGCGCTCGAACTGTTCCGCCTGCTCACGCTCTATCTCAAGCCGGTCCTGCCGGTCACCGCGGGCCGGGCCGAGGGCTTTCTCGAGATCCCGCCGCTGGACTGGCAGGCGCTGACGGCCGATCTGACCGGCCACCGGATCGGCAAGTTCAAGCCGCTATTGCAGCGCATCGAGCAGGACGCCATCGACGCCATGCTGGCCGCCAGCCAGCAGGACCTGGCCGCCGCCGCGCCGGCCGCGAAGAGCACCGGCCAGCAAAAGGAGAAGCAGAGCATGAGTGAGGCCGACGAGATCAAGATCGACGATTTCACAAAGGTGGACCTGCGTGTGGCCCGCATCGTCAAGGCCGAAGCAGTCGAAGGGGCAGACAAGCTGCTCAGGCTGCAGCTGGACGTGGGCGCCCTGGGAGAGCGGCAGGTGTTTGCCGGCATCAAGTCGGCGTACAGCCCGGAATCGCTGACCGACCGCGCCGTTATCCTGGTGGCCAATCTGGCGCCGCGCAAGATGCGTTTCGGCGTCTCCGAAGGCATGGTGCTGGCCGCGGGCGGCGACGAGGGCAACGGCCCCTTCCTGCTGGCGCCGGAACCGGGCGCCAAGCCGGGTATGAAAGTGCGCTAGTGTCTCCCAGCGCCGAGCAGATCGACGCCCTGCTGCCGCAAACCCAGTGCCAGCGCTGCGGCTACGAGGGCTGCCTGCCCTACGCCCGGGCCGTGGCGAGCGGTGAGGCCCTGATCAACCGCTGTCCGCCCGGAGGCCGCCAGACCATCGACCGCCTGGCCGACCTGACCGGTCAGCCGGCCCTGCCCCTGGCGGCGGACTGTGGCGATGAACCGGGCCGCCGCGTGGCCTATATCCGGGAAGACGAGTGCATTGGCTGCACCAAGTGCATTCAGGCCTGCCCGGTGGACGCCATCGTGGGCGCCGCCAAGCTCATGCACACCGTAATCAGCGCCGAATGCACCGGCTGCGATCTGTGCGTGCCCGCCTGTCCGGTGGACTGCATCGACATGCCCGGCGCGGCGCGCGACGAGGGTCAGCCCGCCTGGCCGCCGGCCCGGCCGGTCGACGCTGAACGGGCCGAACGGGCCCGGGGGCGTTTTCACGATCGGAATCATCGGCTGGATGCGCTGCGCGCGCGTCGTGCGCAGGCGCGCGAACAGCGCAAACAGGCCCGGACGCAGGCGCGTGGCGATCCCACCCACGGCCGCCGCGCCGAAATCCAAGCGGCCATTGCTCGGGCGAAGGCGCGCCGCGCCGCCAAACAGGCCAACGAGCCGTGAACCGCGACAAGCGCAACGAAATATTTCGCCGTCTACAGGCGGCCAATCCGGCGCCGGAAACCGAGCTGGTCTACGCCACCGAGTTCGAGCTGCTGATCGCGGTCATCCTCTCGGCGCAGGCCACCGACGTGGGCGTGAACAAGGCCACCGCCCGGCTCTTTCCGGTCGCCAACACGCCGCAGGCCATCCTGGATCTGGGCGAGGACGGCCTGAAGCAGCACATCAAGACCATTGGCCTGTTCAATTCGAAGGCGCGGAACATCATGAAGACCTGCGCAGCGCTGGTAGCGCAGCACGACGGCGCAGTGCCGCGGGATCGCAAGTCGCTGGAAGCCCTGCCCGGCGTGGGCCGCAAGACCGCCAACGTGGTGCTGAACACCGCGTTCGGACAGGCGACCATCGCCGTGGACACGCACATTTTTCGAGTCTCCAACCGCACCGGCATCGCCCGGGGCAAGACGCCGCGCGCAGTTGAGGATCGGCTGGTCCGGCTGGTGCCCGAGGCCTTCAAGCGGGATGCCCACCACTGGCTGATCCTCCACGGGCGCTACATCTGCAAGGCAAGAAAGCCCGCCTGCGCCGCCTGCGTGATCGAGGATCTCTGCGAGTATCGCCACAAGGTGCTCGAATAAGCCGCCTGCCGGCCGATACCCTCTGCATGACCCGCAGCACGGCCGCCGGCCGGGACGACGCGCGCAATGCCCAGCCTCAGCTTCGACTCTCTGCACATCATGGCCCTGGGCCGGGATCTCGCCATCCAGTGGGGTGACAGCAACACGGCTCGGGTGACGCTGCAGGGCGCGGACATCGAGGAGCTGATCGATTTCCTCATATCCGTACGGCCCGTCGCCAGCAACCAGCGCCAGGCCTTTCGCATACCCCTGTGGAAAACCTGTGGCCTGTCGGCCGGCCTGGAGACGGCCCAGGGTCTGCTGCCGGTCAGGCCAAGAAACATCAGCCTGACCGGAATTCTGGTGGAGTTGCCCTCGCCGGCCCCGGTGGCGCTGGAGCCCGGCAGCGACGTTCAGCTCGTCATCCGGATGGACGGACCACCGCAGCGCTATACCGCCACGGTCAAGCGGCGCACGGCGCGGGGCTACGGGCTGTGCTTCAATGAATCCGTGGTGGCCGGGCGGGTCGACCCGCCCGCGCCGCTGCGCGAGGACGTTATGGAACTGCAGCGGCGCTGGACCGCCGGACGCGTCATCGGCGCCGGCGAGACGAACCGGGACCGTTAGTGTAGTGCGTCACATTTGATGGCACATTAGACCGAGTTCCATTTTTCGTCAGGCAAGGCGCGCCGACGAGTCATAGCCGTAGCTATGGCGAGGCGGTGCAACACCGCATGGCGGAAAATGGGGCCGGTATGAGTGCCAGACAGTGCGGCGCACTACACTAGCCTTCGCCCGCGTCCGCCCGGACCGCCTGGTAGAAGTCGTACAGATTGCCCTGGAAGTTGCGCGCCTGGTTGTCCGAACCAAAGGTGCCGCTGCGGCTGCTGCCCTGCACCGTCACGACCAGCGTCTCGGCGTTGATCATGTCGATGAACTGAGACTCGGTCAGCTGGAAGGTCGCGGTTTCGCGCTTGAGTTCAGCGGCCTCGATCGGACGGCCACCCCGCTGCTTCGAAACCTGGCCCTGAAGCATACCGTCCCGCAGGAAGTCGTAGTCGCTGGGCGTCACCGTAAAGCGGCTGCCGTCGGCTTCGACCGTCAGGGCCACCATGCCGTGGAAACGCTTTTCGTCGGCGTCATCGTCGCTGTTGCTGGTGTTGTTCTCTACCAGCAGAAACCAGGAGCCGTTGATGTAGGCCGGGTTGGCAAACACGCCCACACGCCCCCGCTCCACCTGCCCGAGCATGGAGTAGAGCGACAACCGGTTGTTGCGCGACAGGATGAAACTGCGATCGGAATGCCGGGCGTTTTCGCCCACAATTTCGAACCCGGGCGGCGGAAGCAGGGCGCAGCCGGTCAGCCAAAGCCCCAGTAGCAACAGGCCGGATAGACGGGCAATCAGGGGTCGGGAAAAAACCATGCAGCAGTATTCGTTTGTAGTGGGCTTGAGACAACACAAACACCGGCCAGGGCGTATCCGGGAAATTCCCTTGGCCCCGGGGGTCCTTACGCGCCAGTATACGCAAGCGGTCGATCACTCGATGATGCGGTCGCCCCCTCTTACGCACCCGGCCGGGAACCACCATGAAAACAGCATCGTCCATGTCTGCCGCACTCGGCGCTCAGCCCTGGCTGGGATTATTCACGGCGGCACTACTGCTCTGCCTGGCCGGCTGCGCCGGCGACCCCGACAAGCCGTCGCCGGCGGCGAGCGCGCCCGGAAAGCAGGCCGAATCACGCATTGGCGTCATCAACGTGATGGACAGCTATCTGACCATGGCGCTGTTCGGCTTCACCCCGCTCAACAATCAGGCCGCCACGGCCGACCTGCCGTTCGAGCCCGGCGACCGCCTGATTGATCGGCTGGACAACGCGCCCGATCGTCTCTTCAAGCGGCTGACCGCGCCGATCTGGGCCGAGGACAGTGACGCCGACCTGCAGCAGATCGCCGCCGATTCCGAGGGCGAGCGGCAGGCCCTGCGGCCGGCCTACCTGGAATCGCTGCGCGAGCTCTGCGTGCAGCAGAACGTAACGCGGATCCTGATCATGCGCTCACCCGACAGCGCCTACGGCATCATGCAGGAGGAGCGTTTACTGGCCGGCTACGGTATCGCCCGCTTCGAAACGCCGGTGGGCACGCGCAGCCTGGCCTACGCCACCTTCGAGTTCTTTGACGTGCCCTGCCGGGACACGGCGCCGGTCCGGGAGCTGAAAATCAAGCAGCACAGCCCGCTGCTGGACATTTCGGCCCCACCCGAAACCGACGCAGACCCGGCCGAACTCGAACTGGCGGGCGAGTTTCTCGACAAGCTGGTGCAGACGGCCGCAGAACGTCTGCAGAGCGAATTCGATCTTTAGCCCGGATATCTAACGACTCGCCGTCCGGCGCCGCGCGACGCCGATCAGCGCCAGTCCGCCCATCAGCCACAGCAGCGGGTCCGCGGCGCCGGGACGACCCAGCGCACAGCCGCCGCCTCCGCCGCCGCCACCAACACCACTGGCCGGGGCCGCGCCCGGATTTCCCGGCGTGCCGGGGGTGGGCGTGGTGGTGCTGTTGTCCGGGCAGCCGGCCCCGCCGGTCAGCTGCCAGCCGATGTCCTGCAGGACGCAGGCCGACAGGCCGATGCCCCCCAGCGCCGACACGTCCGCGGTGGCGAACGGCTCCATGAGGGCGTTGGGCAACAGTGCCGTGTCCCAGTGGGAAACGGACGAGCCGTCTTCCAGCGGGTCGGGGGCGTACAGCTGAATCCGGCCCTGATTCGTGCCGTCGCTCAGCGTAGGCGCGCCCGTGGAGTTGGCGCTCGGGCCGTCCCAGACCACATTGCCGTCGTTGGTGGCCGAATCCGCTCGCTGCGCATTCGTCAGCGCGGGCCAAAGCTGGTTTTCGCTGAGATCACGAATACGCGTAGCGAAGACATCCGGTCGCGGCTGACCGCCCCTGGTCGGCAAGGCGCCGGTTTCAAGATTGGTGAGCGTCAGAAAGCCCAGACCGTGAATGAATTCATGCACCGCCACTTCGATGAAGCTGATGTCGTTGCCGGGCTCGCCGTCCAGCCCGTAGTACCAGTCGATGTCGCCCAGGCAGTCCGCCCGGTCGATCGAGGCGTTGAACCGCGCGTCGATCTCCGCACTCGGATCCAGATCCTCGTTGGCCAGCGCGTTGGCTAGTGCCTGCGGATAGAACACGTTGGGAGTAACGCCCGCGGGAGCACCACCGGGCGGGAACAGGAAAAAATTCGTGGGGCCGGCCGAGCCGATGGTGGTGAATCCTTCGCCGGGACCACCCCCGCAGCTTTCCGGGGGAAAGGCAGCCTGAATGACGATGTCGATCGTGCTGACCAGGCGCTGACCCAGAATATCCGCCGCAAACTGAGTGGCAATCCGCCGCTGCTCGCCGCGCGTGGTGCCGGGATTGTCGCCCACGGGCGCCGCGGCCGTCGTGTCGTTGTAGCCCGGCCCCATGAACTCCAGCTCGATGTTGGCCGCGCCGACGGGGGCGCTGGCCGCCCAGACGAGCAGTCCGGCCGCCAGGCCCCCCCTATTCATGGGCGTCTCCGGCCGGGCCGTGGCGCATCTCGACACCGCCCTTACCATTGGGCCGCGCCTGCAGTCGCGGATACCGGCTCGCCGGGACCTCGAGCTTGATCACGCCATCGTCTCGCCGGTGACTGCGCATGGGGGCCTCGGGCGCTGCCTTTTTCAGGGCGGGATTGGCGCGCTGCTGGCGCATGGCGCGGCGCTCCTCGTCGGTAGGCGCGCGCGGCTGGCCGGTCTCGGGGTCAATCATGATCTTCATGCCGGCCTGGCCGGACGCCGGACCGGCGAGCGCCGCCGGCAGCGCGGTCAGCCCGCAGGCGAGGAGCCCGGAGGCCAGAATCTGTCCGCTAAGCCGGACGCTGCGTTGTATGCCCATGGTCGTGCGGTCTCCCGATGCGAGCTTCGTACCACCCGATACGATACACGCGGTGGCCGGATGCAGGATTTACCGCAGCCAGGTTGCCCCCGCGTGACGAGCGGCCGGGCCCGCGGCGTTATTGAACGCGATCAGGACCCTGCTGCGGCGTGCCGTCGGCAAACAGGGCCGCGGCGTCCACGTGATCGTAAAGATATTCCTCGCCGCAGAAATCGCAATTCACCTTCACACGACCCTGTTCGGCCAGGATGTCCTGCACTTCCGCCTCGCCCAGGCCCTGAAGCACCGCGCTCACCGAATGCCGGGCGCAGCGGCAGTAAAAGCGTACGGGTCGGCCGTCCAGCCGGCGCAGGTCCTCCTCGTGATACAGGCGCCGCACCACCTCCTGCGCATCCAGACCGAGCAACTCGTCCGCGGTAATGGTTTCCGCCAGCCGCTGGGCGCGCTCCCAGTCTTCCTCGCGGGTGTCGCCGCCGGGCATGCGCTGGATCATCAGGCCACTTGCCGTCTGCGCGTCGGCGGCTAGCCACAATCGCGTGGGAAGCTGCTCGGACTGGTCGAAGTAGTACTCGAAACTGCTGGCCAGGCTGTCATTCATGATGGGCGTAATACCCTGATAACGCTTGTCTTCCCGGGTATTTTCGATGGTGATTGCAATATGACCCTTGCCGGCCAGCCCCTGCAGCGAGTCGCGCCCGGCCGCTTCGCTTAGATCGGCCGCATCGGCCACGCGGGCCATGCCGCGCAGGCCCAGCTCATGGGTGCACTGGCACAGCAGCAGCCGCAGGGGGCCGTCGCTCTGCAGCTGTACGTTGATGCGCCCCTCGAACTTGATGGTCGTGGCCAGCAGCGCCGTGGCCGCAGCGCAGCGTCCCAGCATGTGCGTGGCCCCCGTCGACAGGTCGTGCGAGCGGTGCAGCATCTGCCAGGCCCGGGTCAGTCGCACTACCTGCACGCGGATACTGGCATGCTCGAAAAGATAGGGTACGACCTGATCATCCATAGCTGGCATTCTGTGGGCAATGAGCGGGAAAGCGTTGTGATGACAATACGGTACAGCAGATGACCGGTCCGCGCGGCGCTCCGCCGGACGGTGCCGGCCCGGCGCCCGACGCGGCCGGGCCCTCGGCCGACACCTGCGCGCTGTGCGGACGGCATCCGGTGCAGACTACGCGCCATCATCTGATTCCCCGTCGTACCCATCGGCTCAAGCGCATCCGCCGGCAATTTGATCGGCAGACCCGCCTGGGCCGCCTGCTCGCGCTCTGCCGACCCTGCCACAAGCAGATTCACGCGCTGATTGATGAGAAGACGCTGGCGGAACGCTACAACAGCGCGGCGGCTCTGCTGTCGCACCCGGAAGTGGCGCGATTTGTCGGCTGGATTGCGGACAAGCCGCCAGGCTTCGTGCCGCGCACGCGCAAGCCCAAACGCTAGTGTAGTGCGTCACATTTGATGGCACATTAGACCGAGTTCCATTTTTCGTCAGGCAAGGCGCGCCGACGAGTCATAGCCGCAGCTATGGCGAGGAGGTGCAACGCCGCATGGCGGAAAATGGGGCCGGTATAAGTGCCAGACAGTGTGGCGCACTACACTAGGAATATCGACCATGCCGACAACCATTTCTCCCGCTCTGCCGCCCCGCCCGTGACCCGGCTGGACGCCCTGTTTACCGGCGCGCTTGAAGCGCTGGACGGCGTCGGCGATCCGACCGGCATCTACAAGACGCCCGCCCGGGGCACTCTGCGTCTGGAGACGGACGGGCTGGTCGGTGACCGGCAGGCCGACCGGCGGCATCACGGCGGCCCGGAACGCGCGGTAAGCCATTACCCCGCCGAGTTCTACCCGGACTGGGCGCGCAGCTTCCCCCGCACGCCGGATGCCTTCGCGCCCGGTGCGTTCGGCGAAAACCTGAGCACCGCGGGGATGACGGAAGACAGCGTCTGCATTGGCGATATCTACCGGCTGGGCTCGGCCACCATTCAGATCAGCCAGCCGCGATCGCCCTGCTGGAAGGTCAGCCGGCGCATGGGGCTGCGCGAACTGGCAGTGCACATGGCCGACTCGGGCCGCTGCGGCTGGCTGTACCGGGTGCTCACGCCCGGCGAGGTGCAAACCGGTGACCATTTCCAGCGACAGGCCCGGCCTCGGCCCGAATGGCCGCTGGCCCGCCTGTGGCTTATTCGTAATGATGAGCAGGCGATGCCCGAACTGCTGCAGGCGGCAGCCGTATTGCCGGAGCTGAGCGAGAACTGGCGCGGCCTGTTTGCCAACCGACTCCGCAATCTGCGGCGGCGGTCCGGCCGCCCTTAGGGTTACCGGGATTCTTCGGCGTGTCCGACGTGCCGGATCAGGCCCTCCTGCGCCACCGAGGCCACCAGATCGCCGCGGCGGTTGAATATCTGCCCGCGCGACAGCGCCCGCGCGCTGCCCGCCCAGGGGCTTTCCATGCAGTACAGCAGCCATTCATCGGCGCGGAAGCTGCTGTGGAACCAGATGGCGTGATCCAGACTGGCGACAATCATGTCCTGATCGATGAAGGTCTTGCCGTGCGGCAGCAGCCCCGTGGGCAGCAGGCCGAAATCCGAGGCATAAGCCAGCACGCAGCGGTGCAGAATCTCGTCCTGCGGCAGCACATCGGCGGCCTTGATCCAGACCGGGTGCCGCGGCTCGCGCGTGTCGGGCCGGAGCGGGTTGCGCGCCTTGACGGGCTTGAAGTCGATGGCCAGTGGCCGGCAGAACGCCTGCTTGAGCTTGGCGGGTATGTCGTCGCGGGACGCCGCCCACTGGCGCCGCAATTCATGCTGCGACACCAGGTCCTCGGGCGGCGGCACGTCCGGCATGGGCGGGCCGTGCTGAAAACCCGGCTCGTCGCCGTGATAGGAGGCAATCGCCGAAAAGATCACCTTGCCGTGTTGAATACCCTGCACTCGCCGGGTGGTGAAGCTGCGGCCTTCGCGAACCCGGTCGACCTCGTAGACGATCGGCGCCTCCATGTCGCCCGGCCGCAGGAAATAGCCGTGCAGCGAATGTGGCGGGCGCCCGGCCTCCACAGTGCGGCTCGCGGCCACCATGGCCTGGCCGAGCACCTGACCGCCAAACACGCTCTTGCCGCCCAGATCCCGCGACTCGCCGCGAAATAGGTTGGTCTCGAGCGCCTCCAGGTTCAGCAGGACCAGCAGGTCCTGCAGCACCTCGTTGTTGCTCTGCCAGGGATAGACTTCGTTGTCAGGCATGACTGTCCTTTGCCGGCGCGTTGTCGACATTGCGCAACAGAAATACCGCGCGCGAGGCCGCGACCGGCTTGTGCCGGTCGTTCTGCCAGCATTCGGCGCGCACCTGCGCCACCCGGCTGCCCTGCCGCACGACTTCGCAGCGCACGTGGCAGGCGGACGGCTGCCGGGCAGACCGCAGATAGTCGATTTCGAAGTCCACGGGCGACGGCACGTGGTACTGCTGCTGCGTGATCAGCACCTCGAACAGCGACGCGCTCTCGAGAAAGCCGGCCAGCACGCCGCCGTGCATGGCGCCCAGGCGGCGGCTGCCGATCAGTTCGTCCCGGCGCGGCAGCACGTAGTAGCGCTCACCGCCGAGCACCTTGATTTCCACGCCCAGAAACCGGGGATAGGGATTCTCGCGCAGCAGGACGTCGAGATCGCCGGCCGCCAGACCGGCGCGGATGCGTTCGTAGGAGGATGACGTCATATATCCACCGGATGGTCGGCGTCGGGCCGCCCGGTGCGCATGAACGTGGCGGTGCAGGCGCTGGTGGGACGATCCGGATCATCCTGATAGGTGTAGCCTCGGGCGAACGCGATGTGCGGCGTGAGGCGGTAGCAGCTGGCCGTCACGTACAGCGGCTGGTCGGCCACCGCCGGGCGCAGGTGATCCACGCGCAGATCCAGGGTGGCGATGGGCTCGTACTGGCCCAGCCCGCCGTAAACGGCCAGGGCGCAGGTGGAGTCCATGACGGACAGCGCCACGCTGGTGTGCCAGAGGCGCTGCTCCAGGTCGCCCAGGAAGTCTTCCCGAAACGGCAGTTGCGCCAGCACGGCATTTTCACCGAACTCGAGCACGGTCAGGCCGATATCCCGGTTGTGCGGGATAAGCTCCATGAAGCCGTGCACGATGGCCTGATGATGAGAACTGAGGGCTTGCATGTTGCGCGGCACAATAAGGCCCGCTCCGGGCCTTGTCCAGGCAGTGTTACCCGCCGGAGGCTGTTAGCATGGCCCCCCCGGCAGCCCGCCCCACGCCACAAGGATGATCACGCATGTCCGACCGTGTCCTCGTTGAAATCAGCAACCACGTTGCCGTTGTCACGCTCAACCGGCCCGACAAGCACAACGCGCTCGATTTCGAACTGTTCAAGGCCATCATCGACACCGGCGAGTCCCTGGCTGAAAACCGGGAAATCCGCGCCGTGGTCCTGCGCGGCGAAGGGCCGAGTTTCTGTTCCGGGATCGACTTCCCCTCCTTCTCGGCCGGCGGTCAGGCGCTGGCCGACTGGATTTTCGAGGAGCGCCACCAGGGCGCCAACAACGCCCAGATGACATCGCTGGTCTGGCAGAAGGTGCCGGTGCCGGTCATCTGCGCCATCCACGGCAATGCCTTTGGAGGCGGCACGCAAATCGCCGCGGGGGCGGATATCCGCATCGCCGCGCCGGACGCGCGCCTGTCGATCATGGAGGTCAAATGGGGGCTGGTACCCGACATGGGCATCACGGTGGCGCTGGATCGCATCCTGCGGCGTGACGTCATCAAGGAACTGACCTACACGGGCCGCATCCTGACGGGCGAGCAGGCCGCAGAGCTTGGCCTGGTGACCCGCACGGCCGATGATCCGCTGGCGGCGTCGATGGCGCTGGCCGAAGAAATTGCCGGCAAGTCACCCGATGCGGTGCGCGGCGCAAAGCGGCTGTATGACGCCGCCTGGACGCCAGGCCGGGCCGATGCGCTCAAGCTCGAGATGAATCTGCAGAAGCAGATGTTCTCGGGCGCCAACCACCGGGAAGCCGTGGCCGCTGCCATGCAGAAGCAGACGGCCGAATTCTCCGACCCGAGCATATAGCGCCGCCGTGGATACCGTACCGCTGTTCCCGCTTTCCAGCGTGCTGTTTCCCGGCGGCGTCATGCCGCTGCGAATTTTCGAGCCGCGCTATACCGACATGGTGAAGCTGTGCACGCGCGAGCAGCGCGGCTTCGGCATCTGCGCCATGGAAGGCGCCAGTGAGGTGGCCCGCCACAGTGCCCCGCGGGATGTGGGCACGCTGGTGCGCATCATCGACTTCGACATGCTCGAGGATGGTTTCCTGGGCATCACGGTGCAGGGCGAAAACCGCTTCGAAGTGCATCAGCGCTGGCAGGCCGATGACGGCCTGTGGTGGGGCGAAGTCACGCCGCTGGACGAACAGGGCGACTGCGAGTTCCCCGACGAGTACGACGATCTCAAGCAGGTGCTGCAGGTCGTGTACGACCGCCTGGGCGAGCCCTATGCCAGTCAGGATCGTCACTTCGACAGCGCGGCGTGGATATCGGCGCGGCTTGCCGAGCTCCTGCCCTTCGATCCGGCCACCAAGCACGCTCTGCTCTCCGAGGCCGACCCGGTGGCGCGGCTGGCCCACATCCAGCCGCTGGTCTCCTTCGACGGCAGCGGTCAGTAGTAAGCCGCATGTCGGCCCGCAGCGGCGGCGGGCGAGACTGTCGGCGCCCAATCCTTCTCGAGTAGAGCCGCATGACCTTTCGTTTTCTGGCCGGCGCCGGCCTGACCGTCGCCCTGCTGGCTGCCTGCGGGCGGGGCCCCGAGCTACCGCCCGCCGAGCAGCTCACCGACGCGGTCCGGCAAGCCGTTGAGCAGGCCGATGGCCGTCGCGAAGCGGCCCGTAGTGCCCTGGAGGGCTTTTACACCGAACGCGATTTCAAACTGGCCTGGGTGCCCGCCGGCCGCAGCGGCGGCAATACCCGGCGCCTGCTTGACGCCATAGACCAGGCACAAACGCACGGCCTTGACCCGCAGCGCTATGGCCAGCCGGCACTGGCCCGCGAGATCGATGAGCTGGATGCCACTCACGCGCCAGACGCGCAGACCCTGGCCGCCCTGGATACCCGGCTGTCGCTGGCCTATCTCGATCTGGCGATTGATCTCGACCAGGGCCAGATCGACCCGGGCAGCGCCGACAAGCGCTGGCCCACGCGCGACGGCAAAGTGGATTACGGCGCGTCGCTGCGTGACGGGCTGAACGGCGACGTCGCCGAGCAGCTGAACGCGCTGGCGCCGGACCAGCCGGCCTACGCGCGCCTGCTGGAGCAGCGGCGTCGCTATGCCAACATCGCCGAAAACGGCGGGTGGGAAACCGTCCCCGCGGGCGAAACGCTGACGGAAGGCGACCGCTCGCCGCGCGTCGAGCCGTTGCGCCAGCGGCTGGCCTCCACCGGCGATCTCGATGCCGCCGCCGCGACGGACGCTACGCTGTTCGACGCCGCCGTCATCCAGGCCCTGCGGCGTTTCCAGCAGCGGCACGGCCTGGAAGAAGACGCCGTGCTGGGGCCGAGCACGCTGGAGGCGCTGAACGTGACCGCCGACGAGCGCCTGCGGCATATCGACGCCAACCTGGAGCGCTGGCGCTGGTTGCCGGCTGATCTGGGCGCACGCCACATCATCGTCAACATCCCCGAGTACCACGTGCATGCCTTCGACGGCGGCCGGCCCGCGCTCGACATGAAAGTCATCGTCGGCAAGACCTACGAGGATCGCGAAACACCGGTGTTTACCGACGAGATGCAGGAAGTGGTGTTCCGCCCGCTCTGGGGCATTCCGCAGAGCATTGCAGTTGAGGAGATTCTGCCCAAGGCGCGGGAAGACCTGGGTTATCTGGCCGAAAAGCAGTATCAGATTGCTGCGGATTACAGCCCGGACGCCAAGGTATTCAAGCCCACGCCGGAGAATCTTGACCGGGTCGAGGCGGGTGAGCTGCGCATGCGCCAGCTGGGCGGCCGACACAATTCGCTCGGCCTGGTGAAATTCCTGTTTCCCAA
Organism: Salinisphaeraceae bacterium; assembly: GCA_002683405.1. Classification (GTDB taxonomy): domain Bacteria; phylum Pseudomonadota; class Gammaproteobacteria; order Nevskiales; family Salinisphaeraceae. The sequence goes on along the minus strand of NYTH01000003.1, from coordinate 60,207 downwards.
CCAGTTCGCCGTCTATCTGCACGACACACCGGCTGACCACCTGTTCGAAAAGCGCGAGCGCTCGTTCTCGCACGGCTGCATCCGCCTGGAACGCCCGGCCGACATGGCCAGCTTCGTGCTGTCCGGCCAGCCGGGCTGGGACGAGACGGCCATCGACGAGGCCATGCATGCGGGTGATCGCCAGTCGGTGAACCTCGACCAGAGCCTGCCTGTCTACATCCTGTACTGGACCGCGTTCGTGCACGAGGATGGCGTCATGCAATTTCGGGAAGATATCTACGGTCACGACGAGCCACTGCTGCTGGCCATGCAGCAGAGCGGTGAATGACGAAGACCCGGCTGCTCGCGTGGCTGGCGGCCCTCTACCTGCTGGCCGGGCCGGCCTGGGGCGCGCCTGACGAGGGCGGGTCGCTGCGCGTGAGCGTGGACGGCGAAACCGTGCCGTTTCACGTCTTCAGCCTGTTCCCGATGCCCGCGGCCGAACTGCACATCCACGCTGCCGCAGGCCCGCAGGCCGGCGACGGCGTCGCCATTTCCGTGAGCGCCGGCCGGCTGACCGCAACCGCGCCGGGACGCTGGGTCTGGCAGGCGCCGGCAGACCCGGGCCTGGCGCGGATTGCCCTGGTGCACGCCGCCTCTGGCGATCGGGTCGATCTGAACGTGTTCGTGAAGACGCCGGCGCGGCACGACCAGACATCGCTCAAGGGCTACCGCATCGGCCGATACCAGCCCGAGGCGCTGCGCGGCAACCCCGTGTATGCCCGCCCCGACGGCTTCGTGGAAGTCACCGAGGCCAACCGGCAGACCCGTGTATCGCCCCATTTCACGCTGGAGCAGTTCCTCTGCAAACAGGCCGACGGCCCACCGCGTTTCCTGCTGGTGGCGCCGCGCCTGCTGATCAAGCTGGAGGCCACGCTGGCCGCGCTGCACGCCCAGGGCATCGCCGCCGACACCCTGTTCGTGATGAGCGGCTTTCGCACGCCCTGGTACAACCGGAGTATCGGCAACACCACCGTCTACAGCCGCCACCTCTACGGCGACGCCGCCGACATTTTCGTGGATCAGGACAATGACGGCCTGATGGACGATCTGGATGGCGATGGCGTGATCAGCCGCGACGATGCCGCCTATCTGGCCCGGCTGGTTGAGCAGGCGGTCGCGGCCCATGAGGGCGTCCCGCTGACCGGCGGACTGGGGATTTACGGCCCGGCGTCGCACCGCGGCCCGTTCGTGCACGTCGACGTACGCGGCTACCGGGCCCGCTGGTAGCCGCCACGTGCGCCCCGGCTAGAAGTTTTCCTTCCAGCGCTTGACGGCCACCTGCGCTTTCACCAGTTCCAGCGTTTCGATGACGGCCCGGTTGATTTCGCCGCTGCCGTCGGCCTGCTCGTTCATGAGCATCCGGAAGACGCTGTCCGTGATGTGCGAGACCATCTCGTCGAACTCCTCGGAATCCAGCCCGTTGATGGCGTCCTCGATCACGCCGTTGATGGCGTCGGTAATCGCGTCTTCCACGGCCTGGATGGCGTACTGCCCCACCATGGGCAGCCGCTCGAGATTCCGCACGGCGGCGTTGTCGCGCACGCTGTTCTCGACCAGATGACCGATATAGCCGTGAATCTGCTCGCGATTCTCGGTGTAGGCCGTGTCCAGCGCGACCTCCACACGCTGGGCAATACTCTGCGCGAGCAGCTCACGGCGCGGCAGCAACACCTCCTGCACCAGCTGGCGCTGGAACCCGCCGCCGCCGTTCTGGATTTCTTCCTGCACGCCGCTGAGCACGTTGATCACCACGCGGTCAGAGATTTCCTCCACGAAAATGCCGTAGTACACCATTAACGTGCGGTACACGGCCCAGTTGCGCACGTCGATGTAACCCAGCCGCTGCAGACGAAACAGGATGCTGATGACCCGCAGCACCCGCAGCAGGCGGAAGCCCGACAGCGGGATACAGCCCAGCACGTCGTACCAGTGCGCGAAGGGGTAGAAATACCAGCGCTGATAGCGCTGCTGCTTGATGGCCAGCGCCCAGCCGGCGAGCACGTCCACGATGAAGATCGACACGAACACCAGGTCAATCTCGAAGAAGCGCTCGTGGATATTGCTGTTGTACCAGCCGTGCGCTGCCGGCAGCGCTGCTTCCATGGCGTTGCTCAGGGGGGGGATCAGAAACAGGCTGTCAAACAGAATGAGCGCGAGATTCAGCGATACCAGCCCGATGATGCCCAGATCCCAGGCCAGCAGCAGCCGATCCGCTGCCGAACTGACCGTTCTCCCCCTTACCCGATACGCGTCCGGATTGTCGTTCACCCCGTCACTCCCTGTCTTGCCGCTGCGGTTGGCGTGTCGCGCGGCCCATTGTGCCGCACTGTACTTGCACCGAAAGCGTCAACCGTAGACTATCGCGGCCATTCCGGCTGGCGCCGCGGGCCCGGCCCCATACAAAGGCCGGGTCAGTTCCGCGCCGTGCTGATCTAGATTGACCGACTCCGCGCCCCGCCCGTGGCAGGGTATTCGCGGACGGAATTCACGCAAGAAAGGGAAAGCTAAGATGCAAATCAAAGACCGCTGTTTCATCGTGACCGGGGGCGTATCGGGCCTGGGTGGCGCAACGTCCAGAGCGATCGTGGCCGCCGGCGGCAAGGTGCTGCTGGCCGACCTGAATGACGAACTCGGCGCGAGCATGGAAAGCGAACTCGGCGATGCGGCGCACTACGTCAAGTGCGACGTGACCTCGGAAGAAGACGGCAAGAAGGCCGTGGCCGCGGCGAAGGACAAGTTCGGCGGCGTACACGGCCTGGTCAACTGCGCCGGGATCGGCGTTCCAGCCAAGGTGCTGGGCAAGGAAGGGCCGATGGACCTGAAAAAATTCGCCAAGGTGATTGAGGTGAACCTGACGGGCAGCTTCAACATGACGCGCCTGGCCGCCGAGGCCATGGCCGAAGGCGACGCCGACGACCAGGGCGAGCGCGGCGTGATCATCTACACCGCGTCGGTCGCGGCCTTCGACGGTCAGATCGGGCAGGCTTCGTATTCGGCATCCAAGGGCGGCCTGGTCGGCATGACCCTGCCCATCGCCCGCGAGCTGGCCAGCATTGGTGTGCGCGTCATGACCATTGCCCCCGGCATCTTCCATACCCCGATGATGGATGGTCTGCCGCAGAAGGTGCAGGATTCGCTGGGCGCCATGGTGCCCTTCCCGCCACGTCTGGGCCGGCCGGACGAATACGCCCAGATGGCGCAGCACATCATCGAGAACACCATGCTCAACGGCGAAACCATCCGTCTGGACGGCGCCATCCGCATGCAGCCCAAGTAGGCGTTCCCACTCATTCGAGTGAGCGCAGGCCGGCGCGGGGTTGTTAAACTCGCGCCGGCTTTTTCATCTGTAAAGCACGTATTTTCCGCGGAGGCAGTTCATGAGTCAGGAATCAATCGTTATCGCCAGCATGGCCCGGACCCCCATGGGCGGGCTGATGGGTGCGCTGGGCAGTGAAGCTGCCGCCACGCTGGGCTCCGCAGCCATTGGCGCCGCCGTGGAGCGCGCCGGCCTGCAGCCGGCCGATATTGAGGAAGTCATCATGGGCAATGTGCTCATGGCCGGCCAGGGCCAGGCGCCCGGCCGCCAGGCAGCGCTGGGCGCGGGCCTGCCGAACGGCGTGACCTGCACCACCATCAACAAGATGTGCGGCTCGGGCATGAAGGCCATCATGATGGCGCACGATGCCATCAAGGCGGGCAGCGCGAGCATCATGGTCGCCGGCGGCATGGAAAGCATGACCCAGGCGCCCTATCTGCTGCCCAAGGGTCGCGGCGGCCTGCGCCTGGGCCATGGCGAAATCAAGGATCACATGATGCTCGACGGGCTTGAGGACGCCTACGACCGCGGCCGGCCCATGGGGCATTTCGCCGAGCACTGCGTGGAGAAGTACGGCTTCACGCGCGAGCAGCAGGACGCATTCGCCCAGGAGTCGCTCAAGCGCGCGCGCCGGGCCAACGAGGACGGCAGCTTCGACGCCGAGATGGTCCCGGTGACGGTCAAGACCCGCAAGGGCGAAACCGTGGTCGACAAGGACGAACAGCCCTTCTCCGCCAACCCGGACAAGATTCCCTCGCTGCGGCCGGTGTTCAAGAAGGACGGCAGCATCACGGCCGGCAACGCCAGCTCCATTTCCGACGGCGCCTCCGCGCTGGTTCTGATGACCGAGAGCGAAGCGGAAAAACGCGGCATCAAGCCGCTGGCCCGCATCATTGCCCACGCCGGTCATGCGCAGGAGCCGGGCTGGTTCACCACCGCGCCGGTCAAGGCCATGGAGAATCTCAACGCGAAGACCGGCTGGAAGAACAGCGACGTCGACCTGTTCGAGATCAACGAGGCCTTCGCTTGCGTGGCCATGGCCGCCATGAAGGAGCACGGCCTGTCGCACGACGTGGTCAACGTCAACGGCGGCGCCTGTGCGCTCGGCCATCCCATTGGCGCCTCGGGTGCCCGCATCGTGGCCACCCTGCTGGGCGCCCTGCAGGGCCGTAACGGCAAGCGCGGCGTCGCGTCGCTGTGCATCGGCGGCGGCGAAGCCACGGCGCTGGCAGTCGAGCTGCTCTGAAGCCGGCCGGAGGGCATAGCGGATGACGGTTTCACCGGCGGCCGTCGAACTGCAGGAGCCACTGCTGATCGGTCGGGGCACCCACCGGCTGTGCTACCAGCATCCGCGTGACAATAGCCGCTGCATCAAGGTGCTGTCCCGTCGACCACCGCGACGCGATCAGCTGCGCGCCGTCCAGCGCGAGCTGGACATGTACCGGCGGCTGCAGCAGCGGCAGATCGACTGGTCCATGCTGGCGCGCTATCACGGACCGGTTGAAACCACGCGGGGCGAGGGTCAGGTCTACGAATTGATCCGCGACGTGGACGGCCAGGTGGCGCGCACGCTTGAGGACTGGCTGCGCGACACGCCGGAGGCGCTGGACAAGGCGGCCCTGCTGACCGCGCTGCGCCAATTACGGCGCTATCTCATGCACTACCGCGTGATCACCACCACACTGCACGCGCGCAACATGGTGTGGCAGCGGCGCGAGGACGCCCCGCCCCGCCCCGTCTGGTGGTGATCGACGATATCGGCAACGCCGACTTCATCCCGGTACGGCAGATTCTGCCGTTCATGGCGCACAACAAGATCCGCCGCAAGTGGCAGCGATTCGAGCGGCGACTGCGGGATGAATTCAGCGTCGACGTAAAGATCCGCGGCTAGGCTGCCGGACCGCCGCAGGCGGTGGCGGTTCAGCCTGCGTCCTGCAGGCCCACGTTGTTGCGGTCGAACACCCGGTCCGCCCGGTAGCTGGAGCGCACCAGCGGCCCGGACACCACTTCCAGGAAACCGCGCGACAGGCCCCACTGCCGGTACTTGTCGAAATCGGCGGGCGGCACGTAGCGCTCCACCGGCAGGTGATTCACGGTGGGCCGCAGATACTGGCCGAAGGTCACGATGTCCACGTTCACGGCCTTGAGGTCGTCCAGCGCCTGCCTGATCTCGTCTTCGGTTTCGCCCAGACCCAGCATCAGGCTGGTCTTGGTGAGCACATCGGGCCGGTGCCGCTTGGCGTGGGCCAGCACGTCCAGCGTCTGGCGATAGCCCGCCCGGGCGTCACGCACCACGTGGGTCAGGCGCTCGACCGTCTCCACGTTTTGGGCGAACACGTCCAGACCCGAATCCACCACGGTTTCCACGTCCTGCGGACGACCGCGGAAATCGGGCGTGAGTGCCTCCACGCGCGTCTGCGGGTTGACCCGCTTTACCGCGCGCACGCAGTCGGCGTAGTGCTGTGCCCCGCCGTCGGGCAGATCATCGCGATCCACCGAGGTGAGCACCACGTACTGCAGCCCCATCAGCCGGACCGATTCGGCGGCGTGCGCGGGCTCCTCGGCATCCAGCCAGCCCCGCGGATTGCCGGTATCCACCGCGCAGAAACGGCAGGCGCGGGGGCAGACGTCGCCCATGAGCATCAGCGTGGCGGTGCCGTGGGACCAGCACTCGCCGATGTTGGGGCACATCGATTCCTCACAGACGGTCGCGAGCTTGTTGTCGCGCACGTTGCGCTTGACGGCCTGATATTCAGGGCTGTTCGGCAGCCGCGCGCGCAGCCAGTCGGGCTTGCGGCCAATGGGCACCGAGGCAGCCTTGCTGCCCGCCTTCATGCCGTTCTTGATGGCGGTGTGGCCCTGCGGCTTGCGCACCTTGCTGCCGGTGGACACCACCGGAATGCCCTTGAACTGGCTGCTGCCCTGTTTGTCTTCGGTCTGGCTCATGCCTCATGCCTGTCGTGAAAGCGGGCTGCTATGCTCACGCGCCCGCCGCGGGCCTTCCATGGTAACAGTCGCCTGGCCGGGCCCGCTCCGATATTCATCGCTCCATACGGTTCAATATGGGTTCACCCGCGCCTGTTTCCACCCGTACTGCCTGGCTGCTGCTGGGCTGCATGATCCTTTTTCTCGGCGTGAACTGGCCGGTCATGAAATACGGTCTGCAGTTCATTCCGCCGCTGCATTTCGCCGCGGCGCGCATGGCGCTGGGCGGATTGTGCATCGGCCTGTTCGCGGCGGCACGTGGTGCGTTGCACCGACCGACACGGCAGGACATGCCGCTGGTGCTGGGTGTCGGGCTGCTGCAGATGGCCGCCTTTCTCAGCCTGATCACCATTGCGGTTCAGTTCGTGCCGGCAGGCCGATCCGCCATTCTTGCCTACACCACATCGCTGTGGGTGGTACCGCTGGCCGCGACCTTTCTGGGCGAGCGGCTCAGTCGCTTCAAGGCGCTGGGCCTGCTGCTGGGACTGGGCGGCGTAGCCATCCTGTTCAATCCCGGCGGCTTCGACTGGTCAGATCCGAAGGTCCTGCTCGGCAACGGACTTCTGCTTCTTGCCGCCTTTATCTGGGCCGTACTGATCGTGCTGGTGCGCGGCTACCACGGCCGCAGCTCGCCCCTCTCGCTGGGCCTTTGGCAGTTCGCCCTGGCCACCGCGGTGCTGGTGCCGCTGGCGCTGCTTGTCGAGGATTCCGGCCGGGTTCAGTGGGGCACGCCGCTTGGCCTGATTCTGCTCTACAACGGCCCGGTGGCGACCGCGTTCTGCTACTGGGCCATGCTAACGGCCACCCAGGCGCTGCCCGCCATCACGACGTCGCTGGCCAGCCTGGGTGTGCCGGTGCTGGGCATGCTCTCGGCCGCGGTCGCGCTGGGCGAGCGCATCACGCTGACCAATTCGCTGGGGCTGTGCCTGATCCTGTGCGGCGTGGCCATCGTCAGCATCGTCGATCTACGCGGCCGGCGAACGGCAACGGTGCAAACCGGCGCGCCGGACCGCGGCGAATAGGCGTACACTTGAATCCTGCCAAGCGGGGTCGGGAGCAGGAGGCATATATGCGTAAGCGTCTGATCATGTTGGCCGCTGGCCTGGGCCTTGTCGCCGGTCAGGCAGCTGCCCAGTCCGCCACCCCGGGCCCCGGACTGCCCAATCCGGCCAACAGCCCGACGGCGGGCGACCAGTACCGCAACAGCCGTGACCCCGGCCCCGGCCGCCGCAGCGCCACGCCGGCGCCCGGCCTGCCCGATCCGGCCGACAGCCCGACCGCAGGCAAGGACCGCGGTGAACGCGATAGACCCAACCGCTTTGACGGGCCCGTCTTCGGCGCGCCGGGGCAGCGCTCCAGCGACGCGCCATTTGCGCCGCAGACACCCGGGCGCTACCGGCCGCGGTCCGGGCCTCGCTATTACGGCGGCCAGCGCAGCCGTGAACGGCGTGGTTTCGCCGAACCCGATTTCGCGATCGACCGCCGCGACCAGCGCGGCGACTGAAGACGGTTCAGGCCAGCTTCAGTCCGGCCGGCCTGAGGTTGGCGCGATCGCCCGTCCATGACTGCCACATCTGCGCAAATGTTTGCCCGGTCTGCGGATGCCGCTCGGCCGCGGCGATGTCCGCCAGAGGCCGCAGCACGAAGTCGTAGCGATGGATGTCGTCGCGCGGCAGCCGCAGCGCGGGATGATCGGAGATTAGATCGCCGTAAAGCAGCAGGTCCAGGTCCATCGTGCGGGAGTCGCCGGGCTGGTTTCGATCGCGGCCGCATTCGGCTTCCAGGTCGCGTAGCGTCTGTGCCAATGCCAGCGGCTCGAGCTCGGTATCGACCCCTACCACCAGATTGACGAAATCCGGGCCGTCAAATCCGATTGCTTCGCAGCGGTAAACGGGCGACAGGATGATCGTCCGGAAGCACTGCTCCAGCAGCCGGATAACCTGAGGAACGTGGCGCTCGGGCTCGATGTTGCTGCCAATGCCGATATAGGCCCGCATCAGCCTGCCCCGGCGCTTCGCCGGATGGTCACGCCCACGCCGCTCGAGCCGCGCAGGGCGCCCAGCTTGTTCACCTTCAGACGCACCTCACTCACGCCGAACTCGTCGGTCACGATCTTCGCAATTTCTTCCGCGAGCGTTTCCACCAGCTGGAAACTTGCGCTCTCCACGAAGCTGATGATGCGTTTGCCCACGGCCTTGTAGTCGAGTGCCTGATCAATCTGATCCGTGGCCGCCGCCGGGCGAATGTCGTAGGCCATTTCCAGGTCTATGCTGACCGTCTGCCGAATCTCGCGCTCCCAGTCAAAGATGCCGATGACGGTCTGCACGCGCAGATCTTCAATGAAGACTGTATCCATGTCGCTAAGAAATCTCGGTTGCCGAGGATGAGTCGTGTGTGGGCTTGCGGGCGCAAGCCTAGCAGCGCGGGACCGACGGCGGCGCGAGTTCGTCCAGCGACCACCGCGCCCGCGCCTGCGCCGCAACCGGCGGCGGCTGCGCTTCACCGGCGCGCAGGCTGCCTACGTGGGCGATCATGGCGGCGTTATCGGTGCAGAATTCCGGGCGCGGAAAATGCAGGCTGACGCCTTTACGCTGGCCCATGCCCTTCAGTTCGGCCCGCAGCCGCGCGTTGGCGCCCACGCCACCGGCCACCACCAGCGCAGCGGCCCCGCGCTGGTCAATGGCCCGCTCGCATTTCCGCAGCAGTGTGTCGCAGACCGCTTCCTCGAAACCGCGGGCAATGTCCGCGCGATCCTGCTCGTCGGGCGCGTCAAGCTTGCGCACCGCGGTCAGCACGGCAGTTTTAAGCCCGGAGAAGGAGAAATCCAGTCCAGGCCGGTCCAGCATGGGACGCGGGAAAATATAGCGGCCGGAGACGCCGTGCTCCGCCAGACGAGCCAGCGCCGGTCCGCCCGGATAGGACAGACCCAGCAGCTTCGCCGTCTTGTCGAAGGCCTCGCCTACGGCATCGTCGATACTCTGCCCCAGCAGGCGGTAGCGGCCCACGCTCTGCACGTCGACCAGCAGCGTGTGCCCGCCCGACACCAGCAGCGCGAGAAACGGGAAATCGGGCGCGTCCGGCTCCAGCATGGGGGACAGCAAATGCCCTTCCATATGGTGCACGCCAATCACCGGGACCTGCCAGCCCATGCCCAGTCCGGCCGCCACCGAAGCGCCCACCAGCAGCGCCCCCACCAGCCCGGGCCCCTGCGTGTAGGCGATCACGTCCGGCCGGGAGCAATCCGTGGCGGCCAGCAGCTCACGGGTCAGCGGCAGAAGCTTTCGCAGATGATCGCGCGAGGCCAGTTCGGGCACCACCCCGCCGTATTCGGCGTGCATGGCCACCTGGCTGTACAGGCGATGGCCGAGCAGCCCGCGGCTGCTGTCATACAGCGCCACTGCCGTTTCGTCGCAGGATGTTTCTATCCCGAGTGTCAACATGGAAAGATGTCCAGGCCGGTCAACGGGGCGGCTGCGTTTTACAAACGGCGTCCGCCCCCCTTAAAATACGCGGCCCGATTCTAGCGGCCTGAGCCAGCGTTGTCCGGCTGCCGCATTCATCGCCTTACTATCCGGAGTGTGATCGCTTCATGCCAAGCGTACGAGTCAAGGAAAACGAGCCGTTCGAAGTTGCCATGCGCCGTTTCAAGCGCAGCTGCGAGAAGGCAGGCCTGCTGACCGAAGTTCGCCGTCGCGAATTCTTCGAAAAGCCCAGCCAGGAACGCAAGCGCAAGCGCGCCGCCGCAGTCAAGCGGCACATGAAACGCCTGCAGCGCGAACAGCAGCGTTTTACGCGGCAGTACTGAGCGTCCCGGGCGGTTGCCCGCCTGACTGACGTGGCCGCGTCAGCAACTCGAAAACCGTCGAATACCGCCCCCAGAGGCGGTATTCGCGTTTCTAAATTCGCCCAAGCCCGGCCGTATCTGCCGACGGCGCCCGCCGTAGCAATTGCCGGGCTCACCGCCGCCCCGGAGGGGCATCCATGAGCCTGAAGGACCATATTGCCGACGACACCAAGTCCGCCATGCGCGCTCGCGATCAGGAGCGGCTGCGTGTTCTGCGAATGCTGTCTGCGGCCATTCGGCAGAAGGAAATCGACGAACAGAGGGAACTGGGCGACGCCGAATCCCTGGCGGTGGTCGAGAAGATGATCAAGCAGCGGCGCGAATCGGAAACCCAGTATCGGGACGCGGATCGCCCCGAGCTGGCAGATGCAGAATCCGCCGAAATCGCCGTGCTGGAGGCCTACCTGCCCGAGCAGATGAGCGAGCAGGAGCTGACCAACATCATCGATGCGGCCATCGAGGAAGCCGGCGCGAGCGGCATGCAGGACATGGGCAAGGTCATGGGACTGGTCAAGCCGCGGGTGCAGGGCCGCGCCGACATGGGCGCGGTGAGCGGCCAGGTCAAACAGAAGCTGGCCGGTTGAGCATCGACGGCGGTCACGGTCGTGCGAGGCCGGCGGGCTAGCCGGCTGAGTCGTTGTGGCCCGGATTCCCCAGCACTTCATCGACGAGATCCTCTCGCGCAGCGATATCGTCTCGATCATCGAAGCGCGCGTACCCCTGAAGAAGGCCGGCCGCGAGTACCAGGCCCGCTGTCCGTTTCACGACGAAAAAAGCCCGTCGTTCACGGTGTCGCCGCAGAAGCAGTTCTATCACTGCTTCGGCTGCGGCGCGCACGGCACGGTCGTCAACTTCCTTATGGAATACGACCGTCTGGAATTCCGCGAGGCCATCGAGGAACTGGCCCAGGCGGCCGGCATGCCGCTGCCCGAAGAAGTCCGCGGGCAGGACGAAGGGCCCGACTATCGCCCGCTGTACGACGTGCTCGCGCGCGCTGACCAGTTCTATCGCCAGCAGCTCCGGCAAAGCGACAAGGCCGTCGGTTACCTGCGGGGCCGGGGCATTGCCGGCGAGATTGCGCGTGATTACGGCATGGGCTACGCGCCGCCCGGCTGGGACAACCTGCGCCGGCAACTACCCCAGGCCGATGCCGTGGCGGCGGGCCTACTGGCCGAGAAGGACGACGGCCACAGCTATGACCGCTTCCGCGACCGCGTCATGTTTCCCATTCGCGACAGCCGCGGCCGCACCATCGCTTTTGGCGGCCGGACGCTGGGCGACGACAGCGCGAAGTACCTGAACTCGCCCGAAACGCCGCTGTTCCACAAGGGGCGACAGCTTTACGGCCTGTACGAGGCCAAGCAGCACAGCCGGCAGCTTGACCAGATCCTCGTGGTGGAGGGCTATATGGACGTGGTGGCCCTGGCCCAGCACGGCTTTCACAACAGCGTGGCCACACTCGGCACCGCCACCACGGCCGAACACCTGCAGCTGCTGTTCCGGTCGACCGAGGAGGTCATTTTCTGCTTCGACGGTGACCCGGCCGGTCAGCGCGCCGGCTGGCGGGCACTCGAGCAGTCACTACCCGCCATGCGCGGCACGCGCCGGGTGCGCTTCTTATTCATGCCCGAGGGCGAGGACCCCGACAGCCTGGTCCGCAGCCGGGGAGCCGGGGACTTTCAGGCACTCATCGACGCGGCCCTCCCGGCGTCGCAGGTGCTCATGGACGGACTGTGTGCGAACGAGAATCTGGCCAGTGCGGACGGACGCTCCCGCGTGGCGGAGCGAGCGCGACCGTACGTCGAAAAGCTGCCGCCCGAAGCGCTCAAGGCGGAGCTGATTCGCGAAATCGCCCGCCAGACCGGTATGCCCGCCACCGACCTGGAGCGGCTGTATGCCGGCGGCGATGCGGCAGCGCCCCCCCCCCCGTCCGCACCGCCCGTCCGCCCGAAACGTCCGGCCGGCGGGCCCAGGCTAACGCCCGTCAGACGGGCCATACAGCTACTCATGAACGACCCGCGGCTGGCCGATAACGTGCCAGAACTGGAGACGCTGCGCGCCGCGGAGACGCCGGGCGCGGCCATTCTGAGCGACGCCATTGAATTCTTCCGCGCCAACCCCACCTATAACGCTGCGGTTCTACTGGAGCACTGGCGCGAGCGCGATGAAGCCGCCGCACTCCGCCGTCTGGCTGTCGAAACCCCGCGCGGTGAAGCCGACGCCCTGGCGCGCGAATTCGCGGAGTGCGTTCGAAAAATTGGCGGCCAGGCCAGGCGCGAATCGCTGCGGCACCGCTACGAAGCTCTGTTGTCCAAACAGCAGGACAGACCGCTTGACGAACAGGAGCAAGCTGAATTCAAGGCGCTGTTGCAACAGCTCCGGCAATGATCCGGCCCCGTTGTTCGGGCAGTCCGGCAGCCACACCCCGCCTGTAGAAACAGGCTGCATGCCGCCTTTCGCTGTGGCGGCACAATTCCGCGAACGCTATACTGGCGTGTTTACGTCAAACGGCGCTCAACCGACCGTACATTTCTGGCAGGCAGCATGAGCAACGAGAAGCAATCCCAGCTTAAATTACTGATTGCACGCGGCAAGGCGAAGGGTTATCTCACCTACGCCGAGGTGAACGACACCTTGCCCGATGACATCGTCGATCCGGAGCAGATCGAAGATATCATCAACATGATCAATGACATGGGCATTACGGTGCACGAAGAGGCGCCGGATGACGACCAGCTGCTCATGTCCGAAAACACGGTGTCGGACGACGACGATGACGACGACGCCGAAGAAGCCGCCGCCACGCTGGCCGCGCTTGATCCGCAGTTCGGCCGCACCACCGACCCGGTGCGCATGTACATGCGCGAAATGGGCACGGTAGAGCTGCTCGACCGCCAGGGCGAAATCCGCATTGCCAAGCGTATCGAGGAAGGCCTGGCGGAAATGCTGTTTTCGCTGGCCTACTACCCCGCCACCACCGGCCGCCTGCTGGAGTTCTGGAGCCAGGTGGACGCCGAGGAAATGCGTCTGACGGACCTGCTGGTCGGCTTTGTGGATCCGGACACGGGCGACCCCATCGTCAACAACGACGAGTCCGACGACGATTCGAGCGGCGACAGCGACAGCAGCGGCGACGATGACGACGACGACAGCGATTCATCCGGCCCGGCCGACACCGGCCCCGATCCGGAAGAAGCCGCCGCGCAGTTCAAGAAGCTGAAATCGCTGCACAACTCGGCCGTTCGCGCCCTGAACAAGAATGGCCGCGAGCACGAGAAGACCGAAGCCGCGCTGGAAAAGCTGGCCACGCATTTCATGCGCTTCAAGCTCGTGCCCAAGATCACCGACGATCTCACCCTGCAGCTGCGCCTGACGATGATCGAAATTCGCAGCATCGAGCGCGAAATGCTCGACATCTGCGTCACCGAGGCCGGCATGCCCCGGCGCGATTTCGTGCGCCAACTGCCGGAAAACCTGACCAGCGAAGTCTGGCTGGACAAGCTCATCCGCGCCAAGCGCAAGTATTCGGCCACCATCAACACCCGCAAGCCGGACCTGGTGCGGCTGCAGGGCCGCATTACCTCGCTGGAAGAGGAAAGCCAGCTCAACGTCAATCACATCAAGGAAATCAACCGCCGGATGTCGATTGGCGAGGCCAAGGCCCGCCGCGCCAAGAAGGAAATGGTCGAGGCCAACCTGCGGCTGGTCATTTCCATTGCCAAGAAGTACACCAACCGCGGCCTGCAGTTCCTGGACCTGATTCAGGAGGGCAACATCGGCCTGATGAAGGCCGTCGACAAGTTCGAATATCGCCGCGGCTACAAGTTCTCCACCTACGCCACCTGGTGGATTCGCCAGGCCATCACCCGGTCGATCGCCGACCAGGCCCGCACCATCCGCATCCCGGTGCACATGATCGAGACCATCAACAAGCTCAATCGCGTGTCCCGCCAGATGCTCCAGGAAATGGGCCGCGAGCCTACCCCGGACGAGTTGGCCGAGCGCATGGAAATGCCCGAGGAGAAGGTGCGCAAGGTGCTCAAGATCGCCAAGGAACCGATCTCCATGGAGACGCCCATTGGCGACGACGAGGACAGCCACCTCGGCGATTTCATCGAGGACGTCAACGCCATTGCCCCGGACGAATCGGCCAGCGGCGAATCCCTGCGCGAAGCCACGCACAACACCCTGGCCAGCCTCACACCCCGTGAAGCCAAGGTGCTGCGCATGCGTTTCGGCATCGACATGAACACCGACCACACGCTGGAGGAAGTCGGCAAGCAGTTCGACGTGACCCGCGAGCGCATTCGGCAGATCGAGGCCAAGGCCCTGCGCAAGCTGCGTCATCCGAGCCGGGCGACCTTCCTGAAAAGCTTCCTGGACGAATAGCCGACAAGTCTTTCGCCAGCATCGAACAAGCCCCGGCGCCGCGCCGGGGCTTTTTCGTCGGCACCGTCCCGCGCTCTAGGCCGCCAAGACGCCTGCCCATCAGCTCCTCTGCTGACGGCAACCCCCACGCCGGATTCCGGTCCTCGACCTCCATCCGGCCTACGACCCGCCGCCCCTCTCTTTCCCTCCGCAGGCCGGATGCAGCGCAGCGAAATCCGACGCTGGCCCGGCCGCAACGCCCGCATGCGCCGCCAGAAAACGGCTCAGACCAGCGTGGCCCGGGATTTCAGGGTGATCACCAGGACCCCCGCGAGGATCAGCGATATGCCCAGCATGGCTGCCGTATCCAGCCGCTGGCCCCAGAGCCAGGCAGACAGCCCGCAGACAACGGTGATGCCCACACCCGACCAGATGGCATAGGCCGTGCCCACGGTCATGACCTTCAGGCAGAAGGCGAGCATGAGTCCGGCCAGCGCATAACTGACAAAGGCCGCTGCGCCTCAGTGCCAGACCGTCCCGCCGTCCGACTGCTTCAGCATGAGCGTGCCGGCCACTTCGCAGACGATGGCGGCTGCCAGGTAAAGATAGGTCATGTCGAACCTCCGGTTGTCCGCGCCAGACTGAGCGCCGGGAGGTGACCCGCGCATGACGCTCCTCCCGGATCATCCTTCGCCGCATTCCGGTGTTACAGCCCCGCCGCCCCTTTCTACCTTGTCGTAGGCCGGATGCAGCGCAGCGAAATCCGGCGAAGGGGCACGAAGACAGCGCCGCCCGGTGTCACGCCACCGTAGCCCGCTTGTCACGCGGCTGTTACACGCAGACGCCAGCCTAGCCTCGGGTTTTACCAAGCGAACACAATGCAGAAAATTGCTCTGGTCACAGATGCCTGGCGGCCCCAGGTCAACGGCGTTGTCACCACGCTGACGGCCGTCATGCGCGAACTCGAAGCGCGAGGCCACGAGGTGAAGGTCATTCATCCGGGGCTTTTCCTGACGGTCCCCATGCCCAGCTACCGCGAAATCAAGCTGGCGGCGGCGCCCTATCGGGGGGTGGCGAAGCGCCTGGAGGCCTGGCGGCCGGACGCCGTGCATATTGCCACCGAAGGGCCCTGTGGTCTGGCGGCGCGCGCCTATTGCCTTCGCCACGGCTGGCGTTTCACCACGTCACTGCACACCAAATTTCCGGAGTACGTGAACGCGCGCTGGCCGATGGTGCCGGTGCGCGCCGGCTACGGCGTGCTGCGCCGCTTTCACGCCCCGGCGGCCCGCACCATGGTCTGCACCCCCGGCTTTGCGGAGTTTCTGGGGACGCGCGGTTTCGGCAATCTGCGGGTGTGGACCCGCGGCGTGGACACCGAGCAATTCCGGCCCGGCCTGGCGCCCGTGCTGGGCGAACTGCCGCGCCCCCTGTTCGCCTATCTGGGCCGGGTGGCCGTGGAAAAGAACATCGAAGCCTTCCTGGATCTCGACCTGCCCGGCAGCAAGCTCGTCATCGGCGATGGTCCGGCGCGCAGAACACTGCAGGCCCGCTATCCCGCGGTCCACTGGGCCGGCATGCAGGGCGGCGCCGCGCTCGCGCAGCACGTGGCCAGCGCAGACTGCGTGGTCTTTCCCAGCCTGACGGACACCTACGGCCTCGTGATGATCGAAGCCATGGCCTGTGGCGTCCCCGTCGCCGCCTTTCCGGTGACCGGGCCGAAGGAAGTCGTGTCCGAGGGCGTAACCGGAGTACTGGACAGCGATCTGCGTCGCGCCGCGCTTGCCGCTCTGGACCTGGACAGCGAGGCCTGTCGCGCGGCGGCCCTGGAGCGCTCCTGGAGCTATTCGGCCGACCAGTTTGCCGCCAACCTCGTGAACGCCTGCAGCTTTCGACGCCGGCGGCGGCGCGGCCTGCCCCGCCCTCGCCTGACGCTGCGCAAATCCGCTTGAACGCTTATCCCTGCCCGCCAAGTCGCGGGATCGAACCATGAGCCTGAACGCACTGATTGTCCTGACCAGCCTGGCCGCAGCCGCCTATCTGGCGCGGCGCCTGTGGCAGCGCCTGCTGCTCTCGCGCGCCAAGCACCCTTCGCTGCAGGGCCACCCCCGCATTTCACGCCGGGTGGCACGGCTGCTGCCGTTCTATGAATACGATGACGCGCATTTCTTCCGCTGCGATGGCGCGCCCCGACCCGTCGAAGAGATGCGACGCAGCGCCTACGAGCGGTTGCGGCAGACGTTCATCTCGCGAACGCCGTCGGCCCGCGCGAATGCCGGCCGCCTAAAGAGGCATCTGGCCGACGCGGCGTTCACCAGCACCTACCGGGTGCCTTTCCAGTTCCGGAATCGCGTGAACCGCGATCTGCCGTTCAACTATCTGGTGGCCCGCACGCAGGGCGTACAGATGGTGGACACCGACGGCCAAGCGGCCTACGACCTCTCCGGTTCCTACGGCGTCAACGTGTTTGGCTACGACTTCTACAAGCAGTGCCTGGAGCAATCGCAAATCATCGGCGGGCAGCTCGGGCCGGCCCTGGGCGTTTACCACCCCGTCATCATCGATAATGCCGAGCGCCTGGCCCGGCTGTCGGGCCTGGACGGCGTGTCCTTCCACATGTCCGGCACCGAGGCGGTCATGCAGGCCGTTCGGCTGGCCCGCTACAACACCGGCCGCAGCCGTGCGGTGCGGTTCTCGGGGAGCTACCACGGCTGGTGGGATGGCGTGCAGCCCGGTGTGGGCGGCCAGCGCCGAACGCGGGACATTTTCACCCTGAGCGAAATGAGCGAACGCACGCTTCGCGTGCTGCGCTCGCGGCGCGATATCGCCTGTGTGCTGGTCAGCCCGCTGCAGGCGCTGCACCCCAACAGCTCGGCGCCGGGCGATGCCTCCCTGGTGGCCAGCGATCGCGGCGCGCACTTCGACAAGGCCGCGTACAGCCGTTGGCTCAAACAGCTCCGCGCCGTATGCAGCGAACGCGGCATCGTGCTCATTTTCGACGAGGTATTTTCGGGCTTCCGGCTCGGGCTGGGCGGCGCGCAGGCGTATTTCGGAGTCGCGGCCGACATCGTCGCCTATGGCAAGACGCTGGGTGGCGGCCTGCCCGTGGGCGCGCTGTGCGGCAAGCCGCAGTTCATGCGGCGCTATCGGGACGAAGCCCCCGCCGACATCTGCTTCGCGCGGGGCACCTTCAATGCCCACCCGCAAGTCATGGCCGCCATGAACGCGTTTCTTCAAAGGCTGGAGAGTCCGGCGGTAACGGAACTGTATTCGGGTCTGGAGGACCGCTGGGACGCGTGGCGTGCCGACCTGAACGCTGCCCTCGCGGCCGAGAACCTGCCGGTGCGGCTGGCCGGTATCGTGTCGGTCTGGAGCGTGCTCTACACCCTGCCCGGCCGCTACAACTGGATGTTCCAGTTCTATCTGCGCGAGCAGGGCCTGCATCTGAGCTGGACCGGCACGGGCCGGCTGATTTTCAGCCACGATTACGCCGAAGACGATTTTCAGGCCGTGCGGGACCGCTTCATCGAAGCCGCCCGCCGGATGCAGGCAGACGGCTGGTGGTGGCAGACACCCGCGCTGACCAACAAGGCCATCAAGCGCCGGGTATTGCGGGAGATGCTGGCCGCCCGGCTTCGGCGGATGCTGCCCGGTCGCGCGGGCCGCGACCCGTCGCTACCGCAGCCATCGAGACTCTAGCCGGCCGACTGTACTGAACGGCGTCCCGCGCCGGATTTCGCTGCGCTTAATCCGCCCTACGGCGAGCGTGGGGCACCCTGCGGGCCACGTAGGCCGGATGAAGGTCGAAGACCGGAATCCGGCGACCCGGCCGGGCGATGGCGATCCAAACAGATTTGCGCCGGATTCCGCTGTGCTCCATCCGGCCTACGAAAAACGCGGAGCCAGAAGCGAACCGCGTAGGCCGGATGCAGGTCGAAGACCGGAATCCGGCGATTCGGCGGTCGCTACTGCTTCGACTCCGCCGCCGCCCGCATTTGCACGTCGTACATGGGGTCGATCCACTCGCCCTTGTACAGGTAGTAGGGCGATTTGTAGTACAGCTTCACGTCGTGAAACGGGTCGGTGAGGATCTTGGCGAACCACACCAGCCCGGTCTGCACGTCGCGGATGAAGAAGAGCTGCAAGGTGCGGGCAAGCAGCCCGCCACCGGCGACCGCGAGCCACAGAATCGACAGGTTGTAGACGAACCCGTAGACGCTGTCGTGCGGGGTGAGCAGACCGAACAGCGACGGCTGCATCAGCAACACCAGCGGGCAGGCGGCCCAGATCGACAGCAGCACGATCTTGCGCTGCAGGTTGTAGCCCACCTTGATGCTTTCCTTGTGCGCGTGCGTGGCGGCATTGACGTCGTCATAGCCTTTCGGCTCGAAGAAGAAATGCCCCGTCTGCCGTAAAACCATGGCCACCAGCCAGCCGAGGAACACCGACACCGCGGGGTTGATGAACAGAAACACGTAGGCGGTCAGGAAACTCAGGGCGCTGAACAGATGCAGCGACTGATTCACGCGGCTGTGATGGTAGTAGCGATGATCATCCCAGCGCTGCTCTTTCAGGGCTTGCAGAAAGCTCATGGTCTTTGCCTCCAGGCATCGTTCGGATATGGGCGCCATGAATACGACACGGCCGTTACGCCGATGTGACAGGCGGCGCCTTCCTCCTGCGCAGCAAAGGCTGCCCCATACGAAGCAGCGCGCCCGGCCCCACGCCGCCAGCCAGCTCGAAACCCGCCGGTGCGAACACGATGATGGTGGAGCCCTGCCGGAAGTAACCAATCTGCTCGCCGCGGGCGAAGGGCAGGTCCGGCGCCAGGCTGAGCGGGCCTTTATAGCCCGCCTCCAGCGGCTGCTCTATGCCGTGGACCTTGATGCTGGCCACCAGAATGGCCGCCACTGCGACCAGCGTGAGCGGCTCTTCTCGGCGCGTGAGCGTGTGGAGCACAGCCCGGGCGTTGCGGCAGTACAGACGCTCGATCAGCCGGACCGTCGGCGGGTTGACGTTCCAGGTATCGCCCGGGATATAACGCAGGGTCTGTAGCGTCAGGTCATCCGGCGCGTGAAATCGGTGGTACATGCTCGCGCTCAGCCGCAGCGTCACGAAAACGCCGTCCGCGTGCGCCGCGGCCGCGGCGGCATTCCCCAGCAGTTCGGCCATTTCATAGGGAAAGCCCTTGGCCTGGAACACCGTCTGGCCGCGTATGGGTCCGTGCGCCATGACGTGGGCGTCGCAGGGACTCACGATGCAGTCGGGGTCGTCATCCACCGGGCGGGCACCGGGCCTGAGCTCGCGGATGAAGCAGTCATGCATGCTGTCGAAGCGCGACTTGCGGGCTTCGTGCAGGCGCAGATCGCCCGCGAAGAACTGCCACACGGCAATGGAGGCCTCGCGCACCAGCGGGTGCCGACGGCGACTGAACCAGCCCACGAACCGGGTCGCGGCACGGCGCGGCAGCCGGTTGGTGACAATGAAATTCAGCCGCTGCATAAAAGACAGGCGGTCAACGGGTTGGCTTGGCGTCACGTCATTTCTGGTCGGGCAGCGCTCATGTCGGGGCTGTCACGGTGCGGCAACAATTCGGCCACAGGCTTGCGCGCAGTTCCCGCGCGGGCAACGCCGCGCCGGCCACATTTCAAGTGATGACATAACCCGATGGTTTACTGGGCTATTGCTACAGCCGCGTTACTGCTCAGTTTCGAGCGGCTGACCTACTACTGGATATCCAACAATCCGCAGTCCTGGCTGCGCCTGTGCGAACAACCGCTTCTGGCCCGCCTGCGCAGGCAGCCCACCGAACTGGTGCAGTGGCTGTTCTACCTGTTCAAGCTGATCCAGTTCGCCGTGTTCTACGGCTGGTGCGTGATCTTCAGCGGTGAGTGGATGCCGCTGCCCACGGCGCCGACCCTCGTCCTGGCGCTGGGCGTGATCATCCTGGTGCTCGGCATGGTGCTGAATTTCGGGGTGTTCTATCGGCTGGGCTCCACCGGCGTGTTCTACGGCAAGCAGCTCGGCCACGACGAGTTGCCGTGGGTCAGAGGATTTCCGTTTTCGGTCATGCGGCACCCGCAGTACTACGGCACGCTCATGTCCATCTGGGCCTTCTTTCTCATCATGCGCTTTCCCGAGTGGGACTGGATCCTCCTGCCCCTGCTGGAAACGGCCTACTACACGATCGGATCGCGCTACGAGCCCTGAGCCTCGCGTTAGCGGCTTGCGCAGCAGACAGCCAGTACGACCAGGCGCTCGCCGCAGGTCACCCGGAGCGCCACTGGCCTGCCAGGTCGCCGGATTCCGGTTTTCGACCTGCATCCGGCCTACTCGGCCCGCATGATGCTCAAAAATTGCCGTAGGCCGGATGGAGCGCAGCGGAATCCGGCGTAAATCCCCGCGTGACGGCCCAGTGTCCCTCCAGCCAAACAGCGCCGGAATTACCCGGCGGGTAACAACAAGGTTTGGCCTTCTGGCCGCGGGTATCCCGGCGCAGCTTCGGTATAGTGTGCGCTCAACATGAAGCCGTCCAAAGAGTTACGAAATATGACAAAGCAAAGGTCAATGTCTGACACGCTGGGTCGCGGTCTGGTCACCGGCTGCGCGCTGCTGGCCCTGGCGGCCTGTTCCGATTCGACGCCCGGGGGCGAGCAAGCCCAGACGCCAGCCAAGCCCGCCCAGTCCAACAGTTCGAACGCCGCCAGCACGCCGTCGGCCGACAGCAGCGCCGCAGCGCCCGAAAGCGGCGCCGCGTTCACGGTAGACGCTCCGGCGGGCACCTACCGGCTGGACCCGAACCACACCAGCCTGGCTTTCACGGTGCGCCACCTCGGACTGTCCAACTACATTGTTCGGTTCGCCAAGCACGATGTGACCATCAACCTGAAACCCGACAACATGGGCCAGTCCAGCGTCATGGTCACCGTGGATCCGACGTCGGTTTCCACGCTGTATAGCGGTGACTACAAGGCCACCCACCCGGATTCCAAGTTCGCCGGCTGGAACGAGGATCTGGCCAAGAGCGATAAATTCTTCAACGCGGAGGAGTATCCGGAAATCCGCTTCGAGTCGACCGAGGTCAAGCCGGTGGGCAAGAACGAACTGGAAATTACCGGCGATCTGACCCTGCTGGGCAAGACCCGGCCGATTACGCTGGACGCCGTGCTCATCGGCTCGGCCGAGAAGCATCCGGTCTATCAGGACGTACAGGGGGCCATGGGCTTTTCCGCCATTGGCGAGTTCAAGCGTTCCGACTTTGGCATGGACTACCTGCTCAAGCCGCCGCTGATCGGCGATAACGTGGTCGTGAATTTCGAAGGCGAATTCCAGCAGCAAACCGAAGAGTAAACACCGTGGGCGCCGACCGGGCGGCTGCCTCGCGCCCCTACAGCGCCGTCGCGATCGTCCTGCACTGGGCGATCGCGGCGGCCATTGTCTTCAACCTGGCGCTTGGCTTGTGGATGCAGCGGGCGCTGTCTGGCAGCGGCTCGCAGTCCCGGGCCATCGACGCGTTCCAGACGCACAAGTCGCTGGGGCTGACCGTGCTGGCACTGAGCCTGATGCGACTGGCCTGGCGCCTGCTGCATCGCCCGCCGCCCGCGTTGCCCATGCCGGCCTGGCAGCAGCGGGCCGCAAGCCTCACGCACAGCATGTTTTACTGCCTGATGCTGGCGCTGCCGCTGAGCGGCTGGCTTTATGTGTCCACCCAGTGGCGGGACGGCGAGCCGCTGAACGTGACCACGCTGTGGTTCGGATTGTTCGAGGTGCCGCATCTGTTCGGCCTGGACGAGGCCGCGCGCTCGCTACGCGCCGGGCTGGCCGAGGCCAGCTTGTCGGCTCACCAGTTCCTGGCCTGGAGCATGCTCGCGCTGCTGGTCCTGCACGTGGGCGCCGCACTCAAGCACCAGTTCGTCGATCGCGACGGCGGGCTGATGCGCATGCTGCCCCTGCCCGGCAGCCAGGCCTGGCGACACGGTGGCGGCGGTCAACATGCGCTGGTGCTCACCGGTTATGCAGCCGCTCTGACGGGCGTGGCGCTGCTGGCGTATTCGGTCTGGCTGGCCGACGGCGTTGTCAGGCCGACTGCCAGTGACGACGCCGGTATCAGCTCGCCGGCGGGCAGCTGGATCATCCAGCCGGGCGACAGTCATATCCGTTTTTCAGGCACGCACGCCGGTGCGGATTTCCAGGGCCGATTCACCCGATGGTCCGCCTCGCTGTCCGTTCGGGACGGCGAACCGGCGGCGCTGCGCGCCACTGTTCAGACCGGCTCGGCCACGGACGGCGTATCCCTGCACGACAGCACGCTCAAGGAAAGCGAATGGTTCAACGTGGCCGAGTATCCCGAGGCGGTCTTTACCACCGAGCGCTTCCAGCCGCGGGGCGCGGGCCGATTCGAGGCCACCGGCCGGCTGACCCTGAAGAGTAAGGTCATCGAGCCGCTGCAGCTCACCCTGATGATCGAGGACAACAACGCCATCGTCACCGGCGACGTCGTTATTGACCGCAAGGCGGCCAACCTGGGCATGGAGTCCGATCCGAATGGCCGCTGGGTGTCCATGGACATTCCGGTGAGCGTGCGCGCGGTATTCAAGCGGCCATGAAAAAGCCGGCTCCGGAAACCCGGAGCCGGCCCTGTGGTCGGTTGAAACGCGTTTCTGCGTGCCAGCACGCCAGGCGTTAGCCGCCCAGCAGCCCACCCAGCAGACCGCCGCCAAGGCCGCGACGCTGCTGCGCCGGTTGCGCCGGCTGACGGCGCTGCTGCACCGGCACGGCGGGTCGGCTGTCGCGGGTAATACCCAGATCGGTAGCCGGTCCGCGCACGCCGACACCGCGGCGATTGACGTCGACACGCGTGGCGGGCGCCTCTGCCCGCACACCGTGACGATCAACGCTGGCACCAACGGCCGGCGCTTCCACGTCCACGCCGCGGCGATCAACGTTCACACCGGCGCCCGGCAGACCCAGTGAAATACCGGCGCTGGCCAGCGCAGGCGCCGTCGCCAGCACGGCGGCCAGAAGCGTATTGCGAGTGATTCGAGTGATGTTGTTCATGATCCGTACCTCCTTGTCGAAGATGCCCGACGCTCCGGCCGGACGGCAGACGGGCTTATCAACCCGATGGCCGACACCCTACCCCGCCGCTTCTGAACGAAAAGTGAACGGATCAAGCCGGTTTTACATGGGGTACTTCTAGAAATATCCGGGCTAGCCTTTCGGGCCGGGGAAGAAGCGCGGCGTGCGCCGGGCGTACTCAACGTATTGATCGCCGAACAGGGCAATCAGGCCCCGCTCCTCGTGTTTCGTGCCGCCCCAGATGTAAACGCTGAAGCCGGCAGCAAACAGCAGGTGGCTCAGGCTCATATCCGGTGTGACCCAGAGCGCGATCAGAAAGCCGGTCATCATCGGGTGGCGCACCCACTTGTATAGCGAAGGCGTGGTGAAGGGGA
The DNA here is from genome assembly GCA_002683405.1 of Salinisphaeraceae bacterium. Lineage (GTDB taxonomy): Bacteria > Pseudomonadota > Gammaproteobacteria > Nevskiales > Salinisphaeraceae. Next base: position 36,203 of record NYTH01000003.1, on the reverse strand, counting down.
TATCCGGCGACTTCTCGCCGCGCCACTCGTCCCAGACCTGGCGCAGACCGAAGAGCCCGAAGTGGTCAATCAGGAAGGTGGACAGCAGCACCAGGCCCCAGCCAAGCAGAAAGCCCGCCCAGAGCAGCCCGCGAAGCCAGTCGGCCGACGCGGACCAGACCACACCCGGCAACGGCGCCCAGAACGCCATGACGACAATCAGCACCACGCTGGAGGCCAGCACATACAGCGACCGCTCCCCCGCTTCGGGAATGATTTTCGCTACCGCCGTTTTGAAAGACTGCCGCGCCATCACCGTATGCTGCAGGGCGAACAGGGCAATCAGGCCCAGATTCAGCAATACCGCCAGTGGCCAGGCCAGCATCGCCCCGTCGTTCACGTCCTTGGGCACCCCGATCTTGGCGAGGAAGCCGATCAAATAGACCACCGTCAATCCGAACAGCGCGTAGCTGCTCAGGCCGAATACCACCAACCCTGTTTTTTTCATGCTCCTCCGCGCGCAGGCAGTTTCTAAGCCGCCGAGCCTAACCCTTTTTGGCGACACGCTGGTAGAATCCTGACCGTTGTGGGCCTGTAGCTCAGTTGGTTAGAGCAGGGGACTCATAATCCCTTGGTCGTAGGTTCGAGCCCTACCGGGCCCACCACTCTTTTCCAGTCAACGAGCCGGGCAAATCGCCTAGCCTCGCGTTCACGACCCAGGTCGTAGGTTGCTCGGCCCATCCATGGGCCTCGCCCCTTCGGGGCCTGCCTGCGGCAGTCCAAATTCGTTCCCGACGAATTTGTCGAGCCCTACCGAGCCCACCACTCTTTTCAGATCAACGAGCCGGGCAAATCGCCTAGCCTCGCGTTCACGAGCCGGGTCGTAGGTTGAAGCGCACATCCCAGTGCACTGTCCTCCGGCCTCGCTTTCGCTCGCTCCCGCCCGTGCCTGCGTGTTGATGCTCGGCTATCTACGGGCCTCAGCCCTTTATGGCCTAGCTGTAGGGGATCGAAGCCCTGAACTAGCAAGTACGATCAGAGAACGCTTCCAGCGTTATCAATTTTACGGGAGTCCGCTTGCCAAAATAATTTAAAGATATGGGTTAGTCTGCCGGGCTGACAACAAAGGGTGTTGCAGGCCTTACCAAGCCCTCCGCTAAAAACGTCAGGATTTTAGATAGTATGAATTTGCTGTTGCATGACCAACTAAAAGGCCATATCTGGGAAATCGCCAACCGCCTTCGCGGCCCTTACCGTCCCCCTCAGTACCGCCTGGTCATGCTGCCGATTGTGGTGCTACGTCGTCTGGATTGCGTTCTTGAGCCGACAAAGGACGCAGTCTTGAAACAGCATGAAAAGCTGCGCGCTCAGGCAATGCCCGAAAATGCGATGGAGAAGCTGCTTGGCAAGGCGGCAGACCCGAAGCGCTCTCATCCGCTCTATAACATCAGCCCGTTCACCTTCGAAAAACTGCTGGGCGATTCGGAGAACATCGCGCCCAATCTGGTGGCCTATATCAATGGCTTCTCCCCTACAGCACGAGCCATATTCGAGCGTTTCAAGTTCACCGACCAGATCGAAAAACTCGATGCCAGCAATCGCCTGTTCACCATCGTCAAGGCAATGACGGAAGTGGATCTGCATCCTGATCGCATCGACAACATGCAGATGGGCTACCTGTTCGAGCATCTGGTGATGCGCTTCAATGAGCAGGCCAACGAAGAGGCGGGGGATCACTTTACCCCGCGCGAGGTGATCCGGCTGATGGCCAACCTGGTCTACACCGGGGAGCAGGATGTCTACACGCCGGGTATCTACCGCACCATTTACGACCCGGCCTGCGGTACCGGCGGCATGTTGTCAGAGTCTGAAAAATTCATTCTGGATCAAAATAGTGCCGCCAACTTGAGGCTATATGGCCAGGAGTACAACGACGAATCCTGGGCCATCTGCTGTTCGGACATGCTGATCAAGGACGAAGACACCAGCCGCATCGTGCTGGGCGACACCCTCGGCGACGGCAAGACCCGCGATGACTTCGAGGGCCAACAGTTCCACTACCTGCTGGCCAATCCGCCTTTTGGCGTGGAATGGAAAGACCAGAAAAACGTCGTCGAGAAGGAACACAAGGAAATGGGCTTCGCCGGGCGTTTCGGCGCCGGGCTACCGGCCATCAACGATGGCTCCCTGCTGTTCCTGCAACACATGATTGCCAAAATGCATCCCTACAAGGAGGGCGACGAAAACGCCGTCGGCTCCAAAATCGCCATCGTTTTCAACGGCTCGCCGCTGTTTTCCGGGGATGCCGGTTCCGGGCCGTCGAATATCCGCCGTTGGATCATCGAGAACGACTGGCTCGATGCCATCGTCGCGCTGCCCGACCAACTGTTCTACAACACCGGCATCTTTACCTATGTTTGGCTGGTGACCAACCGCAAGGCCCCGGATCGGCGCGGCAAGGTGCAACTGATCGACGGCACCCGATTCTTCCAGAAGATGAAGAAGAGCCTCAACAACAAGCGCAACGAGATCACCGAAGACCAGATCCGCCACCTGACCCGCCTGTATGGCAACTACCAGGATGGCGAAACCGCCGAGGTGAAAATCAACGGCGGCGCCGAAACCCGCGTGGTCTCTCGCCTGTTCGAGAACCGCGAGTTCGGCTTCCTCAAGGTGACGGTGGAGCGCCCCCTGCGCATGAACTTCGAGGCCACGCCCGAACGCATTGCGCTGCTGGATGAGCAAACCGCCTTTGCCAATCTGGCGACCTCGAAAAAGCGCAAGAATGAAGCGGCTGCCGCCAAAGAGATTGTGGAAGGCCAGCGACTGCAAAAGGCCATTCGCGCCCTGCTCGCTGGTTTGGCCGGCAACGGGCAGTACAACGACCGCGCCGCCTTCGATGCTGACTTTGCCGACGCTGCCAAGGCCCGCGGCCTGAAGCTCCCCGCGCCCATCAAAAAGGCGATCTTCAACGCCCTGGGCGAACGCGACCCGAACGCGGAAATCTGCCGCGACAGCAAAGGCCGGCCAGAGCCGGACAGCGAATTGCGCGACACCGAGAACATCCCCTTGCCCGAAGGCACCGAACTGCCCCTGCCCATGCAATTCGGCCCGGACAAACCCAATGACGACCTGGTAGCCGCATTCCGCGAGGACATCGACGCCTACATGACGCGCGAAGTGCTGCCTCATGTGGCCGACGCCTGGGTGGACTACGGCAAAACCAGGGTGGGCTACGAAATCCCAATCAACCGGCATTTCTACGTCTATAAGCCGCCGCGCCCGCTGGATGAGATCGAAGCGGAAATCACCGAACTGGAAAGCGAGATTGCCGGCTTTTTGAAGGGACTGGTGGGATGACGGATGAACAGCAACACGACGGCAACGGCGAACTGCTGATCTACCGGGATGACAGCGGCGGCGCCATTCGGGTGCTGCTGGAAGGTGAAACCGTCTGGCTGACTCAGGCACAGATCGCCGAGTTGTACCAGACCACCCCGCAGAACGTGACCCAGCATCTGAAAGCCATCTATGACGAAGGCGAGCTGGATGAGGCGGCAACTTGTAAGCAGTACTTTCAAGTTCGCCGCGAGGGCAAACGCGACATCTCCCGCCGTCTGAAACACTATCGGCTCGTTGACGCCTGCATGGCCCGTGAACTGCTGCCCCATGTGCGCGATGCGTGGGCGGGCTATGAAATCCCCTTCAACCGGCATTTTTACGGCTACAAGCCACCGCGCCCGCTGGATAAGATCGAGACGGAGACCCCCGAGATGGAAGGAGAGATTGCCGGGCTGTTGAAAGGGGTAGCGGGATGACGTCGATCGCAGAGAAGGCACGTAGTGCGTATGGCGATCTTCCAGAAGGCTGGACGAGCCGCCGGCTTCGTTTTGATGCTCGCCTTAACCCAAAGAAATCCGGGCTTGCCATGGAACCCGACGAACTTGTTTCTTTCGTTCCCATGGACGCGGTCGGCCAGAATGGCGGCCTGAAGCTTGGAGATACCCGTGAGTTAGCGGATGTCTATGAGGGCTATACCTACTTTGCGAACGGTGATCTTTGTATCGCAAAGATCACGCCGTGCTTTGAGAATGGCAAAGGCGCTATTGCTGAGAGGCTGACCAACGGTGTTGGATTCGGGACCACTGAGCTGCATGTAGTTAGACCAGGTCCAGGAATTGATCGTCGGTTTCTGTTTTATGTGTTTATTGCCGACGATTTCCGAAAAATCGGCGAATCAGAGATGTACGGTGCGGGCGGGCAAAAGCGAATTGACGAGAGCTTTATCAAGGATTGGATGCCTCCATTACCACCCCTGGAAACCCAACGCCGCATCGCGCAGTTTCTGGATGAAAAAACCGCCTGCATCGACGGCCTGATCGAAAAAAAGCGCGCCCTGCTGGAGCGGCTGGCCGAAAAGCGCCAGTCCCTGATCACCCGCGCCGTCACCAAGGGCCTGAACCCCGACGCCCCCATGAAACCCTCCGGCATCGACTGGCTGGGGGATATTCCGGCGCATTGGGAGGTGCTTCCACTGAAGCGATTGGTTGTGGATGGTGTCGGTTTGCAAATGGGACCATTCGGCGGAATGCTCACTGATCTTCCCGATTACGATACCGGGTATAAGTTGTATGGTCAGGAAAATACGATCTCTGGTGACTTTAGTTCAGGTAGTCGATGGGTTGAATACGACCGATATAAAGCGCTTAAACGCTATGAAATAATAGAGGGTGACTTAGTCCTCACACGTAAAGGATCACTTGGGAATTGTCGACGGGTTCCAGGGAATATTGTTCCGGGAATTGCTGACAGCGATACCATCAGAGTCAGGCCTCGCCATAAAGAATTGCTGCCTGAGTGGGCACTTCTTTCACTGCATGAGTCGGTGTTTGTAGAAGAGCAAATATCTGTCCAAAAGCGAGGAGCAATACTCTCCGGTTTAAACACCTCTGTCGTTGCGTTACTGCTACTCACTGTGCCGCCTACAAATGAGCAGCTAGATATCCTTTACGCCTTAGATAAGGTTTTGCCATCCTTCGACGACACAGTAAAAAAAGTAAGGAAAAGCATTGCTAGCCTCGAAGAATACCGCGCCGCCCTAATAACCGCCGCCGTCACCGGCCAACTGGAGCTAAACACCGTCCCATGACCCGCGTTGCCGTTAATCCGGAACTGCTGCAATGGGCGCGCGAGCGTGCCTGGCTGGCGCCGGGCGATCTGGCGAAGCGCTTTCCCAAACTGGCGGAGTGGGAAAGCGGCGCGCTGCGGCCCACTTTCAAGCAGCTTGGGGATTTCGCCAAGGCCACTCATGTGCCCATGGGCTATCTGTTTCTGCCGGCCCCGCCGCAGGAACGCAGCCCCATACCGGACTTCCGCACACTGTCTGCCGAAATACCTGAGCAACCGGGACCGGATTTGCTGGATACGATTTACGCGATGCAACGCCGCCAGGCCTGGCTGCGTGAAGAACGGCTGGAACGCGAGGCACAGCCGCTTGAATTCGTCGGCAGTGCGCGGCTGGCGGATAACCCTGATGCCGTCGGCCGCGAAATGCGGCGAGTTATCGGGCTGGGCGATGGCTGGGCGGCCGGGGTACGCACCTGGCAGGACGCGGTGAATGCCCTGCGCCGCGCCATCGAGCAAATAGGCATCATGGCCGTCATTAACGGCGTGGTTGGCAATAACACCCATCGCAAGCTGAATGTGGAAGAGTTTCGGGGCTTTGCGCTAACCGATTCCTACGCACCGTTGATTTTTGTAAACGGGGCGGATGCCAAGTCCGCGCAAATGTTCACCCTGGCGCACGAGCTGGCGCACATCTGGCTGGGCGCCGAAGGCGAAGGCGTATCCGGTTTTCCAGGCATATTCCCGGACAACGGCGCGGTTGAAACATTCTGCGACCGGGCCGCGGCCGAATTTTTGCTTCCCGAGCAGGAATTACGCGCCTGCTGGCGCGAGGCAAGCCGTACGGAACAACCGTTTCTTACCCTGGCCCGGCAGTTCAAGATTAGCCCCATAGTCGCGGGCCGCCGGGCAATGGACCTGCGGCTGGTGGGCCGCGACGAGTTCTTCGCGTTCTACCATGCCTATATCCGGGAGGAACGCCGGCAAAAGAAACCGAGCGATGGCGGCAGCTTCTACAACAACCAGAACGCGCGTCTGGGCAAGCTGTTTGCAACCCAGGTGGTACGCGCGGCCAAAGAGGGCCGGGTGGGCTTCCAGGAGGCCTATAACCTCACCGGGTTGCAGGGCGGTGCGTTCCAGGAATACGCGCGCCGCCTGGGGCTGGACCTGCCGTGAGCCCGTTGCCCCAATACATCGTGGATTCGGATGTATTCATATCCGCGAAGAATGCGTATTACGCTTTCGATATCTGCCCCGGATTCTGGGATAGCCTGATTTTTCATTATCAGCGCGGAAGCGTCGGCAGTATCGACGCCGTTCGGCGTGAACTGTTGGCAGGTAGAAAAACCGAAGACCTCGTCCTGTGGGTTAAAAACCAAGTGCCTGCCGATTTCTTCGACAGCACCGAAGAAGAGGACGTGATTGAGGCTTACAGCGAGATAATGCTCTGGGCACAGCGTCATCCCCAGTATTTCGACCGCGCCAAAGCCAAGTTCGCAACCGAGGCCGACGGCTGGCTGGTCGCCTATGCAATGGCCCATGGCGGGATTGTGGTGACGCAGGAGCAGCCCAGCCCGGATTCCAAGAATCGAATTTTACTGCCCGATGTGTGCAATCAGTTTGGCGTCGCATATCAAGACACGTTTCTTATGCTGAAGGCACTGGAAGCCCGGTTTGTGTGGGAAGGCGGGTCTTGATGTCCGGCCATTCGGAAACCGCGTTCGAGATAGCCATCGAGGCGGGTCTGTGCCGTGATGGGGGGTTTGAAAAACGCGCGGCGAATAAGTATGACGAGGCGCTGGCGCTGTTCCCTGATGACGTTATCGGTTTTCTGCAAGACAGTCAGGCGGCCAAATGGGGCCAACTGGAAACGCTGCTTGGCGACAGAACCCGCGCCACCGTGCTCGACAGCCTGGCCAAGGAGCTGGACATCAAGGGCACGCTGCATGTGCTGCGCTATGGCTTCAAGTGCTATGGCAAGACCTTCCGGCTGGCGCACTTTCGCCCCAACTCGGGCATGAACCCGGAGGCGGCCGCCGCCTATGCGCTGAACCGTCTGACGGTGACCCGGCAGGTGGCCTTTACTTCGGTGATGAAGAAGGCCGATGGTTTGGCGAAAAACCAGCGCCGCCGCTGCATTATCGATGTGACCCTGAGCCTGAACGGCCTGCCAGTCGTCACCGCAGAACTGAAAAACCCGCTCACCGGCCAGCGAGCGGCGGATGCCGTCAAGCAGTACAAGCAGGACCGCGATGAACGGGATCTGCTGTTTGCCTTCAAGAAGCGTGCGCTTGTGCATTTTGCCGTGGACCCGGACGAGGTGTGGATGACCACCCGCCTGAAAGGCAAGGACACGGTCTTTCTGCCCTTCAACCGCGGGCAGGACCACGGCGCGGGCAATCCGCCGGTGGAAAACAACTGGAAGACCCATTACCTGTGGGATGAGGTGCTGCAGAAGGACAGCCTGATGGATATCCTCCAGCGCTTCATGCATCTGGAGGTGAAGGAACGGCAGGTCAAGACCGACAAGGGTGCGCGCACCATCCGCAAGGAAACCATGATCTTTCCCCGTTATCACCAGCTCGATGCAGTGCGCAAGCTGGTTGGCCATGCGCAAACCCATGGCTCGGGGTACAACTATCTGGTGCAGCACTCGGCCGGTTCCGGCAAGTCCAATTCCATCGCCTGGCTGGCGCACCGGCTGGCCAGCCTGCACGATGCTGACGACCAGAAGGTGTTCCACTCGGTGGTGGTGGTCACCGACCGGCGCGTGCTGGACCAGCAGTTGCAGAACACCATCTACCAGTTCGAGCACAAGACCGGGGTGGTGGAGAAGATCGACGAGAATACCCAGCAGCTTGCCCAGGCGCTGTCCGGCGGCACACCGATTATCATCACGACACTGCAGAAGTTCCCCTTCATTTCTCAGGCGCTTTCCACGCTGGAGAAAAAGGGCGAAGGCGTAAGAATCCGAACCTCCGGCAAGCGTTTTGCCGTGATCGTGGACGAGGCGCATTCCTCGCAAAGCGGCGAGACGGCCACCGAGCTGCGGGGCATGCTCAACAAGGATGGCATCGAGGCCGCCATTGCGGCCCAGTTGTCCGATGAAGAGGACGACTCACTATCCGATGAAGCCAAGGCCGCCATTCTGCGCGATTCGCTCAAGCGGGCACGGCAGCCGAACCTGAGCTTCTTCGCATTTACCGCCACGCCCAAGTTCAAGACCAAGGCCTTGTTCGATGAGCCGGGCCCTTCCGGCGCATCCCCGTTTCACGAGTACTCCATGCGCCAGGCCATCGAGGAAGGCTTCATCATGGATGTGCTGGCCAACTACACGACCTACAAACGCTTCTTCGGCCTGATCAAGCAGGTGGAAAACGATCCGGAGGTGCCGCGGAAAAAGGCCGCCAAGGCCCTGAGCCGCTATCTGGAGTTGCACCCGGTGAACATCGATCAGGTGGTGTCGGTCATTGTCGAGCACTTCCGCCTGCATGTAATCAGTGAGATGGGCGGGCGCGCCAAGGCCATGGTGGTCACCGGCTCGCGCCTGGCAGCGGTGAAATACAAGCTGGCGTTTGACCGCTATATCAAGAACAACGGCTACAGTGGCATCCGTTCGCTGGTGGCATTCTCCGGCACTGTGGAGGATCCGGACGATCCCGGCTCGGCCTATACCGAAGTGGCGATGAACGACGGACTGGCTGAAAGCGAGCTGCCCGAAACCTTCGAGCGCGAGGATTACCGTGTGTTGCTGGTGGCGGAGAAGTACCAGACCGGTTTTGACCAGCCGCTGTTGCAGACCATGTATGTAGTCAAGCGGCTGGCCGGGGTGCAGGCGGTGCAGACGCTGTCGCGCCTCAATCGCGTCGCCCCGGGAAAGTCCCGCACCTTCGTGCTGGATTTCGCCAATGAAGAAGACGATATCTATCAGGCCTTCAAGCCCTACTACGAAGCAACTCCGGTCTGCGAGAACGCCGAACCCCACCAGTTGTCCGCGTTGCAGCATAAGCTGCTGGGGTGGGCGATTTTCGCGCCGGATGATGTGAATGCCTTCGCCGAAGTCTGGTATCGCCGCAAGCGCGATCACACGGCCTCGGATCATCGCGTGATGAATTCGGTGCTCGACGCTGTTGTTGCCCGGTTCTGTGAGCACGAAGAAGCAGAGCAGGAGGAGTTTCGTGGCCAGGTGACAGCCTACCGCAACCTCTACGCATTTCTATCGCAGATCATCCCCTACCAGGATAGCGAACTGGAGAAGTTCTACGCCTTTGTCCGCAACCTGTTATCCAAGCTGCCCCCACCGGGTGACGGCCAAGGATTCGCGCTGGATGACGAGGTAGCCTTGCGCTATTTCCGCCTGCAACAGATGACGGAAGGCTCCATCGACCTGGGAACGGGTGAGGCCTATCCTTTGAAGGGGCCAACAGACGTGGGTACCAGTGGCGTCAAGGACGAAGCCGTAGCGCTATCTTCGCTGGTCGACAAGCTGAATGAACGCTTCGGTACCGACTTCACCGAAGCCGATCAACTGTTCTTCGACCAGATAAGCGCCAGCGCTGAGGAGAATGAAAAGATCGTCGAAGCGGCAAAAGCGAACAACCTGCCTAATTTCACTGCCTTCCTGGAACGCATGCTCGACGAGCTTTTCATCGACCGTATGGAAAACAACGAAGAGATTTTTTCTCGCGTAATGACGGACAGGGAGTTTCGATCAGCCGCCCATGAGCATATTGCTGAAGAGATATTTCACCGTGTCCGGGAGAGTAACCAGTAGCCAGGTTGCCGCATTCGTACCCGAGGTTACAGAAGGGCTGGAATAACAGCCAAAGCTGACAAACACGCGAGCAGTGCTTACTGACTGCTTCGGATTTAGCGAAGCTTAGGCACTACCGCGGATGGGAAAAGACCAATTGAGCCCGAAGCAAAAACGACGCAACAGGCTGTATTGAAATGGCATTTTCCGATTACAAATCATAAAAGCGATAAGTATCTGCTAGATAATATTGCTATTCGAGAGGTACCGGGCCCACCACTCTTTTCAGGTTAACGAGCCGGCCACCCCCGCCAGCCTTGCGTTCACGGCCCAGGCCGCAGGTTGTTAGAACCACCCATGGGCTCCAGTCCGGGCTGGCCGGACGAGCCCCGATCGCGGTATGGATGCTACCCTTTCGGCACGAAATCCGGTTGAACCGTTGCCCGCCAGGTGCGGGCGCCGGTCAGCGCGCAGGTCGTGCAGCCGGAGCAGGCGCCAGGCGCGGGACGTCCATCGATGATCGCCGCAGGTCAACGGCCCGACGCGGGCTTCAAGGCGCTGACATTCACGACAGCCAGTTGAAGCCCATGCCCGCAAAGCAAGCGCGACTCATCGCACTCGCCGTGGTGCTGCCGCTGACGGCCAGCCTCCCCGCCATGGCGGAAACCCTGAAATCCCGCGGACTGGACGCTGACAGCGAATCCGTCCAGCCACAGCAGTTCGACGAGCTGCGCGACCGGCTGGAACGCCAGCAGGAACTGCTCGAGCGCCAGCAGGAGGAACTGGAACGCCAGCGCCGGGAAATCCAGGCGCAGCAGCGAAGGCTGGACAATCTTGAGCAGCAGGAGGCCGTGACTGCCCGGCCGGAAGCACCGGAAACGGATGACTCGCCGACCACGCAGGCAGTCGTCAAGGACCCGAAGGCCACGGGCGCGGCCGTGCCGCTGGGTACGCTGATGAAGGACGACGACAAGGAAAAGCGCGGCGCAATGATGCTGCCGGGCACGCAGCTGTCCTTCGATATCGGCGGCTACGCCAAGGCTGACTTCATCCACGATTTCGACAACGCCGGCGACGAAGATACTTTTGTCCCCAGCCTCATTCCGGTGAACGGCCCCAGCGAGGACCGCGATGGGCGCAGCCGCTTTCTGGCGCGACAGTCGCGCGTGAACATCGACGTGCGCCGGCCCGAGACACCGTTCGGCCCCTTCCACGCCTTCGTGGAGGGCGATTTCTTTGGCGGCGGCGGCAACCAGCGGGTGTCCAACTCCAACGAGTTCCGCCTGCGCCACGCCTACGGCGAACTCGGGCCGCTACTGGTCGGGCAGACCTGGAGCACCTTCATGGACCCGGCCGCGCTGCCCGCCACGCTGGATTTCTCCGGACCGGGCGGCCAGTCATTCATTCGCCAGGGGCAGGTGCGCTGGACGCAGACGTTCTCGGATCGCTGGAGCCTGGCTGTGGCGCTGGAAAACCCGGAAGGCGACGTGTTCGACACGGACGGCGACCGCACCACCGGCGAAGGCAACCCGATCAATCTGGACGAATACCCCGACGCCGTCCTGCGCGGCCGCTATGTCAGCGGCTGGGGTCACCTGCAGTCGGGCCTGCTGCTGCGCCAGATTGGCGTGAACAACGATGCCGGCTTCGCCGAGGACACCTTTGCCTATGGCGTCAATCTGAGCGGCCAGATCAAGCTGCCGGCGCTGGGCGTGAACGACAGCCTCATGTTCCAGGTCAACTACGGCGACGGGATCGGCCGCTATCTGCTGGATATTGCCGGCAGCGGCGCGGACGCCGTAATCGATAGCCAGAACGACCGGCTGGAAACCCTGCAGGCCTGGGGCGGCTATCTGGCCTACGAACACTGGTGGACGGGGCGGCTGCGCTCCAGCTTCATCGGCAGCTATGTGAATCTGGACAGCGAAGAGTTTCAGGGCCCGGCCACCTTCGACAGCAGCATCTACAGCGCGGTTAACCTCATATTCAGCCCGCTGCCGCAGGTCAATCTGGGCGTGGAATACCTCTACGGCCGGCGCGAGAACCGCAACGGTGACTCGGGCAAGGCCTCGCGGCTGCAGTCCTCCGCCCAGTTTTTCTTCTGACGCAGCCTGGCGCTACAGCAGGGTCCGCAGGTCGTGGGCCATGGCCTGCGGGCCGATGCTCTGGTTGAACAGCAGCCGGGCCCGGCCTTCGCGGTCAAACACGAAGACGCCGCCGCTGTGGGAGACCTCGTAGAAGCCTGATTCGTTCTTTTCGCCGTAGCCGTAGGTCACGCGGTAGCGCCTGCTCAGCGCCTGCAGCTGCGCCTGGCTGCCCGTCATTCCGATCACCTGCTCTCCGAAATACGCGGTGTACTCGCGCAGCCGCTCGGGCGTGTCGCGCTGCGGATCCACGCTCACAAACAGCACGCGAAAGGCGCTGCGCTCCTCCGGTGGGAACGCGGACAGCGCAGCCTTGATCCGCCCGAGCGTAATGGGGCAGATATCCGGACAATGCGTGTAGCCGAAGAACATCAGGCGGATCGTGCCGGCATGGGCCCCCGCCTCGACCGTTCGATCCTGCTCATTGATCAGCTCGTACTGCAGTGCCGGCATGACGCCGGTGATGTCGTGGCCGTTCAGTTCCGCCGGCCCGCTGCAGGCAGCCAGCACGAGTGCGCAGAACAGCGCGGCCAGCGGTCCGTGTTGATATTTCATCCCGTAACCTTGGTTGTGGTTCGTGGCGACCCGGATGCCTGGCCGCGCGCCTGCCGGAAATACAGGCGCAGCAGCACCAGCGTGGCCAGCACGCTCATCATCGCGGCCGGTATCCAGGTAATCAGACCGCCGATCTGCTGATCGACAATCGGCGACAGCGGCCAGGCCCGGCCACAGACGGCGTACACGTCGAAAATGACCTCATCCGACAGCGCGATCCATGCGCCCAGCGCAATCTGCGGCGGCATGACGGCCCAGAGCACCAGAATACGCAGGCCCACGCTGCGCGTGACGGGCGTGGCGCCGGGCGGCCGCGGATCGAACATGAACCACCAGAACAGCAGGCCATCCGCCGCCATGCTCAGATTCATGATCCAGTAATTGCGCGCGCTGAGCATGGCATCGAAATGCACGGCGGGCAGCAGCCAGAAATAGATCAGCCCCACAAACAGCAGCCCTGCGATCACGGGCTGCTGCAGCAGGCGATAGCCCCAGCGGAACACCGCCAGAGCCGCGACCCGGCGGCAGACTTTTTTCAATGCATTCGGCGCGCCGGCCGCCAGCACCGCGGACGGCATGCTCAGCGCCACGAGAAACGGGCCGGCATGATGCAGCACCAGGTGCTGAAACCGGTGCACGAAGAACATGTACTGGGCGTAATAATCGAACCGCGTCTGCATGACCACATACATCCCCGCCAGCCCCGTCAGAAACGCCGCCGCGCCGGGCAGGTCCCCCGGCCGGCGACGCCGCCACAACCCGCGCAGATAGACGAGCAGCACGCCCGCAAACACGGCGATGAGCGGCCACAACGGCTCCCACGGCAGCAGGACTTCCAGACCCGTCGGCTTCATGCGCCGGGCATGGCGCGGCCGCTCCCGCAGCGCCGTATCGGCCAGTCAGTCCGGCCCGGTTGGCACCTCTGACAGACAGGATGCTGGCGCGACGGGCGATTCAACACAGGCATGCTTGCAGTCCTTCAGGGCCGGGTGAATAACGGAGCCCCATGATCCGGCCGCGAGCCATGCCCGCAGCTGGCGCAGTACGGCGTCAGCCCTGCTGCGCGGTCAGCGCCGGCTGAAGTTTCGGCTCGGGCCAGTGCCAGTCCCGGCCCTTGAGCATGACGTGCCAGTACAGCCAGGGAAAGAAATAGCGTTTCATGGCCCAGTAGCTGCGACGCGGGACCCGCGGGTCGACCGGGAAGCTCGATGTCACTTCGCCGCCATAGCGAAATTCGGCCATGAGCACCTTGCCGTGCTCGACCGTAAGCGGGCAGGCGCCGTAGCCGTCGTAGCGTTGGTCAGTCGAAGCGCCGCCGAGTTCCGCCAGCAGGCCGGCCACGACAACGGGAAACTGACGCCGCACGGCCGCCATGGTCTTGGCGTTGGGGGTATCGGTGCAGTCGCCCAGCGCCCAGACGTTGGCATAGCGCGTGTGGCGCAGGCTGTTCTTGTCCACGCTGACCCAGCCGGCATCACCGGCCAGCGGGCTGGACTTGATGAAATCCGGCGCCGACTGGGGCGGTGTGACGTGGAGCATGTCGAAATGCTCGGTAACCTCGCCCTGGTCAGTCGCGAAGGTGGCCGTCTGTTGCTTCCCGTCCACGCCGACAAGGTTGTGCTTGAAACGCGGCTCGGCGTTGTAGCTGGCCATGACCTTGTCCAGCGCTTTTGCGTAGGCGGGCACGCCGAACATCGCCCCGCCCTGATTGAAGAACGAGACTTTTGCCGCCACCCCGTTTCTGCGGAAGGTATCCGCCGAAAGATAAAGGGCCTTCTGCGGCGCACCGGCACATTTGATGGGCATGGGCGGCTGCGTGAACATGGCGTGGCCGCCGCGGAAATCCCGCGCGAGTTGGTCGGTATAAGGCGCCAGGTCATAGCGATAGTTGGAGGTCACGCCGTTTCGGCCAAGCGTATCGGTCAGCCCGTCGATACCGTCCCAGTCGAGCTGCAGACCGGCGGTCACGACCAGGTAGTCGTAGCCCACGGTGCCGCCGGAGGCGAGCGAAAGTTGGTTGCTGTCCGGCGTGAAGCCGCTCACGGCATCCCTGATCCATTTCGCCCCCTTCGGCAGATGCTTCGCCGTACTCGATCGCGTGGACTCGGCAGGCATGTCGCCGCCACCCACGAGTGTCCAGCCCGGTTGATAGTCGTGATGTTCATCGGGTTCGATAATGGCCACATCCAGATCCGGCCTTTTGCGCAGCAGCGCCGCGGCGACCGGTATGCCGGCCGTGCCGGCTCCGACAACCACAATGCTGTGGCGATGGGTCGTCTGATTCTTCGAGGACATCTGTGTTACCTCTCCTTGCTTCAAGTGATCCGGCCCGGGGCCGGTTCGGCGCGTGTTGCGCGCCCGGAACCTGCGTCAGCCGCAGATCGGCGCGAACCGCCCGAGCAGCGTCGGCGACGCCTTCGGCTGGGTCGCGCCGGCCAATGCGACGGGCTCAGTCATATCTGAGCTCGCCGGCCTTGCCGTGGAAGATTCGATAGACGATCACCGTGTAGCCGATGATCATGGGCAGCGTCATCGCCACACCGACCAGCGTGAACAGCAGTGCGTTAACCGAGGCCGACGCTTCCCAGATGGTCATGCGGCCGATAATCACGTCCGGAAACAGGCTGTATGCCAGCCCGAGACTCGCCGTGACACAAATCAACACCGTCAGCCCGAACAGATGCCATTCGGCCCGGCCTGGCCGCAGGTCGCGGGCAAGAACACGCAGGATTGCCAGATAGCTGCCCGCCGTGATCAGCGGAATAGGCGCCAGATACAGGAAATTGGGCAGGCTGAACCACTTGCCGGCAATCGCCGGGCTGACCAGCGGCGTGGCCACGGACACCAGGAGCAGGCCGACCCCCATGGGCAACACCGCAGCCCGCGCCCAATCCAGGCTACGCGCCTGAAGGTCGCCTTCGGTTTTCATGATGAGCCAGCCGCTGCCAAGCAGCAGATACAGGGCCGGCAGCGTCAGCGCGATGAGCAGCGGGAACAGCAGACCCGCCACCGTGGTGCTTAGTCCGGTGATATAGGCGCCCAGCATCCAGCCCTGAGATACGGACGCAATCAGCGAACCGGCGAAGAAGGCGTTGTTCCACAAGCGCCGGCGATGATCGCCCGCCTTGACCCGCAGGTCGAAGGCCACGCCGCGCAGGATCAGCCCCATGAGCATGAAGGTCACCGGCAGGTACAGGTGGCTCAGCACAATGCCGTGCGCGGTGGGGAAGGCGATGAGCAGAATCCCCACGCCCAGCACAATCCAGGTTTCGTTGGCGTCCCAGAAAGGGCCGATGGACGCAATCATCACGTCCTTTTCCCGCTCGTCAGCCAGGGGAATCAACATGCCTACGCCCAGATCATAGCCGTCGAGGATGACGTAGATCAGCAGGGCCAGCCCCATGGCGGCCATGTAAATGATCGGAAGCCAGAACTCCATGACCGACACGCCCCTACGCCGGTTTGCCGGCCTGTGGCACCAGACGCGCCGGCCCCAGCGCCAGCGATGCTGCCGGTCGGGTGGCCATGTGACGCAGGGCGCCGATATAGCTGACCAGCAGGAAGCCGTAGAGCAGCCCGTAGCCCAGCAGCGTGCCGGCCACGGTAGCGCTGGCATGATCAGCCACTACGTCCTCCACCCGCAGCAGGCCAGACACGATCCAGGGTTGGCGGCCGATTTCGGTGACATACCAGCCCGCCAGCACCGCGACCCAGCCGGCAAAGGTCATGGCGGATAGCGCCAGCAGCAGTGACGGACCGGCACGCCGCTGGCCGCGCAGGCTCCAGGCGCCCCACCAGGCCACCAGCAGCATCAGCCCGCCCATGGCCAGCATGACCCGGAACGACCAGAACACCATCGCTACCGGAGGGTGCTGGCCCCGGAATTCATTCAGTCCGCGCACTTCCCCCTGCGGGTCGTGCTTGAGAATCAGGCTGGCGGCATAGGGAATCTCCACCGCCATACGGTTGCTGCGGGTCGCCTCGTCCGGCCAGGCGAACAACGTGAAGGGTACGCCGCGTTCGGTGTCCCACACCGCCTCCATGGCGGCTACCTTGGCCGGCTGGTGCGCCAGCGTGTTCAACCCGTGCAGATCACCGATGAATATCTGCGCCGGCGCCAGGATGGCCGCCAGAAACACACCGGTGCGCATGACCTGCCAGGTCCCGGGCCCATCGACCCCGCGCCGGGCCCGCCAGGCGCTGACGCCGGCAATGAGGAAAGCGGCCGTCAGGAACGAGGCGGTCAGCATGTGAAGGAAGCGGTAGGGAAAGGACGGGTTGAAGATTACCGCCCACCAGTTGTCCACCACCACGCGGCCGGCCTCCATGTGGGTGCCGTCCGGCGTCTGCATCCACGAATTGAGTGCCAGAATCCAGAAGGCGGACAGCGTGGTGCCAAACGCCACCAGGAACGTACTGACCAGATGGATCCGGTTGGACACCCGATGTTTGCCGAACAGCATGATGCCCAGGAAGGAGGCCTCCAGAAAGAACGCGCTGAGCACCTCATAGCCGAGCAACGGACCGGCCACGTTGCCGGCCTTTTCCATGAAGCCCGGCCAGTTGGTTCCGAACTGGAAACTCATGGTGATGCCGCTGACCACGCCCAGGGCAAACGTCAGCGCGAAGACTTTCACCCAGAAGAAGTAGGCGTACTCCCAGGCACGGTTGCCGGTGAAGGTAAACCGCAGGCGGAAGAACAGCAGAATCCACGCCAGACCAATGGTGATGGCCGGGAACAGGATGTGAAAACTGATGTTCGTGGCGAACTGAATGCGGGCGAGTACCGTGGCGTCCATAGCTGCCTGCAGCTTAAATCACTATTGGCTATAACCTAATGACCGAATGATTTGCAACGAAAGTGCCAAGTTCAGAGCCCGCGTCGTATTTTTTTATCCCACTGTATTGATTGTGTTTTTCTGGGTTATTCGCACCAGTTGACGACAAACCACTGGATACGGTTTTGATTAAATGTCAAAATTGGCAGTATAAATTGCCGTTAATGACAAACCATGAACAAGACAGCCCAACCGGCACAGGTCGACGTGCACGCCGTTCTGGAAAGCATCGACGCGCCTGCCATCCTGCTGTCGCGACAGTACGAGGTCCTCGCCGGCAACCGGCGCTATCTGGACCGGTTCGGGCGGCCCGACGAGGGCGAGCGTTGCTACCGAATTTCGCACGGCTACGATCGTCCCTGTGACCAGATGGGCGAGAGCTGCCCGCTGGCCGGCTGTCTGCAGACACGGTCACGCGAGCGTGTGCTGCACGTACACAATTCGCCCGAGGGGCGGGCGCACGTCGATGTGGAGATGCTGCCGCTACCCGACGCCGACGGCGAGCTGAACCATTTCATCGAAATCCTGCGGCCAGTACATTTCGCCAGCGCCCAGGGCAGCGCCCGGCGCATGGTCGGCCGCAGTCCGGCCTTCAATCGCATGGTGGAAATGATCACCCTGGTCGCCGCCCGAGACACCACCGTGTTGCTGCAGGGCGAATCCGGCACGGGCAAGGAACTGGCCGCGGCCGCCATCCACGGCGCGAGCGCTCGCAGCGCGGCGGCCATGATTACCGTGGAGTGCGCCGGCCTGACCGACACCCTGTTCGAGAGCGAGCTGTTCGGCCACGTAAAAGGTGCTTTTACAGGCGCCATACAGAATAAGCCCGGTCTGCTGGCCGAGGCCGACGGCGGCACGCTGTTTCTCGACGAAATCGGCGACGTGCCCCTGAGCATGCAGGTCAAGCTACTGCGTCTGCTGGAGACCGGCACCTACCGGGCAGTCGGCAGCACCGACCTGCGGCGTGCCGACTTCCGGCTGATTTGCGCCACGCACAAGAACCTGAAGACGCTGATTCAGACCGGCGAATTTCGCGAAGACCTGTTTCACCGCATCAACGCCTTTCCCATCACGCTGCCCCCGCTGCGCGAGCGCGCGGGCGACGTTGCGCTGCTGGCCGAATCGCTGCTGGCCACGCTCAGCCCGGATGCGCCGCAGGCGCTGACGGCCTCCGCAGTCGCGCTGCTGAACACGCTGCCGTTCCCGGGCAATATCCGCGAGCTGAAAAATGTTCTTGAGCGGGCCGTGATCTTTGCCCACGACGCCAGCATCGACGCCAGCATCATCCACCGCGCGGTTGGCGACGCGGACACGCCGGCAATCACAGCCGAAGGCGAAGACTGGCCCGACCTGGACACGCTGGAACACCGCTACCTGCAGCGCCTGCTCGCGCATTGCGACGGCGACAAGACCCGCGCGGCCGACATCGCCGGCGTGAGCCTTCGCTCGCTGTATAGAAAGCTCGCCAGCCGCCCAGACACCGCTCATCGATAGAAATACGGATACCCTGCCAGGCTTTCGGTTATATCCTCATGCCTTCCACGTATATACCGACATCGACGATCGGGCGTGCCCGCATGACGGCCGCCCGCGAGGGGGCAAACATGGACACGGTGCAACCTGAAGTCATCGGCTTCTTCGAGCCGGAAAGCTCGAGTGTTCAGTACATCTGCATTGACCCGGCCACGCGGCACTGCGCCATCATTGATCCGGTGCTGGACTTCGACCCGGGCGCAGCCCGAACCCGCACCGATTCGGCGGATGAGCTGCTGGATTTCATCGAGCGCAAGCAGCTGACCGTCGACTGGATTCTGGACACACACCCGCATGCCGATCACCTGTCGGCAGCCGTCTACCTGCAGCAGAAACTGGACGCGCCGCGGGCCATTGGCGAGGGCGTCATCGACGTCCAGAAGCTCTGGCAGCGCATCTACAACTTCGGTGACGAGTTTCCCACCGACGGATTGCAGTGGGACCGCCTGTTCATGGCCGGTGACCGGTTCCGTATAGGCAACATGGATTGCGAGGTCATGTTCTCGCCCGGTCACACGCTCGCCTCCGTCACCTATCTTGTCGGCGATGCCGCCTTCGTCCACGACACCCTGTTCATGCCCGATTTCGGCACCGCCCGGGCCGATTTTCCCGGTGGCGACGCGCGCCTGCTGTGGCGCTCGATACAGTCGATTCTGGCGCTGCCGGACGACACGCGGCTGTTCTGCGGCCACGACTACCAGCCCGGCGGCCGGACACCGCAATGGGAATCCACGGTGCGTGAGCAGCGCGAAACCAACCTGCACCTGCAGGGCATGGACGAAGCCCGCTTCGTGAACATGCGCCAGGAGCGTGATGCCGAGCTGCCCATTCCGGCTCGCATGCTCGCCGCCCTGCAGATCAACACCTGCGGAGGCCGTCTGCCGACCGCCGAGGACAACGGCACGGCCTATCTCAAAATTCCGCTCAATCGGTTCTAGGCGTATCCTCGCGGTCAGGGGGGCCTCCGGAGAGACCAGACCGACCATGCGTGCGCGCCCCACCCGTTTCCGACCGCGTTTCCTGCTGCTGCCGTGCCTGCTCGCGGCCATCTGCGTGAGCACGGGCTGCAGCTTTGCCTTTCGATATGCCTACAACCACGCCGACTGGCTGGTCTACCGCAAGCTCGACCCGTTTCTTGACCTGAACGACGCCCAGCGCGCCGTGTTCGACGCGCGCTTTGCCGAGCTCTGGCAATGGCATCGCCGCAGCGAGCTGCCGCGCTATGCAGACACGCTGCACGCGCTGGCCGACCGCATCGAAACGCTGAACGCGCCCGTCACGCCGGCAACGCTGGACGCCCGGGCCGAACCCTTCACCGAGTTTGCCCGGCGCATCAAGACCCGCGCCCTGCCCCACGCTGTCGACGTGCTTTCCTCGCTGAGCGATGCGCAGGTCGACGGCCTGATTGCTCAGGTCGAGGAGAAGGACGAGGAATTCAAAGACGAATTCCTGGCGGGTGACGCCGAGGACCGCGCGGACCATTACGCCGACTGGACCGAAGACAAGCTGGACGACTGGCTGGGCCACGTGACCGATCCGCAGCAGGCGCTCGTGCGCCAATGGGCGGCCGGGCGACGCGATCATCCCGACCGGGTCATGCAGGCGCGGGCGGCGCGCCGGGCGGCGCTTCGGTCCTTGCTGGACGATCGTCGTGATGCCGACTTCGCCCGCCGGCTGGCAGCCTTTATCGAGGACCCGTCACGCTACCGAAGCACGACGCGCCAGGCTGATGCGGCCTTCAATCGGCAGCACTTCCTGCAAATGCTCGCGCGCGTGATCAACCTCGCCGATGCCGAGCAGCGCGCCCACGCCGCGGACAGGCTGCGCGACTACGCAGACGACTTTGCCCAACTCGCGCGTGAATCGGACGCATGACGGCCGCAACCGGACCTCGACTCAGCCGGCGGCCCGCCTGACCTCCACGCGATTGTCCGAGAAGGTCGGGGCCTGGCCCAGGTCCGCCAGCGCGGTGGGATTGAGCGCCGCGGGCGTGGCGTCATCGCGGGAGCGGGCCAGCCAGTGCCCCATGGGCGCAATGACCACGCCCGGCATCGCGCGATCCCCCGTCTGCAGTACGGCGGTAAAGCGCCCGCGCGCGTTGAAGACCTCCACCAGTTCGTCGGTTTTCAGCCCGCGCGCCAGCGCGTCGCTTTCGTGCATGAACAGTTGCTGCTCGCCCTCGCGGGCCAGCTGACGCGCATGATTGGCCCACTGCGAATTCAGAAAGCAGTGGCTCTTGGGCGACATCATCGACAGCGGATACCGCGCCGCAAGCTCGCCGGCCGTGGGCGCGGTCTCGTTGGGCGGCGTCCAGGTGGGCAGCGCCGGCACGGGCGAGCCTTCCTGATGGGCCTCGGCGCCCTGGCGAAACGTGGGCAGCACGAAATTACCGCCCGCCGCCATGGACGCCTTGATTTCCACCTTGCCGGATGGCGTCGGGAAATTGCCCTCGGCGTGGAGGGCGAAGGCCCCCGCCTCCGGAAAATTCAGCCGCGCGAATCCGGTTTCACGCAATCCATCGAGCGTGATGCCCGCCAGCGCCGGGCTGTCCCAGTCCAGCGCCTCCCGCATGAGGGTTTCGTCGTCGCGCTGGAAATAGGGATCGTCGAATCCCATGACGCGGGCCAGCCTGCGAAACAGCTCGCAGTTGGGCACGGCCTCGCCGCAGGGCTCGATCGACGGCGTGTTCAGGCTGAGATACAGATGCCCCCAGGAGAACATCAGGTCCCACTGCTCCACCTGGGTGGTGGCGGGCAGAATCAGGTCGGCATATTTTGCCGTGTCGGTCACGAAGTGCTCGCTGACCACCGTGAACAGATCGTCCCGCGCCAGCCCCTGCTTCATTTTCATCTGATCCGGCGCCACCACCAGCGGATTGCTGTTGTACACAAACAGCGAGCGGATGGGCGGGTCCAGCGTCTGGGGGCCGGCCTGGTCGTCGGCCAGCGCACCGGCCAGATACCACTGGTTGATGACCCGGGTCTGCGGATCGGCCAGATCAGCGCGATGCAGCCTGTCCCAGTTGACCGGAAAGGCCCACAGCGGAAGCTGCAGCAGCCCGCCGCCGGGTTGCCGCCAGGCCCCCACCAGCGCCGGCATGCAGGCCAGCGCCCGCACCAGCTGACCGCCACCGGCAGAGCGCTCGATGGCCACGCCGATCCGGATGGCCGAGGGCTGGCTGCGCGCATACTCGCGGGCGAACTCGCGGATCAGGTCGGCATCAACGCCGGTGGCCTGGGCCGCAAACTCCGGCGTATAGGCCTGCACATGCTCCACCAGCTCGTCATAACCGGTGGTGTAGCGGCCCACGTAGTCTTCATCGACGAGCCCCTCGTTGATGATGACGCGCATCATGGCCAGCGCCAGCGCCGTGTCGGTTCCCGGGCGTACGCGGATATGCAGGTCCGCCGCGCGGGAGGTGGCGGTTTCCGCCGGGTCCACCACCACCAGTTTCGCGCCGTTGTTTTGCGCCTGCTTGACGAACTTCCACATGTGCCCGTTGGTGCTCAGCATGTTGCAGGCCCACAGCACGATGTAGCGCGAGTGCTGGAAACTCTCCGGGTCCATGCCCGGCGTGGGGCCCAGCGTCATCATGTAGGCCGTCGAAGCGCCCGAGTCGCAGAAGGTACGCTCGGAAATGCTGGCGCCGAGCTTGTTGAAGAACGCGTCTCCCACCGTCAGCCCGTTGAGCAGCCCCTGTGTACCCAGATAGCTGTACGGCAGGATGGCTTCGGGCCCGCAGTCCGCGATGATCGAGGTCCAGCGCTCGTGAATGGTCGACAACGCCTCGTCCCAGCTGATGCGTTCGAACTCACCGCGGCCTTTCTCGCCGGTCCGGCGCAGCGGATACAGCACCCGCTCGGGGTGGTATACGCGCTCCTGGTACTGGTAGGTCTTGGGACACAGGCGGCCGGCCGTAAACGGATGCTCGGGATTACCCTGAACGCCAGTGACCCGCCCTTCGCGCACCGACACAAGCATCGAACAGGTGTCCGGACAGTCGTGCGGACAGGCGCCGCGTATGATTTTTTCGCGGGCGGGGGCTGGCTGGCTCATCACGGCGTCTCCGGCTCGAAAGTATGCCTTCAGACTATGTCCGCCGGCGACGGGGAGCAAGCGCCCGGGACCAGTGTTGAAACCAGGCCGGGAAACCGGTTAAATCGCCTCCCGGAAGGCATGAATTCAATCGCCGCGCGGATGATCATCCAGTAATCGGCGACGCCACTGCCGCGGCGCGCATCCGAACCACCGGCGACAGGCCCGGTTGAAGCTGCTCTGTTCGGCATAGCCCAGCAGCCCGGCCACCTGACTCAGGTGCAGACCCGGCTGCGCCAGGTATTGACTGGCCAGCGCTCGCCGCTCTGCGGCCAGCAACTCGCCGTAACGCTGCCCGCACGTCTCGAGCTGACGCTGCAGGGTCCGCGGATGCAGCGCCATGGCCTCGGCCACGGCGGCTGCCGTGCATTGTCCGGTAGGCAGCAGACGCCGGATGAGTTCGCCGACCCGCTCTTCCAGCGATTGCGCCTGCGCCGGAAAATGCGAGTCGAGATAGGCCGACGCCAGCCGCAATGTTTCCGCATCGGCGCTATCCAGCCTTCGGCGCCCAATGTCTCGGTCCAGCTCGAACCCGCACCAGGGCTGCTGGAAATACACGGGACAGCCGAATATCCGTCGATACACCGGCAAGGGCGACATCCGGGCGTGCATGAAGCTCATATAGGCGGGACGCGCATCGCCGCCGGCCAGCAGGCGGAGAATTTCCATGCCGTTGGCCATGCTCATCTCGTAGCCCTGACGCACGCGGTACAGCGGCAGCTCGGTAATGCGGTATTCGAAACGAAGCCGGTCGGCCGAGTCGCTGGCCACCTGCCGCAACTGCAGCGCCGGCGAATGCACGTACAGATAGCTTGCGATCGCCCCCAGCGCGGCATTCACGGTGGATGCATTGCGCGCGATGACCGCCACGGCGCCGAGCATGTCGAGCCCCTGCCAGCGCGCCAGACGCAGACCGAAATCGGGGCAGCGCAGCGACGCGGCGGCCAGCTCGGTCAACTGCGCGTGACGCTGGAACGGCAGGAACGAATCGTCCGGCCGGTCCTCGGCGCGCGGGACGCCCACCTGCTCCAGCATGCCTTCGGGATCGCCGCCGAGCTGCCGCACCAGCGTCTCGAATCCCCACAGATTGGTGGCCCGAATCAGGCTCGGCACGGCGCGAGACCCCTGCGCTGTCGTGAAATGACAAAATAATGTCGTATTTCGACAATAATTGCGACGACGGTCTCCCCAAAATGCGCAACATCAGTAGAAAAGCAAGCCGAGGAGCAATTCATGGCCAGTCAGCAACAGTCCAATCACAGCGACGTTCTCATCATCGGCGCCGGCATTTCCGGCATCGGCACGGCCTGCCACCTGCAGCGCGGCTGCCCCGACCGCTCCGTAACAATCGTCGAGCGGCGCGACAACCTGGGGGGCACCTGGGATCTGTTCCGCTATCCGGGTATCCGCTCGGATTCCGACATGCACAGCTTCAGCTATAAATTCCGCCCCTGGGACCGCAGCCAGGTGCTAGCCGATGGCGACTCGATCCGCGAATACCTCACCGATACTGCCCGCGAGCACGGTCTGCTCGACCGCATTCGCTACGGGCTGAAGATTACCCGGGCCGAGTGGTGCAGCGACGCGCAGCGCTGGACCGTCAGCGCCCTGCGGGAGCGCACCGGCGAAACGCAGACATTCACCTGCCGCTTTCTGTCCAACTGCACCGGCTACTACAACTACGACGAAGGCTATCGGCCGCAGTTTCCCGGCGAAGCGCATTTTGCGGGCGACATCGTGCACCCGCAGCACTGGCCGCAGGACATGGATTACAGCGGCAAGCGGGTGGTCATCATCGGCAGCGGCGCCACCGCCGTGACGCTGGTGCCCAACATGGCCGATAAGGCGCGCCACGTGACCATGCTGCAGCGCTCGCCGTCCTATATTCTGTCGGTCCCCGCGAAGGACAAACTCACCGGACTGCTGCAGACGCTGCTGCCGGCAGAAACAGCGCACCAGATCGCCCGCAAGCGCTACATCGCCTTCCAGCGCAGCCTGTATCTGGCCAGTCGCTACTGGCCGAAGACCATGCGCAAACTGCTGCTGGGGCGTGCCCGCCGAGCCCTGGGCAGCGACTTCGACATGCGGCACTTCACGCCCGAGTACATGCCCTGGGACGAGCGTCTTTGCGCCGTGCCCGGCGGCGACATGTTCAAGGTGCTGCGCGAGGGCAAGGCCTCGGTGGTCACCGACCACATCGAGCGGTTCACCGAAACCGGCATCCAGCTCGAATCGGGCAAGGTGCTCGACGCCGACATCATCGTCACTGCCACCGGCCTGAAATTGCAGATGCTGGGCGGGATGGAACTGGTGGTTGACGGCCAGCCCGTCGATGTCGGCGAGCAGCTCACCTACAAGGGCGTGATGCTGGAAGGCGTGCCCAACATGAGCTGGTTCTTCGGCTACACCAACGCCTCCTGGACGCTCAAGGCCGACCTGGCCGGGGAATATCTGGTGCGGCTGTTCAGCTACATGGACGAACATGATTTGAGCGTGGTCACCGCGCGAGCCGGCGCGGATCAGCGGACCGGCAACGATATTCTGGAGTCGCTGCAGTCGGGCTATATCGAGCGCGACCGCGGCGCCCTGCCCCGCCAGGGCCGCAGCGGCGCCTGGAAGGAGAAGATGCACTACGGCAGGGACAGGGCCGCCCTGCTGGACGAACCGGTGGCCGATCCGGCGCTGGCGTTCGAACCGCCGCAGCCGGCGCGCGCCGGGCAGCCCTGGTCGGCCGCCGCCTGACGCTGCGAGAATGCGCCGCGGCCGCCCTCCCACTTCAACCGCTGCAACAGATCATGGCAGACACTCCGACCTTTACCCGACGCGATGCGCAGTTCGACAGCCAGGGCGTGACCTGCCGGGCGTGGGTGTACGAGCCGGCAGAGTCCAACGGCGCCGCCCTGGTCATGGCCCACGGGCTGGCCGGCACGCGCGATGCCGGGCTGGAGCCCTTTGCCGAAGCGTTTGCCCTCGGCGGCTACATCGTCGTGCTGTTCGACTATCGCCATTTCGGCGCCAGCGACGGCGAGCCGCGTCAACTGCTGAGCATCGGCAAGCAGCTGCAGGACTGGCAGGCCGCCGTGGCCTTCTGTCGCGCGCTGCCGGGCGTTGACGAGGCGCGCATCGGCCTCTGGGGCACCTCGTTTTCGGGCGGGCACGTGGTCACGACCGCCGCGCGTGACCCGCGTATCGCGGCCATCAGCGCGCAGGGCCCCATGCTCGACGGGCTGTCCGCGGCGCTCAATATCATGCGGTATGCCGGCCTGGGGCAGCTGCTCAGGATCAGCGCCTACGGGGCGGCCGACCAGGTCCGCGCCTGGCTCGGGCGCGACCCGGTCACCGTGCCGGTCACGGCGCCGCCCGGCGAGTTTGCCGCCATGAGCAGCCCCGATGCCCAGGCCGGCTACGGCGCCATCACGCCGGCCGACTGGCGCAACAAAATGACGGCCCGCATGACGCTGTACCTGCCGCTCTATCGGCCGGTTGCCCGGGCCGGTCAACTCAAATGCCCCGCGCTTATCCTGGCCTGTACGGGCGATTCCGTCGCGCCGGCGGCGGCGGCCGACCGGCTGGCGCGCAAGGCCGGCCCGCAGGTCACGCTCAAGCGCTACGATATCGGCCATTTCGACATCTACGTGGGTGCGGCGCGGGATCGCGCCATCGCCGATCAACTGGCCTTCTTCGACCGGCATCTGGGTGCGCGGTAACTCACCGCATCGCGAGGCCGAGCCGTCCGGCCGCGCCGTGCTGGGTTTTGGCGGCGGCTGCCACTGGTGTACCGAAGCCGTCTTCCAGCAGCTCACGGGCGTGCTCGCCGTCGAGCAGGGCCATATCTGGTCGCAGCCGCCGCACCACAGGCCCAGCGAGGCGGTGCGGGTGACCTTCGACCCCAGCCGTACCGACGTGCTGACGCTGCTGCGAGCCCACTGTCACACGCATGCCAGCACGTCAGACCATGCGCTGCGGACCCGCTACCGATCGGCGGTCTACTACGCCCGGGCCGGCCAGAAGCCCTCGCTGGACAAGGCTTTGTCGCTGCTGCAGCCCGAATTTCCGCTGCCCCTGCGCGTGCTGGTTTTGCCGCTGACCGGGCTGCGACGTTTGCCCGAGCGCTACCGTAACTACTACCGGCGCGGCCCGGACCGGCCTTTCTGCCGGCGCTATATCCAGCCCAAACTGGCCCGGCTCGAACAGCTCTGACGCCCCCGCCTCACTCCGGTCTGATTCGCGTTCGCAACCCGCGCGCGGGGCTTCGTCGGACTGCAATCCACGCTCCGCATAATCCGGCAACCGCCGTGCCGGGCTGCTGGCCGGTGGATTATTCGAAGGAAAATATTTAATCTGAACAGGCAATTGGGACGCAACCCGGCGAACCATGCGCAGCGTCCCGGAGTATCAGATGAAAGCGTTCACACAGACCTGTCAGGCGCTGGTCCCGGCCCTGCTGGCAGGGCTGTCAGCCTGTAGCGGCGTGGCGCCGGCCCCGGACGGGGAGTCCTCGCTGGCCCGCGCGGATCAGGCCACGCTGCTGTTTACCGCGAGCGACCTGAAAACCGGCTACAGCGGGCAACCGGTGGGCGTGGGCACACTCGCGCTGAGCGTGGCCAGCGATGCACGCTGCAGCCGAGCGCCGGTCAAGTACGGGCCGGCCACGCAGGTGTCGGCCCGGCAGCGCATTGCCCGGGTCACGATACCCGCCAACCGCATGCTGATCGTGGACAGCCTCTGGTCCGGTGCGGACAGTCTGTGCTCGGTGACAAACGTGGGTTTCCGGCCGCGCGCCGGGGCGGTGTATCGGCTGGTCAACCGCCAGGACGAACTGCGCGGCACCTGCTGGCTCACCCTGGAAATGCAGCAGACCCGTTCGCGGCGCTTTGTCCAGACGCAAGGACTGACGCCGCTACCCGCCGCCTGCCGGGCCGGCGTTGGCGCGACGGCCCTCACGCCGTGACGGCTCAGCCCAGCGCGAGCAGCCCGTTTGCCAGCGCCAGCGCGATCCACAGCAGCCAGTTGCCGGCAATGCCGAAAAACCGGCCGGGATGATAGGCGCCCCGCGCGGCAACAAAGCCCCAGGCGTGGCCGACGCGGCAGGCCAGCAGCGCTAACCCCGCCAGATGCAGCCACAGCGCCGGCAGGCCGTTGAGTTCGGCCACCAGGATCAGCAGCAGCGATAGCGGCAGGTATTCCACGGCGTTGGCGTGGGCCCGAATGGCCAGATTCAGGTCCTTGTTGCCGCCATCGCCCAGCCCGATCTTTTCCCGGCGGCGGATACTCACCACGCGCCAGGCCAGGTAGAGCACCAGCAGCGCGCACAGCGCCGTGTAGAGGCCGGTGACTTCAACCATCGTCTAGAAGGCCTCCTCGGCCAGGCTCATCAGGCTGGCTGCGCCGGCCCGGCCGGCCTGCAGGTGATAGTGCGCCTCGGGCAGCAGCCGGGCGAAGTAGAAGTCGGCCGTGTCCAGCTTCGACTGGTAGAAGGCCCGGTCATCCCCGGCCTCCAGACGAGTCGTGGCGATGTGCGCGGCCCGCAGCCAGAGGCTGGAGACGATCAGATGCGCCATGGCGCGCAGATAGTCCACCGCCGCAGCGGGTGCCTCGGCCGGGCTGTCCTGCACCTGTCCGCCGATCCAGCGGGTGAACTCGCCGGTCTGCTCGAGCAGCTCGCCCACCGCGCGGGCCTTGTCGGGATGGGTCTGACTCGCCGCGGCAATATCCTGCTCGATGTGCCGGCTGAGCAGCTGCAGGCGCTCACCGCCGTCCATGAGCACCTTGCGGCCCAGCAGGTCCATGGCCTGGATGCCGTTGGTGCCTTCATAGATCGGCTTGATGCGGGCGTCGCGAAAATACTGCTCCACGCCGTATTCGCGAATATAGCCGTAGCCGCCCAGACACTGGATGGCGAGGTTGGTGCAGATCAGCGCGTTGTCCGTGAGAAAGGCCTTGACCACGGGCGTGAGCAGCTCCACCAGCGCGTGCGCCTGCTTGCGGTGCTCGGCGTCCGGGTGATGCTCGGCCTCGTCAACCAGCAGCGCGGTCCAGTAGGCCATGGCGCGCTGGCCTTCGATGTAGGCCTTCTGGGTGAGCAGCATGCGCCGCACGTCCGGATGCTGGATGATCGGATCGGCCGGCCGGTCCTTGTCACGCGGCACGACCGGCGACTTGCCCTGGATACGATCCTTGGCATAGGCCACGGCCTTCTGGTAGGCGCCGACCGACAGGCCCTGCGCTTCCAGCCCCACGCCCAGGCGCGCCTCGTTCATCATGACGAACATGGCCGGCAGCCCCTTGTTGGGCTCGCCCACCAGCCAGCCGGTCGCGCCCTCGAGCGAGATCTGGCAGGTGGGGCTGCCGTGGATGCCCATCTTCTCTTCCAGACCGCTGCAGTAGATCGCGTTGCGCTCGCCGGCTTCGCCGTTTTCGTCGGGCAGAAACTTGGGCACGACGAACAGCGAAATGCCGCGGGTGCCGGCCGGTGCGTCCGGCAGGCGGGCGAGCACCAGGTGCACGATATTGTCGGCCAGGTCGTGCTCGCCGGCCGATATGAAAATCTTCTGGCCGGTCAGGCGGTAGGCGCCGTCGCCCTGCGGCTCCGCCTTGCTGCGCAGCAAGCCGAGATCGGTACCGGCCTGCGGTTCGGTCAGGCACATGGTGCCGGTCCACTCTCCCGCACCCAGCTTGGTCAGGTAGGTCTGCTTCTGCTCGGGCGTGCCGAAGGTGTGCAGACACTTGTAGGCGCCCTGCGAGAGACCCACGAACATGCCCCAGGCCTGGTTGCAGGCGAACATCATCTCGTTCACGGGAATCTGCACGCAGGCGGGCAACCCCTGCCCCCCGAACGCCGGGTCGGCCGACAGGGACGACCAGCCCGCCTCGACGAACTGCCGGTAGGCGTCCGCGAATCCGTCCGGCGTGGTCACGCTCCGGTCGTCGTTGAGCGTGCAGCCTTGCTCATCGCCCACCGCGTTCAGCGGCGCGAGTACCGAGCCCATGAACTTGCCGGATTCATCCAGCACCTGATCGATGATGGCGGCATCCACCGCCTCCATGGACGGCAGGGCCGAGAGCACCTGCTCGGCGTTGAGCATTTCATGCAGCACGAACTGCATGTCGCGCAGGGGGGTCTTGAAGTCGGACATGACGGACTCGCTCGAGGTCGGTTGGACAGCGGAACAGCGGCGCAGCGCCGGCCTTGCGGCGGGCGCCGGGGCGATTCCGGAAAGAAATCTGTCCGCATTTTAGACCAAGCGGGCCTTGCCTGCCCACTGTGCGCCGCCGGTCAGTCCCGAACGACTTCGCCGGCTTCGTCCAGCAGCGCGTAGGACCCGTCGGCCTGGTGGGTTTCGTCACCGACCAGCGGCGGGTTGAAGATGCAGAACAGACGCAGCCCGTCGTCAAAGCTGCGCAGCACGTGATGGTCGTGGCGATTCAGCGCGTACAGCACGCCCGGCTCGAGCCTGTGCGTCTGCCCTTCACCCAGGTCCTCTACCTCGCCGGCGCCGTCGAGGCAGAAAACGGTTTCCAGGTGATGCTTGTACCACATGCGCAGCGCCTGATTGGGCGGGATGTGCGTCTCGTGCACGGAGTAGCCCATGCCGTCCTTCGACAGAATCATGCGGCGGGAGAGAAAGTCGCCGTTGTCGACTTCGTCGCGGCTCTGCTGAATGTCTTCGAGGCTGGTTACGATCATTTCGACTTTCCTTTTGACGTGCCCTTAGAATTGCCCTGTCGGCTGCCGCCGGCCTTTCGGTCGGACTTGCGCTCCGGCAGGCGGGGTTCGTTGATGACGGTGGCGGGTTTCTCTTCGAGATAGGCGTGGCAGGCGCGCAGCACCTTGTTGTCGTCGAACTTGCCGCCCGCAAGCTGCAGCCCCACCGGCAGGCCGCTGTCGCTGAAACCGCAGGGCACGGACGCCGCGGGCTGGCCGGTGAGATTGAAGGGGTAGCTGTAGGGCGTCCACGCAATCCAGTCCTTAAAGTCTTCGCCGGGCGGGGTGTCGTGTCCGGCCGCGAAAGCCTCGCGGGGGACGGTCGGCGTGAGCAGCAGGTCGTACTGCTGGAAAAAGCCCTCCAGCGTGGCGACCAGGCGCTGGCCGGTGAGATAGGCATCGAAGAAATCCGTGGCCAGGAGAGACTCCGCCTCGCGGGATTCCTCGAGTAGTCCCGGATCGAGCTGCTTGCGCTGCGACTCGTCCATCTCGAGCACGAGTTGTCGCGAGCAGGTGTCCCAGATCTCGCGGAAGGCTTCGCAGGGGTCGGCAAACACGGGATCGACCTCCACGATATCGGCGCCCAGATTGGACAGCGTGTCGGCCGCTTCATCGATCGCCCGGCGAACATCCGCTGACGGCTCGCGGCCCTCCCAATCGCGCGCGTAGGCGATCTGCAGTCCGCTGATCCCGTCGCCCAGACAGTTGCTCCAGTCGTCGGGCTGGCCCCGGGTGGCATAGGGGTCGCGGTAATCGTAGCGGCCGATCATGTTGAGCATGAGCGAGGCATCCCAGACGGTGCGCGTGATCGGGCCGATGTGCGACAGCGTCGGCATCTTGCTCGGCGGCCACTGCGGGGTCCAGCCGAAGGTCGGCTTGAAACCGAACACGCCGCAGAAGGCGGCCGGAATGCGAATCGAGCCGCCCGAATCACCGCCTTGATGCAGCACGCCCAGGTTCAGGGCCGCCGCCGCGGCCGCGCCACCGGATGAGCCGCCGGACGTCATGCCCGTATGCCAGGGATTGTAGGTGCAGCCGAAAACGCGGTTGTCCGTGGTCGCTTTCCAGCCGAATTCCGGCGTGTTGGTCTTGCCCAGCGGCACGGCGCCCGCCTCGCGCAGCCGGGCGGCGGGGGGAGAATCCTCGGTGGCGGGTTCGATGCCGGATGTCAGCGAACCTGCCCGCGTGGGCATGCCGCGGACCTCGGTCAGATCCTTCAGCGATACGGGCAGCCCGTCGGCCTGACTGAGCGGCCGGCCCTTCGCCCAGCGGCGGGCCGACTCCTCGGCCGCCCGGCGGGCGCCCGAATGATCCACGTGGCAGTAGGCGTTGACCGCCTCGTTATACCGGTCAATGCGGTCCAGATGCGCCTCGGTAATCTCCACGGCGTCCCATTTGTCCCGGGCCATGCCGTCCAGCAGCGTTCGCGCGTCTGCCGTGCCGGGATCATCGAATCTGTCCTTGGCCATGCCTTGCTTGCCTGTTCGGAAAAGCGCGGCATGCTACAAATCGACCGGTGCGCCATCACTACCGATAATTACGCAACATGGCCGGAGGAGTTCGCACGCGTCACACCACCATGGCTTGCCTGATCTGCCTTCTGCTGGCCGGCTGTCAGCGGGCGCCCACCTATCAGCAGCCGCCCGCTCATATCCCGCAGGCGCGGCTGATCTATACGTCCAACGCGCTGGGCGAGAACTGGCTGGGCGTTGCGGACGGCGTCAGCAGCGCCATCCTCTACCACAGCATGGATATCTGCCGGCGCCAGCGGCCACGCGAACTGGGCGATATTCAGCAGGTGTCGGTGGATCAGCGAGAGAGCAGCGTCGTTATCCCGGCCACGGGGCAACTCGTCGTGGAGACGGTGTGGACCAGCAGCGAGGGCGGCTGTCTGACCTCGCAGCGGGTCTTTTCGCCGAAGGCGGGGGTGAACTACCGGCTCGAGAACAATGTCGATCTGCAAAGCGGCGTGTGCAGCATGCGGCTGCTCAAACAGGACGCCGCCAGCGGAGACTTCCACCCCACCCAGGTCCTCGTGGAACCGGAGACCTACTGCGCCGGCAAGACGCCCTCTGCGCTGCCCTTCTGATCCGCCGGGGCCCGGTCAACGGGCACCAGGTAGAACGGGTCGGTTTCGAGCATCTCCGTGTAGCCGGGCTCCTGGTAGATGCTGGTGGTGGATAGCGGCTCGAGCAGCAGCGGCACGCGCCGGCCATCGGGCTGGGCCAGGTCGATGAACAGATCGCCCGGCGCGCCTGTGACCGTCGCCGGCTCGCTGTCGACCTGCAGCGCCAGCGTGTAGCGCCGGCGTTCGGGCGGCGGCGGCGTGACTTCCAGGTTCCGTATGGTTCTGCGCCGTCCCGGCAGGGCCACCGGCTGGTCAAGCCGATCCACGATTACGCCATGGCGTTTCAACAGCTCGGCGACGCGGTCCTGATGCGCGGTCACCAGATAGCCGGCCGGCGGCCGGAAGGTTTCCAGCGTGACCACGCGGCCGTGGTAATCGAAGGGCTTTTCGATGACGGCCCCGCTGTCGATCTCACGTAGCGGAATGCGTATACGCGGCTGCTCAGGGTCGAGCGCGAATTCGGACTTCAGCGCCAGGCCGCCGTCATCTACCGGCCCCTGCCACTGCTCGCGGGCGGCCTGGACCCGCTGCTTGATGGGCTCGCGCATGGCGTGCACCTGGCGCAGGTAGGCGGCAATCGCGCCGGCCAGTTCCTCGGTGCGCTCCCGGATATTGTCCGGCGTGGGGTAGTCGCCGGGCGGGTCGATCCGGCCCTCCACCAGCGTGGAGAGCGCGTTGGACGAGCCTGAATAGTTCCGAAAATTCCGCAGGGTGATGCCGCCGTGGGTCACGGGCTCGTTGACGTCCCGGATTTCCAGAATATAGCGCCGCGCGTTGAGCTTGCGCGCGGCGGCCCGCTGGATCAGCGCAGGCAGGAACACGTCGACACCATAACGGCGCAGCCGACGATCAATGTTCGGCTCGAAACCCACCTCGTACTGGATATCGAAGAAAGTCACATAGCCCTGGCGGGCCAGCGTGTCTTCCTTGTAGGCGCTGGACTCATGGATATCCATGACCGTATCCGGCCGGAATCGGGTGAGCGCCGCCGACAACGCCTGGCTCTCGGGCTGGGTGAGCAGGATGTAGTCGGTGTTGACGTTCTCGCCGGCACCGTTCGTGCGTCGCCGCAGATCGCGGCCATCAGGGCTGGCGGCCGGCACGAGGATGAGGTCCATGCTGTCGGGCAGATCGGCCAGATCGCCGACGAGCAGTTCGCGCGCAATCACCTGCAGCGCCTCGGTGGTCGCGGTTTCGTCACCATGCTGTCCGGCCACCAGCATGGCCCGCAGCCGGGGGTTCTCCATGCCCGAGCGGAAGGCAGCGGTCTCGAGAAAATCGGGATTGCCGGACACAAGAAGCCCGCCGATGGGGCGGCCGTCCGCGGATTGTCCGAGCTGGATGCGGCGCGCATTGGAGTAGGCGCTGGCCAGCCGGTCGAGATAGGCCAGCACGGCTTCGTTGTCGGGCAGCGCCGCATAGTCGGCCTGCTCCAGCGGGGTGGCTGGCGGCGGGGGCGCGGGGGCGGCAAACACCGGCGACGCCGCCAGCCAGAGCAGGCAGCAGGCCAGCCGGCGCGGCCGGAGCGGGGGGGACCGCCTGGGCCGATCCGGAGAATGACGAATCCCTGTCATGCCCGAACGCTGCCAGAAGTTGCGTCGCGCCGCAATTTGTTGGAATCTCCCGCTGCCGAACGGGCGCCGGGGGGCCGGATAGCGCAAGAGACCATTCCATGCTCAAGCTTCTGGCCATCCTGATCATGACCGTCGACCATGCCGATCGCATCCTGCTCGACCGGCTCAGCAGCGATTACCACGTCCTGACCGTAATCGGCCGGTTCGCCTTTCCGATCTTCGCGTTCATGATTGCGCGGAATTCGCTCTACACCAGCAACCCCCGGCAGTACGTGAAACTGCTGCTGATATTCGGCGTCGTCTCCCAGCCGATCTACTGGTGGGCTCTGGGCCACGAATCGTTCTGGGACCCGCTCAACGTATTGTTCACGCTGGCGCTGGGCGTGCTGTGCGTGCGGGCCTGGCTAGCCGGGCCGCGCTACTGGCTTGCGCTGCCCGTGCTGATCGGGCTTGGCTGGTTCGTGGAATATCGAATGGAAGGCGTGGCGCTGATGCTGATGATCGGCATGACGGTCCACAACATCCGCCACCGCGGCGTGCTGCACCCCTACGTGATTACCGGCGCGGTCGTCATGGCCGGGCTGGCCTATTTCCTGAACTTCACCAGCTACAACCCGCAGAGCGTGCTGTACAACGAATACGCCAAGTGGGTCATGCTGGCGCTTGCGCTGTGCTTCATGACACTGCACCCGAAAATGGAAGCGCTCGAAAGCAGGTTCCGCTTCACCGGCGGCAAGCTGTTCTTCTATGCCTACTATCCCGGCCATCTGGCCGTGCTGGGGTTGCTGGCCCTGCTGCTCTTCGGGACAGCCGCCGCGTACTGACGGCCGGCTTACCCGTTCAGGTAGGGTGGCCGGGGTCTGGCCGTCGTAACGTGCCAGCGGACCACAACAACGATCAGGAGGCGCATCATGGGGCGATTGAACGGAAAGGTAGCGCTGGTCACCGGCAGCGGCCGCGGTATCGGGCGGGCCATTGCGCTGGAAATGGCGCGCGAGGGCGCCGACATCATGCTCAGCTCCCGTACTCAGGGCGAGCTCGACAGCGTGGCGCAGGAAATATCCGACCTGGGCCGACGGGCAGAAACCGTCATTTGCGATGCGCTGGACGCCGAGTCCATCAAGGCGATGATCAAGAACACGGCCGAGGCCTTCGGCCGCATCGACATTCTCATGAACAACGTGGGCGGGCTGACGGGCGATCTCAAGGAGCAGCTCACGCTCACCTACGACGACGCGCGCTTCGAGGAGGGCATCTTCCTCAACCTCACCAGCGCCTATTACGCCACGCGCTACGCCCTGCCCTACATGGTGGAGCAGGATTACGGCCGGATCATTTTCAACGGCTCGGGCTACGCCAAGCGCGGCGGCGGCCTGCTCGCCTACACGGCGGCCAAGCACGGCCTGATTGGCATGATGCGGGCCATGATCTATCAGGTGCCCACCAGTATTACAGTGAATACCCTCTGCCCCGGCTGGACCAATACCCAGCTGGCCGACTGGGATGCGCTGGCCGAACTGTATGAGACCGACGGCCCGACCGTGAAAGCCATGATGGAGCAGGAGAACGCGCAGAAGCGCATTCTCGAGCCCGAGGAGCTGGGCCCCATGGCGGCGCTGCTGGCGGCGCCGGAATCCGCCGGCATCACCGGCCAGGTCATCAGCGTGGACGGCGGCTACAAGATTTAGTGTAGTGCGTCACATTTGATGGCACATTAGACCGAGTTCCATTTTTCGTCAGGCAAGGCGCGCCGACGAGTCATAGCCGTAGCTATG
>NYTH01000002.1 GCA_002683405.1 Salinisphaeraceae bacterium | reverse complement strand
CATGGCTGGATCAGGCTTTAGCCCATTGTCCAATGTTCCCCACTCCTGCCTCCCGTAGGAGTCCGGGCCGTGTCTCAGTCCCGGTGTGGCTGATCATCCTCTCAGACCAGCTACTGATCGTCGCCTTGGTGAGCCATTACCTCACCAACAAGCTAATCAGACATAGGCTCATCCATCAGCGCGAGGTCCGAAGAGCCCCCGCTTTACTCCGAAGAGGTTATGCGGTATTAGCCCGAGTTTCCCCGGGTTATCCCCCACAGTTGGGTAGATTCCTATGCATTACTCACCCGTCCGCCGCTCGACGCCTACCCGAAGGTATCGTTTCCGCTCGACTTGCATGTGTTAGGCCTGCCGCCAGCGTTCAATCTGAGCCAGGATCAAACTCTCCAGTTTATAAACACGCCTTCTTCACGGACGAACCGATCAGTCGGCAAACTGGTTGCACGCTTTCTCCAAAGAAGGAAATCAATGAAGAATCGTACGAGAGCGACCTTAGCTAATTCCCTGAAATTACAGGTATTTCGCTTAGGATGCTCTTTGGGTCGTTGGCTTTCGCCTAACCCAACGAAGCACCCACACAAGCCACTTATCTATTGTTAAAGAGCGTCGCTTTGGGGCGTCTGCCCCGCTGCGGAGTGCGCATTATAGGGGCCGTAATCTGACTGTCAACAAATTTTCGAAAAAAATTTGGAAATCTTTTGCCATCACGCCGTCTCGACGGCCTGAATGGTCACGGACACCTTTTTTTATCGTTCAATATCAATTGCTTGCCAAAAGTGTGACTCGAGCAAGCCGACGCTTGCCGACTTTTACCAGATGCTCTGCGTGCGGCCTGATGAGGGTGGCCGGGTCACTTACCCTGCCCTGATCGATGTGCACCGCGCCCTGCTTGATCAATCGCATGCCTTCGGAGTTGCTCTGCGTCAGGCCGGCCGCCTTGAGCAACGCAGCCACCTGCAGCCCTTCCGGCGGCGATTGAAGGGTGACGAGAGGGAGATCGTCGGGGACAGCGCCCTTCTGGAAACGGTCGACGAAGGCCTGCTGCGCATCCCGCGCGGCCGCGGCGCCGTGAAACCGGCCGACCAGCTCAAGCCCCAGCTCGAATTTGATATCGCGCGGGTTGCGGCCTGCCTCAACGTCCCGGCGATACCGCTCAACCTCGTCCAGTGGCTTCATCGACAGCAACTCGAAGTAGCGCCACATCAGGTCGTCCGATATGGACATGACCTTGCCGAACTGCTCTTCGGCCGATTCGTCAATACCAATGTAGTTGTCGAGCGACTTGGACATCTTGTTCACGCCGTCCAGGCCTTCCAGCAGCGGCATGGTCAGCACGAGCTGAGGCGTCTGCCCGTACGCCTCCTGTATATGTCGCCCAACAAGCAGGTTGAACTTCTGATCGGTCCCGCCCAGCTCGATATCCGCTTTCAACGCGACCGAGTCGTAACCCTGCACCAGCGGGTAGAGAAACTCGTGAACGGCAATCGGCTGATTGGCCTTGTATCGCTTGTGAAAATCGTCGCGCTCGAGCATGCGAGCCACCGTGTACTGCGCGGTCAGCCTGATCATCTCGTCCGCACCAAGCTGGCCGAGCCAGGTGGAATTGAATTCCACCCGCGTGCGGTCGGGGTCGAGCACCTTGTATATCTGCGCCTCATAGGTGCGGGCATTCTGCGCCACCTGCTCCCGCGAAAGGGGCTTGCGGGTGGCGTTCTTGCCCGTGGGGTCACCGATCATGCCGGTGAAATCGCCGATCAGAAACACGACCTCGTGCCCCAGATCCTGAAAGGCCCGCATCTTGTTCATCAGGACCGTATGGCCGAAATGCAGATCCGGCGCGGTGGGATCGAATCCCGCCTTGATGATCAATCGCCTGCCAGCCTCTTCGGCTGACATCAGTCGTTTCTCGAACTCGGGCTCCGGAATCAACTCCTCGGCGCCGCGGCGAATTTCGGACAGCGGATCGGACATGTCTTGTAACGCGAATACAGGGAACCAAAAAAGCGGCTGGCAATCATACAGCCTTTGATTCAGTGGATTGGCCGCCTTGCGGCTTTCCGCCAGGCCAACGCCTCAAGCGCCCGTAAACATTGCAAATTTCGCGACTTTATGTTCTTTTACTGCAACGCTAACCTGCTGACGGCGCGCAGCATTATTCCCATAAAGCGCCCGTCCAGAGCCAGCCGGTGGAGACTTTTCAGATGAACCGTAGCGACCAGGATTATCTCTGGCTGACGCAGTCACGTGGACATCGGCCGCTGGCTTACTGGCTACTGCTGGCATCGTTTCTGCCCGTCATGCTGGGTTCGGTCGCTTTCGTTCTGCACAGCTGGTTCGGCAGTACCGCCACAGCCAATATTCCCCTGACTCGAGGCGCCGAAGTGCGCCCTTCCCCCACAAGTTCTCAAGTAAGCCTGCGTCAGCGCGTGGAAGCGCTGCAGGAAAAGGCCCGACAGGACAGTCAGCCTGTTTCGGACGGGCCGGTGGCCCTGGAAGAAACGGGTGCCGGCGCCGACTGGAATGAAATGCCCATCGAATCGGGCGATACGCTATCCATTGCCTTCGAGCGCCATGGTCTCAACTACAGCGATTCACTGGCCATGATCAGGCTGCCCGAATACGGCTGGCGGTTTACCCGGGGCCTGAGGGCCGGCACCACGCTGCGATTTCAGTCGGACGCCCAGGGCCACCTCACGGCGCTTGATTACCCGCTCGACAAGCTGCGCACCATCGAGGTGCGGGAAAACAACGGCACCTACAGCGCCGAGCTGACAGAGCTGGAGGTTGATCGTCGCATCGCCTACCAGGCCGCCGAGATAAGGGGCAGCTTTTACGGTACCGGGCTGCAAGCCGGCCTGTCCGATAACGTCATCATGAACCTGGCCCGCATATTCGCCTGGGACATCGACTTCGCGCTCGATATTCAGCCGGGCGACCGCTTTGCGGTGGTCTATGAAGAACTCATCAGGGACGGTGAGAAGGTCAAGGACGGCGACATTCTGGCAGCTGAGTTCGTCAATCGCGGGCGCCGCTACCAGGCTGTCCGCTTCGACGGCGGAGACGGGGACGCGAACTATTACGCCCCCGACGGCAAGGCTCTGAAGAAGGCATTCATCCGCACGCCGCTCAACCAGTTCCGGATCAGCTCCCATTTCAATCCCGGCCGACGGCATCCGATACTCAACCGCATCCGACGCCACTCGGGCACCGACTACGCCGCGCCGACCGGCACTCCGATCAAGGCCACCGGCGATGGCAAGGTCATATTCAGAGGCCGGAAAGGCGGTTACGGCAATTTCGTTGAAATTCGGCACAACAAGAGCATCACTACCCGTTATGGCCACATGTCGCGCTTTGCGAAAGGCCTCAACACGGGCAGCCGCGTCCGCCAGGGACAAGTCATCGGGTATGTGGGCATGACGGGGTTGGCCACCGGCCCGCACCTGCACTACGAGTTTCGCGAGCATGGCCAGCCGAAGAATCCGGAAACGGTGCGTCTGCCCGGCGCGCCGCCGCTGAGCGCGGACCTGCGTCCGGCCTTCGACAAGCTCAGTGGCGATCTGCTCGGTCGGATTGAGGGCCTTAGCCGGCTTCAACTGGCCTACGCCGCGCCAGAGTCCGAGCCCTCAGAATAGCCCACGGCCGCCATTGCCTCGCCTCTTCCTCGGACTGATATCCGGCACCAGCGTGGACGCGGTCGACGCGGCGCTTGTTAATCTCGAGCGGCCGGCGCATCCCGCACTCCTTGCCACGCACGGTCTGGCACCGGATCCGGCGCTGCGCGCGCGCATTCTCGCCGCCTCCACCGATAGCGACAGCGTCAGGCTGCGGGAACTGGGTGAGCTGGATCAGCTCGTTGCCGACTGGTTTGCCGACGCCGCGACCGAATTGCTCGAGAGCCAACCGGCAGGGGTGCGCGATACCGTAGCCGCCATCGGCAGCCACGGCCAGACGCTGTACCACGGCGCCGATGCGGCCCCGCCCTTTACGCTCCAGATCGGCGACCCGTCCAGGATCGCCGCACGCACCGGCCTGCCGACGGTCGCTTATTTCCGGCAGGCCGACATGGCGGCCGGCGGGCAGGGCGCGCCGCTGGCCCCGGCCTTCCACGCCGAAATGCTGCGAGACGACACCGAACATCGATGCATATTGAACCTGGGCGGCATTGCCAATATCACCAGCCTGCCGCCCCGCACTAGTGCCGCCCTCGTTACCGGCTTTGACACCGGGCCGAGCAACGGGTTGCTTGACGGCTGGATTCGAGTGCATCGCAAGCAGCCGCAGGACACCGGGGGGCACTGGGGCAATACCGGTCGGGTCGACGAGACGCTGGTCACCCGGCTTTTGAACGACCCGTTCTTCGCACTGGCGCCGCCCAAAACCACCGGCCGCGAATACTTCAACCTGAACTGGCTGCAACGCACAGCCGGACCTGAAGTGGCCGCGTTGGCGCCGGAAGACGTTATGCGCAGCCTCTACGAACTGACCGCGCGAAGCGTGGCCAACGCCGTCATCGAGCACATGCCGGCATGCCAGCGGGTGCTCCTATGCGGCGGCGGGGCTCATAATCCACTGCTGGTGGCTCGGCTTCAGGCATGGCTTGGCGACCGGGTGGTCGAGCCGACGGACCGACACGGGATTGACGGGGACTGGGTGGAAGCCGCGACCTTTGCCTGGCTCGCCATGCGCCGCCTGGACGGGCTGCCCGGCAATCTGCCGTCCGTCACCGGAGCTCGGCATCCGGCCCTGCTGGGTGGTCTGTTTCTACCGTCCTGACCCGTAGGTCGCCGCGCCCAGCGCCCACCCACCTCGCGCCGCGCGCACCAGCCTTATACCGCGAAGGAGTTGCCGCAGCCGCAGGTGGTGGTCGCGTTCGGGTTGCGGATGACGAACTGCGCCACGCTTCGCGTGGGATTCTGCNGGCGCAGAATCTTGCCCATTGNCCTTACCCCCCAATCGCCTGCGGCGATTGCCCCCTATGGGGGCGCNGCGCGCANCAGCCTTATACCGCNAAGGAGTTGCCGCAGCCGCAGGTGGTGGTCGCGTTCGGGTTGCGGATGACGAACTGCGCNNCNTCCACCCCGTCCGAAAAGTCGATTTCGGCGCCGCCCAGGTACATGAAGCTCATGGGGTCGATCAGCAGGGTCACGCCGGACTTCTCGATGATGGTGTCGCCGTCTTCGCTGTTCTCGTCGAAAGTGAATCCGTACTGAAAGCCCGAACAGCCGCCACCGGATACAAATACCCGAAGCTTCAAGCCCGGATTATCTTCTTCCGCCAGCAGCTCCCGGACCTTGTCGGCGGCCGCGTCGGTAAACAGCAGGGGCGTCTGGGTTTGCGGTTCGACCTGTTCCATACTCATATAGTCGGGATGTGCTGC
Source organism: Salinisphaeraceae bacterium (assembly GCA_002683405.1). Taxonomy (GTDB): domain Bacteria; phylum Pseudomonadota; class Gammaproteobacteria; order Nevskiales; family Salinisphaeraceae. Next base: position 14,966 of record NYTH01000002.1, on the reverse strand, counting down.
GCGAAAAACAAGCCTGAGGGGCAGAGAATCAGAGACGGGTTTTTTGCGAGGCACCGGCACTTTCGCCGGCGCTCACTCCGTCGCTGACGGCCTCGAACTCGCTGTTCGAGGGCAGAGCTGCCACCTTCATGCTGCCGTCGTCGTAAAACATCTGCCCGTTGACGGTCGCGCCGGCCGGGAGTTCGATCAGCTTGTAATAGATGTTGCCGATGACCTTGGCCGACGGCGACAGGCTGATGCGCTCCAGCGCGTGAATATCGCCCTCGGCCAACCCGTTCACCACGACGAACGGCGAGCGGATCGACCCTTCCACGATACCGCTTTCGCTGATGCTGACCACGGCCCCGGCATCCTCTTCGGCAATGACGCGCCCTTTCACGCAGCCATCGATATGCAGGCCGCCGGTGAAATGCACATCGCCGCGGATCATCGTGTCCTTGCCGATCAGCGTATCCACCGAGCTGGCGGCACGCGGGGCCTTCTGGGATTTCTGAGGTTTTGACGCCTTGGCGGCCGCCTTGGGCCTGTCCTTGCTCTCGGCCTTTTCCGCCACGGGCTTGTCCCGCGATTTGTCACTGCCCCACATGGTCAGCTCCTGAAATTGGTCTGGTGGTCTGACCGTCGCGGCACGGCATCGTTCGATGACGATCGGCGCTGACGGTCGGCATGCGGCCGGGCCGGCTCGTTTGACCGCCCGGTCAATCCTGCGTGAGCTCGCTCCAATCGTAACTGTTTTTGACGCTTTCGGCAGTGCCACCGGCGGGCACCACCTCGATTTCGAACAGCGTAGGCTCGAAGTTCTCCGGCAGCGAGAACGAGCCGGCGAGTTCCTGGAAGTACTTGAAGCCGAAACGTGGCTCGCGGCTGGGCTTCAGCCCGAAATTGCGGGCATTGAGCGTAATGGCTTCCCCGTTGCGCAGACCATCCAGCCGCATGATGATGCTGCCGTTGGCGCGGCTGCTGTGTCCGGCCGAACGAATCAGCACCAGATCGTACTCGTACTCGCCCGCAGAGCCGGTGGGCCGCACGGAAAACTGCTGTATACGCGGCTCGTCATCTTCACTTTCCGGCGAGACAATGCCGCGGTAGAACCCCACCTCCTTGCGCAGATTGGCCAGTCGCGTCTGTAGCTCGCTCATGCTCTGCTTGAGCTCGCCCGCCGCCTCCTTGTCGATTCGCGCGTCCAGTTCGAGCGCCACGATCCGTTCCGAAAGCTTCCTGTTTTCCACGCGCAGCCGGCGATTATCGTTCTGCACGCGTTTGCGGTCGCTCTGCATGCGCTGCTCGCCCACTTCAAAGCTGTCCTCCCAGCCCTGCGCGGCGTGTATTCGGCCCAGCGCATAGGCGCCGCAGAATCCGACGAAGACAAGACCTGCAAGCAGCCCCGTGAGCCAGCGACGGCGCCGACGCGCAGCCGGATCATCTACGACGACGCGAGCCCGGCTCATGGCAGCAGCGCCGGCACTTCCAGGCCGCGCGTCTCGGGCCAGCCGTACATCAGATTCATGCACTGGATCGCCTGCCCCGAGGCGCCCTTCACCAGATTGTCGATGACCGACAGCACCACCACCGTGTCGGACGACGGTCGATGCACGGCCAGACGGCAGTCATTCGCACCGCGCACGCTGCGAGTTTCCGGCGCCGATCCGGCCGGCATGACGTCAACGAATGGCTCCTTCGCGTAGCGCGTTTCGTACAGCGCCTGGAGGTCAATTTCCGCCGTGCCAAGCTGCGCATACAGGGTCGAGTGAATACCTCGCACCATGGGCACCAGATGCGGCATGAAGGTCACGCCCACTTCGACCTTCGCCAGATCCGCCAGCGCCTGGCGAATCTCCGGAAGATGACGGTGCCCGCCGACCCCGTAGGCCTTGAAGGACTCCGCCATTTCGCCGAACAGGAAGGGCGTCTTCAGGCTCTTGCCGGCACCCGACACCCCCGTCTTGGCGTCGGCAATCAGGCGCGTAGTGTCCACCACGCCCGCCTCAAGCAGCGGCGCAAACCCCAGAATGATTGACGTGGGGTAGCAGCCCGGACAAGCCACCAGCGCGGCCGACCCAAGCGCCGCCCGGTTGAGTTCGGGCAGCCCGTACACCGCCTGCTCGACCCATTCCGGGCAGGCGTGAGGCTGGCCATACCATTCGGCCCAGACGTCCAGGTCCCGCAGTCGGAAATCGGCCGAAAGGTCAATGACGCGCTTGCCCGCATCCAGCAGCTCGGGCACGAAATGCATGGCCGCGGCGTGTGGCGTGGCAAAGAACACGCAGTCACAATCGGCCAGCGAGTCGAGCGTGGGCTCGGTGAAGGTCAGATCAAGGCGGCCCCGCATCTGGGGAAACAGCTCGTCCACCCGCCGGCCGGCCTCCTGGCGCGACGTGATGGCGCCAACCCGGCAATGAGGGTGCGTGCCCAGCAGCCGCAGCAATTCGGCGCCGGTGTAACCGGTGCCGCCCACAATACCCACGTTAAGCGTTTGCGCCTGGTCCATCTAAACCCTGCTGTTCTTCGGAATGTCTTGGAGCTGATTTGCGAGGGCGGCATTATACGCAGCCATGCACGCTTACCCCATGCACTGTCCCTTATCCGCCGGCTGGCCGATCCGGCGCCGCCGCGCCGAGCCCACGCGCTGTTCTGCGGTACTCCAGCCGTGATCAACAATCCGTTCGGCTGGATCAGGAATCAATGGTACGGCGCGCTTGATCGCGGGCGCGACAGCCTGGCGGAAGTCGAGAAATCCTCGGGCCTGACGCTGCTCTGCGTGCTGGGCGCCATCGTGGGCGGACTGTGCGGCTTGGCCGTCCTGGGGCTGGTCGAGAGCATACGGGCCGTGCAGGGGCTGATGTTCGCCGCCCATGAGCCGGGGAATTTCGAGTATCTGTCGCTGCGCACCCGGGTGGCCCTGCCGCTGCTGGGCGCCATCGTGCTGGCGCTGATATTCGGACGCCTGGCGCGCGAATCGCGCGAAGGCGGCATTGTTCACATCGTCGAGCGGATGGTCTATTACCAGGGCTACCTGCCGGTCAAGACGGCCGTGGTGCAGTTCGTCAGCGTGGTCATTGCCGTGGCCTCCGGCCAGTCGGTCGGGCGTGAAGGCGCAGCGGCGCACATTGGCGCCACCGCCGGCAGCCTGTTCGGCCAGCGGCTCGCCCTGCCCAACAACAGTCTGCGCACGCTGGTGGGCTGCGGTACCGCAGCGGGCATTGCGGCGTCCTTCAACACCCCGCTGGGCGGCGTCATCTTCGCCATGGAAGTGGTAATGATGGAGTACAGCATCGTGAGTTTCGCGCCCATCATTCTCGCCGCGGTCAGCGCCACGACCGTGGCGCACCTGTTCACCTCGACCCATCCGAGCCTGGATGTGCACGCCAGCCAGATCGTCTCGCTGTACGAGCTGCCCTATCTGGTGTTGTGCGGCGCGATCATCGGGCTTGCCAGTGCCGGCTTCACCCGGTCCACTGCCCACGTGATCAAGGCATTCGGCCGGTTTCGCATCGAAACACGCCTGCTCACGGCCGGGCTGGTGACGGCCGGCGCGGCCGCGCTGGTGCCGCAGATCATGGGGGTGGGTTTCGAAACCATCAATGTGGCCCTGGCCGGTCAGTTCGGCATCGGCTTGTGCCTGGCCGTGTTCGCCGCGAAATTCATCGCAACGGTCACGGCCACCGCGGCTGCCATGCCCGGCGGCGTCATCCTGCCGGGGTTCGTGATGGGGGCCACGCTGGGCGGCGCGCTCGGCATGGCCGGCAATCTGGTCGCCGAGGGCCTGGCCTCTCCGCCCGGCTTCTATGCGCTCATGGGCATCGGCGCGATGATCGGCGCCATGCTGCAGGCACCGCTGACCGCCCTGGTCATCCTGCTGGAGCTGTCCGGCACCACCGCCCTGCTGCTGCCGGGGATGCTGGCAGTCATCACCGCCATCGTGGTCGCCCGGCGGCTGGAGCACTCCCAGTCGGTCTTCCGCATGCTGCTTCAGCAGCGTGGCCTGGACTACCGAAATGACCCGGTTTCGCAGTATCTGCGGCGGCTGAGCGTGGCAGCCGCCATGAACCGGCGCTTCCAGATTGTGGATCAGGAGATGTCGCGCGAAGCGCTGGATGCGGTGCTCAAACGCAAGCTCGACTGGTTGATCCTGCGCACGGGCGACAAACGCGCCACGCTGATGCGGCCCGGCGACGCGCTGCGCTATATCAACGCCGAGGACAATCGGTCGCTCGAGACCCTGGAACTGAACAGTATCCCGGGCCAGCGGCTGGAGGCGCAGCCCATCAGTTTGAGAGCCAGCCTTCAGGAGGCCTACGATGCGCTGCGCAAGCAGGACGTGGAGGCGCTGTTCGTGGAGCGGGTGACCCGAACCGGTCAGGTCAATATCCAGGGCGTGATCACGCGCGAATCGGTCGAAGGCGCCTATCACCCCTGACGCGGCCAACCCGATACGCTGTCCGGCAGTGTGATGCCGGACCCAGTTCTTCAGTATTGATTTTACGATGACTTCACGCCCCGCCACCGCCAGCCTGTCCATCCCCGCACTGGCCGCCGCGCTGGCCGCGCCGTCCGCGTCCGGCGCCACGCTGGACGCCGGTCTTACGTCAACGTTTCAGACTACCGATGACAGCGACACCCACAGCGAACAGCTGATATCTGCCGATCTCGTCGTCACCCAGACGCTCGGACCGGGGGAACTGCTGCTCTATCTGGAGGGGTCGAGTTCACCGCAACGCGCCGGCGTGAGCAGCGGTTATCCCGAAGCCAATGCAGACGCAGGCACTGCCCTGGACCGCGACGGTGACGGTCGCTTTCAGGTATCTGAGCTGCGCTACGCCCTGCCTCTGACCGAGTCGGGCAGTCTGCACGCCGGGCTGCTGGACGCCACCGTGTTCCTCGATGCCAGCGGGCCCCTGAAAACCACCTATCCGGTCTACGACTACCGCGGTATCGCGAACGACGAGACCACCCAGTTTCTCGGCGCCGAATTCGTGAACAACCCGCTGATCGAATTTCCGGATTACGCCCCGGGCGTGGTCTACGGCTGGCAGGACAGCGCCAGCCAGTCTGCCTTCCGGCTGGTGCTGACCGGTTCGAACGGTCTGGCCGACAATCCGGACGCCAGCTATTCGAGCCTGCTGGAACTGGACGAATCCGGCCGCGGCGTCTTCCTGGCCAGCGAGGTCGGGCGCCGCAGTTTCGGATCAGGCGCTGTTCGACTGGGTCTGTGGCTCAACAGCCGCGACCACCAGACGCTGGACGGCGAACACGACGACGCGCGCAACTACGGCGCTTACGCCGTGGCAGACGGCGGCCTGGGCCGCGGCGGCTGGAATCTGCGCGCCGGCTGGGCCAATCCGGACGTCTCGGCCGGCGAATACTTTCTGGCCGCCGCGCTGGAGCAGCCCGTGGGCCTGGGTGATGTGGGCCTGGCCGGCGGAGTCACGCTCGCGTCGGACCGACTTGACGCGGCCTCGGAGGACCGGCTGCACACGGAAATCTATTGGCGGGTACCGGTCACGCCTGCGATTCATATCTCCCCGGACCTGCAATACATCCAGCACAGCGATTTCAGACCCGGTGAGGATGCATTTATCCTGGGCCTGCGCCTGACAGCCACCCTGTCATCATCGTGACTCCCGACATCGGGCAAGCGCCGCGCCGACCCAACTACCCGCTCAAGGAGCCAACCCTCCATGCTCTGGATCAAAGCCTTCCACGTAATCTTTATGGTGGCCTGGTTTGCCGGCCTGTGCCTGTTTGTCCAGACATTGCACATCCTGTGCAAGCCTGGGGTCGCCTGGCGCGAAGCAAGTTCGCACCCGCTCCCGCTGCGCTTCGCTTGCGCACGCACTTCCCTGTGCGTGTAAAACAGGCCTCTCTTTACACGGATTCCAAACTCAATGCTCTGGATCAAAGCCTTCCACGTAATCTTCATGGTGACCTGGTTTGCCGGCCTGTTTTATCTGCCGCGCCTGTTCGTCTACCACGCCGATGCGAAAGACCCGATCAGCCTTGAACGCTTTTGCATCATGGAAAAGCGCCTGTCCATCCTCATGTCGATCGGCGCGCTGCTGACCATCCTGTTCGGCGGGTGGCTCGTATTCGCCTATGGGCTCGGCTGGCTGGCCAGCTCGGGCTGGATGCACGTCAAGCTGCTGCTGGTGCTGGCGCTGATCGGCTACCACGGCTGGTGCCAGATTCAGGTGAAGAAATTCCGCGAAGCGCGCAACCTCGGCAGCTCGCGATATTTCCGCCTCATGAATGAAGTGCCCGCCCTCATGCTGGTCGCAATCGTGATTCTGGCGGTGGTCAAGCCCTTCTAGCCGTGGACTGGCTGCTGCTGGCCGCGGCGGGTTTTGCGGCAGGCGCCATCAATGCCGTGGCCGGCGGCGGTAGCTTGCTGACTCTGCCTGCGCTCATGCTCGTCGGGCTGCCGGCCGTCAGCGCCAACGCCACAGGCACAGCCGCCCTGCTGCCGGGCTATGTGGCCAGCGTCTGGGCTTACCGCGATGCGCTGGACGCCTATTCTCGTCGCGGCTGGCTGTTGATCCTGGCCACGGCAGCGATCGGCGGTACGCTCGGCGCCTATCTGTTGCTGCTGGGGGGCGATCGCGTGTTCGAGCCCGCCATTCCCTGGCTCATGCTCCTCTCGGCCGGGCTGTTCCTGGTTTCAATGCGCCGACAACGCGGAGTCACCGCATCCCGACTCCGTCTTTTCACGCCGTATGGACTGGGTGGCCTGGCCCTCGTCTGCGCCTATGGCGGCTATTTCAACGGCGGCCTGGGCATTATTCTGCTGGCGCTTTTCGCCGCGCTGGGGATCGCCGGTATCGCCGCCATGAATGGTCTGAAAAACGCGGTATCGGCCATGCTGACCGTGCTCGCGGTGGCCGTCTACGGCGTGGGTGGCGCCGTTCACTGGCCGCTCGCGCTGGCGCTGGCGCTGGCCACCACGGCCGGCGGCTACTGGGGGGCGCGCTGGGCGAATCGGGTGCCTGACGTCATCCTGAGGCGCGGCATCGCCGCCGTGGGGGTCGCCCTGGCCATCGCCTTTCTACTCCGCTGACCCAAGTTCAGCGATCGCGTCGTTCACGGCCGGACCGTCAGCCAAATAAAAACCCCTGCCGTGGCAGGGGCTTTATTCCGGGCGAGGACTATTTGTCGGAGGCGACAGGCTCCTGATTCGGGTCGCCCGTCTGCGACTGCAGGTAATTCTGCAGGCCCATCTGCTCGATCATCTGCTGCTGGGTTTCGATGAAGTCGATGTGCTCTTCCTCGTCGGCAAGAATGGCCGTGAACAGATCCCGCGTGACGTAGTCGCCCACCGATTCGCAGTAGCCGGCCGCCTCCTTGTAGAGCGCGTGTCCGTCATATTCCAGCTTCAGATCGCACTCCAGGATTTCCGGCACCGTCTCGCCGATCATCAGCTTGCCCAGATCCTGCAGATTCGGCAGGCCGTTCAGGAACAGGATGCGCTCGATGAACTTGTCGGCGTGGCGCATCTCCTCGATCGATTCCTCGTACTCGTGCGCCCCCAGTTCGTGAATACCCCAGTCCTTGAGCATGCGGGCATGCAGGAAATACTGGTTGATGGCCGTGAGTTCGGCCTTGAGACCCTTGTTCAGGTACTCGATGACTTTCTTGTCGCCGTTCATGCAGTTACTCCGCCAGACTTGAATCGCTACAGACTATAGCAACGACCGTCCGGCAGAACAATGCTATCTACCTGTTTTTACTGTATTTTTTAATGCGTCTATTTCGCATTTGCATGCCCGCTACCCGGCCGCAGGCCGGCAGGCTGCCCTAAGTTCGTGATATGACGGGAATTCCTGAAGGAAAGATGAATCGTCAGCGCGATTCAGACCGGCTGGAGCGCCAGGTCGGGGCGCAAGCTGTCGTCACGATCCCGCGCGTGCAGGCAGTCCTGCAAGACTTGCCGCGCGCACGGCGCGCAGCGGCCGCAGCAGTCCGCCACACCCAACTGGTGTTTCAGACCACGCATGGTGTCCGTGCCGTCGTTGACGGCGCGGCGGATGTGCTTGTCGGTTACGGCGTTGCAGACACAGACATACATAAACGTTCTCGCTTGACGACATCAGTAGAACGCGAATGCGAATGAGTGTCAACTACCCGATGCCGAAGACTCGAAACTTATTGATAATGATTTGCATTCGCTAGGAGTCTCGCGTAGCTTCCGTCGCTATCGGCGCTCAAAACTCGACGCGGCGTCACACCCTGGGGGAATCAGACTTCATGCGACCAACCATCCTGCCCGGCGCGTGCGGAGGACTCTGCACGCGCGCACTGCTTGTTTTCGGCGCGCTCATCCAGCCGGCCCTCGCTGAGCAGCGTGAGAATGATGCCGATTCGCCGCTTCCCGGCGTGGAGATCATTGGCTCGCCCGACGCCGTGGAAACCCTGCCCGGCTCCGGTACCTACGTGGGCGAAGACGGTATTCGAGAGCAGTCATACGACGACATTAATCGCGTGCTCCGCCGCATTCCGGGTGTCTATCTTCGCGAGGAAGACGGCTATGGCCTGTTCCCCAATATCAGCCTGCGCGGGGTAGACCCCGCCCGTAGCGGCAAGGTGATGCTGCTTGAGGATGGCATCCCCCAGGCGCCCGCGCCCTACTCGGCCCCGGCCGCTTACTTTTCGCCCACCACCGGTCGCATGTCGGGCGTTGAGGTGTTGAAAGGATCCGGCCAGGTGCGGCACGGGCCGCAGATTACGGGCGGCGTCATCAACTATCTTTCGACCCCCATCCCGGCATCACGCACCGGCTATGTGAAGGGACTGTACGGTGACGACAGCGAATTACGCCTGCACGGCTACTTCGGCGATACCGTGCAGACTCAGATGGGCCGCATCGGCTATCTCGCCGAGGGCTATTATCGGCGCACCGACGGCTTCAAGCGCATCGACAGCGCGGGCGATTTTTTCGGCGCTGACGCCGACGAAACAGGCTTCGACAACCGTGACCTGAATCTGAAGCTGATGTGGGAGCCGGAAACAGCGCTGTACCAGCGCATCAGTTTCAGTCACGGTCGCACTGATCTGGACGCCGACGAGACCTATCTCGGGCTGACCGACGACGATTTCGACGACACACCCAATCGCCGCTATGTGGCGTCCCGTTTCGACAACATCGACACGGAGCAGGACCGAACCGTATTGCGCCACTTCATCGCGCTATCGGACCGTACAGACATCGACACGGCGCTCTACTACACCCAGTTCGAACGCAACTGGTTCAAGCTGGCCAGCGTGAACGGCAACAATCCCGCCGCCGCTCTGGCGGCCGGTGGCCAGGATCTGGATACGCTGCGCGGTGATGCCGCCGGCACCCTGCGCTACCGAGCCAACGCCCGTGAATACTACGCTCGCGGCGCCCAGACCAAGCTCACGCATCTCATGAACACCGGAGCGCTAGAGCACGAGATCACGGTCGGTGTTCGCATCCACGAAGATGAAGTCGACCGCTTCCAGCAAGACACCGATTTCGACCAGAACGATGACGGCAACATTACCGGCCGGACCAACCTGCCGAACGGGGCCGCGGGTGATCGCATCCAGAACACCGACGCGCTGGCCCTGTTTGTAGACGACCGCATACGCATTGGCCGGCTGACCATTTCACCCGGCCTGCGCTTCGAGCAGCTCGACCTGGAGTATCAGCAGGATTTGCGACGCGCTGACGGTGGCGGTTCACCGGACCGCGACAGTGGTGACTTGAGTGTATGGGCCGGTGGCGTGGGCCTGAACTGGCAGCACGACGACAACTGGTCATTCTTCGGTGGGTTGTTCCGCGGCTTTGCCACGCCGGCGCCGCGAAGCCACCTGCGGTCCGGACTGGACGAAGAAACCAGCCTGTCCGCCGAAACCGGGATTCGCTATTTCAGCAGTGACCGGAGCTGGCGCGCCGAAATCGTGGCGTTTCGAACGGATTTTGACGACCTGATCGCCCAGCCAAACCTTGGGGCCGGCCTGGCCGGGGATGCTGACAACGTGGGCGAGGTACGTTCGCGCGGTCTCGAATTGAGCGCATCGGAAGATCGGCAGCTGCCGAACGGCTGGCGCATGCCCAGCTTCTTTGCGCTGACCTACACGGATGCGCAAATCACCAGCGCCTCGACCTCCACCGATCCGGAATCGATTTTCTCCGGCGCGGAGAAAGGCAACGAAGTGCCCTATATTCCAGAGCTCCAGTTCAGCATCGGCACGGGCCTGGAAGACGAGCGCTGGGCGCTGAATCTTACCGGTACCTACGTGGACGAAACGTTCGCGACGGCCAACAACACGGGCGATCAGATTGACGCGGACGGCAACCCGGACGCCCGGTTTGGTCAAACCGATAGCTATTTCGTCGTGGATATCAGCGGGCGGTTCGACCTGTCGCCCGGACTGAGCCTGCTGGCCGGCGTGCACAATCTGCTGAACGACGAATACATCGTCTCACGCGTGCCGCTTGGCGCCCGGCCGGGCAAACCCCGCTTCGCCTACGCGGGCTTCGAGGCGCGCTTCGAGTAAACGCGGCCAGCGGCCCCGACGCATCAGTCGGCCAGGTAGGCTCGCAGCGGGTCCAGCTCGCGCAGGGCGCGGCGATAGACGTCGCGCTTGAAGAACACCACTTCCCGCGCCGGTCGCCAGTAATCCACCCACTGCCAGCCGTCAAATTCGGGGGCGTCGGTGCTGTCGAACCGCACGCAGGATTCGGGCGCGCGCAGCTCCAGCAGAAACCAGCACTGTTTCTGGCCAATGCACAGCGGTTTGCGATGCCGGCGAATCAGCCTGCGTGGCAGGCGGTAGCGCAGCCAGTCGCTGGTCTTGCCCAGCACGCGGACGTGCTCGCGGCACAGGCCAATTTCCTCCTCCAGCTCGCGATACAGCGCATCCTCGGCCGTTTCCCCCCGCTTTATCCCGCCCTGCGGGAACTGCCAGGCGTCCTGCCCCAGCCGCTTGGCCCAGAGCACGCTGCCCTGCGCGTTGCAGAGAATGATGCCGACATTGGCCCTGAATCCGTCCGAGTCAATCACAAATCTGCTTTCATGTACTGAATATTGTCGCTGCCCTCGCGGCGGCGCCACTGCTAAAGGATAGGCCTCGCAGCGCGCGTGACAACCGTCTGCGCGCATTCTACGAAAACTTTTCCTACACTGGCGCGCCCAAACAAGCCTGCAACCCGTCAATCAACATGAACCTCGCGCTATTCGACCTGGACAACACCCTGCTGGCCGACGACAGCGACTATCTGTGGGGCCATTTCCTGATGGATGAAGGCCTGGTCGAGCGGGCGGACTACGAAAGCGGCAACGACTATTTCTACCGCCAGTACCAGGCCGGCACGCTGGACATTCACGCCTACCAGCGCTTTGCCCTCGCGCCGCTCACGACGCTCTCACCCGCCGATATAGACGCGCTGCAGCGAAAGTTTCTGGCCACGCGGGTCGAAAAAATCGTTGCGCCCGCAGCCCGCGGGCTGCTGGAAGCCCACCGCGACCGGGGGGACGAGCTGGTCATCATCACCGCCACCAATCGCATAGTGACCGCGCCGATCGCCGCGCACCTGGGTGTTGATCACCTGCTGGCCACCGAGCCGGCATTCGAAAACGACCGGGTAACGGGCGAGATCGAAGGGGTGCCATGCTTTCAGGACGGCAAGATCGAGCGGCTCAGACAATGGCTCGATGAACGGCCCGCGCAATATACGCGCAGCTGGTTCTACAGCGACTCGCGAAACGATCTGCCGCTGCTGGAATACGCCGACGTGGCGGTGGCGATTGACCCGGACCCGGTGCTCGAACAGGCTGCCCGCGAGCGCGGCTGGCCCGTCCTCAGCCTGCGGCATCAGCCGGCTGAAGAGGTATTCGGTCGCGTCGCCGGGCGCTGACCCTGCGGGCCGAATTGGCGTCGGTCGGCCTCGTTGGCCAGGTCCTTGCACTCGCCGCGGAATCGAGCGCCCGCCACGTCGTAGTAGCGGCTCAGCTCGAAATAGCCCTCCCGGCAATACCCGGTGGCCTTGACCCATTCCCGGATTTCCTCGAGGAATTCGTCTTCACGGTCGTAGAAGTGGCCGCGAACGAATCCGGTGCCGGTGGTCCGTGTGGCGACCTGCGTGTCGACCACGCCGAATGACGCGTCATCCGGCCACTGCCAGGTATAGACGAAGAACTTCAGACCACCCTCGGTTATCCGCGTGCTGTGATCCCGCTGGGGCTGCGGGCCGGACGGTGTGCCGGCACAGCCCAGGCCCACTGCCCCGAGCAGCAGGACCGCCAGAAGCCGACCCTCACGCATCCAGCACCTCGCGCGCCAGCGGTCCTATGCGGCCGTTGTGGGCAAACACGCTGCGTGTTTCCAGACCGATGTCACCACCCTCGAGATCCGTGATCATGCCGCCCGCCTCTCGCAGCACGACGGTGAGTGCCGCAATGTCCAGAATGTTCAGATCCGACTCGATGATTACATCGATGCGGCCGGAAGCCAGCAGGTGATAGTGATAGAAGTCACCGTAGCCACGTATCCGGTGGACCCGGCCAATCAGATCTCCCGTGGCCGCCCAGCGGGACGAGGCCGCCAGGCTGGCTATATTGCCCAGCGACAGCGTCGAGCGGGCCAGCGTGTCGACCGTGCTCACGCGGATGGGCTGGTCATTCAGCCAGGCTCCCGCGCCCTTCGCCGCCGTGGCCATCTCGCCGCCGTTAAACAGCGGCGCGTTGGACACACCACAGACGAGCTCGCCACGATGCATGAGCGCGATCTGCGTGGAGAAGAAAGGGTAGCCCCGCACGAAACTCTTCGTGCCGTCAATCGGATCGATCAGCCACACGTATTCCGCATCAGCCGATTCCCTGCCCAGCTCTTCGCCGTAAAACCCGTGCTCGGGATAGGCGGCCGACAACACGCGCTTGATGGCTTTTTCGCACTCCACATCCGCAACCGTCACCGGGCTGTCGTCGGCCTTGTGTTCCACATCGAACTGGCCGAGATAGTAGTGGCGGATAATGTCTTCCGCAGCCCGTGCCGCCTCGACAGCCGGGCCCAGATAAGCCTCGTACATGCAATTCCTGTCGGATGAAAGTGAATGGTCAGGCGATCCAGCCGCCAATGGTGAACGCCGCCAGCGCACCCAGAAGAATGACCAGGCTCCGCGTGACCAGACTCAGGGCCTCGCTCAGCGTGGCGGCCACGCTCTGCTCGAAGCGGGGGTGATCATCATCATAGTCGGGCGTCAGCGCACCGCCCCCGGCCCCGGCCAGGCATTGCCAGCCCTGTTGAAACCAGCTCTGTGATGGCCGTGCCGCGGCCGTGCGCCAGCCCGTCAGCGCGCCATCGGTGTCACCGGCCAGACCGTAGAGTAACGCAGAGACCCGGATGGGTATCCAGGCCACCAGTCCGTGCAGACGCATCGCGATGTCGACCAGACCTTCGCTAGCCTGCATCTTCCTCAATTCCGCGGGCCATTCCGCCGCCAGCCGATACAGCACCGCGCCCATCGGGCCCAGCACGAAAAACCACAGCAGCACGCCGAACAGGCGCTCGTTGCCCTGTATGACCACCGCATTGACCACCGAGCGACCACGCGCCGAATCGGGCCGGCGTCCGCCCGCGGCACACAGGTCCGCGGCCAGGCGGTCCGCCGTGACCGTATCGCCCTGCTCGACTGCGGCGATATAGCTGTGCACCTCTTCCCACAAATCCCGCGGACCCAGCGAGAACACGAGCATGACGAACGAGAAAACCAGGCCGGCCACCGTGAGCAGACCGCCCTGCAGCAGGATCTGCAGCAACAGCACGCCGCCCAGCACCGGCAGGATGAGAAGCAGGCCCCAGGCCGATCGCCACAGCGGCGCGAGCCAGCCGATATCCTGCAGGCGCTCCAGATAGACGCCCAGCCAGTTGTACTCGCGCCAGCGGCGGAATTCGGTCAGCAGGCGCTCGCAGACCAGGGCCAGCGCGATGATGATGAGCGTCATTGGCTCGTTACTCCCCCAACTGCTGCCGGAAAAGGGCCCAGTCGAAAAACGGCCCGGGATCGGTCTTGCGTCCCGGCGCGATATCACTGTGACCCACAATGCGCTGACTATCGAGTCCTGGATAATGCGCGATCAGACACCGGGCCACCGCAGCCAGACGCTCGTATTGTATCGATTCGTAGGGCAGCTCGTCGGTGCCTTCAAGTTCAATACCCACCGAAAAATCATTGCAGGCGCCACGGCCGCGGTACTCGGAGACGCCGGCATGCCAGGCGCGCCGGTCGAAGGGCACGAACTGGATCATGGAGCCGTCGCGACGGATGAGCAGGTGCGCCGACACCCGCAGGTGACAAATGTCGGCAAAATAGGGATGGGCATCGGCCGGCAGGCTATTGCCGAACAGCTGCGCGATCCACGGCCCACCGAATTCGCCGGGCGGCAAACTGATGCCGTGCACCACCAGCAGATCGACCGGTACGCCCGCCGGCCGCTCGTCACAGTTGGGTGAGTCGGAGCGCTGTGCGCCGGTCAACCATCCGTCTTGAATCGTGCAGGGCTGTTTCATGGCGTGAAAATAGGCCGGTCGATCAGGCATTTCAACGCCGCGCCACGGCCAGCCTAGAAGTAGCGCAGCAGCGCCAGCCCCACGCGGCCGTCGCCATGATTGTCGCGAGACTCGTAGCCCAGCTCCAGGCGCAGCGCCGTTTGTCGCGACAAATCCAGCTGCTGACCGGCTTCGACCCAGCGCCGCTTGCCGAGCGGATCCCCCGACAGCCTGCCCATCCAGCCCGCCTCGAGCGTCCAGCGCCAGGCGCCCGTCCACGCGCCATCCAGCCCCGCGACCAGCCCGGCGGCGGCGGCATGGTTGTCTTCGACGCCCGTGTTGTAATCCAGACCCGCCAGCGCGAATACGCTGGCGAGCAGGCTGCGGGGCCAGGCCCAGGCCAGACCAGGCCCGCCCTCAACGAACCCACCGGGATGGCCCGCCTGCTCGAACAGCGGCCC
>NYTH01000001.1 GCA_002683405.1 Salinisphaeraceae bacterium | reverse complement strand
TCGCACCCGACCCAGTTCTACCCAGGGAACGTGCTGGCGATCATCACGGATTTGGCCGTGGCGATGGAGGACAACGACCTCGTGAACATCCGCAAGCGGTTGCACCAGCTGGGCCTGACGCCGTTTTTCCAGAGCGAGCCGCCCACGCCATATGAGGAGGCGATTCGCCAGATTTGGTACCTCGAGAACGTGTTCTTTGAGGCCTGCTCAGCACTGGGCGCTCGCGTCTCCAATGCCCTGGGTCGTCCCGACGGCGAAGGCCTCAACAACGGGATGTTGCGCATTGGGTTTTGGCCCGGGGGAGACAGAGACGGCAACCCCTACGTGGGCGCCGACACCACGCTCCGGGTGGCCCGAAAGTTGAAGCTCACCCTGCTCCGCTGCTACCGCAAGGAATTCCGAGAGTTGCGTCGCCTCATCACGTTCAAAGGTTTGGAAGGGGAACTCGACATGTTGCAAGGCATGATTGAGGAAGCCATCTTCAGCCCTAGCGATTTGTCGTTGAAACAGGACGTGCTCTTGCATGGATTGGGCCGGTTGGAAAAGAAGGTGGAGGCGGAGTTCAATGGACTGTACCTCGACCAAATCCGCCAGCTCATCTTCAAGGTGCGAATGTTTGGGCTGCACTTTGCCTCGCTCGACATCCGACAAGACGCCCGCGTGGTGACCAAAGCGTTCAAGTCGCTGCTTGAAGCGCAGGAAGGGGCAGAGGCCGTGGCCCGTTTTGACGCCATGGACGAGGCAGAAGCCCTCGATTTCCTCTTCGCGTACGACACGGTCTTCGAAGGAACCCTCGAGGAGGAACGTCACCAAGATGTGCTCGAGAGCCTGCGTGCCATGCAGGAAATCCAACGACACAACGGCGAGGCAGGTTGCCACCGCTACATCCTCAGCAATTGCTCTGGCGCCTACCACATCGCCATCCTTCACGCCATGGCCAAGGCCAGCGGGTGGGAGAGTTCGCTGACGGTGGACCTCGTGCCGCTCTTTGAATCGATTCAGGATTTGGACGGGGCGCGGGCCGAGATGCAAAAGCTCTACACGCATCCTGTGTACGCCGCGCACCTCGACCTTCGTGGAGGAGACCAAACCGTCATGCTCGGCTTTTCTGACGGCACCAAAGACGGCGGCTACCTCCGCGCCAACTGGGCCATCTACCGTGCCAAGCAGCGCCTGACCGACGTGAGCCGCGAACACGGCCGCACCGTGATGTTCTTCGACGGACGCGGCGGACCTCCTGCGCGTGGCGGCGGCAACACCCACCGCTTCTACGCGTCGCTCGGCCGAGACATCGAGAACCGCGAAATCCAAACGACCATCCAAGGCCAGACAATCTCCTCCAACTTTGGCATTCCGAAGTCGGCGGGATTCAACCTCGAATTGCTGTTCACGGCTGGGGTGAAGAACCGCCTCTTCGACGAGGAGGAAACGCGCATCCTTCCGGAGGACGAGGCGCTTCTCGACGAGCTCGGCACCACGTCGTACGACCACTACCTCGCGCTGCGCAACCGCCCCGAGTTCACAGATTACCTCGCCACCTTCGGCACGCTGAAGTATTACGGCGAAACCAACATCGGCAGCCGCCCCACCTCCCGGGCCAAGGACGGGGCCATCAACTTTGAGGACCTGCGCGCCATCCCGTTTGTCGGTTCCTGGTCGCAGCTCAAGCAGAACGTGCCGGGCTACTTCGGCCTCGGCACCGCCCTTGAAGCCCTCGACCGGGAAGGGCGCCTGGAGGAGGCCGCAAGCCTCTACCGCCGCAACGCGTTTTTCCGCACCCTCGTCGAGAACTCGATGCAGTCTATGACGAAGTGCGACTTCCGCTTGACGGCGCACCTTGCGGCGCATCCGCAGTTCGGAGACCTGTGGAACACGGTGCACGAAGAGTACGAGCGCACCCGCGTCCTCGTCTTGGCGATCACCGGCCAGCAAAAGCTCATGGAAACGGTGCCGTCCATTCGGGAGAGCATTCGACTTCGCGACAGCATCATCATGCCGCTGCTGGTCATCCAGCAGTTTGCCTTGACCGAAATGGAGCGCCAAACCTCGTCCACAGAGCCGGCTGATTCGGATTGGACGCCTGAGCTTCTGCGCAAGCTGATCATTCGCACGATGTACGGCATCGTCAACGCGAGCCGCAACGCCGTGTGACATCATCGCGTAAGGTCACTTCCAAAGAAAAACCCCGACCAGGCCAGAACCTGAGTCGGGGTTTCTTTTGGCGCTCGCGCGCCTCACAAGCAAAACTTACTTGCCGTCGGTGGGCTCGCTGAGCTGGGGCTCGGCCAACACGTCGGCAGGCTCGTCTGAAGCGTACACGAAGTCCATTTCCTCGATGAGGTTGGTGCAGCCCGCGTACTTGTCGAGGATCCACATCACGTAGCGGATGTCGACGGAGATGGTGCGCTGGAGCTGGTGCTCGAAGGCGATGTCACCACTCATGGCTTCCCAGTTGCCGTCGAAGGCGAGGCCGATGAGGTCGCCGTCTGCGTTCATGACAGGGCTGCCGGAGTTGCCGCCCGTGATGTCCGTGCCGTGGATGAAGCACACGACGAGCTCGCCGTTTTCGTCCGCGTACGGTCCAAAGTCGCGCGCCTTGATGAGCTGCTCGAGGCGCTCGGGCACGATGAACTCAGGGTTGCTGTTGTCCTTCTTTTCGAGGATGCCGTTGGCCGTCGTCACAAAGTCGTAGTGCACGGCGTCGGCGGGCTTGTAGTCGCCCACAGGTCCGTAAGTGAGGCGCATCGTGGAGTTGGCGTCGGGGTACCACGCCTTTTCAGGCATCAACTCGCGCAAGCCGCGTACAAACAAGCGGTATCCTCGGTCAAACTTGGCTTGAACTTCTGGCGAAGTGCCTTGGAAGTAACGTTGGAGCAAGCTCATGGACATCGCAATGGCGAGGTCGTTGTCAAACGTCTTCTGCTTGGGATTCTCCAAGAAAGTGGCGAAAGCTTCTGCACTGCGGAGGGGAGACTTGCTGTAGATCTTGTCCGCATAGGCCTCGAAGTCGCCCTTGTACTTGTCCTGTACGACAGTGAACTGGGTCGGCCAGTAAGCAGGGTCAATGTCGTCGCGGTACTTGGTGAGCATCTTCACGAACAATTCGCGGTCCGTGTCCATGTCGTAGTCTTTGAAGTGGCCGTCGGCCAAGCCTTGCAACCCGGCCTTTGCGGCGGCCACTTTCTCAGGATCTGCGTCAAACAGTCCTGCACCCCCGCGTCCCACGCGAAGGCCAAACAGGGCAATGTCACTGCCCAACAACCCGGCTTCGAGGGCGTACACATCGGCTTTGACCGTCGCATCGGTCTCCGCGTAGTAATCCGCGATCAAGTCAAGGGCCTCGCCGTACTCGGCCTTGCGGTCTTCGCTTTCGTTCACCCAGCGGGTGAAGAGTGCTTCGAGCTTTTGCTTTTGGGCCTGAACCTCAAGGCGCTTCAGGCCTTTGGTTTGGCCGATGTAGTACTTCCAGTAGTTGGCCGTCTGGGCGTANTTGGCGGCGTACTTGATGCGCACGGCCTTGTCNGCNTCCATGTGGCTCTTCATGGTCTTGAGCTTGAGGTCGCGGCACTCCACCACNGAAGGGTTGTAGAGGTTGATGGCCTGCTCGACGCCCCAGCTGCTGAGGAAGCGGTCCGTACTGCCGGGGTAGCCCATGATCATGGTGTAGTCGCCTTGGTCGACGCCAGCCATGCTGATCTTCAGGTGACGCTTGGGCGTGTAAGGCACGTTGTCCTCGCTGTAGTCGGCGGGGTTGTTGTCCGCGTCCGCGTAGATGCGCACCATGCTGAAGTCGCCCGTGTGACGTGGCCACATCCAGTTGTCGGTGTCGCCGCCGTACTTGCCCACGCTCTCGGGCGGAGCCGCCACGAGACGCACGTCGCTGTAGTCCTGGTAGGTGAAGACGTAGAACTCGTTGCCGTAGTACATGCTCTTCATGTCGTAGCTGTAAGCGGGGTTCGCCTCCATGTACTCTTTTTGGATGGCGTCAAGTTCCGCAGCCACGGCCGCGCCGCGCTCGCCCTCAGGCATGTCATCGTTGACTTTGCTGAGCACGCGCTCGGTGATGTCGTCGATGCGCACGAGGAAACTCACGTAGAAGTCCTCGATGTGCATTTCTTGGTCTTTGGCCTTGGCCCAAAATCCGTCCGTCAGGTAATCGTTCTCAGGCGTGCTGAAGCTCTGGATGGCGCCGTACGCGCAGTGGTGGTTGGTGAGCACCAAGCCCTGCGAAGAGATGACCTCCGCCGTGCAGCTCCCGCCGTTCAAACGCACGATGGCGTCCTTGAGGGAGGCGTTGTTGATGTCGTAAATGTCTTGGGCGCTCAAACGCAAGCCAGCTTCTTGCATGCTTGCTTCGTTGATGCGCTGAAGCATGTGGAGGAGCCACATGCCCTCGTCGGCGCGTGCCGAAGAGAAGAGGAGCAGGAACGCTGCTGCCAGGGTTGTGAATCGTTTCATGTCGATCAGGTTTTTGTGTTCGTGTCAATCATCGCGCAGAGCTCGCGTCGGCTTGCCAATCGGCGGCACCGGCCAGGCGCTCAATGCGGGTGTAAAGGTCGTTCAAGTCAGGTCCCCCGTAGCGGTTGAAGACCGTGTGCCCATCGATGGTGATGATGTTGGCAGGAAGGTCCATGACCTTGGGGTCGTCGTATCGGCTCTGCAAGGTGTCAAAGCCCATGTCCGTGGCCAAATCCGCGACCATGCGCCACATGCCCACGTCCACCTGCGCCCGGTGCAGTCCCTGCGCCAGAGATCGCCCGAAAGCTTGGTCGCAAAAGCGCCCCACATTCAGGGTAGCCTCGCCGGTGTTCAGCACGGAAAGCTCGTAGACCGGACACTGCCCGAAGCACGGTGTCCGTTGCAAGCCCACCACGACCTGCACTTCCATGGCGGCGTCCTTGGTTTCTCGGCAGCCGCCGAGCGTCAAGCAAGACATCACGCCCAACAAGGCGCCCAACCACAGGCACGTGCGCATCACTTCTTTTTGCGGTTCGAACGCGCTTCGTTCTTCTTGCGCTCCTGTTCCTTTTGCTTCTTCTCCGCTTCCTTCGCGGCTTCTTGCAGGCGTTCCATGAAGCTGGGCTTGGTGCGGTCCTTGGCCTTGGATTTGTTGTCCTCGATTTTGGCCCGAATCTTGTCCTCGTTGATGAAGAAGCGCTTGATGGTCACCATTTGGCCAATGCTCACCACGTTGGCGGTGAAGTAGTACAAGCTCAACCCAGAGGCGAACCCGTTGAAGAAGAACAGCATCGTGAAGGGCATGATGTTCTGGATGGTCCTCATGTCCGGCATGCCCGGCTGTTGCGGCATGCTCTGATTGGCCATGGTCAGGCGCATGTACACAAACATGGACGCGGCCATGAGGATGGTGAATCCGCTGACGTGAGCGCCGTAGAAGGGGATGCTGAAGGGCAGGTCCAACACGCTGTCAAAGGCCCCGAGGTCGTCTGCCCACAGGAACGATTGACCGCGAAGGTCAATGTTCGAGGGGAAGAAGCGGAACATGGCGTAGAGGATCGGCATCTGCAACAGCGCAGGCAGGCAGCCGGCCATGGGGTTGACCCCCGTTCGGCGGTACAGCTCCATCGTCTCTTGCTGGCGCTTCATCGCATCCTCGGCATTGCGCTCGTTGATTTCGTTCAGCTCAGGACGGAGCACGCGCATTTTCGCTGAGCTCATGAAATTCTTCCANGTNATGGGGAAGAGGGCGCTCTTGATGANCAGNGTCAGGATGAGGANGATGAGNCCGAGGTTTCCGACNTACTGCGCGANGAACCCGTANATCGGCAAGATGATGTTGCGGTTCACCCACCCAAAAATCCACCACCCGTAGTCGATGATGCGACCCACTTCATCGAGGCCCGTGGCTTCGAGTTCAGCCAGGTCGTTGGGCCCAAAGTAGAAGTGCAGTGGCTGCCCCTCGTAGGGCAGCTCGGCTTCGTAACCCATGACGTAGGAGGTGTCGTCCGCAGGGAGGACGTTGGCGATTCGCGCACCAGGTGCAAAGGGCTGAGGGCTGCTGACCAAGGCCGAGAAGTAATTCTGCTTGAAGGACAGCCAAGACAATCCTTCTTCGAGCACCTCTTCGTCTTCTTGGCCATCGCTGAGGTAATCGCGCTCCTCGCCGAGTTCGAGGTAGTAGACCGCGCTGTGCTGGCGTTCCCACTGCAACCCTTTCTCGTTGCGCTGGCCCACGGCATTCCACGTGAAGGTGCGGTTGCGGTCCGTGGCGTTTTCCACCCCGGTGAAGCTGATGTCCGTCTTGACTTGGTAGCCGTCCAGGTTGTGGACCAAACGGATGGACATGCCCGGCGCCATCGTCGCCGCCATCACCAACTGGCTGGTCGATTGGGAGACCGGCTGGAAGTGCAAATCAGAGAAACCCACGCGTCCCACGCCGGGAACGTCCCAAGACACGTTCATCTTCGAGAGGTCACGTGCCCAAAGGCTCACGGGTTCATCCGAGCCATAGCGCGTGTAGCCGTCGTTCAACGTGGCTTCGACAGGCAAGCCGCCACGCGTGTTGAAGACCACACGAACGCGGTCGTTTTCCAAGACGATGTCACGGTCGGTGCCGGCCACAGCCGTCCCAAAAATGCCGTAACGGCGCTGCAACTCCGCCGTGAGCGCCTCCGCCTCTGTAGAACCGTCGCCAAGGGTGGTGCCGTTTTGCAGGGCTTCCATGGTGGCGAGTTCCGCACGGGCCTGAGCCTGTTCGAGCTGGGCGAGGCTGTCTTGAGACGCGGCCTCGGCTTCCTGTTGGGCTTCCCACGCTGCGATCTCTTCGCTGGAGGGGGTGATGAAGTACTGGTAGCCAAACAGCAGGGCCATCATCAGCAGCAGCCCGGTGATTGTGTTGCGATCCATGAGTGTACGAAGTTAGGGTATGGGGTGTCCGTGACAGGGAATTTGAAGGGGAGGAGTTACCAACGATGGCCCTCCTCACTCGTCCACAATCCGCGCAGTTTCATGGCTTGTTCAATCATGTTTCGGACGCATCCTTGTCCGCCTCCTTCGGGAACCACCCAATCCACCACGTCGCGGACTTCCGCCACGGCGTCAAAGGGACAGGCGCTGAGCCCCACGGCTTGCAGGGCTTTCAGGTCGTTGAGGTCGTCGCCCATGTAGGCAATCTCCTCCAGCGAAAGTCTTTTGCGCTCAGCAAGCGCACGCACTGCGGCCAACTTGTCGGAGGCGCCCAAGTGCACCTCTTTGACCCCAAGTCCTTCCATGCGCCAGCGCACGGGTTCTTCCTTTCCGCCTGTGATGACAGCGAGCTCGAGGCCCTGCTTCACAGCCCACTGCACCGCAAATCCATCACGGGCCGAGGCGGTTCGTGCCATGCTGCCGTCGGGCATCAAGTACACGGTGCCGTTGGTGAAAACGCCGTCGTAGTCGAAGGCGAACAACTTGATGGAGGACAGTTTTGTTTTGTAATTCATGGGTGGTGTCGCTTGGCGATGTGTGCCGCAAGCGCGTCGTAGACGTCTTGCATGTCTTGGGGAAGCAGCGCGCGGTGGCGTTCGAGGGTGGCTTCGTCGCCGCGCTTGGCGGGGCCGGTTTGTCGTTCCCGAGCATCCCCGTTCAATCCACCTTGGGTCAGGCCCAAGACGAGGTTGCGCAGCAGGGTTTTGGGCAGGTTTCGTTGGTCCAACACTTCCTGCGCTTCCGCCAACATGTGGTTGGCGTAATTGTCGGCCATGACCGCGGCGAGGTGGGCAGCGGCGCGTTGTGTTCCCGAGGCTTCAGCCACGTCGCCTTGCCAGGCTTGGGCCAAGGTTTGGGCCACGCGAAGGGCGGACGCGTCTGACGCTTCGATCACGGTGGGGGTGCCTTCGAGGGGGACGTTGCCGGCCTTGGGGTTGAAGCTCCGCACAGGCCACACCACCGCCCGCGGCCCCGGCAGGGCATCCAGCGGCGTGGCACCGGAGAGGTGCACCATGACACAGGTGGGAGAGACCATGGCGGAGATGCCTTCGGCGACTTCGGCGATGAGCCCGTCCGTCACCGCGACGACGACGACTTGGGCGTCGGCCAGGGCGCCGGCAGCTTCTGTCAGTTTCGTGGTCCAGGGACAGCCCAGGGCTTCACCCAGGGGGCGGGCCGAGGCCTCTGTGCGGCTCACCACTTGGAGGATGTCGTGGCCGGCGTGTTTCCAAACAGGCGCCAATTCCCGCGACACTTGGCCTGCGCCAATGAGCACGATGCGAAGCTCAGCCACGGCTTGAAACTTTGCGTTGACGGATGCGCATGCGCACGGCCAGGAACGACCCGAGGGTCATGAGGATGCAGCCGAGCCAGAGCCAATTGATTTGGGGGAAGATGACGGCTTGCATGACGACAAAGTCCTTGCGTACGCTTTCGTGTTCCCACACGGTCATTTCCACTTGTTCCTGCTCGGGGTCGAACGCCTCAATCCGGAAGCGCAGGCCCCATCCGTCCGCTTCATACAGGTCGGGCACGACCGTGTTGCCCCGCACGATGTACAAGGGGTCGTGGACTTCGACCGTTCGGCCTCGGCGGAGTCCGATGCACGCGGCGAGGGCCAAGTCGTCGTCGAGCAAGCCGCGCTCTGGACGTTCTTCGTCGCGGACCACGCGCAGGCTGTCAATGGTGAGCAACACGCCGCCGACAAACATGGAGTCGCCCACCACAAATTCCTGCGACTGACCCCCCAGCCAGCCTTCTTCGTCGGTTTCAGGAGGCGTCACGCGTCCCCATTTGATGTGGGTGTACAGGTCGCGGAACAAGAAGTGCTTGGTGTCGGGCTCGGGGGCGTTGCCCATTTGGGCATTGAGCTGGATGCGCGGCGACAGCGTGAAGACCTCCTCGCCGGGAGTGCCATTCACCCAGCGCGTGGCGCGCTCCGTTTGGGATTCCTGCGGGAAGGGAAGGAAGTTCCAATGCGTTTCGACGTCCTCGTCAAAGCTGGGGCTGGCTTTGTGATCGTCCAGGGCTTGCCACACCATGCCTTCATGCGCCACAATGTCCCCGGCCGCGTAGGCTTTGGGGGCGCGCCCGAAGTAAGCCATGTCAAACAAAACGTGAATGCCTTCCTGGCGACGCTGCTCGTACGAGACGAAGTACGGCCCCATGGGCAGGGTGTCGCCTTCCATCAAAAGCAGGTCGGTGGCGTTGTTCAGCTCCTCGTTCAGGGTGGAGATGTCGCCAATGCGGTTTTGGGAGATGACGTTTTTTTGGGCTGTGGAGATGACCGCCCCAAAAATGGTCAAGGCAAAGCCCACGTGCGCCAAGGGCGATCCCATGGTGTCCAGCTTGCCCTTCCACATTTGGGCGATGTAGTCGGCGTTGCTGAGCGCGGCAAACAACGTGGCAAACAGCAGCGCCACGCGGGGAATCTCATGGCTCTCGAAGTCGTACAGCACGAGCAGCGCCCCCGTCAAGACGGTGGCCCCGAGCGTGGCACGCACCAATTTGCCAGCCACCACGCGGATGTCGCTGTTCTTGTATTTGAGCCATTGGGCCAGGCCGATGAGCAAGAAGATGAGCACGGCGAGCGGCACCTGAACCAAGTGGTAGGTGCGGTCCAAATCGGTGCCCGGTGCCAAGTCGTGCTGGGCCAAGTCCCCGAGGACCGACCAACCGGTCACCCCTTCGGCCCAAGACAGCAAGGGAGAGAAGGGCTCCAGGAAATGGTTGAAGACGGGCACGCTTGTTTGCCATGTGATGTGGACGGCCCCAAGCACCAAGAGCAGGGAGCCCACGAACATCCAGAACTCCCGAGACCACAAGGCGTCTTCCTCTTCGTCGCTTTTGAACTCTTTGCGGAAGGCCCGGATCGCGGCCGCTGCCATGACCCCGAGGAAGGCGAGGAGGCCAAGGGCGGGTTGACCTGCGGCCACCAATCCAAGGGTGGCCAACGCCAAGCCCCCGTAGATTTTCCGAGACGCGTTGTCCTCGAGCAACATCAAGTGACCGAGGGCGACGAAGGAAAGCAGGTAGGCGAGGAGCTGTGGCAAAATGCCACTGTCCACGAAGCTGTGCACCGACGTGTCGCCCAGGACGCCGCTCTTCGTCAAAAACGTGGAGTAGAGCACGAGCAGGAACGCCAACACACTGAGGTAGACGGTTGAGAAGAGGGCCGTGGGCTTTTTGCGGTTTCGGTTGATGAGCAACAAGTGCGCGGCCGCCACGAGGACCATCCATGGGACGAGCGACGAGTTCTCCACCGGATCCCACGCCCAGAATCCCCCAAAACTCAACGCTTCGTAGGCCCAAGCGCCGCCCATCAAAATGCCTGCACCCAAGATGCCCACCGCGAAGAAGGCCCACGGCAACACCGGTTTGATCCAGCCTGTCAAATCACGTCGCCACATGGCGCCCACGGCGTAGGCAAAAGGCACACTGCACGCCGCAAACCCGAGGAACAATGTGGGTGGGTGAATGGTCATCCAATAGTTTTGGAGAAGGGGGTTAAGACCTTGTCCGTCAGTAAACTGAGGGAATGACGTAAGGTAATCTGCTCGCGCAGTCCAGGGAAGGCCCAAGTTGTTGGGGGCCTCCCGCAAGAGCATGAAGGGATCGAGTCCGAGTTGGAAGTCCCCGAAGTAGATGCCCAGCAACATGACGCCCAAAAACGCCTCAATGGCGCTGAGCACCGCCATCACCTCGCGTTGCCATGCATCGGTGCGACGCAAGATGAACAAGGCGAGCACGTTGTGCCAGAACATCCACAGCAGGAACCCGCCTTCCTGGCCGCCCCAAAACGCACTCAACACAAACCGCATGGGCATCTCGTTGTTGAGGTGCTTCCAGATGTATTGGAATTCGTAGCGATGCCCGAAGAAGAGCACAAAAATCAGCGCGATGACTCCCAAGGTGCTTGCCGCATGCGTCACGAACGCCCCGCGTCCCAGCTGGAGGTTGCCGCGCACAAAGGCGACCGTGGCAAGCAAGGCCGACGCAAACGCCACCGCGACCAGGAATCGGCCGAGGTACGCTGCCCACATCCATTCCCCGAGGTATTCCATCAAGCGTCGGTGTCCAACAGGTGGTTTTGCTGGTTGTACTTGGAAGGACACTTCATGAGCATCTCCGTCGCACGAAAGTGGCCGTCGCCCGCTTTGCCATAGAGGTCAATGCTCTCGGAGCGCTCCAAGCCAGTGGGTTTGGCCTTTTCCAGCCAAACCTCATGCACCGCACCGCTTTTGTCGGTCAGGTGGAATTTGGTGAGCGAGGTGTTCACCTGCGGGTCGTATTCCACGGGATAGTCCACGGCCAACGTGCCGGACACTTTGTACTCGGTGCCGGGGTCTGCAAAGGCCGTGGCGAAATCCACGGAGCGGCTGGTGCTAGTGATGCTGGCCACAAACGTGCCCATCAAACCGGCGACGAGCAGCAGGAGGACGATGTGCGTGCGCTTCATGCGTTGTGTGTTCCGTTGAGCGTGTTTTCTTCTTCCGACAAGCGCTGGAGCGTTCTTGCAGTCCGCACCCACCACAGGCCCAAGCCTGCGAGGATGATGACCGCCACGCCCACCACCACGGGCATCTTGCCTGAAGCCATGAACACCGATTCCAACGAGCTTGTTGAGGCCGGCGTCACAAAGAGCAAGGCCAAGGGCATGTTTGTCCTGGTGAGTTGCGCTTCTGCGATGCGTTCACGGGTCTGTTCGATGCGCAATTGCAAGCGGTACATCCACGTGCCGAGGATCATCCAGCCCAACACGGCAGGGTAGAACGCCGCGCGCAACGCGCTGTCGAGGTCGTAGCTGCTGAACGCGGGGTTGCCGCCCTTGCCCGGGTGCAGGCTCTCCGTGAAGCGAGGAAGCACCATGAGCAACACCACCAGCAAGCAGAACCCAAAGAGGTTGTACACGGCTGAGAGGCGGGAACGGAGTTTGGCATCTTGGATGGAGCCGCGAAGCACCAAGTAGCCCGCGTACACCATGACGGTCACGAAGGCGCCGTTGAGTTGTGGGTCGTCCACCCACCACGCGCCCCATGTGAAGCGCGCCCACAGGCTGCCCGTCAACAATCCCAACACCCCAAACCAAAGACCCACCTTCACCGCCGCCACGGCGCGTTGGTCGCGGTCGAGGTCTCCGCCGACGCGAAGGGTGCGGATGCTTTGGGCGAAGCTGATGCCCATCAGCAGGAACATGGTGAACCACATCGGCACGTGCAACATGAGGTTGCGAATGCTCTCCATGATGTTGGGTTGGAATGGGAAGTGGAAGTCCAAATCCGCTGCCTCCAAGTTGGCCAGAATGGCCGGATTGGACGGGAATTTGGCCTTGGCCACGGCTTCCAATCCGGTGGCAAAGAAGCCATTGGCGTAACTGATGGTCCCGTCTTGTTTGCCATTGACAAACACGTCAAAACTGGCGGCAGGCACAAACTTGGGCAGCCGAATCCGGCACTTCAATGATTCGTCGTTCGCGGCTTTGATGGCGGTGGCTGACTTCACGTTGTCGCCGCGACGCAAAAACACCCGAGGCTCGGAAGTGGTGAAGTGCGTGCCGTGTCCCAGGATTTCGACTTCGTAGACGGCGCCGTCTTCGGTCAGTTCGGTTCGGTTCACTCGGACATCTTCAATCCCGGGGCCAAGCGGCACCGTGAACGTCATGAAGAAGGTGTAGCCGAGCAAGACCAGCCCGACCAAGCGAATGGCCCAAACACGGGGAGAGGTGGTTTCCTGGGATTGACTCATGAGGCGCGCCAAAGGTACGGGAAGAGCACGGCGCCAAAGACCCCTGAACCGGCCGCCAAGGCCCCAAGAAATGCGAAGTTGTGCCAGGTGTCGGCCAACAAGACGCCCGACATCAGTTCACTCCCCAAGGTGGTGGAGACGAGGACCACGGGCAGGACCAAGGGCAGGCCCAACACGGCCGTCATCCCAAACCCGGCACCGGCACGTGCCGCAATGAGTGCAAGCAAGGTCAACGTGGTGCCAAGCGCCACAGCTGTCAGTGCCATGCCGCCGACAAACCCGGCGATGCGCATGCCGTCCAATTTTGCCCAGCCCAGCAGCAGGCCCATGAAGAACACGACCAAGCAGGCGAGCCCCGTCAAGACCACGACGTTGTGCAGGGTTCGGGCCAACATGAAATGGAGCGGTTGCACGGTGGTTCGCAGGTAGGCAAGCACCTCGCTTCGGTCTTCTTCCAAGGTTCGGCTCACGCCGTTGAACGCGGTGAAGAGCAGGATGATCCACGCCAACGCGTTCCATGTTTCAGGCTCGGGACGTCCCTGCACCACTTGGTAAGCCGCGTAAACCGTGGCAATGGCGAACAACACCAAGCCCGCGATGCTGTGCTGTGCGCGCACGTCGGCCTTCCAAAAATGCCGGAACAGAAACCACGTCTCACGCATGGCGACTCAGACGATGGAGAGGGGTTTGGCCACCTTGGCAAAGAGCTTCGCCATGTTCCGCGCATCCTCAATCGCACGGTGCTGCGTCCCGTCAAAACTGAGTCCCTCCATGTCGAGGGCGTTTTTCAGGCCAATTTGGTTCTTGGACCCTTTCCAACGGCTGTAGTGACGCTGGAGGCAGGCCCAGTATTTGAGCCAAGGCAAATCCATGTTGTGCAACCGCGCGTCGTTGGCAAACTGACGACGGTCAAATTCCCCCCAGCTCATGAGCATGGAGCGTGTGTCGTCAAACCCCACCCAATCCTCAAACAGCTCGATGGCTTCGTCAAACAAAGGCGCGTCTTCGATGTCGTCCTGGACAATGCTCGTGAGCTTGGTGCAGAACGGGCTGATTTCGGGGTGAAGCTTGGGTCGAACGAACTGGCAGAAGTCGCCGATGATCTCGAGGTTCTCGTTGAGCTTCACGGCGCCAATCTCAATGATTTCGACCTTTCGAGGCTTCCGGCTGCGCCAGCATGTGGCCTCCAAATCGTAGACAATGAATTGACGTTCGCTCATCGCTTGCAAAGATAGAAGGAGCCTAGGCCGGATGGCGGCCGTTGTGAACAAGTGACGCTTTCCGGTGCAGTTTTCCCGTCCTTTGCTTCCCATGCAGACCTCCAAGCCCAAACTCGTCGTCCTCAGCGGCGCCGGCATGAGTGCCGAGTCAGGCATCGCGACGTTTCGTGGTGCAGATGGCCTTTGGGAAGGGCATCGGGTCGAGGAAGTGGCCTCGCCGGAAGGCTTCAAAGCCAACCCGGAATTGGTGCTTGAATTCTACAACCAGCGCCGTCGCCAAATCGTCGATGCCCAACCCAACGAAGGACATCGCGCCCTCGCACGGCTGGAATCGTTGTTTGACGTGCACATTGTCACCCAAAACGTGGATGATCTCCACGAGCGCGCCGGAAGCACCCGCGTGCTGCATTTGCACGGGGAAATCAGAAAAGCACGTTCCACCCAGCGCGACGATCTGGTCCTCGATCTGCCAGGCACGGAATTGAACCTTGGCGATGTCGGGCCCGATGGGGCGCAGTTGCGTCCACACATCGTGTGGTTCGGCGAAGCGGTACCCTTGATTGACGCGGCCATGTACGTGGTCGCTGCGGCCGATGTGGTCATCGTCGTGGGGACGTCGTTGCAGGTCTATCCCGCGGCCGGGCTCGTGGGGTACGCACCGCCTGATGCGCCCATCCACGTGGTGGATCCCCACACGCCCCTCGAGGGAGGAGGCAGGGTCGAGTTGCACCGATGTGGCGCGGTCGAGGGGCTCACACGCCTCGAATCGCGGTGGCGTGCCGAGCTGTGCTGAGTGGGGACTGGCAGCTGAAGCATCCGAGCGCCCTTGTCGCTTCGTCGACGTGTTGAATCAGCGCACGCGCATTCGCCACGCGTTGGGCGCTTCGGCGGGCATTGTGGCTGCGTGTTCTTCATCCTTGAGTCGGTCCATGGCACCAAGAATCAAGTCCGCCGCGGTGGCGTCGTCGCAAGGGAAGGGGCGGTCCAGTTTTTCCGGAGAAAAGTGCTCTGCCACAAACCCCGTGTCAAAGTTGCCGGAACGGAAGGCCTCGTGGTTCATGGCGAAGTGACCAAATGCCAAGGTCGTGTCCACCCCGTGCACTTCGTACTCGTCAATGGCGCGCAGCATCCGCTCAATCGCCGCCTCGCGGGTGGGGCCGTGTGTGCACAACTTGGCCAGCATCGGGTCGTAGTGCATGCTGACTTCGCCGCCCTCAGCCACGCCGTCGTCGACGCGGACGCCCGAGCCCATGGGAGGGCGGTAACGCGTCAAGGTGCCTGTGCTCGGCAAGAATCCGCCCGCCACGTCTTCGGCGTACACGCGCAATTCGAGCGCATGGCCTTGAATGGTGAGGTCGTCCTGGGTGAATGAAATGGGATGCCCTTCGGCAATGCGAATCTGCTCACGCACCAAGTCGACGCCGGTGATCATCTCGGTGACCGGGTGTTCCACTTGGAGGCGCGTGTTCATTTCGAGGAAGAAGAATTCCCTGGATGCATCGACCAAGAATTCGACCGTGCCGGCCCCGACGTAATCGCATGCCCGCGCCACTTCAATGGCACATTGTCCCATCTCCGCACGCAACGCATCGTCGAGCAGGGCAGAGGGCGCTTCCTCGACCACCTTTTGGTGTCGACGCTGGATGCTGCACTCCCGCTCAAACAAATGCACCGCATTCCCGTGCGTGTCGCACAACACTTGAATTTCAATGTGACGCGGCTGTTGCACCAAGCGCTCGATGAACACGGCGCCGTCGCCAAAAGACCGCTCGGCCTCTGAAATGGCGCGCTGCAATTCGCCTTCAAGAGCCGCGGGGTCATGAACCGCACGCATGCCCTTGCCGCCACCGCCAGCACTGGCTTTGATCAACAGGGGGAAGCCAATGCGTTCCGCCTCGCGCTTGGCCTCTGCAGGGTCCGACACGGCACCCTCGGTGCCGGGCACCATGGGGATGTTTCGTGCCGCCACAGCTTCTTTGGCCGCGAGTTTGGAACCCATTACGCGAATCGCGTGGGGGTGGGGTCCCACAAACCGGATGCCTGCCCGCTCCACCGCCTCGGCGAATTCGGCGTTCTCGCTCAAGAATCCGTACCCTGGGTGTATGGCGTCCGCACCGGTGTTCAACGCGGCTTCCACAATCCGGTCGATGATGAGGTAGCTCTCGCTGCTGGGCGCAGGACCCACACACACCGCCTCATCGGCGGCCAGAACATGGGGCGCTTGCGCGTCCGCTTCGCTGTATACGGCGACGGTGGAAATGCCCATGTCGCGTGCGGTTCGCATGACGCGGACGGCGATTTCGCCACGGTTGGCCACAAGAAGCTTGGTGATGGGGCGGATGTCTGAAGGATTCATGGCATCTGGATTGACGGTCCGAAGATAGGGGCGTTGCACCTCCACTTCAGGGCATGAAAAAAGGGCAAGCGATTCTTGTCGCACCGCTACAACCGCATACCCTTGCTGCCTTCCGGCCCTGGGGGATTCTGCGGGAGCTGGTCGCAAGAGACTTGCCCCGGCGCAAAGATATGCACGTTGCGTCCCTACCTTGCACGCCATGTCACATTTCAACGTCACAAGCATGCATGGTGCCATCGGCGCAGCGGTGAATTTTGCCGTATTGATGGTCCTGTACCTCGTCAACATGAACCTTTTGGCCGAGTGGTACGTGGGCATTTTGGCCTTGCTCATCTTGGTGGTTTGCCTGTTCACAGGCACGGTGGCAGCCCGGAAAGCCAACGGCAACGTCTTGTCTTTTGGCCAGGCTTGGGTGGCTTCGATGACGGTGGCTCTGGTGGCGCAGGTGTTGAGTGCAGCCTTGACGCTGCTGCTCTATCAGGTCATTGCCCCTGAGTTGCCCGGCGTGCTGGAACAGCTCACCCTCGAGAAGACGAGGGCGATGATGGAAGGTTTTGGCGTGAGTGGAGACATTCTTGACATGCAAATGAAAGAGATCAAATCGGCGATGAAAGAGGCCTACACCTGGAAGGGGCTGGCCAAAAATTCCGCTGGCGGCATGCTCATGTGGGCCGTGGTCTCCTTGATTGTTGCGGCTGTTACCCGCAAAAACGCCAACACCGAATTCGCCTAACTCATGCAAGGCCAACCCACATTGGACGTGACGGTCGTCGTGCCGCTCCTCGACGAAGAAGAAAGCCTGCGGGAACTGAAAGCGGGCATTGACCGCGTGCTTCACGGACTGACGTACGAAGTGATTTTCATCGACGACGGGAGCCAGGACGCCTCGTGGTCTGTGATTTCCGAATTGCACACAGCCCAGCCCGACACGGTGCGCGGCATCCGCTTTGCCCGGAACTACGGGAAGAGCGCAGCCTTGCAAAAGGGGTTTGAAGCGGCCCAAGGCGCCGTGGTGTTCACGATGGACGCCGACCTCCAAGACGACCCAGAGGAATTGCCACCCATGCGTCAGCAGTTGTTGGACGGCGGTTTGGACCTCGTCAGCGGATGGAAGAAGAAGCGCCATGATCCGCTGAGCAAAACGATCCCCACCAAGCTCTACAACTGGGCCACACGTCGGATCAGTGGCATTCACTTGCACGATTTCAATTGCGGTCTGAAGTGCTACCGTTGGCACGTCGTCAAGGCAATTGAGGTGCAGGGTGAGATGCACCGCTACATCCCCATGCTGGCCAAAACCGCCGGCTTCGACAAGATTGGAGAGAAGGTGGTGACCCACCACGCCCGTCCGTATGGGGTGAGCAAATTTGGCTTGGAGCGGTTCACCAATGGGCTGCTTGACCTCATGACTGTGGGCTTCATTGGCCGTTTTGGACGAAAGCCGATGCACTTCTTTGGGCTGGTGGGCCTGTTGATGTTCCTGGTGAGTTTTTCGCTCTTCCTCGGCATTGGAGGGTACAAGCTCTACGCGCTTGCCAACAGCATGCCCGCCAAAAACTTGGCCGACCTCAGTTGGTTCTATGTGGCCCTCACCGGCATGATCCTCGGAGCCCAGTTCTTTCTCTCAGGATTCTTGGCAGAAATGCTTTCTCGGAACAACCCCGAGCGCACCGACTACCGCATCTTGACGCGACTCGAAGGCCACGCCTGACCTGCTTCAAGCTTCCCTTTTTTGGGTGTGCGACGGCCTTGTTGACACGATGGCATCAACCTGCGATGACGGCTGACCCCAACACCTCATCGCCATGCTCGCCGCCGTGCCATGCTGCAAATTGGCCCGCCGCGATGCCGCGCTGAGGCGTGTCAAAGTCCATGTACCATTGCCCGTCTGATGCGCAAACCAAGCGACCCTCTTGCAACGGTTGTCGGTAGCGGATGCGCAATCCCAGCGCCTGCCCGTCTGGTCCTTCGAAGGCTGCGGCGGGATTCACCCAATGCGGTGATTCCAACTTCAGCGCTGTCCTGTACAATCCAGGGTGGTGGTCGCCTTGGCCCACGAAGACCGTGTTGGTGTCGACACACGTGCCGATCACAAACAACGGCTCGGGCTTGCCGCCCACCTGCAGGCCTTTGCGTTGGCCGACGGTGAAAAAGTGGGCGCCGTCGTGTTGGCCCACCACCGTGCCCATGTCGGGGCGAAGGGGGAAAGCCTGCGCCCGCGTGGCCAAATCGTCGCCCTCGCGCTCAAAGACCTCGTGACCCGCCTCGATTTCCACAATGTCGCCACGCTTCACCGCGAGTTGCTGTTGCAAGAAATCGGGGAGACGCACCTTGCCGATGAAACACAATCCTTGGGAGTCCTTTTTGTCTGCAGTCGGCAATCCGATGTCTGCCGCGATTTGACGCACCTCGGGTTTGTCCAACTCCCCAATGGGGAAGAGGGCTCGTCCCAGTTGTTCTTGGTTCAATTGGCAGAGGAAATAACTCTGGTCCTTGTTGCCATCCTTGCCCGCGATCAAGTGATGTACCCCTTGGTCGTCGGTCACCTTGCGGCAATAGTGCCCTGTGGCCACCACTTCAGCCCCCAGTTTTAAAGCAGCCTCGAGGAAGAGGTCAAACTTCACCTCGCGGTTGCACAACACGTCGGGATTGGGGGTGCGCCCGGCCGCGTATTCGGCAAACATGTAGTCGACGATGCGCTCTTTGTATTCTGCGCTCAAATCCATGACTTGGAAGGGGATGCCCAAATGGTTGGCCACGAGCATGGCGTCGTTGGCGTCGTCAATCCACGGACACTCGTTGTTGATGGTGACGCTCTCGTCGTTCCAGTTCCGCATGAACAGGCCGATGACCTCATGGCCCTCCGCTTGAAGCAAATGGGCCGTGACGCTCGAATCGACGCCGCCAGACAAGCCTACAACAACTCTCATGGGGCAAAGGTAGGATGGCCGAGTGAGGCGGGTGTTGGTTTTGGCATGGATTTCCCCGACCTTCCCCAAAACGCCATCGGACGTGAGGCAACCCTTTCAAATGGCCTGCGTCAAAGAAGCGGCCAACGTCATGCACGAAGCAGAATTGCGCCCTTACATCGAAGCCTGCCAACTCGGCGAACGCCGGGCGCAGCGTTTCATTTTCGAGCGGTATTACCGCTTGATGTTTGGGGTGTGCCTCCGCTACATGTCCGACCCGGACAGCGTGCAAGACATTGTGCAAGAAGGGTTCCTCAAGGTGTTCAACAACATCGAGGGGTACACCTTCAAAGGTTCTTTCGAAGGCTGGATGCGTCGCATCATGGTGAATACGGCAATTGACGCCATCCGTCGCAGAAACGCGGCGGGTTGGGTCCTCGGAGACGAGGGGTCTTTTGAACCTGTTGACGAAGATGGAGGTTGGGAGATGGAAGAGGAGGAAGACGCAACGTTCACCGTTCATGACGTGTTGGATGCCATGGAGCATCTGACGCCGATGTACAGGACGGTGTTCAACCTCTATGTCTTTGACAACCTGGGGCACCAAGAGATCTCCGATCGATTGGGCATCAGTGTTGGAACCTCGAAGTCGAATCTTGCCAAGGCAAGACGAAACCTTCGCGATTTGTTGTTGACTCGAAAAGGAAAAGACCATCATGTCCAGTGACCATCCATTTGACGACCAGCTGAAGCAGTCCTTTGACGGCTTCGAACCCAACGTCCACGCGAATTGGGCGGAGTTCGAGCGGTCTCGCGACGCGACTCAGGCCGCGGAAGCGACATCGTCGACCGGTCGTGGCATGAATCGCTGGGCGGTGGCTGCCGCTGTGGCCGCGGGCGGCGCACTCATGTGGGTGGCCAAGCCTGTTGTTGAACGTGCCTTTGTCGCTGAGCAAGAGGTGGTCGACACTTCCGGGACCGAAGATGGCCAATCCTTTGACGAGGCGTGGGCAGAGTTTACGAGCGTCACCGAGGGCTTTGTGGAAGACGTGCTGGATGCCGAGGCAGAGGTCGAACTTGTCGAAGCGTCGCTCGCCGCGGAAAACTCCTCCGAGGCTCCATCAAAGGCATCCCCGTCCGGGTCTCAAACGGCGTCAGATGCGCCCCCCATACAGCCCGAGCCCTCCAGCAGCACAACGGCTTCGGATGTTGCCGAAAACGAAGACGAGCGCATGGAGCGTTTGCTCGCCGAATTGCCATTTGACGCCTCAGTTCGCGAAGCGTGCGAAGGGGTAGAGGTGGCGTTTGAACTTTCAGGGGTCGACCGCACCATGAGTTTCCTCTGGAACTTTGGTGATGGTCACTTCTCGAGCGATCCGGCACCACGTCACATTTTCACGCGCCCGGGCACCTACGACATCACATTGTCGGTGCGTCCTCCGGGCGAGGGCAGCATCAGCACCCGCACCATCCAAAACATGATCACGGTGCTTCCCAAGCCGGAAGCGACCTTTGCGTGGGCGTTCCCGTCCACTGTGAAGGGGAACAAGGTCCGTGTTCAGCTCAACAACCAAACGCCTGACGCCACGTCTGCCCAATGGGTGGTGGATGGTGAGGCATTCCAAAAAGGATTGGTCCAGTTGGAGGTTCCTGGGGTGTACCCGGTGAATTTGGTGGCGAGCAACCGTCACGGGTGTTTGGACGAAGCCCATCACGACATTCACATTGGAGACCGCCATGGACTGCTTGCGCAAGCGCGCTTCAGCCCCAACGGCGACGGCCACTACGACACGTTCTTGCCCCATGGCTTGAAGGACATGGATCAGGCCTGGGAAATGGTCGTTGTGAATGCGCAAGGAGAGGAGGTGTACCGCACCTCAGATGCGGGCCAGCCTTGGGACGGTTCCTTGCCCAATGGCGAGGTGGCCAAAGACCGCGCGACCTACACGTGGACGGTACGCTGCCTCGATTTGGACGGCACGCCACGCCTCTTCACAGACCGTCTGCGCATTGAGCGCTGAAGTTGCTGACATTTTTTTGATTCCACTCGTGGACAGGTGCAACTCTTGGGGTTGTCTTTGGGTCTCTTCTTTGGTCTATTTTTACAGGGAATTGTCTCGACATGAACATGAAGCAAGGAACTCGTTTTTTCGCAGTGATGGTGATGGCTCTGGTGCTCTGTTTGAACAGCGCTCAGGCCCAAGAAGGCATTGTGATTCCCATCTCTAACGGAGGCGTTGTCACAGTGGACTGCAACGCCGCTGAAACGATCTATTTCACGGACGACAACAGCAATGGAACGGATTTCCAAGATCCATACTCCAACCAGGATTACACCATCACCTTGTGCCCCAACGAGCCAGGGGACGCCGTGCAGGTGAACTTTTTGTCGTTTGACCTTCAGACCAACGCCAACCCCAACAACAACGATGTTCTCCTGGCGTTCAACGGCGACAACACCGGCGCCGATTTGGTGGGGGCAGGTACGGGCAACTCTTTTGTGGGAGTGAGCATCACCGCTTCGATTGACAACCCGACGGGCTGTGTGACCTTTCAGTTCAATGTGAACAACAACGCCACGGGTGGCGACCAGGGCTGGGTGGCCGAAGTGACCTGTGTGACCCCTTGCTCGTACCCCGAAGCGGGCATCGAGTTGGTGAGTCCTGCACCATTCCCTGACAACCCCATCAGTGTGGGCGTATGCCCTGATGAGGTTGTGACTTTTGATGCCAGTGGGTCTTTGCCAGGTGCCCCCGAGTTTCCAGTCGATTCTTTGATTTGGAACTGGGGAGATGGAACGGTGGAAACCACGGCAGTCTCCGATGGGTATCAGCTTGGCCACAGTTATTCTGTGCCAGGGGAGTACATCGTGACTTTGGTGGTGCAAGACATCAACAACTGCAACAGCACCAACTTGCTGCCTCATCAGGTCTTGGTGTCGACCATCCCGATTTTCAATACGGAGGTCACGACCCCGCTTTGCGAGGACGCACCAGGCTTCCTCAATGGCAACCCCGTCCAAAGCATCACGTGGACTGCACTGCCACCTGTCGGGGTTTCCGAATTGGCCGATTTGCCTGATGCAACCGGCGTGGCGTTCACATCTGAGTTGTTCATCGACTTCTTTGACACCGACCAAGTCCTCGAAGATTGCGATGACATTGAATTGATCACGGCGAACATCGAGCACAGCTTCATTGGGGATTTGAGTTTTTGGATCACTTGCCCCGATGGAACTGAGGTGTTGTTGATGGACAATGGGGCTTCTGGCGGACCGGACCCCACGGGATGCACGCCTGACGATTTGGGAGGCAACGACCTTGGGATTGTGGATGGTGAGGGCTTTGATTACTCTTGGAACATGGATGCGGAATGGGTGTTGGATGATGCCAACAACCCAGACGTAGGCAATCCCATGCCGGCTGGAACTTACCTGCCATGTGGGGATTTGTGCGACTTTGTGGGCTGCCCGCTGAATGGCATTTGGACCTTCAACGTCATCGATCAGTGGGCCGCGGACAACGGGACGTTGTTTGAGTGGGGCATTGATTTCAACCCGGAGATTGTTCCTGGAGTGACCACCTTCACGCCGGTCATTGGCCTGGAGGCGGACAGCTCATACTGGCACCCTGTTGGCGACATTGACAACATTCTCAGCACCTCGGAAACGGGCGTTGTCGATGTCAGTGACGATGGGAACTACGTCGATTTGATGTTCCCCGATCCCGGGACTTTTGAGTTTGGCTATGTCGTGACCAACAACTTTGGGTGCACGTGGGACACCACGCTCACCGTCGAGGTGATTGACAACCCTGGAACGTTCATCACTGCGGGGCCTGATCAGATTTTCTGTAGCGACCCTGTCACGCTCCTCGGCGCCATTGACGACGGAGGTGTCTCCGCGTGCGGTGGGGATGCGGGCAGCTTTGAGATTTGCCTTGGCAACGGTGAAAACGTGACCTACACCTATTGCCCAGACACCCCAGGGGATGGGACCATGATGAGCCTCAATTTCACGGGAGGGTTCCTTGAGACATGCTGTGATTTCATGTCAGTGTACGACGGTCCCGACGAGACGGCGCCATTGATTGTCACAACAAATGGAGACTTCACAGGCGTGGATTTCATGGCGACCAACCCATCTGGATGTTTGACCATCGTTTTGACGTCTGACGGTTCCGTGAGCTGTGAATCTGGAAACTTTGACCCACTGGCCTTCTGCGCCACCTGTGCGGGCAGCGGCGATGTTTGCTCGTACGATTGGCTGTGGGAACCCGCAGAATATTTGGACGACAACACCTTGGCGCAACCCACGGTGATTGATTTTGAGGGTGAGCCGATTGAATTCACGCTGTATGTGGAGCCGGTTGGATTCGACAACTGCCAAGCCACCGACGTGGTGCTGGTGGAGCCCGGCTTTGAGTTTGATGTCGCTTTTTTGCAGCCTTCATGTTTTGCCAACGACGGGGTGATTTCGGTGGATATCTTCGAGGATGCCAACGCACCTGAAGGGCCGTTTACCATTGAATTGTATGAAGCCTCGGCAGGACCGACACCCATCGAAACCTTGGTGTGGGACAACATCAATGACTTCAACAAAAATGATCTTGTGCCTGGCGACTACACGGTGGTGGTGTACGACGCCGTTGGGTGCGTTTACAATTTCCCCATCCTGTTGGAGGAGCCGGAGCCGTTGTTTCTCAACACGCCTCCCAACCAAGTCATCTGCTTGGGTGGAACAGCAACCCTTGAGGTGTCTTCCGACCAAGACCCGTTGAATGTCTGGACCTACGTTTGGGACAACGGTCTCCCCAACGGTCCTGTTCAACAAGTGTCCCCCAACGTCTCCACAGGATACACTGTCCAAGGTTTTGACGTCAACGGCTGCCCAACGGCCGAGTACGCTGTGGGGGTGAATGTGTTGGCGCCCATCAATGCCGACCTCGTGGCCTCGGATTTCTTGTGCAGCGGAGAAGAGGCCTACCTCGACGCCTCGGCATCAAACGGGGGCTCTGGATCGGGTTACACGTATGCTTGGACGTTTGAGGGCAACGTGTTGAACGAAGACGAAGAATCCATTTGGACGTTCCCGCCGAGCACGGGCACGTATTGTGTGACGGTCAACGACGACTGTGAAACGCCGCCGGCCACGATGTGCTCTGAGGTGGTCCTCGAGAGCCCTGTGCCCATTGCGTTCTCAGCCGACACGACAGATGCCTGCGGGACGGGCACCTTCCTGTTCACGAACGAAACCGACCCTTCGCTCATCACCTCAAGCTTGTGGGCGTTTGGTGACGGCACCTTTGCGGGAGAGTCGAATACGGTGAAGACCTTTGGCCAGCCTGGCTTCTATGACGTTTCTTTGACCGTCACCTCTCTGGCTGGTGGATGCGAGTACACCCAAGTGGAAGAGGCCTACATCAACGTGTATCCGATTCCGGAGGTGGGATACTTCGCCGGGCCACAACCCACCCGTGCGCCGGAAACAGAAATCACGTTTGACGGCTACTCAACGGCAGATGTGGTGGAGTGGTTCTGGACGTTCAACACGTTCAATCCGCTTGGGTACAGCTTTGAGCAGGACCCCGTGTTTGAATTTCCTGTGACTGAAGGAGGCATTTACCCGGTTCAGTTGCAAATCACCGATGCCAACGGATGCGTGAATGTGGTGAACCGCCAAATCGAGATTCAGAGCATGTTCAACCTGTTCATCCCGACGTCATTCACGCCCAACAACGACGGATACAACGACGCCTTCTTTGTGGAGGGGACAGACATCGACCCAGACCGTTTTGAGTTTGAAATTTGGAACCGCTGGGGAGAGTTGATTTGGAGCACCACAGATCCGACCGACGCATGGTATGGTCAAGTGGGTGAGGAGGGCCAGCACTACGTGCCCAACGGTCCTTACTCGTACCGCATCGAAGTCCACAGCATCGAAGACGAAAGCTTCAGAAAGGAGGTCTTCGGCGTGGTGACCATCATCCGATGACCTGACCAACAACCATGGCATTGAAAGCCATGAAAAAAGGCACCCATGAGGGTGCCTTTTTTGTGTGTTGCATGGTGTGATGCTCAGCCTTCGACGCCGAGCAATTCATCCATGGTGCCCGTCGCCACGCTGTGGTAAAGGGGGCGGGCTTCCTTGTAAATGTCACGTGCAAGGTCGGCTTGTCCTGTTTCAACCAAGGCCTTGTAGATGGGGGTCAAGAACTTGCGTCGTCCCACGCCCACGAGGAAGGTGCGCAAGCGGTCGTACGCCGGCGTGTGTTGGCTGCGTACGGCTTGTTCCAACCACGCAAACAACACTTCATTGTTGCCTGTGCTGTTGATGTCCCATGCGGCATCCAACTCAGCCAAACGAGCGGCTTCGGTGTTGTCAGGCAGGTTGGACAGGAAGCGGTAGCGCTCCTGGTAAAGCCAATCAGACCAGGGCAGGGCGTCGGAAGCCGTGGTTCCTTGAATCCAAGCGTTCAGGGTGGCGTCCACACGCTCGATGCGCGCACTCTTCACCTCCGGGCAGTTGCTTGGGAGCCCTTGTCCGTCCACCCATGCAGGGACATTCACCGCACTCCGGAGTTCTTCCGTGTTGAGCAAGTTGTCGTCGAGGTAGTCGAGGAACGTGTCGGTGTCCATGACTTGGAAGGCATGTGATGTGAAGTACGTCTTCAGGAAGTTGTCGAACGTTTCGCGTCCCACGGTCTCTTCGAGAAGGCGAAGGAAGAAGTAGCCCTTGTCGTATGCAATGGCCGTCATGCCATCGTCCGGGTCGCGGTCTTTCAAGTGCAGGCGAAGGTGGGTGTCGTTGGGGTTGACGTCCATGATGGCATCTACCTCGTCGACCAGTCCTTGGTAGCTCAGGGTGCTGAGCATTTCACTGATGTCGCGGCCGTAGACGGCCTCCATGATGCGTTGCTCGAAGTACACGGTAAAGCCTTCGTTGAGCCAAAAGTCATCCCACGTCGCATTGGTCACGAGGTTGCCACTCCAGCTGTGCGCGAGCTCGTGCGCCACAAGGGAAACGAGGCTGCGATCTCCTGCGATGATGGTGGGGGTGGCAAACGTCAGTCGCGGGTTCTCCATGCCGCCAAAGGGGAATGCTGCAGGGAGCACGAGCAGGTCATAACGTTCCCAAGCGTATTTGCCATAGAGCTCCTCGGCCGCCACCAGCATGTCCTCCATTTCGGCGAACTCGTATTCCGAGGCGTCAATCAAATCCGAGGTGGCGTACACCCCGGTGTGCGCTCCGACACTCCGGAATTCGACATCGCCCACGGCCAAGGCAAGGAGGTAGGAGGGGATGGGCTGCTCCATGACGAAGTCGTAGTGCCCGTCGGCCGATTTTTCGGTCGGGTTGACGGCACTCATCAAAGCCATCAACTCGGTGGGCACCTCCACATGGGCTTCGTAGGTAAAGCGAACGCCGGGGCTGTCCTGACAAGGCACCCAGGTGCGCGCAAGGATGGCCTGGCTTTGCGTGAACAAGAAAGGCGACTCGCCTTCGACCCAGAGAAAGGCCGCGGCATCAGGCGAAGTGGTGTATGCCACGCTGACCTCTTTCGTGGTTCCAGTCACAGGGATGCTCAGAGGCTGTCCCAAGAAGGGGCGCACCGGTCCCAGTTCGAACGGAGCGTCTTGGCCGTCCACGGTCACGCTGTGAATGGTGAGGTCGCGGCAATCGAGCAACAAGCGTTCTGCGTCTTTCGCCGTTTGGACCTGGTAGGTGGCTGTGGCGGTGATTTGGCGTTGGTCAAAATCAACCTTGGCGTCCCACTTCAAATGCGTGGTGACGGCTTCTTCGGGCTTGCTGAAGCTGTGGTGGTCGGTGGCGCGTTTCATGTCGGCGGCGAGTTGGGATTTCTTGGAGGGAGCCACTTCAGGTGCCGAACAACCGACGGCAACGAGAAGCAAGCCACCCGCAAGGGATTTGAGCATGTTCATGGCTGTGATTTGGTGCGCCAAGGTAGCGCCTCCGTCACGAACCCTCAGGGGCAGGTTTGTGTCCCGTGAGTCCACGCCCCACGAAGACGACGATCAAGGTGCCAAGTGCCGCCTTCACAAGCAACGGTGGCATGAGGTCA
Source organism: Salinisphaeraceae bacterium (assembly GCA_002683405.1). Lineage (GTDB taxonomy): Bacteria > Pseudomonadota > Gammaproteobacteria > Nevskiales > Salinisphaeraceae. Next base: position 9,564 of record NYTH01000001.1, on the reverse strand, counting down.
AGCAAGCTGTCCACAAGAGGAACCTCGACAGGAATGATGCCGCGTTGGTAGGCCAAGCCGAGGAGGACAATGACCAATTGTCCCAGCAACAGGAGCAAGGCAGAAGCGCCGTAACGCATGCGGGTCACCTGTTCCGCAAACCATCCTGCGACCAAGGCTCCGATTGGAAATGCGAACAAAAACCCTGCGGTGCTTCCCGTGAAGTGAACCCAGCCCGAAGCGCCGTCGGCGAACACAGGGGCACCGAATCCACCGGCGACGAGGTACAACGCCACCGCGGCCGTTCCGACTTGCCAACCCCACAACACCCCCCACAAGACCACGATGAGGCTCTGCGGAGTGATGGGCAAGGTGCCTTGAAACGTCCAAACTTGCGGCGACAGCCATCCCATCAGTGCCAAGCCAAGCACCACAAGGAGGGCGTTGTCGACTCCGGCAGAATGCCATTGAACGTGCTGACGGAACATGGGGTCAGTTCGATTGACGCGCCTCTTGTTCGCGATCCAAGTCGAACGTGATGGCATTGTTGTCTCGGTGCACATCGGCTTGGAGCCCGTTGGCATCCAAGGTGACGGCACTCAACTTGCCTTGCGAGGGCACCTCCAAGGTGTAATTGACGTCTACCCATGGCCAATCCGCGGCGAGGATTTCACCTTCAGCCAAGGCACGGTGGCCGCGCATCATGACAAGGGGAATGTGAACGCGGGTGACAGAACCGTCCTCCCACGTCAACGTGACATCTTGCGGCATGGGCATGCCGCCTCGGCGACTCATTTCCACAGTGACCGTCCCTTCGTCATTCACCACGGTTTCGACGGCGTAGTCCACGGCATCTGTGGTGTGCATCATGTATTGGAAGTACCAATCGAGCTCCAAACCAGAAGCGCGTTCCATCTCCCGCTTGAAGTCGTTGGGGCCGGGGTGCTTGAAGGCCCAGTTTTTGAAGTACGTCCGCATGGCTTCGTCACGCACCTCTGTGCCCATGACCGCCCCGAGCTGTTCGACCAACACCTCGCCCTTGCTGTAGGCCCCGACGCCGTAGGCGCGGTTGGTTTTGTAGTGGTCGGCGTGCGTGATTAACGGCTCTTCGTTGCCGGAGAGGTTTTGGTTGATGTAGCTCGCGTAGGCCCACTTGTGTGGATTTTCATCGGGTTTCATGGGGTCGGCAAACAAGCTGGCCATGCAGCGCGACTCGGCCCAAGAAGTGAATCCTTCGTCCATCCATTCGTGGAGGCTCTCGTTGGTGGCCACCATCCCTTGGAACCAACTGTGTGCCATTTCGTGGACGGTGACACCCACCAAGCTGCGCAAGGAGCGCTCTCCTGTGATCAAGGTGATCATGGGATACTCCATGCCACCGTCGCCACCCTGAATCACGGTGTACTCAGGATACATGTAGGGACCGATGTCCTCGTTGATGTACGCCATGGCTTTTGCCGCGTAGTCTGCAAGCAGCGTCCAGTTGCTGTCGATTTCCGCATTGGCTTTGTGAATCAAACGAAGGGTGACGCCATCCGCGTCGACCGTCTCTTCGATGAAGTCGGGGTCAGCGGCCCAAGCAAAGTCGATGACGTTGCTCGCCTTGTAGTGGTGGATGGTGCCAGCCAACCCTGTGGGGAGGGGCGCTGACGTGGTGGATTGCTTGACGCCTGTGGCCCCAATGCCGTAGCCCTCGGGTAGGTGGATGTGCACGTTGAAATTGCCCCAAATCCCGTGGAATTCACGTCCGATGTAGGGATTGGTGTGCCACCCGTGGTGGTCAAATTCACAAAGCTTGGGGTACCATTGGGTCATGCTGTATTCCACGCCTTCTTTGTTCATCCAGCCTGAACGGCGGATTTGGCGTGGGACCTGGGCTTTCCACTCCAGCTCAAACGTCACCGACTTGCCGGGACGCAATGCCCGTGGCAACGCCACTTCCAAAATGGTTCCGTCCTCGACAAAGGCCACGGTCTTGCCATTGACCTTGACGGATTCAATGCGCTGCCATCCCCACTCGTCTTCAGGAAGCTCGACAATGCGGCTGCCCACGCGACGGTCGGGGTCAGAGATGGACCGCGAGCGGACATCCATCATGCTGCCCGGTTGGAAGGCATTGAAGAACAAGTGCCAGAAAACCTTGTCCAAGGTTTCGGGACTCTTGTTGGTGTACACCACCTTCATGTCGCCTTGGTATTGGTGGGTGGCAGTGTCGACCACGACGTTCATGTCATACGACACTTGTTGTTGCCAACCGGGATATTGTCCAAGCGCCAAAGGACCAGTCAACATGCCGAGCACGACGGCAAGGGAGAGTGTGATGAATTGCTTCATGAGGGGGAAAGTCAAAGAGAAGAACGAAGGGCAAGCATCTTCAGCAGGCCGACAGCGGCCTCGACACCTTTGTTGCCGTGCTCGCCACCCGAGCGGGCTGCGGCTTGTTCAGCGGTGTCGTCCGTCAGCACGCAAAACATGACGGGCTTGCCCGTGTCTTGATTCACGCGAAGGATGCCTTGGGCAGCCGCGCTGCACACGTAGTCGAAGTGGGCGGTCTCGCCACGGATCACCGACCCAATGCAGATGACGCCGTCGATGTCGTCGCGCTCGGCGAGCCATTGCGCACCCAATGGCAATTCGTAGCTGCCGGGCACCCAGTGAACGGCGATGCTGGCTTCAGGGACGCCAGATTCCGATAAGACCTGGCGGGCACCGTCGAGCATGCCGCCCGTGTAGGTTTGGTTCCATTCAGACACAACGATGCCCACCTTGAAGTGGGCACCATTGGGCAAGTCTTCAGACTTGTAGGAACTCAGGTTGTTTCCTGCCGTGGCCATGAATCAGCGGGCAAGAGACCCAGCCAGACCGATGGCGTTGGCGGCGTACGTCGAGTTGGGGAAGTCCTCCGCGAGGTCCTCCAAAACGCCGCGGGCCTTGTCCTCGTTGCCGAGTTCAATCAACACGAGCGCACGCTTGTAGGAGCACATGGGAGAGAGGGCCTTGGCGGCCAATCCTGATGCTGCCGCAGAGGCTGCAGAAGCGAAGTGGCCTTCCGCGCCTTCGAGGTCGCCGAGCTCCACCAAGCAGTCGCCGATGTTGGCATCTGTCAAAGGACCGAAAACGTCGTCGCTGAAACCAGCCTGGTTGAAGGCGTCGACAGCTTCGTCAAAGCGGGCTGCGTCGCGGTGCATGATGCCGAGCTCAAACGCCGCACGTGCCGCAGCAGGAGTGCCGCTGTGGTCGCTGAGGATTTCCTCGAGGCCCGCGTTCAAGCCGTCGCCCAACATCGCGAGGTCCGCGCTGTCCTTGGCGAAGTAGTGCTCTGCCATGAAGGCCGCTTCTTCTGCTGCGGTGTTCTTGGGAGCCACCACGAGGCTGCTGTAGCCGATGACAATGAGAATGAGGGCCGCAGCACCACCCAATCCGAGGGTGAGCTGTTTGCGGTTCTTGTCTACGAATTGCTCAGACTTGCTGTACAGCTCGTCCACATTCACAATTGTTTCTTCTTGGTTCGTTTTCTTCGCCATGAGATTTGGGTAACGGAGGCCAAAAATAAGAAATTCGCACTATGCGGCTCGAACATCTTCATTTGGTTCATTTCAAAAACCATTCCGGCGCGGATGTGAGCCTCGGTCCGCAGGTGAATTGCTTTCTTGGAGACAACGGCAGCGGGAAGACCAATGTGCTTGACGCAGTGCACTATTTGTGCTTTTGCAAGAGCTATTTCAATCCCATTGATGCCCAAAACATCGCCCACGGCGAACCCTTCATGTTGGTCCAAGGGGATTTTGACCGCCTCGACACCAAAGAGCGTGTGAGCTGCGGGGTGCAACGTGGCGCCAAGAAGCAATTCAAGCGAAACGACAAGCCTTACAAGCGGTTGGCAGAGCACATCGGACGGTTTCCTGCTGTCATGATCGCACCAGATGATGCGGAGCTCATCCAAGGAGGCAGTGAGATGCGTCGAAAGTGGATGGATGCCGTCATCAGCCAATACGACCGGACTTACCTCGAGGCGCTCATTGACGTGAACAAGGCCCTCGTTCAGCGCAACGCCTTGCTGCGGTACTTTGCAGAGAACCGAACCTTCGATGCGGGATTGTTGGCGCCATGGAACGCACGCATTGCGCCCAAGGCGGCGGTGATTGCCAAGGCCCGCAGGTCGTTTGTCGATTCGTTCTTGCCGGGATTCCTCGCCACGTACGAAGAGATCTCAGGTGGGGCAGAGCAGGTGGGGTTGACGTTGACTACCCATGTCAGCGAGGATTCCGAGGCCATCGAGGCCAAGATGCTCGCCGCCCAAGACGAGGACCGTCGGTTGCGTCGGACCACGGTAGGGGTGCACAAAGACGACGTGGTGTTCACGTTGGGTGATCATGCCCTCAAGCGATTTGGAAGCCAAGGGCAGCAGAAGTCGTTTCTCGTGGCCTTGCGTTTGGCGCAATTGTCCTTCATCGAGGAGGCGACGGGGGTGAAGCCCATTTTGTTGCTCGACGACATCTTCGACAAAATCGACGAGAAGCGGGTGGAGGCGCTCATGAAGCGCGTCACCAACGGCACGTTTGGGCAGGTGTTCATCACAGACACCCACCTCGGCCGCATCCCGGACATGTTTGCCGCAACTGGGGCAGACGTGCGGGTGTTTGAAGTGCAAAGCGGCGAAGTCATCCCTCAAACCGTGGACGCATGAAAAAGCGCAGACGGCCCGTCTTGAGGAACTCGGCTGACTACGAGCGTGCCGAGAACAGTTCTCGTCCGCTCGCGGAAGTCATACAGCATTTTTTGCGCGTGTCCCGGATGCAGGGCAAACTCGACGAAGTGGAAGTGCGGGAGGCTTGGCGTGAAGTGTTTGGGACGCCGGTGGAAAATCGCACCCGCAAACTGCACCTCCAGAAAGACGGGACCCTGCTTTGCATGCTTGACAGCGGTCCCCTGAAGGAGGAGTTTCAGCATGGCAAGCAAGACATTGTGGACCGCTTGAACGAGCATTTGGGGCGTCCCGTGGTCCGCCAGGTGCGCATCCTGTGACTTCTTTTCGCGTTCATGCAACGCGAATGCCCGACCTTTAGTTTCCTGACCATGAACGCGACCACGTCCAAAGTTTTGTGGGGCCTCGGCCTCGCCTCGATTGCAGTGTTGGCCTCTTGGGCCACGCGGCCTTCGTACCTTCATGCCGAGGCGCAACCCTACCACAGCCGGGCGTTCATGTCGGCGTATGCCGACTTGCCAGACACGTCCAACGCGTTGTTCACGGGAAGTGGAAAGTGCGCAGGGTGCCACGGTGCGGACCCCGTGGGATACGCCAGCGTGACTGCGGAGGGGCACGACATCAACCCCACGGATCAGTGGCGCAGTTCCCTCATGGCCAACAGCGCGAAAGATCCGTTCTGGCGCGCCAAGGTGGCTCATGAAGTGGCCATCAATCCCGACCACCAATTGGAATTGGAGGACAAATGCACGTCGTGTCACGCACCGCTTGGACACTTCAATGCACACCACCTTGGCGAGGATCACTACGCCATGGCTCAGTTGTTTCACGACACCTTGGCGATGGACGGTGTGAGCTGTGTGGCGTGTCACCAACAGGCGCCCACGGTCGGCAACACCTTCAGTGGCGTGCTCGAGTTTGACACCGCCATGATTTACGGGCAGTACGGGGCAGGCAAAGACGATGCGCCGCTGCACACGCCCCCAATGGTGACCTACACCGGTTACAACATCGGTTACGGTGCCCACGTGGATGGATCGGAGGTGTGTGCCGGATGCCACTCGTTGGTGACCCAAACGGCAGACTTGGAAGGCAACCCCACGGGGCAAGACTACGTGGAACAAGCCACCTACCACGAGTGGTTGAACTCGGCCTACGCCGACGACGGCGCCACGCCGACCGAATGCCAAGATTGCCACATGCCCAAAGTGGAAGAAGGGGTGGTCATCAGCTCGGGATACCTGTTCTTGGAACCGCGCCAGCCCTTCAGCAAGCATTTGTTGGTGGGCGGCAACGTGCAGATGCTTGAAATCATGCGCGACAACATCGACGCGCTTGGGTTGACCGCCACGGAGGAACAATTCGACAGCACCATTGCTTGGACGCGGGATCTGCTGCGCCACGAGACGGTAGAACTTTCGGTGGAGGACGCTTCGTGGGTGGACGACTTGGGCACGTTGAGTGTCCGCGTGCGAAACAAGGCGGGCCACAAATTCCCTTCAGGCTATCCGGCTCGTCGTGCATGGATTGAGGTGGTTGCCCACCAGGACGGTGACACCCTGTGGCACAGCGGCAAGTGGGAGGACGGAGGATTCCTTGTGGGCGTGGATGAGGGGGGACTCAGCACGTTTGAGCCCCACTACACAGACATTGTCGAAGAAGATGAAGTTCAGGTCTATGAGCTTGTGGCGGTCGATGTGACCGGCACACCCACCAACGTGCTGGAGCGTGCGGCAGGGTCGGCCAAGGACAACCGTTTGCTTCCCCTCGGGTTCAGCCACACCCATCCCGTGTACGACACGACCCGTGTGGAGGGCGCGGCATTGATGGACGACGACTTCGTCGAAGAGGCTGCGGAGGGACTGGACCGCGTGCACTACGCCATGACCGCCACGCCCGCGTCGAATGCCAATGTGACGGTGGACGTACGCGTGTGGTACCAAAGCATGCCCGCGCGGTGGGTCGCACCGATGTTCGACATTCAGGACAGCACCATCCAGGCGTTCCAAGCCCTGTTCGAAGACCAAGGCGCTGCGCCTGAATTGGTGAGTGTGAAGTCCTTGTCGATTCCTGTGGTTTCGGGCATGGCCGAGCTCGACGTCAAGTCTGCGTTGCGCGTGCATCCAAACCCCGCGCCCATGGGGCAGGTCACGGTTCAAGCGCCTGACGTGGCGGTGGGTGGGTTGTGGGAACTCTACATCCCTGCAGGTTCACGTGTCGCGCATGGCACGGTCAACCGCGAAATCTGGCAACTCGAGCTTCCTCTGGCGTCAGGCACCTACGTGCTGCGCGTGCACCACAACGGCAAGACCTGGACACGCCGGATTGTGCGCCGGTAAAATAGGTTGATGGCCCAGCGAGCCTGGGTCAAATCCCTTACAGGTGGTCGTTGGCCAGGTTGGCCAACTCCGAGCGCTCGCCCTTCTCCAAGGAGATGTGGCAATACAATTCTTTTCCGCGCAGGCGGTCGATGACGTAGGTCAGCCCGTTGGACTGCTCGTCGAGGTACGGCGTGTCGATTTGACGGATGTCGCCGGTGAGGATGATTTTGGTGTTCTCGCCTGCACGGGTGATGATGGTCTTGACCTCGTGTGGTGTGAGGTTTTGGGCCTCGTCGACGATGAAAATCACGTTGGACAACGAGCGGCCGCGGATGTAGGCCAACGGGGAGATCTGAATCTTGCCCTCCGCCTTCATGTCCTCGATGGCCCGCGCCTTGCGCTCGTTGGGGCCAAACTGGTTCTTGATGAAGTTCAAGTTGTCGAACAACGGCTGCATGTAGGGATTGATCTTCTCCTCCGCATCGCCTGGCAAAAAGCCCAAATCTTTGTTGCTCAGCGCCACAATGGGGCGGGCGAGGATGATTTGGTCGTAGCGGTTCTTTTGTTCGAGGGCGCCTGCAAGCGCGAGAAGGGTTTTCCCCGTTCCCGCCACCCCGCAAATGGTCACGAGGTTGATGTCGGGGTTCTGAATGGCGTGAAGGGCAAAGGCTTGCTCGGCGTTGCGCGGCTTGATGCCGTACGCGTACGACTTGTCGACCCGTTCGATGTTGCGCTTCTTCTCGTTGAAGAATCCCATGGCACTTGCCGAGCCGTCCTTCAAGATGTAGAAATGGTTGTTTTGGCGGTTGTCGCCCAGCGCCGTGATTTTGCGGCTGTTGCCATCGACATACATCTTGCGGATGACATCGCTGTCCACGCCTTCAAGGGTGGTGCGGCCGGTGAACATGTGCCGGTTGTCTTTGACCTTGCCTGTTTGGTAATCCTCGGCGGGAAGGTTCAACGCCTTGGCCTTGAGGCGGAGGTTGATGTCCTTCGACACGAGGATGACCTTGGATTCCGGCTCTTTGGCCTGCAAGCAGAGCGCGGCGTCCAAAATCTTGTGGTCGTTGGTGCGCTCCGAAAACACGCTCGAGGCATTGCCGTCGGGGCAGTCGGTGTCCATGATGACGCGGAGCTGTCCCTCCATGCCATTCTCAACGGGAATCCAATCTTGAAGAGAATGCGATTGACTCAGCCGATCGAGGATTCGGATGCACTCACGGGCCTCGAAGTGTTTGGTCTCGTTGCCCACCTTGAAGCGGTCCAGCTCTTCCAGAACGGTGATCGGAATCGCCACTTTGTTGTCCTCGAAGTTGGTCAGCGCACTGTGGTCAAACAACAACACACACGTGTCGAGCACAAAAATCTTGGTGGTCACATCCTTGCGTCCCTTTGACGTGGGAGCGGCCTTCTCTCTGGGTTGATTCGGCGTGGGTTGCGCTTTGCCAACGCGCTTGGGTGCAGGAGGTGTGGCCATGTTGAAGTGTGGTTGGGGCTTGCTTCATGATGAAGTCAAGCCGGTGATGCCAAGAACTGCTTCCAAAGTATTCCGTCTCCGCCGCTTTCCCTTGGCGGGGGACGTCTCAATTCTTCACACCCAAAATCGCAAGCCTGTGAACAACCTACACGGGAACTTCCCAGTCGTCGTCGCCGCCATCCATGTCGGTGTCGTCCTTGCCCAAATACACGTCGAGCAATCCGTCGGGCAGGTCCAAGACCAGGGTTTGGGCGTCACGCTTCACATCGATGGTCACATGCTCTGGCAAGGGGATGAATCCCGTGTTGCCTTCCCCAAAGTCCACTTCCAGCATGGGGTACGCACCTTGGTCGACCACGTGAAGAATTGTGCCCACGGCTTCATCGCTGGCCCGGTCCACAGCCGTCCAGCCCTGAACCTCGTGAAAGTAAAACTTCCCGTCTGGCAAAGGCGCCATGTCGGTGAGTGGAAGCCACACGTCCTTGCCTGAGAGGCCTTTGGCTTGGTCTTCCGTGTTGACGTCGGACAATCGAACCACGAAGCGGTCCTTGTTGACCTTGATGGATTCCACCGCGTAAGGAACCAGGATGCTTTGTTGCGGAATCCAAAGGGTCGCCACATCCATGTAAGCCGACTTGTCATCCACATCCATCCACAGCACGACTTCGCCTTTGAAGCTGAAGGGCTTGGTGATTTTGCCCAAAAGGAAACACTGGTCCTGATTCATGCCCTGCGAAGTTCGGGAATAGGAGACATGAAAAAAGGCCGCGAGTGCGGCCTTTTTGCAGTTGTCGTTAGAGAGGGAAGGGCAATACGCTTATTCAGCGTCGTCCTTTTTTTCTTCTTCTTCAGCAGGTGCTTCCTCAGCAGCAGGTGCTTCCTTAGCAGCAGGTGCTTCCTCAGCAGCAGGTGCTTCTTCAGCAGCAGGTGCTTCCTCAGCAGCAGGTGCTTCCTCAGCAGCAGGTGCTTCTTCAGCAGCAGGTGTTTCTTCAGCAGCAGGTGCTTCTTCAGCAGCAGGCGCTTCTTCAGCAGCAGGTGCTTCTTCAGCAGCAGGTGCTTCTTCAGCAGCAGGTGCTTCTTCA